>DAOUDW010000042.1:0-65563 GCA_034430895.1 Anaerolineales bacterium | reverse complement strand
CCACCATCACTAAGCAAGAAATCGAATTCGTCACGGAGAGACTCAACAACCGACCCAGAAAATGTCTTGGCTTCAAATCACCGAATCAGGTATTCTTCAATCACTCACCCGCTGTTGCACTTGGTAGTTGAATCCAGGAGATATTTGAGGTATTGTTTTGAGGAAATATCCTGACCCTTATATACACCTCGGTATTCTCTAGGCAATAACACTGCCAATTGACACATAATTTCATCGACCATCTTATCTCGTACATCGCGCGTAATGCGTTCACCATGGGTATCGAGACAGAAAGGTTTCCCTACGTCGATGTGCACCGTAGTGCGTTTCAACCTGCGTATGTTTTCCCGGAACTTCTCTCCCCCGTAATAGACAATCGGCAGCAAAGGCGCGCCGCTCTTCAACGCCAACATCACCACTCCCGATTTTCCGTGTTGCAGCCGCCCGTTACCACTACGTGTGCCTTCAGGAGCCACTGCGATGATCTTTCCCTGCTCGAGAATATCGAGCGCTTTGCGTAAGGCAGTAACGTCAACTTCATCTCGATGAATCGGTATCGCCTCCAAAATATCAAACACATAGGCCATGATCGGGTTATCCCACGTCTCCACCTTGGCGAAACCGGTGACTGGTTTGGGATATACTCGCGGGTACATGATGGGAAGATCGAGGAAGTTAACGTGGTTGGCAACAATAATCAAAGGACCACGATCCGGAATACGATCAAGTGACCCTGCATGAACCCGGCATGTCATATTAGTAAATGCTCGAAAAGCGAAATTTACGGCAGCGAGTCTGAAATTCGATTTCATAGTCATCACTATGGCGTGATAATTTCTAGTTGCCCAGGTCGCATTGTCAATGTCAACTGATTTCCCTCAGTGCAAAGTGTCTCGCCATCCGCGTGAGCAGGCAAAGTTCCGCGAAGCGCAGTCACGCGGATCGTATTCGTACGCGCCATACGAATGGACGGATGCGATGCTTGTGTGCCCCGCATGAAGCGCAGAATCAGTGCGAAGATCGTCGCTTTCTTTACTTCTTCCGCGACGCACACATCAAACTGGCCATCGTCGTTTTCCCCATCCGGCGCCATCAGGAAAATCCCACCCATGCGGCGTCCGTTCATAATCGAAACCATCAACGCAGGGATTTCAATCGCCTGCCCATCAAACTCGACTCGAACCGTAGGCGCTTTGAAATACAAGAACATCGTTTTCAGCGCCGCAATAACATAGCAAAGGAAACCAGACAAGCGTTTCATTTTCAAAGCCTCGAAACCGACAACGGCATCGAAACCGATCCCAACGCCATTTCCAAAATAACGTCCATTCGGATACAACCCGCCGGTTACACAGCCGACATCGACCGTACGTCGATGGCCATTACGTAAGGTCTCGCAGCCTTCTTTAATTCCGCCGGGAACGCCCATCCCAAAGGCGAAATCATTTCCACGTCCGACTCCTATTACCCCCATTACCGCGGAGCCCTCACCCGCATCCTTCGCCTGCATCAACCCGTTTAGCACTTCGTTCGACGTTCCGTCGCCGCCTACGGCCACAACATATCTACACCCATCGCCGACAGCCGCTCGTGCCAGTTCCGCTGCGTGCCAGGGGCTTTGGGTAAGCTCCAAATCGTAATCTAGGCCGGCCATCGACAATTCCTGGCGCAACATTGGTATCGCCTCTGCGCCCGCCCCTCGTCCGGATATTGGATTCACGATCAATCGATATTTTGGCATTCCTTGCCTCGTTTGTATTCTTAGATTTTTAGCACGTATGAAAATGATCAACCTATCAGGCTGTCAGTCACTAATTCTCGATTCTTCGGGCTCGACGTAACTTTTCGAAACCGGGATGGCGACGACCGCAATTTGTCGCGCATAACCTGCCAATTTTTCACGCGTCCACGGAGGAGCCAATCCTTCTGCCCGCAGCATACTGGCGATCATGCGCGGATGACGTGAAAGTCGCAATTCCAGAAAATCCGTAATTTGCTCAGGATCTTCAATCGGTTCTGCGACGGCCTCAAATTGACGAGAGCCCAGCTGCACACTGACATGCGGATCAGCTACGATGTTACGATACCAATCTGCTTCTTTCCCGCGCATGGAACCAAGCAATAGATGGTTACGGTCTTTTGCGAATTGAAGCGGTGTGATGTACTGCCGCCCAGTCTTGCGACCGCGAGTTGTAAGCAATAGCACCAAGCGCCCCATGATTGAACCCAAACCGAGAGCGTAAATCACACGCGGAGGCAAGCGCATCAAACGGAAAACAACTTTTGGAAGCTTTTGTAATCGAGGCATCCCTGTCACTCCATCGATATATCAGTCGAATTGATAAATGTCGCCATCAGAGCTCTTCCCTGCAATTCAATCTATATACATCAACACCGTAGAACCAAAGATGAAACGGCGAATATATGAAAAGAAATCGCACCTTTGTAAAGAGGTACGAAATCGTAAAACGTATCTCACGCTTTAAAATGATTTCTAATCCATCTCAAGCTTGATTAATTCCTGGTACTTCAACGGCTTTTTACCATGGCCAGTGTAAATCCACTCCGGCTGCATTGACTTGAGTCGATCGATGCTACGTTCAATAGCCGGCCAATTTTGCGCAAACAGACGCTGCGCATGTGGTTTTCCACTCGCCGAGAGCAGGTCGCCGACAAATGCGAATGTACCTTCCACAATCAGGCTGGATGAGCCCATGGTGTGCCCTGGAGTGTGCAAAACGCAGGCATCAAGTCCGAAGTCGCGCAGCGAATCACCATCCTTCAGAACTATATCGGGTTTCGTAGGTTCCAATGGTATCAAACGTTCGACCAGCGGCATGATCGCACCCACGATTCTCCCTCTTCCACGCGCTTCACCGAGAGGGGTCTCTCCCCGTGACATAGCCTCTTCATCCTCGTAATGAATTGCAATCGGTGCATCCGTTGCCCGCCTCAACGCAGCCGCGCTGCCGTAATGATCAATATGCGCATGTGTGATGAAGATCAAACGAAGATCTCCCCGCCCCAATGAAGATACTTTTCTTATGACGCGATTCACATAACCGGGCATACCTGCATCCACCAGAATTAGACCCTGATCGAAGGCCAGCAGATAAGCCTGGACCATTCCCAGAGAGAGACTGTGAATTTCCAGCATGATTAGAAACGATACTTTTGCGAGCGCATGTAGAGCGCCTGACGGCGTTCTTCTGCAGGAGGTTGCCGGATGAAGACCATCAGAATCAGAGTTAGCACGAGGCCCAATACAAAACCGCCGATATGAGCGAAGAACGCGACGCCGCCTCCGGCGGAAGTGTCCACTCCGATGGAAAAAAGACCATTGAATAACTGCAGTACAAACCACAATGCCAGAACCGACCATGCTGGCCATTCAGATAGTCTCGAGAAAAAACCCAGTGGAACGATGCCCTGTACTCTCACACCAGGGAACAATACAAGGTAACTGCCTAACACCCCGGCAATGGCGCCGCTGGCGCCGACGAGAGGTATGATCGAATTCGGATTGATCATAACCTGCGCAAACGCTGCTGTGAAACCGCTGGCAAAATAGAGGAACAGGAACACCAGTTTCCCCAAGCGATCTTCGACGTTGTCCCCAAAAAGCCATAAGTAGAGCATATTGCCGAGAAGATGTGCCCATCCGCCATGGAAAAACATGCTGCGTACGATGTCCATGAATGACTCGAAAGCGAACGGCGATGCGGTAATTTCAGATGGCACGACGGAAAGATCCATGAACATCGATTGCAATTCACTTTTCGGTATACTGTCCTGCCACAAGAAAACCAGCACGTTCAATGCGACCAATGCATAGGTGAGAATTGGAACCCGGCGTGTGGGATTAATATCACGTAAAGGAAGCATCAAACACCTCGCATCTTTCTTTCGAGCCGTGACAGCGGTGAACCAACCATACTAAGAAATATCCTGAGGCCACCTAACTATTTTAACCGACACGTTCCGATATAAACAACCCTGCTATCCGGATAAAGACGCAGATCACACAAGTCGGCATACCAAACCTTTCAAGTATCGTCCCTCGGGGAAATGGAGCGCTACTGGGTGATCCTGCGGCTGGCTTAACCAACCCACAATTTTCGCCGTAACACCTGCATCGAGCGCCGCGCCGGCAACGATCTGCTCGAATAACATCGGCGACACACCGCCGGAGCAGGAAAAGGTTATCAGCGCCCCACTCTTACGTAGGAGCTTGAATGCCAGGAGATTGATATCCTTATAGGCCCGCGCAGCCCTTTCTTTCGTCGACGCCGTCGGTGCAAATCTTGGCGGATCGAGGACGATGACCTCAAAGGATGAATCATGATCGCGTAGTGTACGTAACACGGTAAATACATCGCCCTGAATCCATTCGCAACGATCGGAGTAGGACCCATTCAAGTCCACATTTCGACGCGCAAGTGCCAGCGCGTTTGCCGAAGAGTCGATCGAAGCCACATGCTTTGCATTGCCTACCAACGCGGCAAGCGTGAAACCACCGGTGTAACAAAAGCAATCAAGCACCTCTTTTCCGTTCACGAGCGAGCGTACGATCTTCCGATTCTCTCGCTGGTCCAGGTAGAAGCCTGTTTTTTGCCCTTGACGAACATCCACATGAAACTGCAGCCCATATTCTCGGATGAGTATCTCTTCATCCGCTTCATCGCCAGAGACATGAAGCGCGCGCTGCGGCAATCCCTCCTTCATGCGCACTTCACTGTCCGAACGCTCGTAGATTGTCCTGCATTTGCCAATGGACGCCAAAATCGACAGGATCGGTTCCCGCCAGAATTCAACCCCGGTCGTCAAGAACTGAACGACACGCACATCAGCATAGCGATCGACGATCAAACCCGGCAGCTCGTCCGACTCGGCGTGGATTTCTCGATACGCATTGACTTCTGGCTCATCGCGCAGACCACGTCGAGCATTGATGGCGGCCTCGATCCGCTGCTCGAAAAAAACCTTATCGATGGCTTCATCCGCATCCCAGGTCCAAATCCGCACTCGAATGCTGGAGTGTGGAGAATACGCACCTCTGGCCAACCAGGCACCGGTGTGATCCAGTACATCGACGGTTTCGCCAGATTGTGGATTGCCGTCAACGCGTTCGACCGCTCCGGAAAAAATCCAGGGATGTCGTCGGTTCACAGATCGTTCACGGCCGCGTTTTAAATGAATCGCTTTCATCGTTTATCGAACCAGGGAGACAACTTAAAATAAAAGAACGCTTAGCGTTCCAATCCGTTATTTATCAAACGCTGCAAGCCATCTTCATCGAGGATCGGGACATCCATTTTCTCTGCTTGCTGCAGTTTCGATCCCGGAGAGTCACCCGCGACCACATATGACGTTCGTTTGCTCACGCTGCTGCTTACTTTACCACCATGATCCTCGATCAACACTTTTGCTTCCTGCCGCGTCATCGTTGGCAACGCACCCGTTAGAACGAAAGTCAAACCATCTAACACCTTTGGCCCTGGAACTTTACCGGATTCGACTTCCTGCGGCCAAACCTTCTCCCGCTTGAATTTTTCCAGCAACACTTGGTTCGATGGCGCCTGCATCCAATCGACGATGGCAGTGGCAATATTGGGCCCAATACCTTCCACGTCTTCTAACGCTTCGACCTTGGCCTCAGAAAGCGTATCCAGGTTTTTATATCGACGCGCCAGTTCTGCAGCGACGACTTCACCAACCCCTCGGATTCCCAGGGCGTTGATCAAACGAGCTAGCGACTGGTTTTTTGATTCCTCGATGGCTTCGCGTAAATTGTCTACGCGTTTTTCACCAAACCCTTCGAGTTCCAACAGGGCATCCCGATCCAATGTGTACAAGTCGGCGACGTCCTTAATAAATCCCTTTTCGACCAACAAACTGGCGACTTTGATCCCCATACCTTCGATATCCATCGCACTGCGAGAGACGAAGTGTTCCACGTTGCGAATCAATTGTTCAGGACAGGCAGCATTAACGCAATACACCCCCACTTCACCTTCGACACGCTCTAATTGCGCCCCACAGGAAGGACAGCTCTCGGGGATGGAATAAGGCGCTTCCTCTCCGCTGCGCGCATCGAGAACCGGGCCGATCACGTAGGGTATTACGTCACCGGCGCGTTTTAATAACACGCGATCGCCGATACGAATGTCCTTCTCCTTGATGAAATCGAAGTTGTGTAACGTCGCTTGTCGCACGGTTACACCGCCAACTTCCACGGGTTCGAGAATGGCGAAGGGAGTGATCACGCCCGTTCGCCCCACGTTAATGCCGATATCCTCCAGCCTCGTTGTAACAATTTGCGCCGGGAACTTGAAGGCAATTGCGCCGCGTGGATCCTTGCCAACCACACCCAAACTTTCAGACAACTGCAGATTATTTAACTTGATCACCACGCCGTCCGCTTCATATGGCATGGTGTCGCGAATCTGCACCATCTTCTCTGCGGCCGTGATGGCTTCTTCAATATCATTACACAGCGAGAGATACTCAACCACCGGGAAACCCAATTCACCAAGCAGTTCCAGCGCCTTGGATTGCGTATCCGCGATGACCCCATCTATTTCTACAATGGCATAACACCGCAGACTGATGGGCCGCTTTGCTGTTAGGCTTGAGTCCAGTTGTCGCAACGCGCCCGAGACCGTGTTTCTGGGATTTACATACGTGCGCTCTCCAGCTTTCGCCAATCTTTGATTGAGTTCCTCGAAATCGGAGAGCAGAATAATCGCCTCCCCTCGAACGACCAAATTTGCGGGGACGTTTCCCTTGTAATCCGCAACCGGAATCCGGAGGGGCAAGCTTCGCACAGTTCGCAGGTTGGCGGTGATATCTTCGCCCGTCTCGCCATCGCCGCGTGTGGCACCGAGGGTGAATACGCCATCCTCGTAATGCAAAACAACCGTCAAACCGTCCAGCTTCGGCTCAACGGTAAAAACTGCATGCTGAACGCTCTCATCCAGCTTCCGGATTCGCGCATACCAGGAGCGAACTTCGTCGGCATCGAAAGCATTTCCGAGACTGAGAATGGAGCGAGGATGTGGAACACGTTGGAACCCCTCAGCGGGCGCTCCACCGACACGCTGAGTGGGTGAATCGGGGGTCCTTAATTCCGGATATTGTTCCTCGAGTTCTTTTAATTCCCACAGCAACCGGTCGAATTCGGCATCACTGATAATGGGAGAGTCAAGTACGTGATAGTGATAATTGTGCTGCCGGATTTCATCCTTGAGCTGCTCTACCCTCGTGCGGATCGATTCGTCCGTCATCGGTTGAATTCCTCGATTCTCCAATGATCAGGAAACCGGTTTCGAAGGGAGTTCATCCGGCCATATGGGCAGAAACATAAGCCACTCCCCAGGTCGTTTGCGGATATATTCTTCGACAACCTCGATGTATCGCTGTGCCAGATTGATGACATCCTTGTCTCGGTCACCGGTGATGACAGGATCGATCGGTGGCACGGCGACCGCACGGTACTTGTTCATGTCGACGGTCTGTATCATTCCGGTAAGAACGCGAGAATTGGTGGCAACAGCCAGGCGAGCAGGCCCGATGGGCAAGACTACTTTTCGTCCAAAGAATACCAGCTCATCACCCCCTACATCAGGACGATCCACCGCCGTCATGACCAGACCACCGTTTTTCAACCGCCGAATGGCCTCTTTAAGAGATTTCGGCGATATGGGAGTCAAATACAACCCGAAACGTCGGCGCACGGCATTATCGACATGCACACCACCCTGAACATTGGCAAAGGAAAGTGCCTGTATGGGAAAACCGTGAACACCCAAGGCCAGGAGCAATATATTGAAGCTGCTCATATGGGCGCCAACGATGACCATACCGCGTTTATCCGCCTGGGCTTCTTCGAAGTAGTCAATGAGTTTTGGATCGATTTCGATGGATGCCTTAACGGCTTCCGGGCCGCCATGCGTAGCCCGATACCAATCCACATATCCGCGAGCCGAATTTTGGATGACCTCGAATACGGCGTCATCAAGTTCTGGAGCATCGAAAGGCAAACCGCGTACCACGGCTTGATTCGAGCGGACGGCACGGATCATATCCGAATCCTTCTTGGCAACAATGCGGCGAGTCACCCAATCCGCGAATCGGTACGTCTGTTCCCGATTGAGAATTTTTACGATGAGAAGTCCCAAAATTGGCGCCATTCGTGTACTCATAAAAGATATAAGGTTCATAATTTATCCATCCAATGTATCTATTAGAAAAATGCCGTAGATAAATCCGAAGTTCCAATCATTCATACGATTATAACGTCTTCGTACCGGCATTGGCTCGGCGCATGCGATACGCGAAACCGACCATTTTTAAAAAACGCAGGGAGTCATGCCAGGGGTGAAAATAACTCTTCTTCCCTGTACCATAGATCGTGCGAATATCGACCCAATTCAATTGAAAACCCTTACAGACCGCCATAATAACCAGCTCAACTTCCAGTTCAAACCCCGTTGCCTTCAGATCCAGAGACTTTAGAAGTTGGCGCGAATGCAGCCGATAGCCACACTGATTGTCGAGTATCCGCCGACCCAATACCAATGAAAGCAGGAACGAACCAATTCGATTGGCGAAATTGTTGGGAAAAGGCATTTGCCGGAAATCACGCCGGCCGATGATGAGATCAGCCCCGGATTGCTCGTATGCTTCAAGAAATTTTGGGATTTCTTCCGGATCGTGCTGTCCATCGGCATCCAGGGTGATGACGACATCATATTGATTGTCAATCGCCCACTGGAAACCAGTGAGTAATGCAATTCCCTTTCCCCGGTTCTCAGGATGACTGATCACGGTTGCACCCAAATCCTTGGCAACCCGAGGCGTGGCATCTGTGGATCCATCATCCACCACAAGGACAGGATAACGTCCAACTATCGCAGAGACAATCGGTGCGATAAAATCAACCTCGTTCCATGCTGGAATTAGGGTCAACGCTTTCGTGTTTACCAATGGAAACCACCTATCGACGAGAGCTTGGATCGGGAGATTGGCACACAAGCCCTAACATTCTAGCGTAGTCGAGCGTCACGTCAAGCCCAGAATAAAGTCATAGCGGTTTATAATCAATCAATTGTCTATTGTCTCAAAACGAAGGATTTGCTAGACTGAGACAAGTTATCGTTAACAGGGAGGCATGATGTCATCAGGAAAGTTAATTGCATACATCGCAGCTGCAATATTGATTTTCTTCGGCGTCCTTTTCCTATTTGCATCAGGCGCCAGTTCTCAGGGTGTTCTCTGGATCATCATTGGTGTGATTCTCGTTGCCAGTGGATTCGGTTTGATCTGGTTCGCTGGACGCAAGGACGTTCAGAAAACCGAATTTATCCAGAAAATTGAACTTTCGGGGGATATCGAGCTTGAGACGCTCACCTGCAGAAGCTGCGGCGGCACACTTACTTCCGACAATGTTAAAATGATGGCCGGCGCTCCGCTTGTCTCTTGTCCATATTGTGGTACGAGTTACCAACTCAGTGAGGAACCGAAATGGTGAGGTTCCTTTCCTTTTTTCATTTGTGAGGTGAAGGGTATGCGACGTTTCCATGTGATCTTGCGGTTAATCATTCTATCAGCCATTTTACTCTCGCCGGTTTCTGCCCATGCGAAGACCTACTCTTTCAGTCTCGACAGCATGTATGTCGATGTCTTCTGGGAAGAAGATGGCAGCATGCGGCTCGAATATCTCATGGTTTTTACAAACGACACGCATGCATCACCGATCGACTACGTCGATGTTGGACTGCCAACAGAAATCTACGATCTTTACAGCGCAGAAGCCAGCGTGGACGGACATCCGATCGGGAACATCTCGCCATCAGCCTTTGTGGAGTACGGCGTCGAATTGGGACTCGGCGCAAATGAGATTCAACCGGGCGATACCGGCAAAGTCCATTTCACGATTTCCGGCATCCGAGATGTACTCTACTACGATGATGACGACAGCGAATACGCCAGCGGTGTATTCGTTCCAACTTCCTTTGACCGCGAATTTGTCCACGGCTCCACAGAACTTCTTGTGGTATTCCATCTTCCGCCCGGAGTCCAGCCGGATGAACCCCGTTGTCACAAATCGCCTTCCGGATGGCCGTACGATAGTCCTTACCCAGACATTGATTCTAATGGCCGGATCATATACGCGTGGGAAAACGTAGATGCCAATGGGTACACAGCCTACAAATTCGGAGCATCTTTCCCGCGCAAGTACGTTCCCGAGGGATCGATTCTCACACCCAGCATCAGTTACCAACTGGGCATATCCGAAGAAACCCTCATGGGCGGTTTGTGCTGTGGTGGAGTCGTCCTCGTTTTCGGTGGCTTCATAGCACTGGCGGTCTTCTCCGCTCGCCGACGCAAACTCGCCTATCTACCGCCTAAAATCGCTATCGAAGGTCATGGGATCAAACGCGGTCTAACGGCCATCGAAGCCGCTGTTTTGCTTGAAACCCCACTCGATCGTGTTCTCACAATGATTCTCTTCGCCACGATCAAGAAAAACGCAGTACGCGTTGTAAAAGAAGATCCACTCGAACTCGAACGCCTCACCCCCAAACCGGATGGCTTACGACCTTACGAAGAAGAGTTTTTGAAGGCCATGATCGACGAGACTCCTCGCAAACGAAAATCAGCGCTGCAGAAATTGATGATCGATTTGGTTAAATCCGTTCAAAAGAAAATGAAAGGATTCAGCCTTAAGGAAACTCGAGATTACTACAAATCCATCATGGAGAAGGCCTGGAAACAGGTTGAACAAGCTGAAACACCCGAAGTCCGATCGCAACGCTTCGACGATGGCCTCGAATGGACGATGCTCGATCATGACTTCGATGACCGCACACAGCGCACATTTCGCACAGGGCCTGTGTTTGTTCCTATATGGTGGGGCCATTATCGTCCATCCTATCGAACATCCGGAACAACCGTCCGCACGACGGGACGTGCACCAAGTTCGTCGGCTGGTCGAGGGATGACACTGCCGAAATTGCCAGGATCGGAATTCGCAGCCTCGATCGTAAACGGTGTGCAAAACACGTCGAATAACCTGGTCTCCAATGTCGCTTCATTTACGGACGGTGTTACGAAAACGACCAATCCCCCACCACCGCCTTCTCGCTCAACCCGTAGTTGGTCTTCCGGTGGTGGAGGCAGCAGTTGTGCATGTGCCTGCGCCTGCGCGGGATGCGCTTGTGCATGCGCCGGTGGTGGTCGATGAAATTTTTTAAACGCCCAGGCTCCGAGAATGGAAGTGCCGATCTAAAACCCGGCCTATATGACTACACGAATATCAACGGGGAGGATCGAGTGCAAATCCACCTGCGCGTTCATGACGACCGCAGCGGTTTGTTATTGATCAATGCCCAGCGTGCCTTCCACCTCAATCCCACAGCCACTTTCATGGCTTGGCTTCAGCTCGAAGGTTTCTCCCAAAACGCTGCGGTTTCTGCTGTACGCAAACGCTATCGCGTGAACAAACAAATCGCGCTGCTGGATTTCTGCGACGTGCGTGCCTTGATCCAAGAAATCACAGATCCCAATGGCGCCTGTCCGATTTGCGATCTCGAACTTGATTTGCTCCCGCCTTTCTCGGAAACCCCTTCTGCTCCCTACCGCATGGACCTGGCAATCACCTATCGTTGCAACGCCAATTGCGCCCATTGCTACAACGCCAGGCCACGAAATTATCCCGAACTCGACACGGCAACGTGGGAAAAGATTATCGACCACATCCATGCCCTCGGCATCCCCCACATCTGCTTTACCGGAGGCGAAGCCACGTTGCGCAACGATCTACCCCAACTGATCGCCAAGGTGAGCGCAAATGGTCAGATCGCCGGATTGCTTTCCAACGGCCGACGTCTGGCGGATCGCGCCTACCTGCAAGAGCTCGTGGATGCCGGTTTGGATCACGTTCAGATCACGCTCGAATCTCACAACGCCGAAATCCATGACAGGATGTTGCGCACCACAGGGGCCTGGCAGGATACCGTAGAGGGTATCCGCAATGCCGTGGACCTGAATCTATATGTCATGACCAACACAACGCTGCTGGCGGACAACGCAGCCGAAATCGGCGAGACGATTGCCTTCCTTTCCGACTTGGGTGTTCCGACTATTGGCTGCAATGCGTTGATCCATGCTGGCCGCGGTAATGAAGTTGGTACAGGAATCCCGGAAGACCAGCTACCGCCCCTGCTCGAAGAAGCACGTCGACGCACACAACGGTATGGTCAGCGTTTGATCTGGTACACCCCGACGCAGTACTGCCATTTCGATCCCATCCAGATGGAACTTGGTGTCAAGGCATGTACAGCCGCGATGTACAACATGTGCGTCGAACCGGATGGCGCCGTGATCCCCTGCCAATCTTTCTATCAACCACTTGGTAATATCCTCTCGGATTCGTGGGAGTCAATCTGGGAACACGACATTGCCCTTTGGCTGCGCGAACGGCGGTATGCCCCGGATGAATGCCGGAAGTGTGAAGTGTTTGATGTATGTGGTGGTGGTTGTCCTTTAACGCTTCTCAACCAGGAACAATCACCGTTTCCGCACAATATCGAAGTACCCTTCCTGCTCCAGAAACAAGAGACATGAAAGGAAGACGCCGATGAATTCGATCCTAACGCGTTTTTTTGCGCCCCCCATCATTCCCGAACCCCTCAAGCCAGGGCTCTATCACTGGAAAACGCCGGATGACGCGCCCCTTCAATATCGTTTACATCTTCGCATCGAGGACGAGGGTATGGGCGTAATGATCGTTAACGCGGCGACGGTTCTGCATCTGAATAACACCGCCAGCGAACACGCCTACCTGCTCGTTCAGGGAGCCAGCGAAGAAGAAGCAGCTCGAGTCATCTCCGAACGCTACCGCGTTGGTCGAAAACGCGCCATCAAAGACCATCAGGAATTCCGGGACCAGGTCGAAACCCTGGCCACGAACCCGCAAGTCGACCCTGTCATGTTCCTCGATTTCGAGCGTAAGGATCCGCTCGACGAAACCCCATCTGCACCCTACCGTATGGACCTGGCCTTGACTTATCGCTGCGACCAAAGCGGCGCGGTCGATCCACTGGCAAAGCGCCGCGTGGATCGTGAATTAAACACGGAAGAATGGAAAACGGTTATTAACACGATCTGGGAAGCCGGTGTACCTCACGTCACTTTCACAGGAGGAGAGCCTACCCTGCGTGACGACCTGCGTGAACTCATTTCGCACGCCGAAAACCTGGGGCAGGTCACTGGCCTCCTTACGAACGGTAAACGCCTGGCACAAGCAGCATACCTCGAAGAACTGGCCCAGGCGGGTCTGGATCACATCCTCGTGGTAATCGATCCTTCCGATCCGAAAAGCGAAATGGGGTTGAAAAATGCCCTCGCATCAGAAGTTAACACCGCCGCGCACCTGACGATCACACCCGAGAACGCCGCGTCCCTGAACGAACACCTCAAACGGATTGCAAGTCTTGGCGTTACGGCGATGTCGCTATCGGCATCGGAACGCAGCGAGGCATTGGCAGCCGCGCTAAGCGAAGCCCGTGAGCATATCGCCATCCTCGGAATGGATTTGATCTGGGATCTTCCGGTACCCCACTCGTCAACCAACCCATTGGCCCTCGAACTGGAAATAGCACCAGAAGCCACCGGCCAATCCAACTTGTATGTAGAACCAGACGGCGACGTCCTTCCTGCGCAGAGTTTCGAGAAAGCCATCGGCAATCTGCTGACGGATTCCTTCGAGAGCCTGTGGCCTGTTCAAACCTAGATCGCATGGTATGAAGCACGATCTCGAACCCAGCAATAACCATGATCAATACCAAACGCAGGCAGGCTGGACGGCTGCGATCCGCGCTCAATGGTTCGATCGTCTGGCACTGCAGCCTTCTCAAAGCGTGCTTGAAGTCGGATCCGGTACTGGTGTTATCATCAGCGATATCGGTCTCATGCATGACTGCCATACCTTCGGCCTCGATATCGATCCGCAAGCCGTTCACTTTGCGCATACGGTCGACCCCAACACCCGCTATACGATTGGTAACGGTATTGACTTGCCCTTCCCTGCAGCGATCTTCGATGTAACCATTTGCCATTTCCTTCTGATGTGGCTTGAATCTCCCAGCAATGTTCTCTCAGAGATGAAACGTGTTACCCAACCCGGAGGTTGGGTGCTCGCCCTGGCCGAACCGGATTATGGCGGGCGCATCGACTACCCGCCTGGGATATCCCCCTTGGGTCAACTCCAGGAAGAGGCACTGCTTCGACAGGGATGTGACACTCGAATAGGACGTAGACTGCGAGCGTTAATGAATGAACTTGATCTCGAGGATTTCCGATTCGGCGTCCTGGGAGGCGATTGGGAAGAAAACACAATGGAAGGCATGCAGAATTCCGAATGGCAGATGCTGACCTGCGATCTTAAAGACTCAATCCCCCCGGATGAATTAAACAATTTGCATCAGTTGGATCAGACCGCCTGGATAAAGGGTTCTCGCATTCTATTCGTGCCAACTTTTTATGGGGGCGGACGAGTTCCACAATAGATACTCCGACGCAATACTCTTTCTTTCTCTTTCGACCCTTGAGGTCTATTTCCAAACAATCGATCCTGGAGCGACATCCTCGGCGAGGAAGAGATGGTCCGTGCCGTCTGGCCGAACGATCTCCAATGAACCTTCGCTCATGATGACATAGATCCATTGTCCGTCCGGGGACCAACCAGCTTCGAGCGGTTCGCTGGGAAGGGATATGACCTCATTGAGAAGCGTTCCATCCAAGTTGAGAACGGATAACGTTCGGGATTGCTGCTGTAACGCGAGGAAGGTATTCCCATTCGGCGCCCATCTGATGCCAAAGCGGGCATCCCACACGCCCCATCCATCCACTTTTCCGAGTTTAGGTAAAAGTACAAATTTGTGCTCTGTTACTTCGCCCCCAGATAGCGCTGCGATAGTCATCGCTTGTTGATCCTGAGGTAATTCATCCCCGGATAAACTAAACGGTATCATTTCAAAAATGATGGCCAGCGATTTACTATCGGAAGACCATTCAAGATGATTCCCTGGAAAAAACCCGTCAAAATGGTTGATGACGTTGTAGTGCGAATCGGATAACCGTTGCGCGATCGGGATGCTATCCGGTTCACTCCCCATATATGATATCAAGCAGTAATACGACAACCATTGATCATCCGGAGACCAGGAAACCCAGGGAGAAGAATAGGGATCTATTGGACCTAGCGCAACATATTCCATCTCACGATTACCGCTCAGGTCGAACAAATATAAATCCCCGTAGCCCACCAAATAAGCCGACTCACTCGCCACCGCAAGCCACTCACCATTCGGAGACCAGATCACATCCAACACAGGCATCAACAGGTCTTCAATCTCAAAATGTTGTAATTGTGCCAACGTCATTTCCTCAGAGCCATCAACGTTAGCCAGGAAAATCGTCGACTTCTCTGTTTCACCGAAATATGCGACTTGCTTCCCGTCTGGAGATATTTTCACCGCGGCGCAATCCTCAGGATTCGTAAGCGTCACGGGAACTGCACCACCGCCTGATGAAGAGACCGACATGACCGTGCACTCTCCCTTCTTCACGAAAAGCACCTGCGCGGCGTTTGGATCAGGGGTGGTGGGAATCATCATCGAATCGGGAGTGACTGTTGTAGGTTCAACTGTTACCGCTGCTGTGCTCGTACTCGTAGAGATTCGGGCACTTGTAGGCGTTTCCGTCCATGCAGGGGGTAATAATTCTGCAACATGATGTGCTTCTGTCGGCTGAAGAGATTCCACCATATCTACGCTGGTAGGCGCACAAGCGGCAAGCATTGACAGGATCAATAGACACAAATATTTATTCATCATCCACCTACAACATACAACCCCAACGAGTAAGCGAGGTAACAGAACAGAAAGCATCCCAGTACAGTATAACAACTGGGATGCTTTTGTATACGTTATTCTGCCCGGCTTTAGAACAAGCCGAGTATCTTTCCGTCGTCCAGATCGAGGTCGATCGCCATATAGGCCGGATAGGTGGAAAGACCCGGCATGGTGCTCATCTTTCCCAGCAATGGGTAGATGAATCCCGCACCAACGCTGGCTCGAACCTCCCGGATCGGCACCTTATAGCCAGTTGGTACACCCTTCAAAGTTGGGTCATGGCTGAAGCTAAGGTGGGTCTTCGCCATACACATGGGAAGATTACCAAAGCCAGCCTTTTCGTAGGATTCGATCTGTTCCTCGGCCAGGGGTTCGTAGGTGACTCCATCTGCGCCGTAGATCTCCTTGCAGATGTGCTCGATCTTTTTCTTGATCGACCAATCCAATGGGTAAAGGAATTCGAAGTTGCTCGATTGTTCGCAGGCGTCGACAACAGCTTGCGCCAACTCTTTCGACCCAGCACCACCGTCCATCCAATGCGTGCTCTTGACGGCTGCAAAGGCGCCTTTCTCCTCGGAATATTTTCGAACCATTTCCATCTCGGCATCTGTGTCATCCTTGAACCCATTCACGGCCACGACCACGGGGATACCGAAACGCAGGGCATTCTCGATGTGTTTGCCGAGATTGGGCAATCCTTTTTCAAGCAGATCGAGATTCTCCTCAACATACGCTCTATTGAGGGGTGCACCAGGTGTGACTTTCGGGCCGCCACCGTGCATCTTCAATGCCCGCACTGTCGCCACCAAGACGACCGCGTTGGGGATGAGCCCGGAATAACGGCACTTGATGTCGAAGAACTTCTCCATGCCGATGTCGGCACCGAAGCCGCTCTCCGTGACGACATAATCACCGAGTTTGAGAGCAATCTGATCGGCGATGATCGACGAGTTACCGTGGGCGATGTTGGCGAAGGGTCCAGCATGCACAAATGCTGGTTGACCTTCGAGTGTCTGCATCAGATTCGGCATGAGCGCGTCCTTCAACAGCACGGTTACAGCGCCAGCCACACCGATATCCTCGAGGTTGATGGGGTCACCTTTCTTGTTCAAGCCGATCACCACCCGACCGACGCGCTCTCGAAGATCTTTCAAGCTCGTCGATAGGGCCAAAATGGCCATCAATTCCGAGGCAACGGTGATGTCCACGCCTGTAGCACGCGGGAAGACCGGATTGGGAGATCCATCTTTTAATTTCGCATCATTAATTCCAACCTGAATACTACGCAAGCTACGATCGCACACATCCACAACGCGATTCCACGTCATCGTATCGGAATCGATGTCGAGACGGGCGAAGCGAGCGATCTCGTCATCGGTCAATGTTTTGGGGTCGGTCTTTTTAATCCCAAGTTTTTCCAAACGACGCAATTGTGTTGGCAGGAACTCGCGTTTGCCACCCTTATCGGGCACCAAACGCTTGTAGAGCCCTGCATTGGATTGTCGCGATTCGTGATACATACGGGTGTCGATCGCCGCGGCGACCAGGTTATGCGCCACACTGATGGCATGGATATCGCCGGTCAGGTGCAGATTGAAATCTTCCATTGGGATGATCTGGCTGTATCCACCACCAGCGGCGCCACCTTTGATGTTGAAAGTCGGTCCCATACTCGGTTGGCGGATGCAGACAATCACGTTCTTGCTCAAATGTGTGCCAAGCGCCTGAGCTAAACCGAGGGATGTCGTCGTTTTTCCCTCGCCCAGAGGTGTGGGGGTGATTGCAGTTACATCGATATATTTCCCTTGTGGACGATCGCTCAATCGATCTAGAACATCCAGGTGTACTTTCGCCTTGAACTTGCCGAACAGATCCAGATCATCTTCTTTGAGACCAAGTTTTGCCGCGATCTCAAGAATGGGGCGGATATCTGCCTCCTGGGCGATCTCGATATCCGATGGAACGGGTCGCTTGGGTTTAAGCACCATATCGCTTCCTCCTATTATTTTTTTTACGGTATTCCATTTGTGAAGACAAGTACTAAATAGTGTGCAACGGTTGGCAAGAAAAGGCAAGCGACATTTTTCACAAACCACCATGTCATCCATAATAATCGCTCCCTTTTATGGATTGAGTTAAATTACAATACTAAGGGTTGTCACAAATAATGGATTACGATTGAGATCAGGTGAAAACTAAGGTAGATTCATACCAAGACGACCAAAGATACCAATCAATGTCAATACGTTTTGAGATCATGCCGTGGAATTTTCTCGCCAGGCTGATCTCCGGGAGTGAAGAATGACGCAACGGATGAAGCTGAGCCTCTCCGCTCAATTGGTACTTGGTTTCGTATTCCTTGCCCTTCTTACGACGGTTGCCATCGCCGCCATTCAATTGATCGGTGATCGCCTGGAACAACAAGCCTGGGCTCAGGTTGAACAGGGTGCGAGAGCATCAGAAGCATTATTGGCGGCTACAGAAAATGACATTCAGAATCTAGCCAGGTTAACAGCCCAACGTCCGACATTACTTGAACTATTACAAGACCCCGAGCAAGAGACTTTATTCGAATACCTTAACACCTTACGGCTCACGACCGGCCTGGACATGATTCTGCTCTGCAATAACGAAAACCTTCTGCTGTCCATTGATGAAACCATCCCCCTTTCTCCTGACTGTGAGAATATCACCCCACAGGGCTATCACATTTTTTCAGGCGAAGGAAGCCACAATGCCATGCTCACAGATACAAGTATGGTGTATTCAGCAGAGCAAGAAATCGCCAGAGTCGTTGTGGGGCTGCATCTCGATGCATCATTGATGAGCAAGATGAAATCCCAGACGGATATGGAACACCTGCTTTGGATGGATGACACCATATTGGCGACCAACTTCCCATCGAGGCATGAGTTATCCGGGATTCAAAACCATACCCAACAGTATGAAAAGACTCAGGAAAATAAAAGAAGCAGCTTTTCCTTGGATGGCAGGCTTTACTATGCTTCGTATTACGCTATCGACCAAACCGACTTGGAAATTGAAGTTGCCCTTGATGTCACCGACATCATCACCACACGCCGGCAGTTGGTTTGGAGTTTGATCGGCGTCATATTCGTTATCGCCGCAATCGGCTCGTCATTAGGCATTCTCCTGGTGAGAAATATTGGAAAATCGTTTCAAAATCTCACACATGCTGCTGCAAGGATCAGCGAAGGCGATCTCGATACACCAGTTCAGTTCATATCTCACGTACGCGAAGCGACGCTTGTTGCACAAACACTGGAAAAAGCACGTCAGGACCTGAATCGCATCGTAACGGAACTGCGCGAAGAAAAGGCATGGGGCGACCATCTTCTAGAAGGGATTGTGGAAGGCATCGTAACGCTTGATTCGCAGAACAAAATTACCTTCTTCAGTTCTGGCGCGGAAAAGATATCCGGATGGACTACAGAACAGGTTCTTCATCACCCCTGTGATACCTATTTCCAACCAATCGATCATACCCAAACCTTTACAGAACTTATCCCTGCTCCTGGCCAGCGCCGCAGGTTCCGGGTCAAAATGGCGGAGAATAAAATTGCGATGCTGGCAATTTCAGGAGCCAGACTTGCTCCCACGGAAGTACATGAGGCCGAAATCGTCTTTGTATTTCGGGATATCAGCGAAGAAGACGCCGTCCATCGACTGATGGGACACTTCATGGCCAATATCTCGCACGAATTTCGCACGCCGCTTACCGCCGTCGCAGCCTCGGTTGAACTGCTCGTGGAAGAAGCGGCCGATCTCAGCCCTGGCGAGTTGCAGCAATTATTGAATTCACTCCACCTTGGATTGTTGAGTCTGCAAACCCTTGTGGACAATCTCATCGAAAGCGCCAGCATAGAAACAGGACATTTTCGCGTATCTCCACGTGCAGTAGAACTCACGGACATCATCAGCGAATCCGTAGCCATTCTGCAGCCCCTTTTAGAGAAGTATGAACAGAGTCTTGACATTCAACTCCCTTTGGATCTCCCCATGGTGATCGCCGACCCCCGGCGTTCGACACAAGTGATCGTTAACTTGCTTTCCAACGCCAATAAATACGCGCCACAAGGATCGCACATCGTTGTGCATGCCGTGAAGTACGGGGAGCTTATTAAGATCGAGATTGTCGACCGAGGCCCGGGTATTCCGGAAGATAAACGCAGCGAGATCTTTCGACGCTTTGCATACATCGTCCAAGACGAGCACGCTTCAGCACAATATGGAGCCGGGTTAGGATTATCAGTCGTGAAGGCGATTGTCGAAGCCCAAGGCGGCACCATTGGTGTCGCAGACAATCCCGAAGGGGGCTCGATCTTCTGGTTCACACTGCCGTTTAAGGAAGCAAGATGAAAGCGCTGATTGTCGAAGACGATCGAGTGATGGCAGATGTGATCACTTTCATTTTGCGTCGAAAAGGTTATGAGGTCATTCAGGCAACCGATGGCGAGATGGCACTGCGACGACAATCCGAGGGCTGTCCAGATCTGATTATCTTAGACATTAACCTACCGAAAATGGACGGCTTTTCCGTCTGCAAAATGATCCGGCAGAAATGCAATACACCTATCATCCTTCTCACCGTTCGAAGCGAGGAGGAAGACATCCTTTATGGTTTCGAATGTGGCGCCGACGATTACATTTCCAAACCTTTCAGCCCCAAACAATTCATTGCGCGAGTAAATGCAGTGATCCGTCGTGCTGGAATGCGCTCCAAGGAATCGAGTATCACCGTAGGCCGACTTGAACTCAATCTGAATCGCCGTGAAGTAACGCTCGATCAAGGTAGGCCGATATCGCTTACACCCTTAGAGAGCCGTTTACTCGAAGCACTCATAGATCATCCTGGCCAGGTTTATACGACCGAGAGCCTGATTGAAATTCTCTATGGAGAAAGGGGAGGCGATCGTGAAATGCTGCGTCAGGTCGTACATCGTCTGCGCAGTAAAATTCAAACCGATCCTGATGAAATCCCCTCGATCGAAACCATTCCCGGTGTAGGGTATTGCCTCACCTGTCCTGTCGATTAAATTCAATCCTCATTTTGTTACCACTCCGTTACAGATTCATAACGCTTCCTATCACCGTCCTCGATAAAAATTAATTATGAGGTTAATGGTGGCCACATGACGAAATCGCAAACATTGGATTTCCCGCACATTGCGCTGGAAGATATTGAAGTCGACCTGCATTTAATCCGCAGCTATCCAGCCGATCTCGCCTACCGGTTCCACAGCATTCCCATTGCAGAAACGGAAGATCACTACACTATCGTCATGGCGGAACCTGAGGATCAACTAGCACGCGAGGCGATCCAAAAAGCATGCTGTAAGAAGGCATATATGTTGCGGGGCGACCCGGAAATCGTCGATTCCCTGATCCACAAATACATTCCCAAAAATCGGCAGGGACGGATCTTAATTTGTTGTCCGTCTCGTCGAGCGACTTGTCTGACGGACTACGCGCACGAATTTTGTCCGGCATTCGAGACAGATATCGTTGATTATTATTTCGTCGATAACGCCAACTCCCTAAAAGATGAATTCATAGATTCCGCCAATGGTTACCAGCTTGTTTTTCTCTCCGCGCCCCGATCACCACTGGATGAGAGGATCATTCGTGGTTCATGGGAGCTGCGCACTTTAGAGCGTTTTCACACCTCCTGTCTGCTCCCTCGCTCCCCTCGGCTGCCTATTCAATCCATCATGTTGATGCTGCATAGGAATGGTAACGACACAGATACGGTAGATCTCGTTGCGCGTATTGCAGCATCGAAAAATGCCAGGGTCATCGTACTCGTTGTGCTTCCGCAAGTGCCAACCATGTATCAGGGCTTGGATAGAATGAGGTATTCCTTATCCGATATTTTGCAATCGCAATCCAAGCTGGGTTGCCGCTTGCGGAGAATATCTACCCTCCTATGCCGTAACTCAATCCATGGTGAGATACATCTCAAGCAGGGACATACGGATTTCGCAATTCAAGAGGAAATTACAGAGTCAGACATCGATTTACTCGTCACGGCCAAACCCAGGAAACGCAGATTCTCATTCAGGGTCGATGACGATATCGTCACTCGTATGCTCCGCTGGATTGAAAGGCCTGTGTTACTGACGGCTTAATCAACGTAATAAACGAATTAAGGTGAAAGAAAATGCACATAATACTACCATTACTTCCACTTGCGTTCTTTTGCGAATTGGTCGATTCCTCGCTGGGGATGGGGTATGGGACAACGCTTACACCGTTGCTGATGATACTCGGATACGAACCGATAGTGATTGTGCCCTCTGTGCTGTTCTCCGAGTTCATCACAGGCTTATTGTCAGGCTTTTTTCATCAGGAATTTGGAAACACGAATCTTCACCCCGGAACGCGGGATTTTAAGATTACGGTTGTCCTCAGCTTACTCAGTATTCTGGGTGTCGTCATCGCGGTTTTCATCAGCATGAACATTCCCGGTTGGTTCGTGAAAGTTTATATCGGCGTCATCGTCACGGGGATCGGCATCATCGTCCTCCTGCGAAGATCCAAAAATGCAAAATTCTCCTGGAAACGACTCGCCGGGCTCGGTACACTCGCGGCCTTCAATAAAGGCATCAGTGGCGGCGGCTACGGACCCGTTGTCACTGGAGGACAGGTTCTCGTCGGCGTCGAAGGGCGCAATGCGATTGCGATCGCCGGTGTTGCAGAGGGGATCACAAGTGCCGTGGGCGTACTGATCTTCATGCTCAACGGCGTTACGCTCGACCCAAGTTTGACACCAAGTCTTACACTCGGCGCAGTGCTTTCCGTTCCCATCGCTGCATATATCGTCAGCAAGATGTCGATCAAGAAAATCACATCCGCCATCGGCGGCACGATGCTTGCCCTGGGCAGCTATACACTGCTGCGTATATTGTTGTAATACAACTTATATCGCATGTCCAAAACCAGGAAATCCAAACACCGCTTGCAAGAATCGACGTCGATAAAATCATGGCTCGAAACACTCGTCATGCGTTTGCACGAGAACATCATTGCGATCGACGCGGAGGACAGAATCACATCCATCAATCAAAACGCGGAACGGGCAACGGGATTGAATAAAGGCTGCATTGTCAAACTGCATCTTGACGAAATTGTTATTCCGCGTAAAGCAGAAGTGTCTCCTCAGGATATCGGTGCAGCAGACGAAGAGGTACGTGAAGTCATCTTTCAAATGCAGGAAAGAGAAGTGGCGATTATTAAAATCGCCAGGGTTTGCATCCCCTCAACTGAGGAGAACGAAGAGAAGAAATTCTTCATATTACGAGATATCACGGAGGAACAAGCTGCCGAGAGCCTGCGATCCTACTTTTTAGGCAACATCACCCACGAATTCCGAACGCCACTTTCGGCTATTAACGCCTCCGTCGAAGTTATCCTGGAAGAAATCGAAAACCTATCCAAAGCAGAATTAGGTGAGCTCTTGGGTTCGATCCACATGAGCGTCTCCGGTTTACAGACTTTGATCGACAACCTGCTTGAGAGCATCAGTATCGAAGCCGGCCATTTCCATATTCACAAACGCCCAACCCAATTTGATTCCGTACTCTTCGAGGCGATGCGGGTAATGCAGCCATTGCTTACTCGCCGCCGCCAGCAATTGTCCCTGTGCAAACCCGATCGTTTTCCGGTGATCCAGGCAGATCCGACCCGTTTGACTCAGGTGCTGGTCAATTTGATTTCGAACGCGAGTAAATACAGCCCGATTGGAACACAGATCGAACTTAAGCTGGAACAGATCGAAAACGATAAAATACGTGTGACGATTGCGGACCGAGGCGATGGTATCCCAAACAAGGACAAAAGCCAGGTTTTTAAACGCTTTGTAAGACTTGGCAACGACGACGGAACACAGTATGGTATTGGTCTGGGATTATCAGTCGTGAAAGCCATCATCGAAGAACACTGCGGAGAACTCGGTGTTGAAAACCGTCAAGACGGTGGATCGATCTTTTGGTTCACGCTGCCCATCAATGGACGGCCAGTATGAAAGCCTTGATCGTTGATGATGATTTGGCCCTCGCCGATGTGGTTTCTTTCACCATGCGGCGGGCTGGTTTCGAGGTCATCGTCGCACATGACGGACAAACTGCGTTGGATCGCTGGCGGGAATCCGAACCCGATTTAATCATTTTGGATATCAACCTGCCAAAACTCAACGGGCTTGCCGTTTGCCAACGCATCCGCACGGAAGCATCCACACCTATCATTATTCTCAGCGTGCGTGGTGAGGAAGATGACGTCGTTAGAGGTCTTGAATTGGGCGCGGATGATTATATTGTAAAGCCGTTCAGTCCCAGGCAACTTGTCGCACGCTCGGAAGCCGTGCTGCGCAGATCTGAAATGAAACCGATTTCAAATGCTCCACTGACCGCCGGGAATCTCACCCTCGACCTTACCCGAAATGAAGTTTTATCTGGTGATGATGAACCCATCAAACTCACTAAACTCGAGACGTGCCTGATGGAAGTGTTAGTCATCAATTACGGCCAGGTCCTTCCATTTGATATGTTGATTGACTCGATCTGGGGCCCGGCTGCTGGGGATCGCGTGATGCTCAAACAACTCGTCTATCGGCTGCGACGCAAGATCGAGCCTGATCCATCGAATCCCCGCCATCTGACTACAATCAGCGGTATCGGCTACTCTCTGGAAGATAACGAATAATCTTTAAAATCCCCAAAACACGGCAATACCTCCCTATCCCTCACGAAGAAACAGAAAATTTGTAATCTCTGTTACTGAATTGTTACCCGAGCACAACCAGGATTGTTACCGAGAGTACCTACACTTCGGTAGAGGAACAGTTGCCGATTCAACTGTGCATGTCCTCGTACAAAGTAAATCTTGCATGCATCACGTTACGAGGCACACGCCATGCTTGCGAAACACAACACACAAGTCTCTACAATGCTTTTCAGCCCGGCTAAAACCTTCCAAATCGATGTGAAGGATTCCATATGGAACGAATAGTGATTTACACGTTGTTGATTGCAGCGTCATTGATAAGCGCCTTGCAAGCCATTCGTTCGAAGCCCTTATTGGTTTCGGCGCTCTGGCTTGCCGGCCTCAGTGCCCTGCTCTCCGTTCTCTTCTACAGCCTCGGCGCCGAGCAAGTCGCGGTGATCGAACTCAGTGTCGGCGCAGGTCTGGTTACCGTTCTATTTGTGTTCGCGATTAACGTCGCCGGAGACCAGGAATTAACCGTCCGCAACATCATCCCACTTCCAATCGCAGTCGCCCTCGTTTTAATCAGCTCGCTTCTCTTGATTTTTATGATCCTTCCCATGGAACCACCCGTACGCACATCACAGGTCGAACCATTCGTGGAAACACTCTGGCAGCAAAGAGGGCTGGACACACTGGTGCAAATCGTACTGATCTTCTCCGGCGTTCTTGGTTTGCTGGGTATCCTTGCGGAGGCGAAAGCACCACTCGAGGGATCGGCGACCGAAGAAGTGGCCGCACTGCGCGATCGTGATCTTCAATCCCTCGCGCAGCAATCGACAGCAGCAACAGAACGCCATTCGAAGAAGAAACTCGATTCGCTCTAATCTTCGTGCATGAAAGGATCACATTGAAGGAGACAGCATGGCTCCATCTCCGGTAAATATCTTCCTCGTTGGTGTAGCGGTCTTACTTGGGATTGGCTTCTACGGCTTGATGGTCAGTCATAACCTGATCAAGCTCGTGATCGCCATACAAATCCTGGTGAAGTCTGCCCTCCTGGCCTTGATCACCGCTGGTTTCGTGAGTGACGAAATTCAGCTAGCCCAAAGTATGGCGCTAACCGTCATCGTCGCCGACACGATCGTGGCCGTCATCGGCATCGCCCTTGCCGTTCAAGTTCGACGCAGAGTCGGCACGCTCGACGTTCGAGACCTGAGTAAGCTGAAGGGATAATCCATGGCACTCCTATGCGTCTTACTCTGTATTTTCCTGCCCTGGATGGGAACGATGGTCGTTTGGATTTGCGGGAACGATCGTCCCAGGCTGCAGCATACAGTGGCATCCATCTTTGCTGTCGTCACGGGGATCATCTCGCTTCTGCTTCTGCTCAACCCGTCAGATGCACCCATCGTACGCATTCCAATGGGTGATTTTTTCGGCGATCTCACGCTCGTTCCTGATGGCCTCGGCATCATTTTAGCGATCATCGCTTCGGTCGTCGGTAGTCTGGCGGTGCTTTTCTCCATTGATTACATGCACGGCGAAGCCCAGCTCGGTCGTTATTACGGGCTAATCCTGTTTTTTATCGGTGCCATGTCCGGTCTGGGTCTCTCCGGCAGCATGCTGCTGATGTTCTTTTTCTGGGAAATCACGGCCTTTTGCTCCTACGCATTGATTTCATTCCACAACGATGATCCCAAGGCGGTTGCCGGCGGTATAAAAGCGTTAATCGTTACACAATTCGGCGGAATTGGACTTCTCGCCGGCGCGCTGATTATCCGTTCCCACATCGGCAGCTACCAAATCCATGATTTTCTCGAAGCCGCTCCGACATTTGAAGCCAGTTTATTAGCTGCGATTGGTTTTGGCTTTTTGCTGGCAGCTATGGCCAAATCGGCGCAGTTCCCGTTGCACACCTGGCTGCCAGACGCCATGGAAGCGCCCACACCCGTCACAGCGCTCATCCACGCGGCGACGATGGTCAATGCCGGCGTCTATCTGCTGGCACGCTTCTATCCGGCGTTCGAATCGATACCCGGATGGAAAACGAGTGTCATGATCGTCGGGCTATTATCTGCCATCCTGGCGGCGTTAATGGCAACGAGATCCGACGATATCAAGCGTGCTCTCGCATATTCGACTATCAGTCAGCTGGGCTATATGGTCTATGCGATTGGCGTAGGGGGCATTTTCGCCAGTATGCTTCACCTGCTCAGTCACGCGGTGTTCAAAGCACTCTTGTTTTTGGGCGCCGGTGCCGTGATCCATGCCGCCGGTACGCGCGACATGCGCCGCATGGGTGCTTTGCGCAAGAAGATGCCCATCGTCCACGCCACTTTCCTGATTGGCGGATTGGCGCTTGCCGGACTTCCCCTCGCCAATGGATTCTTCAGCAAAGAACTGATCCTGGAAAGCGGTTTGCATCAGGGCCCACAGTGGGCTTTTATCTGTATGCTCGCTGGTGCTGGCCTGACCGCATGGTATACGCTACGGATTTACAGCATGACGTTTTGTGGAAAATCCGGAGAAGCATGTAAGGTGCACAGCGCGCCACTCGCCATGCGGATCTCACTCACTCTTCTCGCTGCAGGAGTACTCACAACCTGGCTGTATGCCTCGAATTTTAGTTCGCTGCTGATGGATTCGCTCCCCTTTCACGGTATCCATATCACAAATCTGGCCGCGCTAATTGAAGAGATCTTCAGCGCCTCTATAACCTACATCGCGCTGGGCGTGATTGTCCTCGGCGGATTATGCTGGCATTTGCGAGTTCACATCGAAACGCTATTCCGCATACCCAAGCTACTGACTCGCTACATCGATTCAGGTTACGGCTTGGAAATCATATACGCAGCCGTTATCCGCATCACACAGCAGGCTTCCAGGCTTCTGCGCGCAGCGCACAGCGGACAGCTCAACATGAATGTCGCCGGTATCAGTGCCGCGCTCTGTATCCTGCTGGCACTCCTTATGGTTGGAGCCTGATATGACCTCGAATGCTTTTCACTGGCTCATCGCACTTCCTTTGCTCGCCACGCCTCTCATTTACCTGACGGGTCGTATCGGGCAGCGCGTGAAACGAAGCAAAATTGCACAAATTGTGGGCTTTGTCTCTCTCGTTGCGACATGGATTCCCTTTCTGCTTGTGGTGAACGACTATGCAGCGTCGGGAACACAGTCATTCAGCATCGGCAGCATCTCGCTTCAGATGGATGGCTTAAGTCTACTTTTTATAGGAGTCACTTTAACGCTGGGAACTCTCGTGGCACTTTTTTCAGAGTCCTACCTGGCAAAGGAGACCGGCCAGGAGAAGTTCTTCGCCATGCTTGTTGCCATGATCGGGGTGATGATCGGCCTCGCCTGCGCAAGCGACTTGTTCAACTTGTGGATCTGGTTCGAGGCGATGGCGGTCACTTCGTACCTGCTGGTGGCATTCTATCGGGATCAACCCCCTTCATTAGAAGCCGGCGTGAAATACCTCGTGCAAAGTGCCGCTGGCTCCACGCTGGTGTTGATCGGTATCAGTCTCGTATTCTCGCAGTACGGCGACCTCAGTCTGGCCAGCATCCGCCGAATTGCAGCCCCCTCACCTGTTCTACTCACAGCCGGTGGCCTTTTCATCATCGGTTTTGGTGTGAAGAGCGCGCTCGTACCACTTCACACCTGGCTGCCTGATGCACACTCCCAAGCTCCGAGCGGGATCAGCGCCATGCTTTCCGGCGTAGTTATCGAAGCGGGCTTGATCGCGCTGCTTCGTTGTCTGAGCGCCTTATCCGACATTTCTTCGGCATGGGGAGTCGTACTGATGGGCTTCGGCTGCTTGAACATGCTCGCAGGCAACCTTCTCGCGCTTGGCCAGCGGCAAGTCAAACGCATGTTTGCGTATTCCTCCATCGCGCATTTGGGTTACATGCTCATCGGCCTGGGAATATCCTATTACACCAACAACCCCGACGGCGCACAGGGAAGCTTCTTCCACTTAATCAACCACGGTATTATGAAAGGTCTCGCTTTTCTCGCCGCCGGCTCATTTCTCTATGCACTTCGCATCCTGCTCGATCGGCACGAGCCGCTGTGCATCGAGGATCTGGCCGGCGCTGCACGGCTCTACCCCATTCCGGCGTTTGCCCTCAGCGTCGCCGCGCTCAGTCTTGGCGGCCTGCCACCACTCGCAGGCTTCACATCAAAATGGCAAATCTTCGTAGCCGGGTTTGAGACACAAAACACGGCCATCATCCTGCTGATCGTATTTGCAGCATTGAACAGTGTACTGTCTCTGGCTTATTACGCGCCGTTGGTGAACGTCCTATATCGCAACAAACCGTCAACAGACATTCTCAACGGTGGACGCGTCCCGTGGAGTATGAAGCTCCCGCTGATTGTCCTTACGCTTCTCATCTTCCTGTTTGGCGTTTGGCCAACGCTTGTTGATAGTCTCACGAATCCGGCCGGGCAAGCGCTTATTCGAGGTGTTCTCAATGTTTCTTCTGCTGCACTACCATAACGATTCTCGGGCATACCCAACCGTAAAAACGGGGAGTGGACAATGGGAACTGTGATTAATCATCCACTGGTTTCGTTCATGCTCTACCTGGTTTTTGCCTCGCTGCTCTATTTGACCGGTCGATACCTGGCCGGCGATACGGTGAATACCATCCTGAAGTCAAGTACGTATGCCAGCGGTGAGTTGCCGCCGAGACGAATGGCAGCACCAGGGTATCGTCCCTTCTTCATTATTGCGTTGTTCTTCGCCATTCTCCATCTGGGCACACTCGTGTTGGGAAGCGGCGGATCGAACCCAATATCGGTGATCTATCTCGCAGGTTTGATAATGACCTTGCTGGCACTCATATTAGGTTGAAAGACATCCAGGGAGCGGTTCATCATGGGCTTGAACGGAAAACTGTATCGGCTGAATCTCGAGAAGGTGAAGACATGGGCGCGTATCAATTCTCCCTGGGTCTTACACTTCAACTCAGGTTCATGTAACGGATGCGATATCGAGATTCTCGCCACGCTGACACCCAGATACGATTTGGAACGCTTCGGCATCAAGCTCCAGGGAAGTCCACGGCACGCCGATGTTCTGTTATGCACGGGAGGCGTCACAAGACAAGCCCGAGATCGCTTGATCCGTATCTACGAACAAATGCATACGCCGAAATTCGTTGTCGCAATTGGTGCTTGTGCGCTAACAGGCGGTGTTTTTAGGGAATGCTACAACGTGCTAGGCGGTATCGATAAAGTGATCCCTGTGGATGCTTATATCCCTGGCTGCCCACCTCGTCCGGAAGCCATCATTGATGGCGTGGTTAAACTGTTGACCAAAATCAAGTCGCCAGAATCAGAATAAGCGTAAACAAACGCAGAGGTATATGGAACGGTGGATAATGAATGACACGGAAAAAACACTAAAAACCGCTTCGCAGCTGCTCGAACAATGGATGTGGATGACAGAGGTCACGCGCCCCGAACCCAACCGTTTGGATGCGCGCTTGAAGACAAGTGATGACTTGATCCCTATCGTCGCCGGTCTGCGTGTCATCCGTCTGGGATACCTATGCGCCATTACTGGCCTGGATCCCGGGCTGGAAAGTGGCGAATTAGAAGTCCTCTACCACTTCTGTGTCGGCGAGGCGGTTATCACATTGCGCCTGAATGTACCTCGCCAAGATGGATGCCTGCCCAGCTTGTGCGAGATCATTCCCAGCGCAGAAGTCTTCGAGCGTGAGCTGCAAGAGATGTTTGGTATCCGCATCGAGGGTTTGCGAAATCCATCTCGCTTATATCTGCCGGACGACTGGCCGGAAGACGTCTTTCCACTACGCAAAGATTTCGACCAAGACAAACTCAGATCCTATGTAACCCTGGGAGATTGCTGATGGAAGAACATAAGACGGCGCAAAGTTTCACTGTGCCCATTGGGCCTCAGCATCCGGCGCTAAAAGAACCATCCCACTTTCGTATCACCGTCGATGGCGAGATCGTTAAGGACGCCTATGTAAGACTTGGCTATGCGCACCGCGGCATCGAAAAGGCGACGGAAAGCAGAACCTGGACACAGAATCTATATATGCTGGAACGCATCTGCGGAATCTGCTCCCACATCCACGGGATGACATACTGCCTGGCTGTGGAACGCCTCGCTCAAGTGCAAGTGTCTGCCCGCGCCCAGGCGATACGAGTCCTTTTTGCCGAACTCGAACGCATTCATAGCCACATGCTTTGGTTCGGCGTCACCGCACACGAAGCGGGTTTCGATACGCTATTCATGTACAGCTGGCGCGACCGCGAAACGGTCATGGATATTTTAGAAGAGCTCTCCGGGAATCGCGTCAATTATTCCGCCAACATACTCGGCGGCGTGAAATTCGATGTAGATGAATCTCGAGTAGAGTCGATCCTTGACGGGATCAACTTCCTCGAAGAGCGAACCCATTATTATCTCGAAGTCGTCTCCACAGACGCCTTATTCCTGCAGCGCACGCATGAAATCGGCACCATGAACCGCCGGGAGGCAGAAGTGCTGGGAACTGTCGGACCCACCGCGCGCGCTTCCGGTGTCAATCGAGATATTCGCATCGAAGCGCCCTACGCAGCCTACGATCAATTTCCCATCCAGATTACACTGGACGACAGCGGCGACCTGAAAGCACGCGTGTTGGTACGCCTCAGAGAATTATTCGAAAGCTACCGGGTTATCCGCCAGATCCTGAAAAACCTGCCCTCAGGCGATCTGACGGTTCGCATGCCGCGACGTATCCAGCAAGGTGAAACTGTACTGCGCGTGGAAGCCCCGCGCGGTGAATTGTTTTATTTCATCCGCAGCAACGGCAGCGATACCCCCGACCGCATCAAAGTACGGACGCCAACGATCTGCAATATGATGTCCGTCATCAAACTCGCCGTAGGACACCAGCTGGCTGACGTGCCAATGATCCTGGCCGGGATTGATCCCTGCTTTTCATGTAACGATCGCATGGTGATGATTAATCAGTCAAATAAGACAAGTCACCGATGGCGTTGGGAGGAATTGCGACAGCATGGAATCAACTATTATCAGCAACGAACTGCGTAACCTTTTCTCCCTGGTCGTTTTCCCGGGAGGGTGCTTTCTCATCCTGCTTGGATTATCGTATGAGTGGGTAGATCGAAAACTCCTGGCGCGTTTTCAGAATCGCATCGGACCACGCTGGTTTCAGCCCTTTGCAGACATTATGAAGCTGCTGTCGAAAGAAGAGGTTATTCCCGACGGCGTCGATCGTCGATTATTCATCGGGCTGCCAATTGTCGCATTGACTGGCGCGCTTACAGCCGGTTTGTATCTTCCAATCCTTGGTGTGAAAACCACTTTTAGTTTCCCCGGCGACTTGATCGTTACGCTGTACATGCTGAGCCTGCTCACACTTTGTATGGGCCTCGCGGGCGCTAATACGCTGGATCGTTTCTCATTGATCGGAGCTAGCCGCACCCTGACGCAGCTCTTCTCCTATGAATCACCTTTTTTGCTTGCGCTTCTGGGTCCGGCACTTTTCAGCAACAGCTGGCAGATATCTGAGATTATCGCTTACACCGACGGCCGCTGGCTGATGTTAACTCAACCGATCGGCTTTCTCGTGGCCATGATCGCTCTGATGGGAAAACTCGAACTCCCACCGTTCGATGCCCCCGAAGCAGAAACGGAGATCGTTGCCGGAGCGTTGACCGAATATTCCGGACGAGGTCTGGCGCTTTTCCGTCTAGGCAAAGGCGTGGAACTGGTTATTGGATTGACACTTGTTTCCACACTTTATCTCGGTGGAATTGCCAATCCACTGACATTCTTCCTAAAGACCCTGGCGCTGCTTCTCATCATCGTTGTGCTGCAAGCGCTTCTTACTCGCTTACGTATCGATCAAACGGTCGGACTTTGGTGGCGATATGGATCGCTCCTGGTTTTGCTGCAGTGGTTGATCCTGATTTTGCTACAAGGGAGTGCAACATGAGATTCGCCGCAATGATAGGAGACATCACTTCCGCATTGATCCATCGCCCCGTTACGGAACAGTATCCTTTCGAACGCCGTGAGACCCCGGAGCGGTTGCGCGGCATACTTCATTGGGATCCCGAAAAATGCATCGGCTGCGGATTGTGCGCCAAAGACTGCCCGGCGGGAGCGATCGAATTGATCGTCCTCGATAAAAAGGCGAAACGATTCGTCTTACGCTATCACTCCGATCGCTGCACGTTCTGTGCGCAGTGCGTTTTCAGCTGCCGGCAAGATTGTCTCTCGATGTCGAATGTTGATTGGGAACTGGCAGTTACTGAGAGAAGCGGACTTATCTGTCACTATGGTGAGAAAAAAGATGTCGAAGAAGTACTGGCTGGAAACCTTACACACGATTCTGTCTGAACAAAAAACGCAAGGAACTGATTCGCGCCTGGCCATCGTAGGCATCGGCCATGAGTTGTGCGGTGATGACGCCTTGGGTATTGTTATTGCACAAGAACTCGAAACCATTCTCCAGGGTCTCGACAGTGTCCGCGTGTTCGCAGCGGGATCTGCGCCGGAGAACCTCTGCGGTGCATTAAGGCGTTTCGCGCCCGATCTCCTCATACTGATTGATGCTGCGAACATATCCGAGAAACCCGGGACGATTCGCTGGATCGAGCTTGAGAAGATCGACGGCATCAGCGCATCCACACATACCATCCCGCTGCGTATCCTGACGGACTACCTGACTGCCGAAATCGGCTGCCGAGTCGTTCTGCTTGGCGTTCAGCCGGCAATACTCATGTATGGGCCAATATCCAGAGACATTGAAGAAAGCATCCAAACCATCGTGCAGGGTTTCATCGATGCATTCCAGCTCGAGGTAAGGTATTCCTATTGTTTAGAGGCGCCTATCCCGTCAGAGACATAGAGATGGATTCCATGCGAATACAGCCATGTGGCAGCTATCCCACCCAAACTACCCTGTCCACCCCCGGAATCGCTGTACTCTCGCCTGGCATTCATTCGCATGTCGACGACGGGATAGGCTCTCGAATTATCGAACGTCTCCAAACGCGGCCACGATTACCCAGGTATGTCGCTTTGTTCGATGCCACTGCGTTATTATCTGCCATATCTCATCGTCAGCATGCTTGTTCCGCCCAAGCATATCGAAAGAACAACCCGGCATGTCGTCTGTTACCAAAATAATACCGGATCGAGACTGCAGTTGTTACTCCCCTGCCCTAAATTGAAAAGGAACCGCGAACCTGAACAAGAATCCATTCGGCAAATTTCATCCGGACCGAAATGGAGCAGCAAGGAGGCAGTCATGAGCACGGTGATGCAACTGATCCGTAAATTACGAAATCCGGAGAACAAAGTTGTCTTACAAGCTGTCGAGGAATTACGAGCCAGAGGTTGGCTCGAAGATGGTTCCCTCAAAGGTGTCCCCCTCTGTTATGCCCACCTGCAAAATGCAGATCTCTTCAAAGCAGGCGTAATCGAGGTAGATTTGCATCAAGCCAACCTGGAATCTGCCGATCTGAGTCTGGCGAATTTACAAAACGCCAAATTGGCCAGGACAAACCTGCGCAACGTTAATTTCGACGAAGCCATCCTCCAAGGTGCCGACCTTTTCAAAGCCAATCTCGAAGGAGCTCACAATCTTAGTGAACGCCAACTCATGCAAGCAAAACGCTTATGGGGAGCCATAATGCCGGATGGAAAATCCTATGATGGACGGTATAACTTGCCCGGCGATCTCGAATTCGCCAAATGGGGCAACGTGGATGTAAACGATCCGGAAGCGATGGCGGATTTCCTGGGTGTACCGCTCGAAGTGTATCTACGTGGTCAAGAACAATCCCAACCCGCTGCCGAGAAAGTACATTAATTTCTTTTTGCAGACCACTGCATAAGGATGCTGAAAATCATCAGAAAGGAATACCGATCATGTCCAAGATACTGATTATCGACGACGATCCCGATATCGTGATGACTGTTCGCATGGTTCTCGAAAATGCGGGCCATCAAGTGCTCGATGCCGTCAATGGGAAAACGGGTGTTAAGGTCCTCCGGGAAGATAAGCCGGATTTGATCATTCTCGACGTAATGATGGATACAGCTACCGAAGGCTTTCAACTGGCACTCAAGCTCCGCAATCCGGACCCAGCCTCGGACTACACTGAATTTAAGGACATCCCTATTCTAATGTTGACAGCCATCCACAGCACAACACCCTTGAAGTTCGAGCCGGATATCGAATACCTGCCCGTTGAGCTCTTTGTCGATAAACCGATCGATCCGGAAGATCTTCTCGGCAAAGTGGAATGGCTGCTGGATACTCAACAAATCTCAAACTCGGAGTAATGACAACTGCAGCTGGGCGTGATGGTTTCCAAACGTCGTATTCCTGTATATGAGAGGGAGCGTATGCGATCAACTGAAAAGATGCTGCCCTTCCAAAAGGAACACAAGCAGGCAGTATCTTTCATCTCGCCGAGCGCCGATCGCCCCATCTCTCCCCTCATCCAAACGAGAACCTGACCCATTGAATCCGACGAGTAAGCATCCAGAACGAGATCAACACAAGCATTGGCTCTTTTCCAAAAACGAAAAGGTGGTTGAAATGAGACACTTTTTTCTGCGCTTGCTGGGAGGGAGGATGCAAATTGTCTTGATCGGATCTTTCGTTCTTATGGTCGCATTGACTTTGGCTTTGAATGCGGTAGTCATTTCCAGGGTGATCGACGAGTATCTGAAATCCGCCGAGACCGAACGCATCGATCGAGATATGGATTTGGCCAGTGAATTCTACCAACTCAAGGCAGGGGAAATTGCGAACGTTGGCCAGCGTATGGCAAAAGACCCCCGCGTTCTACAGGCTCTACCGGATGCCCTCGAATATCAATCAGACGCACTCACAACCCTGGATCAAGAATTAAGTAGAAAGATAACCGTTCCTAATCTAAGCGGCACACACTTCATCGCGCTACTGGACGAGCAAGGCAATATCCTCGTGGGTCGTGTTCTTGGATCCAATGATCAGCTTTCTAAGCGCATTACACAAGGAAATTGTTTGGAACTTCCTGTCATCAACTACGTGATCCGGCAAGATTCCGCGATAACCGCGACCGAGATCATCCCGCAAGAATTCCTATCTTTAATCGGCCTTGCCGAGCAAGCCATGATCCCATTGAAGGAAACACCAAAAGCTGCATCAACGCCTTTTGATGGGCGCGAGGGGACGGCCGGCCTGGCGCTCACAAGCGTAACCCCCATCGACCTCGAAGATCATTCGAAGCGTGCGTTTGTTCTCGTAATTTACCTGTTTAATAATGACTTTACCCTCGTGGATCAAATCCGCGACACAGCAGGTGTCGATACAGCAACGATCTTCTATGGCGATTTACGCGTTTCAACAAACGTGCCCGATGAATCCGGTGAACGAGCCGTTGGAACCCGGGTGTCAGAGGAAGTCTTTGATGTTGTGCTTACCCAGGGGCGGGGATACGAGGGGGAAGCCTTCGTAGTCAATGAATGGTATATCACGCGCTACGAACCCTTACTCGATCATAAGGATCAAGTGGTCGGCATTCTGTATGTCGGTGCGAGAAAATCGTCCTTCGACAGCCTGGTGGATGCGTTCAACCAACGCGTGACGGCGATCGCATTCATCTGCATCCTTTGTGCGGCGATATTCACGGTTCCCATCTCCCGCTTCATCGCCCGTCCGATTGCGGAACTCGTCGAGGCTAACCAGCGTTTATCCCAGGGCGATATGAGTGTGCGTGTACAAACTTTCGGCAAAGGTGAATTGTGCATGCTCGGCGAGTCCTTTAACAACATGGTTGAAAAGTTGGACGAGACACAAAAGAAGCTCTTTCACCAGGAGAAGCTCGCCTCCGTAGGGCAACTTGCCGCAGGCGTAGCTCACGAGATTAACAATCCTCTGGGAACGATCCTGCTGTTAACGGATGTGATGTACAAGGAAACCCCGGAAAGCGACCCGCATTATGAAGATTTGGCAATGGTCATCGAAGAAGCGACTCGCTGTAAAACCATCGTAGCTGACCTGCTTAATTTCTCACGTCAGCAAGACATTTTCACCACGAAAACCGACATCCATGCCCTGCTTGAAAAAGTCATGTCCGATGTGCGCCGAAAACCAAATTTTGAACAGATCGGGTTCGAAACACAATTCAGTAACGACGTCCCACAAATTCAAATCGATCGAGATCAGATGCAGCAAGTCTTTGTCAACCTGTTGAACAACTCCTCCGAGGCCATCGAAGGAGAGGGCAAGATCACCATTTCGACGCAGGTTGAAAATGACCAATGGCTGGTGATTAAATTGACGGATACGGGCTGCGGTATCCCCAAAGAGGACATGGGCAAGCTCTTCACGCCCTTCTATTCCAAGAAAGCCTCCGGCAAAGGCACCGGCTTGGGCCTTTCAATCGTTTACGGTATAGTTAAAATACACCGAGGGCAGATTCAGATTCAAAGTAAAATAGGTGAGGGAACGAATGTAATCGTATCCCTTCCAATACAGCATACATCGTAAACCGGAGTAGAAAATCTCTATATGTCTGAGAAAAAAAAGATCCTCGTTCTCGACGATGAAGCAGGTATTCGACGAGCCTGCCGACGGGCACTCGAGCCTCTGGGCTATGATGTCGTAACGGCAAGCACCATCGAAGAGGCCTTGGACTGGATAGAAAAAGAAGCCTTCGATATGGCACTTCTCGACATCATGCTGCCGGATGGACGCGGCATCGATTTAATCAAGCCACTGCACGAGCGGGATCGAGATCTCATCTGCATCATCATCACCGGATATGCGACTGTGGAACTGGCAGTAAATGCCATCAAACATGGCGCCTACGATTTTATCTCCAAACCGTTTAAGTCCGACCAACTAATTATGACCGTTGAACAAGGGCTGGAGAAGCGTCGTCTCTCCCTCGAAACAAAGCGGCTGCAGACCATTGAACAGGAAGCTGAGGAATTACTGCATGCCAAGCAAGACATGGAACGCCTCGATGAAATCAAATCGACCTTTATGCTGACGGTTGCACACGAACTACGCGCTCCCGTCAGCAGCTCACTGAGTTTGCTGCGCACGTTGGTTCACGGCTTGGCCGGAGAGATGGATGATCAGCAGTCTCAGATTCTGGAGCGGATTGAAATTCGTCTCGAAATGCTCATCGAATTGATCAACGATTTAATCGAGCTGGCGGCAAGCAAAACGCCGGCACTCTCGAAGTCACACACACCGATCGCCGTACAACCTCTTCTGGAAAACCTGGTTCAGCATTTTTCAACAGAATCAGAAAGCAAGTCCCTTACCCTGAGTCTTCAGGCGTCTGCAAACAAGGTATTCGTTAAGGCCACACTAGACGGTCTGGAGAAAATATTCGCCAACTTGATCCACAACGCGATTAAATACACACCCGAGCATGGACGAATCGAAATCACGCACCAGGTCAAGAACGGAATAACAGAAATTTCCGTAACGGATACTGGCATGGGAATCCCCGAAGATGACATCCCTCACCTGTGGAACGAGTTCTTCCGCGCCAAAAATGCGCGCTCATCGAAAATCGCCGGCACTGGCTTGGGCTTAAGCATTGTCAAACAGTACGTGGATGAATTCGGCGGGACGCTCTTGGTTGAAAGCATCGAAAATCAAGGCTCAACGTTTACTGTAGCGCTTCCCATATCGGATTCGAAGCCCAACGACAATCCCTAGCTCTCCAGCACACCCAATTTTTCTTCTGCTTCTTCTGTTTATAACAACCCGATTACCAGCTCCAAAACCTGTATTGATTATTTCTATAGGTCTCTATCGAAATTTCCTCTGACATTTGTCGGTAGAACGTATGCACTCTATCACTTCGAACACCGTGAAAAATTTCACATACTAATAAAGGTTTTACGATTCCGGGGGTGTTATGCACGTCGAGCAGATGGAAAATCCACCTGCGATCCACCCTGCCTGTCAGCGTAATACAAAGCATGACGGGTTATATTTATTTCCCCGACGAGGTGCCATATGACCGTAGCCCATTCCAGAAACGACTTCCAATCTGAAGTTATCGCTAAAACACCTGGCGGAGAAGCCCTCCTCACCTGCCTTCAATGCGGCACTTGTGGAGGGTCTTGTCCTTCGGGTCCCGATATGGATCACTCTCCACGAAAAATTTTCGCCATGATCGAAGCGGGTATGAAGGAAGAAGTCCTGCAAAGCAATACACCTTGGTACTGTGTTTCCTGCTACTACTGCATGGTTCGCTGCCCCAAGGAAATTCCGATCACCGACATCATGTACACGTTGAAAAACATGGCCGTCAAAGCGAAGTACTACGACAGTAGTGATGCGCCGGATTTTTCAGAAAGCTTTATCGGCTTCATCGAGAAATACGGTCGCAGTTTTGAGTTGGGTCTTGCAACTCGCTATCACCTCACCCACAAACCTCTCTCGAAATTCTCCTATGGTCCGTTCGCCCTGGGAATGCTGATGAAGAATCGAGTATCGCTGCGGCCGGAACGGATCGAAAACATCGACCAATTGCGAGCCATACTTGATAAAGCAAAATCACTGGAGGTCGTCTGATGCGATACGGCTATTACCCAGGATGTTCACTGGGCAGCACGGCTGCCCCCTACGATGTCTCGACGAAAGCGATCGCCAAGCCGCTTGGACTCGAGTTAGAAGAGATCCACGATTGGAACTGCTGCGGTGCCACGGAGTATTTCTCCATCCAGAAGACCGCCGCTTACGCCCTCGTGGCGCGCAACCTGGCGCTTGCGGCCGATCAGGATGGTTTGACGCAGCTCGCCGCGCCCTGCAGCGCCTGCTACCTCAACTTGCGGAAAACAGACCACTACATGGGCAAATATCCCAAGATCGGGGAACGCACGAACGAGGCGCTGGCTGCCGGCGGGCTATCCTATCAACCAGGAAGCCTGGAAGTGCGGCATTTGATCGACATCGTCGTCAACGACGTTGGTCTAGAAGCCATCGCCGAGAAGGTCACCAACCCGCTCAAAGGGTTACGCCTGGCGCCATACTACGGCTGCTTGATCGTGCGGCCTACGCTGGGCGACGAATCCTTTGACGATCCGGAATATCCAACGCACCTCGATGGACTCCTCGATGCACTTGGTGCGACGGTTGTGGATTTCCCACTCAAGGCACATTGCTGCGGCGGACACATGACCCAGATCAGCGCCGACACCGCCTACGAACTGATCCGCCGATTGCTTCAAAATGCGGCGGATTACGAGGCCGACGCGATCGTAACGATCTGTCCCATGTGCCAGCTCAATCTCGATGCCTATCAATCGCAGGTTAATGGCCACTTCGGCACTTCATTCAACCTGCCCGTCCTGTATTTCACCCAGATGATCGGTCTTGCGCTTGGTATGCAGCCGAAAGAACTCGGCATCGGCAAAGAAATCGTCTCGGCGTCGAAAGTCCTGAAGAAAATCGGCGCTGATACTGAAGAAGCCGAAGCGAAACCCCAGCGCAAGAAACGTGACGACCAATCATTACCCATGCCAAAGGTCTAGGAGGGCATATGACGGAAAAAGTAGGTGTATACGTATGCCACTGCGGGAGCAACATCGCCGGACAAGTCGACGTTGAGGACCTCGCCAATTGGGCCGGCGAAGAACTCGAGGGAGTCGTCGTCGCCCGCGATTACAAATTCATGTGCTCCTCGCTGGGGCAGGAACTGATCGAAGAAGATATCAAGAATGAAGGTCTGACACGCGTCGTCGTGGGCGCCTGTTCACCCCACTTGCACGAGAAGACCTTTCGCCGCGCTTGCTCCAACGCCGGCTTAAACCCATATCTCTGCCAGATGGCGAGCCTGCGGGAACAAGTATCGTGGGTAACCACGGATAAGGACCTAGCCAACACAAAGGCCAGGGCACTCATTTCCGGTGCCGTCCATCGCGTTCAGCATCAAGAAGAACTCGAGGCGACCGAGGTTCCGGTGAGTCCCAACACGTTGGTCGTCGGCGCCGGCATCGCCGGCATCCAGGCTTCCCTCGAACTGGCCGACGCCGGATACCAGGTCTACCTGGTTGAGCGGGAACCATCAATCGGTGGCCACATGGCGCAGTTTGATAAGACCTTCCCCACACTCGACTGCGCAGCCTGTATCCTAACGCCGCGCATGTCGGATGTCGGCCAGCATCCGAACATCAACCTCTTGAGCTACTCGGAGGTCGAAGAAGTCAGCGGCTACGTCGGCAACTTCCACGTTCGTCTGCGTAAAAAATCGCGCTACATCAAGGAAGAGGACTGCACGGGTTGTGGAATCTGCATCGAAAAGTGTCCCAAGAAAGTTCTCGATGACGTTTTCGAAGCCGGCATGGGATACCGTAAGGCCGTCTATCGACCCTTCCCGCAAGCAGTGCCCAAGTTCCCGGTGATCGACACCGAAAACTGCATTTACTTTGAACGCGGGACCTGCAAGGCTTGTGAAAAATTCTGCCCGACGGATGCGATCGATTTCGAGCAGCAAGACACGTTCCTCGATCTCGATGTGGGTAATATCATCCTTGCTACGGGCTACGATCTCTTCGACACTCGCAAGATCCCACAGTACGGTTACGGCCGTCTGGCGAATGTCTTCACCAGTCTCGAATTCGAGCGTCTCTGCAACGCCTCCGGTCCCACGGATGGCAAGATCTTGTTACGAGACGGCGTGACGCAGCCACAATCCGTAGCCATCATACACTGCGTTGGTAGCCGTGACATACGCTTCAACTCGCACTGTTCAGCGATTTGCTGCATGAGCGCCCTGAAATTCGGGCACCTCGTGATGGAAAAAACCGGGGCTGAAGTCTATTCCTTCTACATCGACATGCGTCCCAATCAGAAAGGCTACGAGGAGTTCTACGACCGACTTCTCCAAGAGGGCATGCACTTTATCCGTGGTCGCGTGGCCGAGGTGACAGACGCGGTACGCCAGCCCGGTGAGGAAGGCAAACTGATCGTCCAGGCCGAAGACACACTCATCGGCATGCAGCGCCGCATCCCGGTCGATATGGTAATTCTCATGTCCGGCCTTGAATCTCGCGCCGATGCACGCGATGTCGCCTTGAAATTCGGCATCGCCTGCAGCATGTCCGGATGGTTCACCGAGCGCCACCCCAAATTGGATCCAGTGGCCACAATGACCGACGGCATTTTCATCGCCGGCACCTGCCAGGGGCCAAAAGACATCCCGGCTTCTGTGGCCCAAGGTGCAGCAGCGTCTGCGAGAGTGCAGTCGATGATCACTAGCGGTATGGTCGAGATCGAACCTATAGTTGCCACCATTCACGAAGAAAAATGCTCTGGTTGCCGCATATGTAATAACTTATGCCCCTTCAACGCCATCGACTTCAATGAGGAGAAAATGGTCAGCGTGATCAACCAGGCGCTGTGCAAAGGCTGCGGCACGTGTGTTGCCGCCTGCCCTGCACAAGCCATCACGGGCGCACACTTCAGCAACGAGCAGATCTTCTCCGAAATCGAAGGCTTGCTCTTCGATGTTGTCAGCGGCAGCGGCTTGAAAGCAGCCGAGCCAGCCAAAGACTCGGTACCCGCCTGAGTGTGAGGAGAATGAATTCTATGAACACAGAAACCTTTGAACCCAAAATCGTGGGCTTCCTGTGCAACTGGTGCTCATATCGTGCCGCCGACCTGGCCGGTACCGCTCGCATTAAATATCAGCCGAACGTACGCATCATTCGTGTGATGTGCAGCGGTCGTGTCGACCCCTCGTTCGTGCTCAAGGCGCTCGCCCTGGGTGCGGATGGGGTTATGATCGCCGGCTGCCATCCGGGTGAGTGTCATTACCTGGAGCAAAACTACAAAGCCATGCGACGCTTTCAAATGCTCAAGCACACCCTGCGCAGTTTCGGCATAGAAGAAGACCGCGTACGACTGCAGTGGGCATCCGCGGCGGAAGGCGTGCAGCTGGCCGAAGCGATCAATGACATGATCGAGAAAGTGCGTGCACTTGGACCCCTGAATTGGTCCGGGAAGTATGCTGAAAATGGCGAAGTGGAAGCTGCGATCGAGCGGCTTGCCGAAGAACATGCTGAAGCCATGGAGGTGCCCGCATGAGTGAAAAAGGGAAACTTGCGCTGTATTGGGCCGCCTCCTGCGGCGGCTGCGAAATCGCTGTACTGGGGATTAACGAAAAGATCCTCGATGTAGCGGCGGCATTCGACATCGTGCTCTGGCCTGTGGCTGTGGACGCCAAGGTGCGCAGTATCGAAAAGATGCCCGACAAGAGCATCGACCTGTGCCTGTTCAACGGTGCCATCCGCACCAGCGAGCAGGAATACATGGCCCGTTTGCTGCGGCAGAAATCCAAAGTGCTGGTCGCTTTCGGGTCCTGCGCACACGAGGGCTGTATCCCCGGTTTGGGAAACGTCACCAATCGCGAGGAAATCTTCCAGACCGCATACCACGATACACCGAGCACGGTTAACCCGGATGGCGTTCGGCCCCAAACCGAGACCGAAGTCGCAGAAGGCACACTCTATCTGCCGCTTTTCTACGACACAGTCAAGACGCTCGATCAGTGCGTGGAAGTCGAATACTACCTCCCAGGTTGCCCCCCTGAGCCGGAACGTATTTGGGACGCCATCGTGGCGATCCTGGAGAACAAACTCCCGCCGCCCGGCTCCGTGATCGGTGCGGAGACGACCGTGTGCGATGTCTGTCCTCGAACCCGCACCGAGAAGAAGATCAAGGAATTCAAACGGACCTGGGAGATCATCCCCGATCCGGATATTTGTTTGCTCGATCAGGGTCTGGTTTGCTGCGGAATCGCCACTCGCTCCGGTTGCGGTGCACTCTGTCCGACGGTCGGTTCACCCTGCATCGGATGCTATGGCCCCAACGAGGGCGTCGAAGATTTCGGCGCCCGCATGATGACCGCGCTGGCTTCCGTGATCGACTCGGATGATCCCGAGGAGATCGACCGCATCATTCAAGAAGGCATCCCCGATCCCATCGGTACGTTCTATCGTTTCAGCCTGGCCCACGGCCAACTTCGACGCCGTGACCTGAACGGAAACGGTAAATCTGTCGAGGCCTGAGAGGAGAAGTAAACATGAAGCGAATTTCAATCGATCCCATCACCCGACTCGAAGGCCACGGCAAAATCGATATCTTCCTCACCGATGAAGGCGAGGTTGCCAACGCATATCTACAGGTTCCGGAACTGCGCGGCTTCGAGCGTTTCTGCGTCGGCCGTCCGGCGGAAGACATGCCCAACATCACCGACCGCATTTGCGGTGTGTGCCCTGAAGCACATCACATGGCTTCCACCAAGGCACTCGACGCACTTTTCCACGTCGATCCACCACCGACAGCCAAAAAGCTGCGTGAGCTTTTCTACAGCATTTTCTTCGCCACGGACCACACCACCCACTTCTATGCACTTGGTGGGCCGGATTTCGTCATGGGGCCCGATGCACCCGTGGCCGAGCGCAATATTCTGGGCATCATCAAGAAAGTTGGCATGGACATCGCCGGCAAAGTACTCAAAATGCGCCACGACGGCCATCATCTGATCAAAATGATCGGCGGCCGCCCCGTCCATCCGAATTGGGGTCTTCCTGGTGGCGTAAGCCGTGGGATTACCGAAGAACAACGCGAAGAGATCGAAAAGTTGGGCAAGGATGCCATCGAGTTCGGGAAATTTACGATCCAACTCTTCAACGATATCGTACTCGGCAACACCGATTACGTCGATCTCATCAAGAACGACGCTTTCATCCATCGCACCTACAACATGGGCACGGTCGACGAAAACAACCACGTCAATTTTTACGACGGCAAGGTGCGCATCGTCGGACCGGATGGCAAAGAACACGCCAAGTACGAACCCAAGGACTATCAGGATTACGTCGCCGAACACGTCGAACCATGGTCGTATCTCAAATTCCCGTATCTGAAAAAGATCGGTTGGAAAGGATTTGAAGACGGTGAAAAGTCGGGCGTATACAAAGCAACGCCGCTTTCGCGCCTGAACGCAGCGGACGGTATGGCTACACCATTAGCACAGGCGGAATTCGAGCGCATGTATGAAACACTTGGTGGCAGCCCTGTCAACCACACCCTGGCGACCCACTGGGCACGCCTGGTGGAGCTGCTTTATGCAGCCGAGCGTTGGGTCGAATTGTCCACCGATCCCGAGATCACCGGCGAGACATTTCGTGTCCTGCCGACCGAAACACCTACCGAAGGTGTCGGAGAAGTTGAGGCGCCGCGCGGCACGCTCACACACCACTACTGGACGGATGAGCGCGGCATCCTCACGCAGGTAAATTTGATTGTCGGCACGACCAACAACAATGCAGCCATCAACATGTCGGTCAAGAAAGCCGCCCAGGGACTGATTACCAAGGGCGTGGAAATCAAGGAAGGTTTGTTGAACACCATCGAGATGGCTTACCGGGCATACGATCCGTGCATGGCCTGCGCCACGCACACCCTGCCCGGCCAGATGCCGCTCGAAGTCGTCATCCGTGACAAAGACGGCGAGGTCATCGAACAAATGACGCAGAATCTTTGACCCCTATCGAACGATGTGCGGGGATCAGGGTTGCTTTCGCTCCTGATCCCCCCATATATTGCGGAAAAAGGTTACTATGAAAACATTAGTACTTGGACTCGGAAATCCGCTTCTCAAAGACGACAGCGCAGGTCTGCATGCCGTGAAAATGCTGCGCGAGATACTGCCGGAGAACGATCAAATCGAGATCGACGAAGACTATTGGGGCGGCCTGCGCTTGATGGAGCATATGATCGGATTCGATCGCGCCGTGATCATCGATGCCATTCTGACCGGCGCCGCGCCCGGTACGATCCACCTGCTCTCACCCGAAGATATCCCCACCCAGCGCAGCACATCGGCGCACGATCTGAACTTGCCCACCGCGCTTGCTCTCGGGCGTCAGGCGGGCGCCCATCTGCCTGATTCAGAAAACATCCTGCTCATTGGCATTGAAGCAGCCGACGTGCAGACATTTGACGAATCCTTATCCCCCGAAGTGGAAGCTGCACTCCCCCACGCTGTAGATGCAGCCATGTATGCACTTGAAATCGAAAAGGAAATCATATGATCTCACCTGAAGTCCTACGTCGCTATCAGCATTTTGCCGGTATTGGAGAAGAGTGTCTCAAGGCCGTCGCCATGATCAGCGAAGACCGAGAATTCAAAGCCGGTGATGAAATATTCACAGAAAGCTCGTCCTTCAAGGCTACGGCACGAATTTACGAGAAAGGTGAAGAAGCCAGCCACCTATTGCTGTTAACGGAAGGTGAAGTCTATATCGCTTTCACGCTTGGCAGTGGAGAGAAAGCAATTGTCGGCACACTCGTCGCTGGCGACCTCATGGCCTTATCCGCGCTTTTACCCCCCTATCACCTCGACGCATCAGGCATTGCCAGAAGTGATGGCAAATTGATCCAGATCGAAGCAGTCGACCTTCGAAAATTATGTGAAGATAATACCGACCTGGGCTACCATTTGATGTTGGGTGTCGCCAAAGCCCTCAGGAACCGCTTGCTGGATACGCGCGTCGAACTCGCCGGCCAAATCAGCGACTAAACAACATCTCTATTGCAACTTACCACGGTGGATTATCAAACAATTAGAGTCTGAGTTATGTATCTTTTAAAGTCTGGAGAGTCTCCATAACCCCAGGCTATATTGATCAACATAGTTTTGATGAAAGAAAAATGATCAAACCTTTTAATGCCTGCCGTGATCATCGTGTGAGTGTTTCACACTTTCCCGGCAAGGTGCTGCTTCATTCATGCCGCCATCCAAATATTTATCGATGGTGGCTTGAACATTGTCACATGCACCAGTCGCTGGCGTAATACCGAATTGTTGGAAAAAACCAATCGCTTTACGTCCCATTCCGCCGCTGATCATCACATCGACTTTCTGGCTGCTGATAAATTCCGGCACCATGCCGGGTTGATGATTCGAGTAGTAAGGGTTTTCTATCGCCTCTACACTCTGGACAGCATCATCTTCGATGTCCACGATAATAAAAAAAGCACATCGCCCAAAATGATGACTCACAGCACTTTCTAATCCACGATTCTCTTCGGCTGACACGGCAATACGCATCTCTATACCTCCCGGTTAATCAATTGGGTTAATTCTACCGCAGCAATGTATCCTTCGATTCTGATTTCTTGTTCGCTGACACCCGGCACTTCAGCAATCGCTTGCTTGATTTGTTTCACCAATGATACCGCGATCGGGCACAAAGGCGAGGATGGGCGAAATGTGTAGCTTACTTTTCCATCAGATTCAACCTGGAGATTTTCGATTAGCTGCATCCGAATCACGTCAACATTCGTCTCGGGATCGATAACTTTTCGAAGGCACTCGATCACAGCACCCTGTAATTCCAAGGGCTCCTGATCATTCATTGACCAAATCCTTTAAGATACCATTTATTTTGACCCAAATATCACGCAGTGCATGGCTCGCAACGCTACCTTCCGCATAGGTCGTTATCGGTTCGCCATTCATCATCGCCCGGGTAACATCGACATCGAAGGGAATCCTTCCTACGATCTCGATTCCTTGCTTTGCACAAAAATCTTCGATCTCCCTCGTTCCGTCAACACTCAAATCCATTTTATTGATACAAACGATCGAAGGTATACCAAAATGATCGGTCGTTTCGATGATACGCTGTAAATCGTGAATTCCCGCCTTGGAGGGCTCTGTAACAATCAACGCTAAATCTGCACCCGAAATCGCAGAAATGACCGGGCATCCGATTCCCGGCGTTCCATCCACGAGTACCAAATCGTATTCTTCATCCATTGCCAACAACCTTGCTTGTTGCTTGATCAAGGTTACGAGTTTGCCCGAATTCTCCTGAGCGGGTCGCAAGGCAGCGTGAAAAAAAGGACCGAATCGACTATCGGATCGGTACCACTCCCCTGCAAGCTGATCGATCATGGAAATCGCGCTTGATGGGCACATGTAATAGCAGGCAGCACATCCCTCACAAGCAATCGGATCGACCTGATATACACCCGCTTCCTCAAGGATGGCTTCGAAGCGACAAGTTACTGCGCACAACCCACACCCACTGCATGCATCCGGATCAATCTCTGCGATTTTTCCGCCCCAAAAATCCTCTTGCTTAATCTTTTTTACCGCCGATACGAATTCGAGATTCGCTGCATCTACATCCGCATCCGCGAGAACAATCGACAACGATTCATGATCCTGGGAAGCCAAATGAGACAACGCGGCCGTGATGCTGGTCTTGCCGGTGCCTCCCTTTCCGCTGAGAACTACAAGCTGCTTCATACGTATTTCGCCTTTAACCCGCTGATTTGAGATGTCCTGCATCTCTCGCGTTGCTTAATTCCTGCATACGATCATACAATTCCTTAAATCGAGGCATATATTCCGGAAACGCTTCTACAATTGTCTCTCCACGTGCCACAGCCACACCGATATCGAAATCGAGTGGAATCCGCATCAAAATGGGAACGCCCATTTTCTGGCAGTATGTATTTACCCGATCATCTCCTATTCCATCACGATTCACAACCACGCCCACGGGAATTTCAAGCGTATTGACGACTTGAACTGCCAGCTGTAGATCGTGAAAACCGAAAGGTGTCGGCTCGGTGACCAACAGAACAAAATCAGCACCCGAGATCGTTTCTACCACGGGGCATGATGTACCTGGCGGAGCATCCCGTATGATCGGGGATTCATCTTCAAACACGTTCCACTGTTTCAACGCCCGAATGATCGGAACTGCCATTGGCTGTCCGATATCCAAGACGCCTCTGGCGAAACGCACGCCGTTTTTGGCAACCCCGGCTTCCAACAATCCCAATGGATTCGGTACTTCCTCGATAGCTTTCTGGGGACATTGAAGTACACAGCTTCCGCATCCATGGCATAACTCTGGAAAGACGAGCACTTTTTCTGCAATCACAACGATCGCGTGATACTGACAAACCTCAGCGCAACGACCGCAAGCGTTACAGAGGCTCGAATCAACGGCCGGGATCGGCATTGAAACTACTTCCGTTTTTTCGATGCTGGGTTGTAAAAAGATATGCCCGTTTGGCGCCTCGACATCGCAATCCAGGTACAACGGCGATTGTTCCGATATCGCCAACGATAGACTCGTTGCAATCGTCGTCTTGCCCGTTCCCCCTTTTCCACTTGCGACAGCAATAATCATCGCCTGCGGCCACGCCTTGATCGCCCTTCCCCGCTGCGGCGTTGGCTCGTATTCGATTTAACACGTGTTAGTCGATCGGCTTTGAATTCTTCGATGAGTTTATCAACTTGTTCCGTCTGCGCGGAAAACATATGGATACCAGCGGCATCCAACGCCGTGAAGGCATTGGGACCGAAATTCCCACTGATAACAGCTTCGACATCGTTTTCGGCGAGAAATTGACCTGCTTGCGTTCCTGCCCCGCCTCTCGCAGATGTGGATGGATTTGGTAAGAATTCCCGCTCGTTCGTTTCAGTATCGATGATTAGAAAGTACCCACAACGCCCGAAACGACGCTCTAGATTTGGATTGTTTCCCTGTTCACTTACCGTTATCGCCAGTTTCATTTTTTATCTCCGTTCTTGATTTGTACAGCTTTTTCAGCACTGACACCCACGAGCGAGCCATTGCCCAATCGTAACTCACACTGTCGAATCAGCAGCATCCGTACTTTCTATTGTAACCAAACGTACGCCAGCCTGATGAATCTGTTGGAAGTTTCCCGCTTCCGAGACAGCCCTTAATACATTGTCTCTATCTTCAATAACGGATCCGCAGAGATAATCCACACCGTATCCGAACAACACATCACTGAACAGCGTACTTGGTCCTACGACGATGATAATCACTCCAGGCGAACACAAATCCAACAAATCTTCCATCGTATGATTGATCAATGATTGAGCGGTGATAGCCACGACATCGACGTAAGGGAGAATCTCTGGAGCCGCATCCGCAGGCAAAACACGGCCGCTCGGCTTAAGACTGAGTACGTGAAGTTCTTTAACTTTCGATCGCAGCTGAGAAACGAATGGAAAATGCCCTACGATCGCGACTCGCTTCTCTAAGCCGCACTTCGCGATAATGTCTGCCGCACTTTCATCCATACAAAGCCCAGGTTCTGGATCCGGGAGTAAAGCATTGATCGCTGCAACACCAATGCTCGCAAGAATGGGTTGTTCTCGCTCTTCAGCGAAGGCGGCAATCTCCAATCCGGAGAATTCAGTTATTCTTCCAGCTTGTTCCAACCGGTATTTATCTTCGTGCCCATTTGGCAGCCCGAGAGTAGAAGATAATCCGCATCGCAGTTCCCCTGCTACATCCATAACAACGGCTGTCCAGCGTAAACCAATGCGTACATCTACAACTTTTCCATCCGACACTTCGGCTAGGATTTCACGCAGTAACGGCAACTTTATATCCTATGAATAATCGCGGCTTCGTGAATTCTGGGTTATTAATCATTGTCAAGAATTCGACCCCCAATCGTCATTAAGTGCTGTTGGCGGGATAGGCTGGTATCCTGATCCGAAGATGCAAGGATAATCAGAATAACCGCTGTCTCTAAACTGGTATTCCTGCACATATGCGCCTGACTTGCCAAGAATAAAAGGCTATCACCCGCCTCTAAACGATGCCACGTGTCTCCCACCTGATATTCGATCTCCCCTTCAATACAATGAACGAACTCCTCTCCTGCGTGTACACAAGGCTCCTCAACCCCTAAAGCGCCAGACTCAATTGTCATTAGGAAAGGCTCGATAATCTGACCTGGTAATCCCACACCGAGACTCTCCATAAGCGCCCCATCGCCAAGCGATCGAAGTCGTTTGTTTCTCCGCACTAAAATCGTAGATTGATCCAGACCCGCGTCAAAGAAATCTCTGATGTTAATATCAAGGCCTTCCGCAAGAAGGAGAAGGGAGGATACTGTTGGCGAACTCTCCCCACGCTCGATACGACTGATTGCATTTACAGACAGACCAGATCGCTCCGACAAAGCCCTCAAGGACAACCGCTTATCTTCGCGGAACTCACGTATACGAGTGCCCACATCAAACTGAGGAAGATTTTTCATGGGAAAACGCTCCCTTCCACAAACCCCTGGATCGATGAATATACCATAATATAGTATCGACCGCACCTTTAATGTAGTTTTATCCTATTATTGTTGGAACTATGTCATCTTTTTGTTGACGTGCTCTCCTTTAAGTGATACCGTTCTTGTGCAGGCTTTTCGGATTCATAATCGAATGAATCTGTATGTAGATTTTGCTGCGGCGATATAGCTATATCAAAAACGACGAAAGTGATAGCGAAAAGACGATAGATCCATAAGCTGTCTTCACTTTATTCGATGGCGTGTTCTATAAGCGGTCTACATTCACGGAACACGAAACAATACGGCTGGCCTCGATAAGTGGATGGGTTAGGCCATGGAGTCTAAAAAAGATGAGTATCCTAGCAGCTGTAATCATAGCAAGTTTTCTCGCATGTGTGGTCACAACGATCGGCATTTATGTTATCGGTAAACACGAAGAATGGGGGCGCCGGAATACGGTATACTTCATGAGCTTCGCTGCCGGTGTCTTGATAACCGTTTCCTTCATCCACATCGTTCCAAAATCATTCACGATGAACGAACAGGCTCCTATTTTTCTGCTAGCCGGATTTATGACCTTATATTTCATCAATCGCTTGATCAAGGTCTTGGTCTGCCACGAATACGGCACCCCCGATCTATCGATTGGTATCATCCCAACATTGGGGATCAGTTTGCATTCATTTCTGGATGGGATCATCTATTCCGTAACATTTAAGGTCAACGTGTTCACTGGTGTTTTGGCGGCAATCGGCATGGTGCTCCATGAGTTCCCCGAAGGCATCGTCACGTTTCTTCTACTCGAGAAAGGTGGAATTCCAAAGAAACGCGCATCCACTTCCGCTTTTTTCGCAGCAGCGCTGACAACCCCACTCGGTACGCTGATCTCCTTTCCCTTTGTTGATCGCATCGAACAGGAAGCCCTCGGAGCACTCTTGGCGCTCTCCGCTGGCGCCTTGATATACGTGGGCGCATCCCACCTGCTCCCCGCCGTCGAGAAAGAGCCGAAGCGTTTTTCATTTATCTCCTTGGCTATTGGTATCTTCGTCGCAGTGTTCGTTGTATTGTCGAAAGGCGAATGATCACCCGAGGAAAAAACTATGCGTGAATCTTCAAGCGAAACTCAAACACGGAAATACGTCTATGGTCCCGTGCCATCTCGTCGATTAGGACAGTCCCTAGGCATCGATCCGATCCCGCTGAAAACATGCAATTGGAACTGTATCTACTGCCAACTTGGGCGAACGCAGCCCGTTGTCAACGCACGAAAGGAATACATCTCGGCCGAGACGATCCTCGAGCAAGCGGTGATAGCGCTCGATCAATATGAGCGTGGAGAAATAGATTGGGTAACTTTCGTGGGATCGGGCGAACCCTTACTACATGCGAAACTCGGGTGGATGATCCGAAAACTAAAAACGCTGACGGATATTCCGATCGCAGTGATCACCAATGGCACTTTGCTTTATGAACCCGAAGTTCGCCGTGATGTAGCTCCAGCAGACGCCGTTCTCCCAAGTTTGGATGCCGGTACATCAGACTTATACCGCAAAATCAACCGCCCGCACCCTGAGATCACATTCGAACGACATATCGATGGATTGATCGCTTTCGGGCGAGAATATAAAGGTGCCTTATGGCCCGAGGTTATGTTGATTCGAGGCTTGAACGATACGGAGAAGGCACTGGTGAGTATCGCGGCTATTCTTCAAGAAATCGGACCGGATCGAATTCACCTCAACATGCCCGAGAGGCCCCCCGCAGAACCGTGGGTGAAACCCACGGATGAAGAAGGGTTGATGCGTGCCATAGCGATCTTGGGGGATGTCGCGAGTGTCGTCCACCCGGTTGCCGGTAGTTTCGAACGAAGCAGTGGTGGAAGCACATTGGATGCCATTGTCGACATCATCACCCGACATCCTATGCGTGAAGAAGAAGTCAAGCGGACGATCGCGCGCTGGACTCCCGAAACCGCCAAGGAAACCTTCGATGACATCGCAGCGAGCGAGAAGATACAAACCATCGAGCGCTATGGCGTCCGCTTCTGGTGTTCCACGGATTCGGTATACGCTGAAAGCAAGAAAGGAAAATCACACAACCGGCGCAGAAATAATGATTAGAATATACAGCGAACGCAATACTGACGATCAAGAGTAAGGAAGAGAAAAGTGTCGAAGAAGAGAATTCTACTTTACCCAGACGACGAAGCTGGATTGCGGCAAAAGAGCCAGCCCGTCACAGTTGTAAATCGGCAAGTGAAGCGACTGATTCGGGATCTTAAAGATACCCTGGATAGCCATCCAGCTGGCATCGGTCTCGCTGCACCTCAAATCGATTCACACCTGCGCGTCGTGATCGTGCAACTCGACTCTGCAAATCCCACAAGAAACACACGCGGAGTCTTTACCACCCTGGTCAATCCGGTCATCCTGGAAGCCGAGAAGGAAAAACGCGATTTCGATGGTTGTCTTAGTTTTCCGGGATTATTCGGAGAAACGGTGCGGCCTCATTATTTGCGAGTTTCTGCACAGGACGAGAATGGCAAATCCTTCGAGAGAGCTTTTGAAGATTTCGACGCCGTACTCGTCCATCACGAGATCGATCATCTGGATGGCGTTCTCTTTATCGATCGAATCGAAAAAATCGACGATTTGTATCGAATCGAGCAAGACTCAAAGGGCAGAAATGTACGAGTTCCTTTCTCCGAATTCCTGCCCAAAGAGGAACGTCTGACGAGCCTCGATCAAAAATCCTACCGAATCATTGAGAACATGCGAGTGCTGTGACAATGCCTGAGAAGCCAGCAGATTCACACCTTCCAAAGCAAACTGAGCGATGTTGATAGACGAGATTCGATCGACATCCGCTTTGTGATACCACAATCAATCAAGGAGAGTCGGAATGCTTGACAAGGAAAAACCGTTGGTCGGAAAGCGAATTGGGATCGTTGGAAAAGGTGGTGCCGGGAAAAGCACCGTAACGTTATTGATCGCAAAAGCACTTCGACGGCGCAATTATGAAGTATGCATACTGGATGCCGACTCGACAAACGTTGGTTTCAACAAGATTCTCGGTCTTCCAGATCCTCCCAAGTCCTTGATTGAATTCTTTGGCGGGATGGTCTTCAGCGGTGGATCAGTGACCTGTCCGGTCGACGATCCCACTCCCCTGCCCAATGCCGAGCTCGATCTCGAACATATCCCCGATGAATACTACGTTCAAAATCAAGATGGCATCATGATGCTTGCCGCGGGCAAAATCGGTGATCTGGGGCCAGGCGCGGGTTGTGATGGTCCGATCAACAAAATTGCCCGTGATGTTTGTATTTTGCACGATGGTAAAAAGCCTGTGACTCTGGTTGATTTCAAGGCGGGCTTCGAAGATTCCGCCAGAGGGGCCATAACCAGTCTCGACTGGGTTATAACTGTGGTTGATCCCACCCATGCCGCCATTCAAATGGCGATTCACATGAAGAAAATGATCAAGCAATTGAAAGCCGGAACCCCGCCAGCAACTAAACATCTTGAAAGCCAGGAATTGGTACAACTGGCTGTAAAACTATTCAAAGAAACCGAGATTTGTGATGTATTGGCCATTTCGAATCGCATAAGAGATGATGAAATGGAAGAATACGTCCGCAGCAAACTTCTCGAAGGGGACATTGAGACCATTGGAAGCATACATGATGATCCCGCGATAACTGCCTCCTGGCTCAAGGGCATCCCGTTCAATGGAAAGGAGTTGTCGCAAAAAGCGGATGACATCGTTGCAGTTTTGGAGAAAACTGTTGGAGACTACTCGTAGCATCCACAGCGCAACAAGAGTGAAATTTTTCGTGCCCGCTAACAGAGGTTGAAGCATGATTCGCATCATCATGAAATATACAGCGATCCTCCTGCTGTTGTGCGCCTGTGAAGGTGCCATCCCGTCGGCACCAATCCTCGCATCACCGGATCAGGTGGAAAAACCTTCCACAATCCCAAACGAACCAACCCACCTTTCCGATCAAAATGCAGTGCCGGATCTCAACCCAACGCCAACTGCATTTCAACCTACAGAAAGGAATGACATGGCTACATCGGATGATTCCAAAAAGAACCGACTGGTCATCACGACGGTATACGATAACTACCAATACAACAGCGGTCTACAGACTGCATGGGGTTTCTCCGCGTTTGTGGAGTACAAAGACAGCGTAACGCTTTTCGACACTGGCGGCGATTCGCCGACATTGCTTGGGAATATGCAAGTCTTAGCGTTCGATCCAACCCGCATTGAGCGTATCGTCATCTCCCACATCCACAACGATCATATCGGCGGACTGGAAGGATTGCTGAATTTGGAGATCAAGCCGACGGTATATCTCCTCTCCTCCTTTCCGGATAGCGTTAAACAGAGCTTCTCCCAAATGACGGACGTTTTTGAAGTATCAGAGGGACAGGCCTTCACGGACGATGTCTTTACGACGGGTCAGATGAATACGGGCATCCCCGAACAAGCGCTGGTCATCAAAACGGCAAAGGGGCTCGTCGTCATTACGGGCTGCGCACACCCCGGAGTGGCGGAAATGGTTCAGGAAGCGAAGACGTTGTACGGCGATCCTGTCCACCTGGTTATGGGAGGATTCCACCTGCGAGACAAAAGTGCGGCAGAAATCGAAGCCATCATCGCTGCGTTTCGCCAAATGGGTGTTGAAAAGGTAGCGCCGAGTCACTGCACTGGCGATCGCGCCATCGCGATGTTCAAGGATGAATACGCCAAGAATTTCATCCAGGGCGGGGCTGGAAGCGTGATCATTATCGAGCCAGAATAGATTAGAATTAATACAGGATTCGAGGAAGCGTTCGTATATACAGATCTCAAGTGTCCATTATTTGAGATCATGACCTGATCAGCACGCGCCAAGAAGGAGAATGCCACCGAGATGATCGATCTAGCCCGGCTTCAGATGTTCCTGCATGCAGCGGAAACACTCAGCTTTTCCGAAGCTGCGCAGCGTTTGCATCTCAGCCAACCGACGGTCAGCCACCATATCAAAAAGCTGGAAAAAGAATTCGGCAGCCCACTTTTTATACGTTCCGGCAATGAAATCGTGCTGACGGAAGCAGGACGCCTGCTCGTGCCACATGCAAGGAAATTGCTGCGCGAAGCAATGGGGGTACAGCAGATGATGCATTCCATGGAGGATCAGGTCATCGGTTCACTGCGTATCACCTGCAGCACGACGACGGGAAAATACATCTTGCCCCAATTCGCCGGTCGATTTATCAAACGCCATCCGAGTGTGCGTGTTTTCATCCATCGCTGCGTACGAACGAGTGTCGTGTCTATGCTGCTCGAGCACGAAGCCGATTTGGGTGTCGTCAGCTTCGATGCATGTGGTGACGATCTGGACTGCCAGGAATTCTTCTCCGACCACATCATCCTCATCAGCCCCGCGAAACAGCCATGGACGGCGATGGACTCCATCGACCCATCCGAATTTCTCGGCGTACCCTTCATCATGCGCGAAACCGACTCGGGCAACCGCAGGGAGTTGTTAACCGAGCTCGGCAGGCACGACATCGATCCTGGAGAATTGAACGTAATTCTTGAAGTAGGCAACGATGAGGCCATCGTCAAAACCGTTGAAAAGGGTTTTGGCCTGGCATTCGTCTCTCGTACGGCTGCACAATGGGCACTCGAACTCGGAACCATTGTACGAATACCGGTAAAGGGTTTCGATTTACACCGCAGGGTATATATGATCCGCAGCAAACTCCATCCCCCAAATCGCGCCATGGAATCTTTTTGGGCATTCGTCCATGATCCGACAAATCGCGATTTATTACGTATTGCCGAATCGTAATCAGGGTTAAAGAAAACCTGGCCTGAATAGTACAGGCCAGGTACTTCGATTTATGACATCGGTTCCTACAGACAAAGAGCTACGGGGGTGTTTGAGCAGATGGTCGCAGGAACGAATCGATGTCACCAATTAGCGATCTTCATTGACTCAGAAGGTCAGAGTCATACTTGCTCCATCTGCGTCCATCAAGAATGATGGGGCATTTTTAATCACGATGCGCTCGTCGCGTAGATCTTTGGGATCGATGCCTTTATTCTCGAGCGCCAATTCGCACAGGATGATCTCGCCACCCTGATCGATTATGGTGTCAAACAGCTCGACTGGATTTGGCAATCCCTTGGGCGTACCAATCTTCTCCAATTCGCCCTTGACTAACGCCTGTGCACCGCCAGGGCAGAAGAACAATATCACTTCGTTGTCCAACGCCACGCCGGACGCCGCCATTATCAGAGTCGGCATTACGTGCGGCGGATCGGCATGGTTACACACAACCACCATCTTTTCACTCATTGATAACCTCCTGATCGATTTTTTTACTCTCGGTTCAAGCTGCCGGAGCTGCGGCCGGACTGGGTAGTTCGGCTGCCCGGGCTTTCACCGCTTCGAGATACATGGCAAGCGGTCGATAAATCAGATGCGTCCACTTGCCGATACCTACTTCCGTATCCAACATCGCCATCATAGCCATGACATGGATGGTGTAGATGATATAGGTCGGCCAGGGCAAGTACAAATAGCGGAAGATATTCACCAATATACCGGTCACGGCGCCCACAAAAATAAAGCTGGGGAAAAGCCAATCCGTCGGGTGTGAAAAACGGTGAATTTCTTCACCCTTGCGTATCCGCCCGATCAAGGCTTCTCCTGAAGCGAAGAGCAGGAATATCGTTGCCAGATAGCCCACCCAACGCTGCGGATGATAAATAGGATAGAGTTCATCCGTCTGGAACCACCACAACAATCCGACGACCAACATCAGCATCAAGGCATATCCACTGATCAAGATCAAGTGCTTCAACCAGCGGCTTCGATCTTCACCGCAATCGAGCCAGCGTTTTTGGGTTAAGACATGGAGGACAAAATTCTTCAATTCCTGGATGTAAATCCCAATAGGTATTTTCAGCTGGTCCTCATCGTCCATGCGCATGACATGCCGGAACATGTTGGCTGCGTTGCGGAAAAGACGAAGTCCCAACTGGGCGAAGTGGAAGAGCACGAAGGCCCAAACCAACATCACAGGAGCAAACTTATTCAAAACCACCTGGTCGGTAATGATATTGGAAGACCCTGTCACGATGTAATAGATGATGTGATAAATCAACAACAACACAAGCGGCACCAGTGAATAGCGCAAGATCGCCTTCCCGACCTCTCGCTCAGAGGTATACATTTTTTCACCGTGCCCGGATGTATCGTATTTCGCCGTTTGCCAGCGCCGCACGGCCATCATCGTTTCGGCGGGTTCCGCTTCTTTCGGACAAGTGCGCGTGCAGTCGCCGCAGTAATAACAAAGCCATGGATCGGTGCTCTGCAGCAAGTGGTCTTTCAACCCCAATTGTGCATAACGGATCATATCACGTGGGAAAAGATGGTCGTCGCTTGTTAACGGACAGATTGCCGTGCAGTTTCCACAATTAAAGCATTTTTCGATTCCCACGGCACCGTACTGCTTGAGTTCCTTAAGAAGCGTTGGATCGACGCGCTGACTCATGCTTAAGACTCCTTCGCCAATTGGTAAGTGTAGTAATCGCCCTGCATTTCGCTTTCAACAACCAATCCGTATTTCTTCATGGCCATCAAATGCCAGATTACATCCGTCGCCGGCAAACCGGTTTCTTCGGCGGTTTGAGGAATGGTCTTGGGTTCATCTGCAATCGCTTTTTGGATTACACGCCGCACAGTCTGTTGACTTTTCAGCAGCTCGCGTGTCTCTTCCACGCTTGCCTCATGTTTTTCACGCAGTTCCTTCAACATCTGCGTGCGCGCTTTTTTATCTTCCTTATCGCTCATGCTTCCACCTCTTCCGTCATCTTGTACTCGGCGCCGATCGCCTGCACCATCGATTGATACTGCTTCAAGGTCCATCCCTGAACGTCGATTGCGCCTTCCGGACAGACACTTACGCAGGCGCCGCAGCCGGCACAATTTGCAGGTGTTACCACAGCGACCTTGCGCTCGCGCCCGTTATCCGAGAATGTTTCCAGCGCGATGGCATCTTCGTAGGCACAAATCTCGACGCATTTGCCGCTGCCCGTGCAGCGCTCGGGATCGACCTTTGCGACGAAGGGTTCAATCTCTACGCTGCCTTTACCCAGCAAAACCGCAACTTTCGCAGCTGCAGCTTTGGCCGCCGCGCAGCTTTCCTGGATATTCATCGGGCTCTGCGCCGTTCCTGCTAAAACCACACCCGGCACAGCCGTTTCGACCGGCCGCAGTTTGGGATGTACCTCCAACAGGAAGCGATCGGTTCCCTTCGAAATCTTTAACATCTGCACCAGATCGTCGACCTTGCTTGGCATCATGCCAACCGCCAGAACGACGAGGTCGACCGGGATCTCGAGCATCTCACCCCAGGTGAGTGAATCGGTCATCTCGATCAAGACAGGATGGGTATCGCCTTCCGGTGCTGCTTTCACAGCGGGCGTATCCTCTCCACGGTAACGGAGAAAGCGCACCATGTTCTCCAGCGTTTTACGGTAGTAGTCTTCATGACCGCGGCCGTACGTGCGGATGTCCTGATAAAGATCGAAGATGTTGATATCCGGGTAGTGTTCGTGAATTTCATCGAGCATGTGCAGCGAGGCTGTACAGCAATAACGCGAGCAGTAGTTGTTGACATTGCCATCTGCCTGGGCTTCGTGCACGCCTTCCACTTGACGGCTGCCGACACAATGGATCAGCGCCATATCGCGCACAGGACGGCCATTCCAGGTGAGTTCCTCTCCCTGCTCGAGCAGCGAAAGGTGCCGGATTAACTGCGGCAGCGTAATCACTTCGGGCAACGCCCCGTAGCCGTACTCGCCTGTCCTGGGCTCATACAGGTCAAAACCTGTCCCCACGACGACGGCACCGACGTTGAGTTCGATCGTGCGCGGTTCGTTTTTCAAGACCAATGATTTGCCGTTGAGTTTTAACTCGAGTTTCCCATCCTGGCAGTTCTCCCAATCGACGGCCGGCGTGGACGGGTAGCAACCGGGATAGGCTCGGTAGATCAATTTCCGTTCCGTCAGGCCGTAGTTGAACGAATCGGGGATCGTGTCCTCGCAGGCTCTCATGGCGGCGTCCGCGTTTTCATCGGTAACACCGCGCGAATCCTGAACCACTTGAACTTGAAAATCACCCACATAGCCGCTGGCCTGCACCAGCCTGGCCTGTGTGAGAATGGTGATGTTCTCGTGTTCCGTTGCTTCGCGAATCACCTGATCCAATAGATCGCGTGCCCGTTCGCCAGTGGGAAATACGCTTTCGAGCTGCGCCACATGCCCACCCAGGAACGGTGTTTTTTCGATCAGCGTGACCTGAATGCCGTTGCGGGCGATATCCACTGCGCTGCGCAAACCGGCTATGCCGCCCCCAATCACTAGGGCATGCTGTTTCGCTTCCAACTGGAATGGCTGCAGTGGATCGAGCAAACGTGCTTTGGCAATTCCGGTGGCCATCAAACGAATGGATTTCTCAGTGGCGTGCTCAGGATCGTCATGATGAACCCAGCTGGATTGTTCCCGCAAACCAACGTGGTAATAAAGGTAGGGATTCAATCCTGCACGTTCGAGTGTCCCTCGGAAGGTCAATTCGTGCAGCGAAGGCGCACAAGCGCCGATGACCACGCGATTGACTCCATTTTCGCGGATGTCCTCTTCGATCAGTGCCTGACCCGTGTCGGAACACATGGACATGTTCGTCCGGGAAACCACGACGTTGGGCAACCCGGCAAGTGACTTGGCTACCCCTTCGCAGTCAACGACGTCGCTGATATTTCCACCGCAGTAGCAGGTGTACACACCGATTCGGATTTCTTCATCTTTGGATTCTGGTGTCATATGCTTCTGTCCTGTATCCGTTTTCTCAGGCATGGAGCTTTTCCTTTTTCGAACTTTGCTTCTTGGAGGCGGAAGTGTGTTTCTTTCCGTTGCTGCGCAGGTAGGCGGAGGTTTCCACCGCACAAGCACTCGCCATCATGATGCTGTCGACGATGTCCATCGGTCCTATCGCCGCTCCTGTGGCGAAAATACCTGGCTGATTGGTCAACATGGGGGTCATATTGGCTGATGGAGATTCAATGAAACCATCATCCGCCGTCGTGACGCCGTAGATCGAAGCAGGATCGTACTTGGGCAGCATGCCCACAGAGAGCACCACCAGGTCATGGGTGTTCTGAAGCAAACGTGGGGTCATATCTACCATTTCCACGTGCACGATCGGATTCTGTTCTTCATCCTGCGTGATCTTGGAAACCTTGCCTTTGATGAATTCGATGCCCATCGCTTCGGCGTTTTTATAGAACTGCTCGTATCCCTTGCCAAAAGTGCGGATGTCCATGTAATAAATGGTGATGTCCGCCAGCGGCAAAGCGCCTGAAAGCAGCTGGGCTTGCTTGATGGCGTACATGCAGCAAATTCTAGAGCAGTATTCCACACCCAATGTACAGTCTCGTGAACCTGCACACTGCACGTAGCCAATCGAATCCGGTTCCTTGCCGTCGCCGGGCCGCAATACGTGTCCGTAAGGACCCGTCGGGGAGAGCAAACGCTCCATGAACAAGGCGTCGATCACATTGGGGAATTCTCCGCCGCCGTACTCCGCTTTGGCATCACGGGGTGTGATCTCGAAGCCGGTGGCCAGCACAATCGCACCGGCATCCAACTCGATCGACTGATCGGTCTGGCTGAAATCGATCGCCGAGACGGGGCAGGCTTTCTCGCATTTCCCGCATAGTAAACAGTGTTCGATATCCAAGACGGCGTACTGCGGAATCGCCGTGGAGAACGGAACCCGGATCGCACGGTGCGCGCCGTATCCCAGATCGAAAGCCGCCGTCAAATCGATCGGACAAGCGTACTCACACTGCCGGCACCCGGTGCAAAGGTCCTCATCCACATAACGCGGATGCTTGGTCAACTGAGCTTGAAACCGTCCCGCATCCCTGGATATGGACTGCACTTCGGTGTAAGTCATCAAGTGGATGTTCTCATGATGCGCCACCGCAGACATCTTCGGGGTAGTGATACAACTGCAGCAGTCCAGCGTTGGGAAGACTTTACTTAACGCGATCATTTTCCCGCCAATGCTGGGCTCCTTCTCGACGAGTGCAACTTGAAAATCCTGGTCGGCGAGGTCTAGCGCCGTTTGCATTCCCGCGATCCCACCTCCGACGACCATCACATCCACGCTGATTTTTTCTCGGGCCATACTCACACCCTTTCCGTCACGTGCATCATTTGAACTGGATTAATGAACCGGTTGTTTCGATACTTCGCTCGCCACGGGGCCGATTTCGGCAAGCACATCGTTCATGCGTTGGATTTCGCGCATGAAAGAATCGGTGCACACCGTGCAGATCGCCACAAGCTTCAAACGCCGCGTGTCGATACCGCGTTCCTTCATTATTGGATAGGTTTCGTTGATGCGTTTCGCTGTCACATCCGCCGCCCCTTCATAGGGACAGTCGGTGCCGCTGTACATCACGAGGATGGCGTCAATTCCTTCTTCGAAGGCTTGCAGGTAAAAATCCGGTGAAAACATCGCCGGTGATCGCACAGGCAGGATATACGTATTCGCAGCGTAATCCCGATGCGCCTGTCCGACCGAATCCGCTCCGGCATAACCGCCCGATAAAGATGCCAAGATCATGATCTTGGGCTTCGTCGATGTCTCCATAGCGGACACCTTTACTTCAATCGCTTGACGAGAATACGATCGTACCCCTCGGCATCTAACACGCCCAGAAATTCGTGTCCGACTTTCGCAGCCCAGCGGGGGATATCCTCTTTGGTGCTCGGATCCCCGGACCAGATCTCCAGAATCTCATTCACTTTCACGGCGCCAATGGCTTTCTTGGCCTCGAGCAATGGACCTGGGCAGGCGCTGCTGCGTGCATCGACGACCTTGGCAACTTCCACGTTATCCAAATTTCCTTCAGACATCTTGACCTCCTATGAACGGCACGTCATTCGTTTTGACATTGCCGTATCCCTTAAACCAGCGGGCACATCAATCGTGCATCCGCTGTACGCGGATAACATTCCATGCACAGTCTACCCGCCACTCGGCATACCTGTTAGTGAATTCCGTCACAATTGGTTTTTCAATTTTTCAATCGAGGGGTATAGATATTTTCTATCGAAGGCGGTATTTTCGGATATTAATGTCGATTTACTTTACTTTTTATAGGGTAACGCATTCAATCATCTGTTGATTCTGACCAGAAATTCTCAATCCACTTCGGCATAGACGTCCTCCACTTCCTGCGATATCGTGATGCAGATTGCTTATCGAAGCCCCCACAGCATGATCGTCCCATCCAGGGAGACGGACGCCAGAATTCGACCGTCAGGAGAAAAAGCCACCCCCGTTGTCCATAGAGCATGACCGGTCAAGGTCGTCAATAACTCTCCCCCATCGGCGTTCAGAATTTGAACACTTCCATCCCGCAAACCTACGGCAATCAAGGTGCTGTCCGGAGACCAGGAAACGGCGTACTGCGGTTGATAGTAAAAACCTTTCCTCGAACCTGCATGGATGGACTGCTCGTAAAGAAGCGTCCAATCGCTGGTTTGCCATACTAAAATGCGTGGATCTGGATCATCATGTGTGGAAGCCAAAGCAGCCAACCGCGTGCCATCCGGAGAATAGGCGATCGCATCGAGCCTCAACCAAACCTGATTGCTTATTGGCTTAAGTGTAGTGATGATTGCGTCATAGGTGATGGAAACGATCCGAATGAAATCCCTGTGTTTGCCCACCATATCCACATACCAAATCGCGCCCGTTGTTTGATCCGGAGCGAGCACAAAGCCTTCGATCATGTACTCATCCACGCCATCTACGGCAAAGGCTTTTACCACACTCCAATCCTGAGTATCCCAAAGCCGGATGTGTTCTGGCTCTCGCCAGTTTTCCCACAGGCTGGCGGCGAATATCGCACCATCGGTGGAAAATGCGGCATCCGTAGATCCGAACCCGAAACCTTCCAGGGTCTTGAAAATCGTTCCGTCCAGGTTCCATAAATGGACAATCTCATTGTCGTATCCTACAGCCAGATATTGACCGTTCGGTGAATACGCCAGGCTGTTCAGACCGCTCCATAACTCAAAACGCTGAATCACCTCGCCATTGTCAACGTTAAAAAGATATGCCGTCCCTTCTTCGGCCCCAGCCGCCAACCGCTGCCCATCCGGAGACCAAGCCAGCGAGGAAAACGAACCGGTGTGCTTTATCAGAGAAGCCACGCTTTCGCCCGTCTCCACATCCCAGATTTGCACTCCCTTCTCTTTTGAATTAACTGCGATGGTGTTGCTGTCATGCGACCAGGCTACACCCGCGGCATACGTATAGCCGTATTCAGGTTCGTCCTCAAAGATGCGGGCACCTGTTCGAAGATCCCAAATATAAACGCCCCTGGACAATGCAGCGGCAATCAAGTTGCCATCCGGAGAAATGGCAACCTGTTGAATCATTGCATACTCGAACGAACTGAGGTCGATTTCACGGTAAATCGTGAGGCGCCCATTCTCCAACACACGCCAGATATGAATACGATAATCAGTACCAACAGCCAGGAGATCTCCATCGGGAGAGAATGACACGGTGGGTGTACTTCCACCGCTGCTGTATGGACCAACAATATCCGTTATCTTTCCATCCAAAGACCATATGGATGCAGAAAACCCGCTGGTTACGATTAAATCACTCCGAGGAGAGAACGCTACATCCCACACTCCTCTAATGCCCTCAAATTCATTTAAAAGCACTCCCGTTGCTGCATCGCGAAATTGAAGATTCTCCGAGCCTACACCCAGGGCCAGCATTTTCCCGTCTGGGGAGAAATCTACACCTGCGGCGTTCACCTGTATCGTATTGACCAATCGCCAATCCGAAATCTGATACAAGTCCAATTTGCCGGACATTAATGCCGCCACGATCTGACTATCCGGACTGATGGCCAGGTAATAGACGGGGTCATTGGTTTCGATATATTGCACCAGAGAATAATCACCAGGATCGTAGAAATACAAACCTGTTGTGGAAGCCACGACAAGATATACTCCGTCAGGCGTGTACTCTACGTGTCCCTGGATACCTTTGCCCCAACTTGCAAGCAGCGTCATCCGGTGGGCATTATCCACGGATATTGCCCCACCGGATTCAGGCAGCGAGGTTCCTTGCGCAGCCGGAGTAATCGGCAGGTAGGTGGGGGTTGCGGTTCTCGTGGATTGAATGATCGAGGTATCTGAAATTGCCGCGATTTTGGTATTTGTAGGTGATGGAACAATATCTTGTTTCCCGCAGCTTGAAAGCAGTACCATAATTATTGTGAGCATTATTCGATAACGATTCTTCACGAATATATTCCTCCTACATTTAAATCTACGATCATTTGTACAGCATCAATTAGATTTTAGTGGAAGGTTGCCTGGCGTTGATTACAAACTGGTTTAACAACCGTAATATGTTGTTACCAACCTGTAATATGCCTGGATTTGTTTCGGGTACCCGTAACATTCAACTAATGCAATCCGACCTTCACACCATCGATCATCCAGATGTGATCTGCACGTGGACCTTGCGATTTCGAGGACCATCAAATTCGCAGAAGAAGATCCCCTGCCAGGTGCCCAGCACCAGCTGTCCGCCTTGCAGGATGACGCGCACGGAGGAGCCCATCAGGCTGGCCTTGAGGTGCGCCGCGC
>DAOUDW010000041.1:0-1500 GCA_034430895.1 Anaerolineales bacterium | reverse complement strand
AGTGGCTTTCTCGGATTCAGCCTCTCGAATTCCTTCATTCGCACACTGGGCGGTGGCAGAATACGCCGAATTATCGCACAGCGGAGTCAGATTATTGAGATCGTTGAATTCGAGGACAAAAAAGTTTATCCCGATGCGGTCACCCAGATCGCTATTCTGTCGCTAGCGAAAAGGACCGATCTCCACCGATCCCGCCATGTACTCATCAAAGGTGTTGGGGGCATACGGGCAAAATTGAATAGCCTATTTCAGGGTAACGTTAGCTCAGCTTCTGGCATCGTGGTACACGACATGCCAAGCCATGCCTTTAACTGGCCGGATTGGCATCTGCTTCCCCACGAGGACGCGGCGTGGCTGGCACATATCTGCTTTGTCGGCCGCCCTCTTGAGCATTTCCTCGTCGGAATCTGCCAAGGGCTTAACACGGGAGCAGATGACGTTTTTCTAATGCGCGAAGTGGGCCGGACCTTCAAGCGAGTGGTGTTCGGCCGATCACGGATTGATGGCAAGACCTATCGGCTGGAAGGGGATGTAACTCGCACGATCATCCGTGGACGGCACATTAAAGGTTACCGAATTCCCGAGTCGCACGATCTGTGCATCTTTACCTATGACTCGACAGGGCGCGTGCTGCCCGAGGATGACTTGGAAGCAAATTTTCAGCACGCTTATCAATACTTGACGCACTGCCGATCACGACTTAATGAACGCCCGATAAAGCATGATGTGCCTTGGTATGCGGCATCGCACAAGGTTTCCGATCTCGACCGATGCAATCCCAGACTTATCAGCAGCAAAATATCCTCTCCTGTGGGCTTCACTCTCATCGACACCCCAACTACCATTTGCCACAATAGTGTCGTGGTGATTGTCCCAGATGCCTCCAAAATCGACCCTCACTGCCTTTTGGGTATTCTCAACAGCAGCGTTTTCTGGCGATTCATCCGCCTGACGACCCCATACATGGGATGTGGCCGTCAGGTCTTACGGTTGTCGGATGTTCGACGATTTCCAATACCTTGGCCGATGACAGAAGAGCGGCAGCGGCTATGCAAGATGATCGGAGACCTTGCCCGGCAGGCCATAGGTGGAGACGAGGCACGGATCGTACAGGAACAGATCGACGCACGAGCGAATCGTCTGTTCGAGTCAGGAGATTGAACGGAAAAGCATCCTTATACCTCGTCACGCATAAGAAGTGGCGTAATGACCGCCCGCCTGACGACCAACCGGCTGCCGGTTTTCCTCTCGCGGCAGTATGATCCGTTACCGATCTCTGGCGAGTCGTCAGATGCTGATTCTGCGAAATCAGCGCGGGTGTCAGTGACACCTGTTTAGTATGGAAGAGGGGGCTTTTCGGGGCTTTGCGGACGATGGAAAAAATTGCTGCAACATGATTGAAAACAAGAAATTAGCCCTATTTTCCGCAGAAAATGTCACTATTGCATGTCGCCCATTTTTCCAACCCCATTCAGACGCGCTAGCTAGACTGCGCCACGC
>DAOUDW010000040.1:0-1588 GCA_034430895.1 Anaerolineales bacterium | reverse complement strand
GCATAGCCGGCGTGCTGATGGCTGCGGGGATACAATTCCTCAATGCGAAAAGCTTTCCCATGTGGGGTTTCCATTTCATCCCCGGAGGGCAACCCCACACGTTGTTTCGGTGTAATTTGCGGCTCTTGACGTTTGCGCGATTTACGTCCCAATCGTTTCAAGCGCCTGCGAAGTGCATCATCACTCATCGTCCATCCGACCCCATGGCAAGTCTCAGACTGCAGTTACAAACCATTATATCTCTCGAACAGACAGGAAAGCATTCCCCCTAAGATCGAGTTATTGATCCTGATGCAGAACACCTCAATGACGCGGATTTACGGATCCCGGAAACCCGAACGACGCGACGGATCACAGCCGCACCCCAATTCATCGATACATCAATTGAATGGTTTGATCATTTCGCTTGCGGAGGAATATCACATGGCCTACCAGAGAAGATGCAAGCGAACTAATCCTCAGCCGCCAACAGCACCACCGTGAAGGTGCTCCCTTCTCCCAATTTTGAGTCGACCCAAATCCTGCCCCCGTGATTGTCGACAATTGACTTTACGATCGAAAGACCGAGGCCCGTACCGGGCATGTCATCCGGTATGTTGCTGGCGCGGAAGAATTTATCGAACAAATAGGGTTGATCGGCGGGAGGGATGCCCGGCCCATTATCGACCACCCGTAAGATGATCTGCCCACCCTCCGCATCTGCCTTCACGCTCACGGTGCCGCCTTCTGGCGTGTATTTAATGGCGTTGTCGAGGAGGTTTCCGATCATCTGTCGTAAACGGACCGGATCTCCATTAACGAGAGGCAATCCTTTCGTGAGTTCGATATCCAATTTAATACCTTGACTCTCTGCCACACCACGGAGGCTCTCCACAGCGTAACGGGCAAGCATATCGATCGACGTGTTTTCCCGAGCAATATCCAAACCCGCCTCAATACGCCCCAGATCGAGAAGATCCGTCACCAAGTCTGTGATCTGATTAACGCTGAGTCGAACCCGCTGCGTAAATTCATTTTGTTGTTCGTTCAACCCGCCGGCTCGTTCGATCAGCTCTACATATCCCAGAATGGCCGTTAGCGGAGAACGTAGATCATGCGAAACTGTGGTTACGAACTCCGACTTGATGCGATCCAGATTCTTCAAATGCGTGATGTCGTGGAGCACAATCGCCTGGCCGACGCCCTCAATCGGCGTAAATTGCAAATTGAAGATGCGCCCATCTGGAATCTCGATGTCCTCTTGACAAGAGACCTTTCCAGAATCCCGGAGCATCTTTAATATCTTGGGTTCGTCAAATGCTTCAACAATCGAGCGTCCGAGAAAATCGCCTTCGATCCCAAATGCTTCCTGCGCGGTATGATTGATGAGGCGGATGCGATTGTCAGGGTCAACCACGATCACGCCGTTCTTAATTTGACTTAATATGGTCTCCAGCTGAACCCGTTCCATCTCCGAGTGTGTGAACAAACTTGCGTTTTCGATGGCAATGGCAGCGTAATCGGCCATCGCCACGATTACGGCCATGTCATTTTCGGAGAAAACGCTGCCTGCCTTGCGATTATCGACGCCCAGAACGCCAATCACCCG
>DAOUDW010000039.1:0-1525 GCA_034430895.1 Anaerolineales bacterium | reverse complement strand
AGATCATTGGCCAACACGTAGTCGGCACGATTGTTCCTAATACGGAAAGCACCGGTCGTGACTTAAGGCCCCTCATGGAACAAATTACTGCCAACCCGAAGGAATTTGAACATAACATCAACGAGAACATGCGGCGGGATGGAAGTCGTGTTTGGGTTGCCTGGACAAACAAGGCTGTTTTCGACCAGAGTGGGCAGATAATTGAGGTTTTCAGCATTGGCTCTGATATCACCGAGCGCAAGCAGGCAGAGGAGGAGTTGAAGAAGTACCGTGAACACCTGGAGGTGTTAGTCAAGGAGCGGACGAATGAATTGGAGATAAAAACGAAAGAGCTTCAAGAGGCCAATATCCATCTTCAGGAGGTGGACCGCCTTAAATCCGTATTTCTCGCCACTATGTCGCACGAATTGCGCACGCCGCTCAATTCCATCATCGGCTTTTCCGGTATACTCCTGCAGGAAATGGCTGGCCCCTTAAATGAAGAACAAAAAAAGCAGTTGGGTATGGTCTGCAGCAGCGCGGAGCACCTGCTAAACCTTATCAACGATGTCCTGGATATCTCAAAGATCGAAGCGGGACAATTAACCCTCGCCAGTGAGCAGTTTGATCTGCGCGCCGCGTTCACCAAGGCAATCGATACGGCAACTCCGATGGCCGAGAAAAAGGGGCTCGCCCTAAAATGTGAGATCGCGCCGGAGGTAGGAATGATCACAAGCGACCGACGACGCGTGGAGCAGATCATCCTCAATCTGCTGAGTAATGCCATCAAGTTCACGGAGCAGGGGAGGATACACGTCGCATGCTCGCTGCAAAACGACCACGTATCGATTCGGGTAGTGGATACGGGAATCGGAATCAAGCGCGAAGACCTGGACAAACTATTCAGACCGTTCCAGCAGGTGGATAGCAACATCGACCACCAGCGTGAAGGCACGGGGCTCGGACTTTCAATCAGTAAAAAACTGGTGGAATTGCTGGGGGGTACCATCCACGTGGAAAGCGAATGGGGTAAGGGAAGTACCTTCGGTTTTACCCTGCCGGTCGAAAGGAAACCAACATGAAGGCCACGGTTCTCTACATCGAGGATAACGATCAGAATTTTTATCTGGTCAACTTTATCCTGTCTGCGAAAGGCTACGAAGTGATTCGGGCACGGGACGGAGAGGAGGGCATCGAAACGGCCGCCCGATGCAAGGCCGATCTCATTCTGCTCGACATCCAACTGCCGCTCATGGACGGTTATGCAGTGGCCCGGGCGTTGCGAAGCAATCCCGAACTGGCCTCGACCCCCATCGTGGCCCTGACATCCTATGCCATGGCCGGCGACCGCGAAAAGGCGCTGGAGGCCGGATGTACCGGCTACATTGAAAAGCCCATCAACCCGGATTCTTTTGTTGCACAAATAGAACAACATCTGTCGTAGGGTTTTTAAGGGAGGAAACGAGTTATGCCGACCATACTGATCGCCGATGACATCGCAGAAAACCGCTATCTTTTTGAGTCCATGCTGAAGGGGTTTGGTTAC
>DAOUDW010000038.1:0-183700 GCA_034430895.1 Anaerolineales bacterium | reverse complement strand
GTTTCACGGGTTCAAATGGGGATGATCTGGACACGGATGACGACGGCATTCTCGACGTTGAACCATGGGCAGCCTTGATCGATCTGATCGCCCTGGTCGAAGAAGAGAACCCGCCAGCGAGCACGGAATTCCACTACGGCCCGCCATCTGTGGGGCCGGACGGGTCCTACGTGCCCGGCTACGTCTTCCGCTGCGAGGAGGGTTTCCGAATCGGACCCTTCACGGTCGGCGGGGAGACGCCCGGCGCTGAGAACAATTGCTTCTTCGGGTTCTGCGGTGAGGCCGCAACCTCGATCCACGACATCCAGGGCTCCGGAGATGCCAGCCCGCTTGTCGGCCAGGTGGTTGTGGCTGAAGGCGTAGTGGTAGCCGATTTCCAGGGCTACGACGGTCTGCGCGGTTTCTTCCTGCAGGAGGAGATTACCGACGAGGACGGCGATACCACCACTTCGGAGGGCATCTTCGTCTACGACGGGAGCTTCGGGGTTGACGTAGCCTACGGGGATGTGGTGCGCGTGCAGGCTGCGGTCAGCGAGTACTACAATCTGACCGAATTGAGCGGGGTAAGCAACCTGTCGATCTGTGACGCGGGATACGAGCCCGTGCCGACGGAATTGACCCTTCCGGTCGCGGAGTGGAGTGATTTCGAAAGCCTGGAAGGCATGCTGGTTACGCTGCCGCAAACACTGACCGTGACGGGCAACTACACGCACGGCCGCTACGGGGAAGTCGACCTGTCTATCGACGGCCGTTTATTCACACCAACCAACGTGACTCTGCCAGGTGATCCCGCCAACGATCTGCAGGCAGCGAACAACCTGCGCAAGATTCAGTTGGATGACGGAAGCTCGGTCGAGAATCCGCTGCCCTTGCCGCCCTATTTAATCGACGATACCACGCTGCGTACCGGTGACATGGTCAGCGGTGTGACCGGGGCGTTGGGCTATGCCTACGGGCTCTATGAGATCCATCCCGTGCTGCCGGTCGAGTTGGCGGTGGGGAACGAACGCCCGGCTGCGGCGCCGGACACGGGTGGGCGCCTGACCGTGGCCAGCTTCAACGTCTTGAATTACTTCACTACGATCGACGAGGGAAATCCGATCTGCGGACCGGAGGCGAATCAGGACTGCCGCGGCGCGGACAGCGTCGAAGAGTTAATCCGCCAGCGGGACAAGATCGTGAACGCCATCGCCGCCATGGACGCCGACGTGGTCGGCCTGATCGAGCTGGAGAACAACGCTTCCGAATCCCTGGCCGATCTCGTGGCCGGCTTGAACGACGTCATGGGCGCCGGAACGTATGCCTACGTGGACACCGGTACGATCGGTACGGATGCCATCAAAGTCGGTTTCCTGTATCAGCCGGCAAATGTGACTCCAATCGGGGATTTCGCCGTGCTGGATTCCTCCGTCGATCCAAGCTTCAACGACGAATACAACCGCCCGGCGTTGGCGCAGACCTTCGCCGAAAATCTCAGCGGCGAGACCTTCACCGTGGTGGTCAATCACCTCAAGTCTAAGGGATCGGCCTGCGACGACATCGGTGACCCGGACATCGGTGACGGGCAGGGCAACTGCAACCTGACCCGCACCAGCGCCGCCATCGCCCTGGACAACTGGCTGGCAGGCGATCCGACCGGCAGCGGCGATCCCGATTTCCTGATCATGGGCGATTTGAATTCCTACGCCAAGGAAGATCCCATTGCCGCCCTGCAGTCGGCAGGGTATACCGATATGGTGGCTGCGTATGAGGGTGCGGAGGCGTATTCCTACGTCTTCGACGGGCAGTCGGGCTACCTGGACCACGCCCTGGCGAACGGCAATCTGGCCGCCCAGGTGACGGATGTGGCCGTCTGGCACATCAACGCCGACGAGCCGGCTGCGCTGGACTACAACGACTATAACCAGCCCGATTTATACGCGCCCGATCCATTCCGCTCGTCCGATCACGATCCGGTCCTGGTAGGTTTGAATCTGATCCCGCAGTGTGGGGGGGAGAACGCTACGATTTACGTCGACTTCAACGGCCTGATCGTTGGCGGTCCGCAGGACGGACAGACCTACCACTTCATGATTCGCGGTACATCTGGAGATGATGTCATCGTGGGCACCAATGGGGACAACCTGGTTTTCGGTGGCAAAGGGAACGATCTGGTTTGCGGGCTGGGCGGCAATGACTTGCTGCTCGGCCAGAAAGGCGACGATGCGCTCTTCGGCGGTGCGGGTTACGATCTGCTCATCGGCGGCCTGGGGAACGATTTAATCGATGCCGGTCCGGATGCGGACTTGCTCAACGGCGGGCACGGAGACGACGTATGCCTCGGCGGCAGCGGGAAAGACCGCGCCATTCGCTGTGAGGAGCAGCAGGATATTCCGTAGTTAACCAGCCGATCGAAGCGAGGTAAAGGAAGCATTTCCTGGCCAACCTAATGTAACAAGGGTTGGCCAGGATAGTTTCATTCGAGAATTTTGAGAACGAAGTAGACGCTGATGAAGATCGCCATGAAAATCTTCATCAGCCAGGCCTGCAAATTAATCTGCCAGTCGGTGTACCTGGCGGGATAAGGCTTGCTTTCGGTCAGCGTGCGTTCCAGCGAGAGATTCACCCGCAGCGCTTGTACCAGCAGTACGACCCCCGCGATGCAGCCCCAGATGATCAACAGCTCACCTATCACCAGATTATCGAAGAAAGGTATATATGGATTTATGGCTGCCCCTTTGATCACAACGATCAACCCCGCGGAAAAGAAACCGCCAAATATGGCATATACGAGTGAATGGAAGATGAAATTGATTTTACGCCCTACACCCATGTGAGACCATTCTTGCAGGCCAGATTCGTACACCGTATCGCATTTGGTGCAGACGAACTCCGCGGGTCCCAATCCACTGCGCATAGGAAAGAAACCAAACCAGGCCAGGCCGAATTTCACCAAGCGATTGCACGTAGGGCAGCAGAGCATGTATCCACCGTATGTGTGTGTGGCGGCCATGTTATCTATTGTCCATCACGGCGGCGGCACCATCCAACCTTCGACCTTTATGGCTTCTTCTCCGGCGATGGCGTAGGCCACACCGGCTTCGAGATCCACGATTTTGAACGTATCCAGACCATCGATATTTTCATTGATGGCAATTTGACGACCATCCGGAGACCAGATCGGCGTGCGGTAACCACTGATGCAGTAATGGGTCACCTCTCCGCTGGCCACGTCGAGTACGGCCAGCGCATCGCGCAGCGGGAATTCATCGTCTTCGATGGTCAGCCAGAAGGCGATGCGGGTTTCGTCGGGAGACCAGACCCAGTCTTCCTGCGAGGCGTTGAACGTGGTCGTGAGATAAGACAGCCGCTGGGTTTCTCCGCTCTGATTGACACGGATCAATTCGAAGCCGGAAACGTAGGCGGCAGCATCGTCCACATTGATGAAGGAATTCTCGCTCGCTTCGGCAGCCGATTGCAGGGGGTGGATGGGTTCGTCGTCGTTTTTAGGGTCGAAGGTATAACGCAGCATGACGCTGGTGACAAAAGACGTGCCGTCTCGAGACCAGGCGGGCGGGCTAATGTAGACGCCGGTACTTGGGGATCCGTGGTTATAGATACGCCTGACTTCCTGTTCGCCTTGCAGGTCCCAGAGGATGAGTAAATTGTCGTCTTCTTCGCTGGCGGAGTAGACCAAGTGTGTAAGTTGGGGATTGGGCACCATAGGGCTGAGGGAATATCCACCCCAGGAAATGTCCTGGAAGAAAGTAGTGATGAGCGGAAATTCCGGGAGGATCTCCTGGCGTTCCTTCGTGGCGATGTCAAACACAAGGATCGCATCCGGTTCATACGTGTTGTCACCGTGGGGTAGTTTTGCCGCCAATTGATTATCTTTAAGCCATTGGAGGATATCGTATTCATCTCCCCATTCCGGGACTTCCAATAGGAGCGTGCCGTCCGAATTATAAATGACCAAGGCATCCAAGCGACGATTGATTGCCGCCAGCCGTGCGCGATCCGGGGATAAGACAACATGTGTGGTGCCAGTATCAACCTCGTTCTTCCGACCGTTACTCAGGTTCCAGAGATACGTTTTGTTGCCTTCATCGATTGAAACGATGAAGAGACTCCCGCTCAGTTGGATGTCGGCCAGGGATGTGTCGATCGTTTCGACACACTTCGTGGATAGCCGGCTTTCAGCGGGTATGGCTGCCGGATCGGGGGTTTCGGTCGGGTTGGGCGTATCCGTCGGAAGGATGGTTGGGCTTTCTGCGGTGGCTTGCGGGCTGCATGCGGCCAGCATCAATCCGATAGAGATCACAACAAGTAGATATTTAGGACAACGAATCATTGTTTTTTCCTTACGATAATGGTTTAACCGTGATTGATAGGACGTGCCTATTGTACTAAACACTCTGGCCTGTGAAAGGGATCATTTGTCTTAATGGCTGTGTTATGAAAGAAAAAACTCCCGAGGTATACCCCGGGAGTTTTCTTTGATCGTAGATTAACCTATGTTGTAGACTCCGCGACTTCTGCTTTTTTGTTGTTGCGTGTTAATCTGTCCAGCAAGCTGTACATCACGGGCACGACGAGCAGGGTGAGAAGGGTGGAAGTGAACAATCCGCCAATCACGACAGTGGCCAGCTCGGCTGCGATCAAGGCACCCTCCGTGAAGCCCAAAGCCAGTGGCACCAAGGCCAGCATGGCGGCGATAGCTGTCATCAGGATCGGGCGCAGCCGGGTACGACCGGCCTCGATTAATGCATCACGAGTGTCCATGCCCCGCTTCTTGCGGTTATTTTGCACACGGTCGATGAGCACAATGGCGTTGGTCACCACGATGCCCACCAGCATCATCAAACCTACCAACACGGAGATGCCAAGAACGCGATTGGTAATCCACAACGCCAGGGCAGCGCCGATGATGGCCACGGGCAGGCTGAAGAGAATGGTGAAAGGATGTATGAAGGAACGGAAGGTGATCACCATGAAGAGATATACGGCTACGATGGAGATCAGCACCCCGACCACGGATTGGGCAAAACCTTCGGTCTGCATTTCGGATTGGAAACCTTCACTCACCGTAATCCCTGTTGGGGTAACTTCTTCCACTGCGGCTTTAGCTGCAGCGATCACGCCCATGGAATCCTCGGTTTCGAGCTCACCGGAGAAACTCACCGCCGGTTCGCCGTTGACGCGTAGGATCAGATCTTGATTGGCTAGATTGCTGGTGACGTTTGCCAGACCATCGATTTTTTCTAAGATGGTGATTGCCTGGTCATTGAAGTCGGCCAGATCGGCTTGGTCGCCCGAGATCACGAGTGAGAAACCGCCGAAAGCGCTGCTGGTCAGCGTGCCACTGGTCACAATCACATTTTCAGGGCCGAAGTGTACTTCGGCGAGCCGGCGTACTTCCGCAGTGAGAGCATCGATGTCGTCACCGTTCTCGATGCCAATTTCGATGTTGGCCGCGCCCTGGTCGATCCCCGATCCAAAGAGGCTGGCTTCCAGCCCGCCGCTCGCACCGACTTGAGTCATGACGACTCCAAGATTTTCCACCTCGGCCAGTTGTGTTTCGAATTCAGCCACGACGGCGTCTGTATCGGCCATGGCAATGCCGTTGGGTAAGTCCACCTGGATCGAGATCTGTGGTTCTCCCATCTCAGGCATGAAGGCGCGCGGCCGCTGCGCCAGGAGTGCCATGCTGCCGAGAAAGAGCACAAGGGCGACGATCAAAGTGATGGCACGGTGGTTCAACGCCCAGCGCAGGATTGGGGTATACCAGCGCTGCAGTTTGGATTCTTGTTCTTCCGGCAATTGTTCCTTGCGGATAAACAGGAATGCCAGGGTGGGAACGATGGTGATGGCGATCAGGAAGCTGGAGAGCAATGCGTAGGTGACGCTGATGCCAAACGGCAGGAAGAACTCACCCACGATGCCGCCCAACAAGCCGACGGGCAGAAAGACGACCACCGTGGTCATGGTGGAGGCGAAGATGGCGATAGCTACGTCGCGTGTACCTTTCAACACCGACACTTTCATGTCTTCGCCGCGTTGGATGTGGCGGTAGATGTTTTCCAGCACTACGATCGAGTCATCCACCACGCGGCCGATAGCCACAGTCATACCCGAAAGAGTCATGATGTTTAGCGTCATACTGGTGGGGAAGAGACGGGCGATCACGTTTACGATGGCACCCAAAACAGCGATGTCCTTGGTCGCTTCAACCAGCGGTTCGATGACCAGGTTGGTTACTGGCGGCAACCACTTGAAGAGCGCAAAGGCCATGAAAACAGAGAGTGGGATGCTTACCGCTGTGACGAGCGTACTCTGCCAGGAAAGGCGGTACTTGCCGCGTACGAAGCCGCTGAGGAAGATCAGGATGACGATCACGGCGAAGATGGCGCCAAGACCGCCCTCACGTGCCACACCGCTGATGGATTCCTCGATGAAAGATGCTTGTTCGAAGGCTGCCTCTGATCGCAGTCCGTCGAATTCGGCTTCGAGTTCAGCCAGCGCATCGAAAACGGCGTGTGAAACGGAAACGGTATTCGCCTCACTGTCCTTATAGATCACCAGAGAGAGGCTGGGCACGCCGTCCAGGCGGTTGATGGTTTCCGTGGGGAGGAATGTCTGCGAACCTCCCCCGGCTCCGCCTGCGATTTCCGTTCGAAGGGTGGGGTCCAGACTGGCCAGGAAATCACCCGGCAATACGGCGATCACTTCGGGAGAAAGCAGACGAAGGACTTCAGGGCTGAGATTTTCTAGGAAGCCTTCTTCATTCGCAGTCAGCCAGAGGATCACATCTGGAGTCAGGTCGGCAATGAGTTGTGGAGCTTGCGTGATGCCGCTCTGCAGCATCATGTTCAACAGTTCACCGGCGCTGTCCGTGAAACCGCTTTCCATCAGGTCGGCGGCGGTTTCGAAGGTGGGCATACCCGTCGAGCTGGATTCTTCTGTGGATTCGATCCAAAGACCCGAGAGCGCAGGCGGCTCTTCGGGGACCGGTTGTGCTGTGTCTCCTCCAGCGGCCAGCGTACCCAGGCCGCCGGCAGGCTGTGCCAGTTGATCGAGTTCCTCCCGCAGGGCGGGATCGAGTGTTTCGATATAGCTTCCGGGCAACCAACCGAGTACTTCGGGGGAGAAGGCGCGAAGATTGTCGGGGGTTAATGCGTCGAGTAGTTGGGGAGCCATACTGACGATGCCCTGGATGATCTGCGGCGTGACGTCTGAAGGGACGTTCAAGGCGATGCCCTGCATATCCCCGGCCATTTGCCACATCTCCGGCAGCATATTTTCCGCTTCGGCTTCGCTCGGCTCCGTGGTTTCCGCGGCCATTTCTTCCGGGGAAGGAAGCTCCTGACCACCACTTACCTGAACGTCCGCCACACCGTCGACCTTCATAAGCTCGGGGACGATATCGGCTTCGATCAATGCTTTGAGTTCAGTAAGCGACAGTTGGTCTGACGAGACACTCAATGCAACCAAGGGCAGATCGGACATACTGAAAGTCAGCAGTTCTGGGGGTTGTGTGCCCTCGGGGAAATCCAACACCTGCACCAGGTCGAGAATTTCCTCGCGAGTGGCGTCAATGTCGATGCCAAATTCGTTGTATATGACAACGACGGAAACCCCGTTCGTGGTGGTCGATTCGATATTGACCACGCCTTCGATATCTTCCACGGCTTGCTCGATGGGAATGGTGACTCCATCTTGCATCTCTTCGGGGCTGGTCCCTGGATTCATGGTTAGCAAGATCGATTGGGGAAACTCGATCTTGGGAAGCAGCTCCTGGTTGAGCTGCATGACTGCCAGAGCCCCTCCAGCAAGAACGAGAATGGATAGGGCGATTACGACCCACTTGAAACGCAGTGAGGCGCGTGTGATACGGTCGATTAGTGATTCAAGCACAGTTTTGTCTCCTTTTCTGCTATCGCCGTTTCAACAGCGATGGTTTCGATTCTAAAACCAATACGTTCCGTATAATGCCAGAGTAGAAAAAAATTCGTCATACCAGATCTTTGAGTGTCTCAAAAACCTGCATTAACTGCGCTGCCAGCCGTCCGCGTTCTTTATCGCTCATGTCGATAACCAAAGCTTGGTAGCGTTTAACATGGACAAGTAATTCGGCACCCCACACTGGATCATCCTTGTTCTCCTGGGCCAGGATGCCCATGGTAAATCCGCCAAGCAGGTTGAGGTTTGCTCTGCTGGCCTGGTCTGTGGAGGGCATGATCGTGGGAAGAAATTCGAGCAGCAAGTCGCGCCCCGCGCTGCGACGCAAACGTAACGTCAGGATGGTCATAATTTCGACGCAGTCCTGCAGGGGGCTGCGGTTTTCAGGCGGCACGCGGGCCATGAATTCCTTAAGCAGATCATCTGCTTCGAAACCGTCTTTGGCAAGCTTAACCATCACGCGTTCTTTGATCGCCTGCCATCTCTCACCGCTTTCCTTCATCGAGAGCGCTTCCTTCAGCTGAAGGGCACGCGGAGTGGGGATGAAGGTTATCTTCGATCTACCAGGACCGGGTTTCTCCTTGACCTCGTACTGCGACGAAACAATCCCTTTCTCTTCCAACAGGCGCAGCATATCATAAGCGGTGATATCACTCACGCCTAACTTCTTGGCGAGTTCGGAGTAATGCACGGGATTGGGTGAACCTTGAGAAAGTTCGATCAGTTTATCGAGGAAGTCGTTTTGACGCTGCGTCAGCTTCATAACCATACCAATAAAATACCAAAATAACCAAAGAATCCTGCGTAGTATAACTGCTTTCGGAGAGACCAACAAGGGTGCCATGGTACTAGCTATGTGAATAGCACGTCCGGCGGAGGTCCTTCCGACGTCCGGCAATCGTGGATGATAATTTCCTATAATGAGAATTACCAGACGATGTTTTGTTCCCTAAGAAGGAGATTGCCATGACGAACCAAGAGACGAAGTCAGTTTACAGCTCAGGGGAGGGAAAGCCGACCTATCTGGACGTTCAAGCTACTGTGGGAATCACAAAGCATATGGGTGGCTACACTGCCACGAATGAGATGCACAAGATGTGCCATCTCGAACGGGCGCAGGAAGTGCTCGATGTCGGTTGTGGCATTGGCGTCGGCCCAGCTTATGTTGCTAAGAAGTACGGTTGTCGGGTGATGGCCGTCGATGTCTCGGACGATATGTTGAAATGGTCGCAGCAGCGTGCCGAGCGGGAAGGTGTCATTGATCGGATCACATTCCGCAAAGCGGATATCGGTACTCTACCATTCGAGGACAATCGCTTCGATGCTGTAATGGTCGAATCCGTCTTGTTTTTCGTGTTCTAGACATTCAGCAAAGATGAGATCATTTGCTCATCGACGAGGTGCAAACTCTCGACTACGTAGTCCGCTTGTGCCAGAGCTTCTGCCGGATTGGTCGTCGTAACGGCGATGCATTTCATCCCCGCCCTGCGGGCGCCTTCCACACCTGCGATGGCGTCTTCGATTACGATGCAGTTGTGTGCTTCCACGCCTAGGTTGCGCGCCGAGTGGAGGAAAACGGAGGGATCGGGTTTCCCGGGCATGTTAGCACCGGATACCAGCACATCGAAATACTGGCCGATTTTCAATTCCCCCACCAATACGTCGATGTTCTCCGACGGAGCGGAGGAGGCGATGGCCTGTTTCATGCCTAATGATGTGAACTTGTCGAGCAGAATATCGACTCCCGGCAAGAGTTCAGCGTTACCCTTGACCATCTCACGAAATGATACTTCCTTGCGGGTACTGATTTTTTCAAGCAATTCGGGCGTCAGATCTTCGCCGTAAACGATTCCCAATATTCCCGCGTTGTTCATCCCGAAGGTGGCGGTGAACTGCTCGTGGGAAAAGGTCGTTTCCACTTCAGCGAAGGCATCTTTCCATGAGCGGTAATGCAGCTCCCCGGTGTTGACCAACACACCGTCCATGTCCCATAAAACGGCATGATTTGGGTATTTTGCTGTCATCGTGTGTAACTCTCCATTTTGTGTAAGTTTTCTCTCCAGGGTGTCTTGGGAAATTGTACTGTGCTTTTAACATTCGGTTAATAGACAAATCGAATACCGGGCTCGTGACATGCTGGGAAATCGGATAGGATATATATGAACGTATTGGTTGACGAAACCACTGGAGGCGGACATGGAAGGAAATGTCGAAAAGCGATCGCTTGGGCGGACCGGTTTACAGGTCACCCCGATCGGATTAGGGGTGATGCAGTTCTCGGGTGGCAGCGGGATCTTTGGGATGATGTTCTCTAATCTCTCTCAGGAAACGATGAATGACATCATTCAGGCGGCATTGGATGGCGGCATCAATTGGTTCGACACGGCAGAGATGTATGGCTTCGGGCGTTCGGAGTGTGCGTTGTCGCTTGCGCTGAAAGCGTCTGGAAAAGCAGATGGCGATGTGATCGTGGGGACGAAATGGATGCCGTTATTGCGTACAGCGGCCAACATCAGACGCACGATCCACGATCGCATCCGGCACCTGGATGGGTTCGGGGTCGATCTATTTATGGTGCATCAACCCTGGAGTTTTTCTTCAGTGGAAGCTGAAATGGAAGCCATGGCCGATCTAGTGGAAGCGGGATTGATTCGAGCTGTGGGTGTGAGTAATTTCAGTGCCCAACGCATGCGGCGCGCCCACGCGGCATTGGCCCGCCTAGATATACCTTTGGCGGTCAATCAGGTGCAGTACAGTCTGATGCATCGCGAGATCGAAACCAACGGTGTGCTGCAAGCCGCTAAAGAATTGGGCATAACCATCGTGGCCTACTCGCCATTGGCCAGGGGCTTATTGAGTGGGAAATTCCACAAGGATGAGGATCTACTCTCTCAGCGTCCCAGAGGATGGAGGATGATGCTCCAACGGAATCTCGAACGCAGCAGACCATTGGTCGAAGTCCTGGAGATGATCGCTGCCTCCCACAACGTCACTGCAGCACAAGTCGCCTTGAACTGGTTGATCCACTTTCAAGGAGAAACGGTGGTCGCAATTCCTGGGGCAAGCAAGGTGAAGCAGGCGGCCGACAGTGCCGGGGCGATGAATTTTCGGCTCACGCAGGCGGAAATGGACCTGCTCGACGAACGATCACGCACATTTTACTGAGTGAAGATCTTGACGCCGGGGAATTGTCAGACATGTGGGCAGAAGTTGAGAAATGTGGTAATATTTTTCTTGCAAGGTTGCATGCACGTTCTTGCTGGAAGTCGTAAGACCAAGACCTGAGCAGACGTTGCTCAGGTCGGTTTGGTTCATTGAACCCGATCACCAGGAACGGCAAACGCACCTTAGAAAACATGCCTAAGGAGGCAAAAGTAAGATGTCGGAACGAGTAACTGGTACGGTCAAGTGGTTCAATGGAAGCAAGGGCTACGGCTTCATCGAGCGTGAAGAAGGGGACGATGTATTTGTCCACTACTCGGCGATTCAGAGCGATGGATTTCGCACGCTGGAAGAAGGCCAGCAGGTGGAATTCTCCATCGAGCAAGGCCCCAAGGGCTTGCAGGCTGCTGAAGTCACAACCCTGTAGTTCGATTGAGTCCAAGAAAGAGCCCTCGCAATTGCGAGGGCTCTTTTTTTTCCATAAGCGCAAGGTTCATTCGGTCTCGCAACCCGAGCAGTTTTTTTACGTATACATCATTGAAAGCAATTAGTTCAATACACGAGGGCTGATATGTGGTTAATTAATTTGTTTGTAGGCCTAATTGTTGGAGTGATCGGTTTAATCGTAAGCCTCATTGTGGGAGCCGTTGGGCTTGTGGTTGGGCTGGCAGGCGGTGTCGTTGGTTTAATCGTCTTGGGAATCGTGGTGGGGATTTTCGTCTTACCGGCGGTCTTCATCATCGCGTTGATCTTCTAGCGAATTGCCATATTCGATCCTTCTACAAATGAATAAGAACGAGGGCATTTTCCAGCATCCCGCATTGCATGACGCCATGGCCGCTGGAATATGTGTTTCCATCCAGAACCAATCGTCTAACCGCCTGTTGTATCGGCTGAATACTAATGGATGGATGATATTGGCGCTTCGATAGTTTCTTCAGTCGCATTCCACCTGTTTTCGCGTCCATAGAATCGTACGAAACCGATCGATACCCTCCCGACTGTTTGGTAGCCATTTGTAAGGTTATCCAAGGGGGATTGGTGATAATCTCATGTTTACCAGTCTTATCGTTGGGTTCTTAAATCCTGGTCTCCGATGGGGAGTTGGTATCCGGAGGCCAGTTTTCATCCAGTCCTGTTGGATGGATTATTGGGAGATTAGATCGAATGTTCGTCTGTCGATCTGGAATATGTGAAGGGAAGGAAAGTGCTGCTTAACTTGAGGAATTATTCGAGGGAATGATTGATCCGCTTTGACGCGAAAGGCAGGTGCGTTATGAACGGTATAGGAATGAATGGCAACGGAAGGAAGAATGGTAAGGTAAAACGCATCCTTCTTGCCGAAGACGAAGAATTCACCATTGATGTATTACTTGATATCTTTGAAGCATTTTTTGATCATTCTGAAGTACGTGTAGCCCGAGACGGTCATGAAGCGGTAAACATGGCTTTCGAACTCAAACCCGACGTGATCCTCATGGATATGGGTTTGCCCAAACTCGACGGCTGGAAAGCAACCCGCTCGATCAAAGGCAACGAGGATTTTATCGATGTTCCTGTCTTGGCTATCACGGCTTATGCCATGGTGGGTGACCGCGAGCGTGCCCTGGAGGCGGGGTGTGATGATTACTTTGCCAAACCCATTGAGGTTGACAAGTTCATCCAATTTATGCGACCATATCTTAATTCACAGGATTAAAAACCCGCAATTAAGGTTGGTGCATGAGATTGATAAAGGTCTTCTGGTACGTCCTTACCAGTGTCGGGCCTGTTCTACGCGCCGGGCGTCACGCCGATCGACTTTTCCGATACTACGTACTCAAGGTTTTGGATGATATTGGCTTATTCGAATTTCTTCGGATTCCCCGGACATATGGCGAAATCCTCGCCGAGTTCGGCTTTATCGATATCGATTACACGCGATCTCTACTGGAGATCTTGTCATCGGATGATGATCAGATCTTGATTCGAGAGGAAGATTTGTACCGTACCAAGGATGAGCAACCTCTCCCCGATCTGGAACAAATCGTGAAGCGCACGGATCCACGTATTCGTGGTTTCGTCGTCCTCGCTGAGAGTATGACGCGCTACATTCTGCCTCGGTTGCGACAACAGCCCATCAGCTTGTCGAAAACGTTTGAACAAGATGGGCGGGAGTTCATGTCTAAGTTCGATCGTATCCTGGCAAACAAGATCTACTCCGCCATGCGTAGTGCATGCTTCGCTTATCTGAAACCAGGAGATCTATCAGGATTGCGTGGGAAAAAGTTGATTGATGTCGGTTGTGGAAGCGGCCGGGAGACGGCGGAACTGTGGTTGAAATTTAACGGTGACATTAGAATCACTGCGATTGATCCTGTTCATAGTTTGATCGAATTAGCGGAGCAGAATTTCGAGACGTACTTGAAGGAAATCGATCCTAATCATCCGCCAGTGACAAAGGCCAATCGGCCGATTTATAAAGTTGCAAGTGCCACGCGATTGCCCTTTGAGGACGATGAATTCGATGCAAGTTTCTGGTTGTTCGTATTGCATTGGACGCCGGATCCGAGAAGGGCTATAAGGGAGACCGTTCGAGTCGTGCGTCATGGTGGGTTGCTCTTTGGAGGGCAAACGTTCAAACCGATAGCCAATGAATATTTTAACCTAGTTGTTCGGTCAAATGAAAACTGCTATGGTTTCTTCTGGCAGGAAGATTACGTCCGCTGGTTTAGTGAATTAGGAATTGACATCGACCTGGCGCCCGTTGCCGGGACGTTACGTGCATTCAATACCAAGAATGTACATCACTAAATCGGACTGGCTTGTTGAAAGGGTGGACCCAATGAATCAGAGAGAACCGTTCCAGACTAGATCTCCGTATGTAAAGGTAGATCAGCGGCGTCGCCAGCGTCTGATGATCGATATCAGTAACACAATATTGATCTTTATTATTCCACTTACGCTTCTTATTGGTTTCATGCTCGTAAACCATTTTTCAGTCCAGACGCTACTTGAATTATTTCTAGGCTTAGCCATTGCTCCGATCAGTCTCTTTGCTCGTTGGCTCGCGAAGCGCGATCGGGTACTCGTTTCAGGATACGTCCTACTCGTGCCGATCATGCTCATTATTGGCATTAATGGAATGATCATTTCGGGATTGTCATCCATCATTGTCGTGGGTTACATACTCAGCGTTATTATCGCCGGGATGGTGATTGGACCGCGTCAGGGATATGTAGTTGCGTTCCTCGGTACGGTATTCTTGGTCATCTCAGAAATCATAATAGCAGATGAAGTACTTCCGACGATCACTCTCCCGAGTTCGGTTGAACAGATCACACTTTTCGTCATTTATGTTCTATCTTTTTTCTTTGTTGCCATCTTTAGTAAATACTCCACCCAGGATCTGCGAAAGGCTCTGGACGAGGCGACTTACGATTTGCTGCAAGCCAATCACAAGCTTGCTTTGGCGAGCGAGATGAAATCGCAGTTTACGGCGCGCACCAGCCACGAGCTGCGCACGCCGCTCAGTTCGATCATCGTTTTCACTGAGTTGGCCATGCGGGGCACCTACGGTGAGATTTCATCGAAACTGAAGGGCAAGCTGGGAAACGTACTCGGCAGCGCGAGGCACCTGCATAGTATCATTAATGATCTGCTCGATTTGGCCAAGATCGAGGCGGGTGAATTGGAGATCTGTGAGGAGTCGTTCTCGATTTACGATCTGGGAAGGAACGTGCAATCGACGATGGATGAGACCGCGCACCAAAAGGAACTCACATTCAACGTGGAAATGGCGGACGACTTGCCCATGCGCATGGTCGGAGACCAAGGTCGCTTGAAGCAGATCATGCTCAACCTCGTCAGTAATGCGATCAAATTCACCGATCACGGCCAGGTCGATCTGAAGATTGATCGCTATGCCACAAATCAATGGCGTATCATTGTGCGCGACACCGGCCCTGGCATCCCTGAGGATCGCTTTGAGACCATCTTTGAGGAATATCGGCAATTAGAAACGGCCAGCAAAGATACGGCTCGGAAAGGTACCGGTCTCGGGTTGGCGATCACGCGCAATCTGGTCGATATGATGGGCGGTAAGATCAGCATTGAAAGCGAGCTGGGCGAAGGCACGTCCTTTGAGATCGTGCTGCCTTTGAAAACCCCGGAAGTTGTTCCCATTGCAGGTTGATAATTTCTGCCCTTAAGAAGCACTGCTTAATGGGTGAATTGTACTGTACGCCTTCGAAGTGATTTCCGCGTGAGAAGTAATCCGGTTTACAATAGACACAATCGAATCGCCGCGTGGCTCTGAGTTTCCCTACAAATGGTGGAACCATGAAGAATTATAAATCCTCGTCTTATTCCGAGACTCTCCGGGAGGGTCGTTTATTGCATGGCGCTTTCATATTTACCGTGCTGCTGGGGATCATCGTCACTTTCAGTGCGAACGCTATTGCACTCACTGATCCAATTACGTTTGCAATGATCGCCATCGCCGTGATGTATTGTGTCTTCGGTGTTTGGGGGTTCGAGTGGGTAGAACGCCGTGAAAACCGTGGATGGTTTCTACTCTATTTTGGCATTCAAGTTGCCCTGGCGTCCGTAGAGTTATGGATTAGCCCAACTTTCGCGGCACTATGGCTTATGGTTTTGCCACTTGTGTCTCATGCTGTCATGGTGTTTTCACCACGTTGGATACCAGTGATCATCGCTGTGGCAATTGCCATCTTTGTCATTCCGAGTGGCATTCTGATCAATGATGAGGATTTCACAGGCACACTATTGGGGTTGATTTCGGGTGTGATATTCGTCGTGGTCTTCACGCGAGTCCTGGTCCAGGCGGAGACATCGCGCCAAGAAGTGCAGCGGATGGCGGAGCGTCTGGAAGCGTTAAACCAACAGCTGCGCGAATACGTCGTGCAGGCTGAAGAATTGGCCACCACCAAGGAACGCAATCGTCTGGCGAGAGAGATTCACGACAGTCTGGGTCATTATTTGACGGTCATTAACGTTCAACTCGAAGCGGCGCGTGTCGTACTCGATACAGATCGGGATGCGGCCTATCAAGCGCTGGAGAAAGCGCAGTCGCTGGCGAAAAACGGGTTATCAGAAGTACGACGTTCGGTCGCCGCATTGCGTGCCTCTCCGATGGAAGGCCGCCCGCTGACCTCGGCGATCGAAAGCCTGCTCGAAGAATGTCGTACGACGGGAATACAAAGCGAACTATACGTCTCCGGGGAAGTACGAGAGTTGCCTGCACAGACCGAACACGCACTTTACCGGGCGGCACAGGAAGGTCTGACCAATGTGAGCAAACACGCACGTGCCTCCAGTGTGAAAGTGCAACTCGATTATGCCGCGGAAGGGGGGATTACGTTGGTGGTCGAGGATAATGGGGTGGGAGTGAATCTCGAAAAGATGGAAGAAGGCTTCGGCCTCTTTGGCTTAAGAGAGCGTGTACATATGCTCAACGGGCGTGTGACTCTGCAAAGCACAGCGCCAAAGGGATCCAGCCTGGAGGTATTTATTCCCGTATGACTTCGAGAAGCGAGCAGGTTATCCGTGTCCTTCTTGTAGATGACCAGGTCTTGTTCCGGGAGGGATTACGCACACTGCTCTCCGTACAACATGGCATCGAAGTCGTCGGTGAGGCCGGCGATGGGATCGAGGCTGTTCATGAAGCGGTTCGGCTCAAGCCGGATGTGGTGCTTATGGACCTACAGATGCCGCAGCTCGATGGTGTGGGGGCCACCCGGCAGCTTCAAAACGAGTGCCCGCAGAGCAACGTTGTCATCCTGACTACGTTCGACGATGATGAATACGTCTTCGAAGGTTTACGCGCAGGCGCCATGGGGTATCTGTTGAAGGATGTGTCTTCGGAAACTCTGGTTGATGCCATCCATGGTGCGGCACGCGGTGAATCCTTCCTGCAGCCCTCGATAGCTACCAAGGTGGTCGCCGAATTCTCCCGGCTGACGCCCAAAGCAAAGACTCCGCAGGAGTTGATGGTGGAACCGCTCTCCGAGCGGGAATGTCAGGTTCTGGAGTTGATCGCTGCCGGTGCGAGCAACCGCGAGATCGCCGAAACGCTGGTCATCGCCGAAGGTACGGTAAAAAATCACGTTACGCATATTCTGGAAAAGATGGGCGTGCGTGATCGTACGCAAGCCGCTCTGCGTGCCCGCGAGTGGGGCCTTATTTAACAACTTTTCAAGGCAGACTTCATCGGCTTTTCCTCTCAACCCGTATTTTTCGATGCCTTGTCTCAATGTCAAGGCGTTTTGTTTTTTTTCCTGCAATTTTCATATCGCGAGATATGGATATTTCCTCAATGTGACCTTCCTATTGGGAATGTGACCTTCGAGTGCGACCATCAGCACATCTAATACGTAAAGTATTCGGCTACAGTCTTCATGGTAGTGATTATAAATGTGCAATGGAAGCACAAGGAGGAATGAACGTGAATAACATGATTGAAGCACAAGCGCTGACCAAGCGCTACAACGGGACCCCCGATCCAGCTGTGGATGAAGTCAGTTTCGTCGTCCGCCAAGGGGAGATTTTCAGCCTGTTGGGACCGAATGGGGCGGGCAAATCGACGACACTCTCCATGCTCTCTTGTTTGCTCAAGCCCACCAGCGGGGATGCATGCATCGACGGCGCGTCGATTTTGCAGGCGCCGCAGAGAGTAAAAGCGGCCATCGGCGTCGTACCGCAGGAAATTGCACTTTATCCGAAGTTGACGGCCTACGAGAACTTGATCTTCTGGGGCCGGCTCTACGGCATGGGGGGCAAGGCGCTGCGCAAACGCGTCGATGAGGTGCTCGATATGACCGGCTTGCGCGAGCGAGCGAAAGATCGGATCGAGACATATTCGGGCGGCATGCAGCGGCGCATCAACATCGGTGTCGGTTTGCTGCACCAACCGAAAGTGATTTACATGGATGAGCCCACAGTCGGGATCGATCCACAGAGTCGGCGCAGCATTCTCGATACCGTGATGTCGCTCAACGAGCAGGGCATGACCGTGCTTTACACCACGCACTACATGGAAGAAGCCCAGGAAATCAGCGACCGCATCGGTATCATCGATCACGGAGAGATGATCGCCCTGGGCACGCAGCGTGAGTTGACGCAGCTGGTAGGCGAGCATGATGTGGTCGAGATGCACATTGCTGAAGAAACCAGTCGACCGGAAGTCGTCGAGGCATTGGGGCGCGTGCCGGGTGTGCACCAGGTGCAGCCGCTAAACGGCACCTTGCGTCTCTTCGTGGATGATGGCAACGCTGTACTGCCGAATTTGATTACCGTTGCCAATGAGCAAAATGCAAAAATTACATCTGCCTCGATCCAGGAACCCAATCTCGAAGCCGTGTTCTTGCACCTGACCGGCCGGGCGCTGCGGGACTAGGAGGGCGAAGATGATGAAGTTGCTGGTAATTGGATTAAAAGATCTTAAAGTCGCTTTTCGAGACAAAGTGGGCATGATCATGCTGGCAGGGCCATTCGCCCTCACGCTGGCCATGGGCTTTGTCACCGGGGCGTTTTCGGTTTCGGCGGGCGAAACCGCCATTCAGGCTACAAAAGTTGCGGTGGTCAACGAAGACGAAGGCGAATTGGGCGATGCAATGGTGACGTGGCTGCAGGACGATAGCATGCGCTCGATTGTCAACATTTCTGTTGTGAGCAGCGCTGCGCGAGCTCGCGATCTCGTCGATGAAGGCGAGTTCGTGGCAGGACTGATCCTGCCGGTGGATTTCAGCCAGGCAATTTTAAGCGCTGAAGGGCTCGAGCAGGAAAGCCCGATCGAAATGTACGTCTACCCCGGTCAGCCGATCCGGGTCGGCATCGTGCGTTCCTTGATCGAGCGTTTTGTGGCACGCATCGATGCGGGTGTCGTCAGCAGTAAAGTTGCCGTGACCGGGCTGATCGGGGCGGGATTGATCCAGCCGCAGGAAGCTAATGATGTTGGTCGTGAAGTCGGGGAGGCGTTGGTGACACTGGAATCTGGTGCCATGGCCGGTATAACCATACAAAGTCAGCGTGTTGAGGAAGAGGAAGTTGGTATTCAACCGTTGGCGCTGTTGGCACCGAGTATGGCCATGTTGTTCCTGATGTACACCGTCTCCGGGATCGGCGGGCGCAGCATTATCGCCGAACGAGAAGATGGCACATTACCGCGCATGCTGGCAACCCCAACGGATGGCGCCTGGATCCTGGGGGGCAAGGTGATCGGAGTCGTGCTTGTGGGCGTGGCGCAGTTGGCCATCGTTATCGGGGTCACCAGCCTGCTCTTCCAGCTTCACTGGGGAGATATGCTCGGTGTGGCCGTCTTGATCGTGGCCGCCGTTTTTGGGGCAGCCGGCTGGGGTATCCTGCTGGCCGCATTTGCACGCACGGCGGAGCAGGTTTCGACGATCGGTATGGCCATGATGCTGTTCTTTGGGCTGCTGGGCGGGTCGTTCTTCGGCGGCGGCAGCTTTGGCGGCACACTGGGCACGATTGGGAAAATCACCCCCAATGCCTGGGCGCAGGAAGGGTTTGCCATCCTGGCCGGAACAGGCACGCTGACAGATATCCGCGGAACGATCGTCGGATTGGCTGTCATGGGGAGTCTTTTATTCGGCGTGGCGGTCCTTGTTTTTCGCCGCCGCGGTTTGGTGCGGTGCTGATGGAAGCGCTGCAGTGGAGTAATGAAATGAAGAAGATAACGAACATCGCCTGGAAAGATCTCAAAAATAGATTTTCCAATCCGATGGAGATCATGTTCTTCCTCGTCCTGCCGATCATATTCACGTACTTGTTGAGCGGGACGATCGGATCGGATGGGGGAACGTATCAATTACTCGTCGTCGATCAGGACCAAACCGTACTATCCGATCGATTGGTCGAAGGGCTGGCGTCGGCGGGAACGATGGAAATCGTCTCGATCTCGGAAGAAGAAGTGGAAGCGGCTGCTGAAGCGGAAGAAACGGCGGCTATACTGACAATTCCCACGGGTTTTCAGGAGCAGCTGTACAGCGGCGAGGCGATCGATCTCGCCCTGGAGGAGACGGGGGACGAGGATGCCTACGATGCAGCCGAGCAGCAAGTGTTCACGGCTGTGGAGCAGATGAGTCGGGTGCTCCTGGCGGCAAACGTGAGTACGGCGGAGTATGAGAAGCGGGGGGCATTTTCAGACGCTGCGGCGCGGGAGAGGTATTACGAAGAGAGCTACGCCCGAGCCGAAACGGCGTTTGGTAGCTTGCCGCAGCGCGTGGAAATCCGCACACCGGATGAGGGCGTGGTATACGAAAGAGAGAAGGCCAATAGTGTGCAGGCCAGCGCGGGACAGTTGATCACCTGGGTCTTTATCCCGCTCCTGGCCACGGCGGCCGTGTTGGCCGATGAACGCACAACCGGCACGCTGCAGCGATTGTTCACCACACCGACAAACAAGGCGACGTTTCTGCTGGGCACGATTCTGGGCCAGTTGGTGGCAGCCTGGGTGCAGATGGCTTTACTGGTGATCTTCGGTATTTATGTGCTGGGCATCGACTGGGGCAATTCCATCGCTGGTCTTGTGGTGCTGCTGCTGGCCTTCAGCCTGGCGGCGACTGCGCTGGGTACGCTGTTGGGAACGCTGGTGCGTTCCACCGCCCAGGCCGGCGGCCTGGCGCCGATAACCGGTATGGTCATGGCACTCATGGGGGGATGCTGGTATCCCGGAGAGCTGTTCCCTGATACCGTAAAGACTGTGAACCAATTTCTACCCACCACCTGGGCGCTGCAGGGTCTCAACGACCTGGGGTTGCGCAGGCTGGGATTGGTGGAAATCCTGCCCGAAGCTGGAGTGCTGCTGATCTTCGCCGTGGTGTTCTTCGCGCTAGCCATATGGCGCTTCCGCTACGAGTGATGGTTTTGTGAATTGAAATACGCCCCGCAGGGATGGAAGTCTCTGCGGGGCGTTTCGTTATGGTTTTACGAATCTCAAGAGCGTGTCTATCTAATCAAGTTTGCTCTGAAAACGGTTATTAGGGAATGTATCCAATGTGTCCCTTTTCAGGGTGATTTATTGTGAAGCTTCGCTTTCATTCGTAAGCCATAATTCGAATTGGGCTGGTTCTGTGGTAGAAGGAGCCATAGCACCTACGATGAAAACGATTTTGTTCACACCATCGCCCAGCGCCACTTTCGAGTGCGCCGTACCGTCCGCTGCCACGTCGAGCCGCTGAATGCCGAGGCGATCACCCAGGGTAAGCATATAAACAGCCCAATTTTATGGGACGACGTTACTGGTGCGCACGAAACCAATTCCTTCCCAGCGTCGTCATCTGCTTCGGCATCATAGGCGTAGTCCAATTCCGGGATGGTGATGTCGTCTACTGCGAAGCCGGGCCTGTTTTCATCATACTGGATTACATAATCGAAGCGTACCAGAGCATCCTTACCTTCTAAATGGCCAATATCAATTTCTTCCTGCACCCACTCGGGTTCTTCTCCTTCGCCGCTGATGCCGGTATAGCAGGCGAAATAGGAATCATGAGGTGTCGCTATACCGGCGGCTTCCATATGCCAGATGTTTCCGCCGTCGTATGAGGTGCGCATGCACAATTCATCGCCCGGGCCGATGTCGTACCACATCCAGAACCGCAGTGTTGCTGCAGTTAATCCCGACATGGGAACAGATCGGGTGAGATTGATTTCCGCACTGTGACTGCGGTTCGACCACCAAAAGGAGTGTCCGCTGTGTGCCTGTGTCGGCAGAAGATTCGCTTCTGTAGAACCCTGGAAGTCGATAGCGATATTTCCTTGGCCTTGATACTCAATATATTCGGCAGAGTACTGGGGGAGGCTGATTGTTTCGTGTATGGGCAAGGTTTCATAGCGGTATTCAGGAACGATGGTGCCCAGGGTCTCGTTGTGATAGCCGTAGCGGCCGTCGGCCAGGCTGGGATCGTCGAGATAATTGGCTACGATCCAATCCATGAAGAGGTCGTCGACCGTGAAAGGATAAAGCAGTTCGCCAAGCGTCGCATTGATGCTGTTAATTCCCTCCCCTGGATGCCTGGCTAGTGCACGTATGAAATCGTCGCCGAGACGTTCCCACAAATAGGTTGCAAAAAGGTAGTTGACGCCATAGTGGTTGGATCTTTCTTCAATGTTATCTGTCCAGGTATTGAGCTGTGTTTTTGGATTCCATCTGAAATATCTGTGACTATTCGGATACCCACAAATCACCTCGGCGAGTTGTGCCAACCCTTCATCCAGGGCTCTGGTTTCATTCCCCGGGTTGTTCCACTGGACCATGTGCTGGAACTCGTGAGCAAGTGACCCGAAGTAATCATCACTTCCGATGGCACTGTACATCAGATTAATATACATCATCTCGTGTTGGTTGGAGCTCAAACTTACGCCCCAGTTGTACTCATCGATAGGACTAAACCAAGCTGTATTTGCGCCTGGATCTTCCAAGTGTACGATCCAGATGTGAACGTCATTATCCACGCCCGGAGACCACTCTTCACCGAAGTAATCGTGTATCGTGGGATAGATTTCGTTTTCGAATGTTTCCGCCGCCTGGGCCAATTCCGTCTGGTCGACCTCAACGCCGATCTCAACCCACATATAGACGTGCTCGGTTTCGTAGCGTAACACTGTTTTAATGGAACGCCGCTCAGCATTGCTGTTGTCGCGGTATCCCTCGATGGACCCGATTTTATAATCCCGTGGTGGACTGAGGATCGTCCGAGGATTCGGTTCTTCCATACTATACCGAGATTCGTAATCTATCGGATCGTAAGCGGGGATTTCAATATTGGCCAGGATCTCCGCCATCGCATCGGGTTCGATGCGCGGTATTGGCGTGGGTGAAAGGGTTGATGTGTCTGGAGGAGAAAGCGTCGGAGTCTTAGATAGTGTCATTGCCTGGTTCGAACATGCTGCGAATAATAGGCAGCAAAAAAAAAGACAGGATCGCTAAAGTAGTCCTCGAAGGCAATCGACATACGTGCATCCTGGTGTCCTTTATTCGGCGGCTACTTTCCATTATGGATTACTCCTATAACGAGGTAAGAATTCACTACATCCATTTCCGCGGATTCTTTAACGAAGAGAGGCCTGATAAGCCAGTGCGCTATAGTACGGAAATTAATTAGTACTGGATGATCTAAATCTATCATTAAATAGTTGCCGTATAGTTACCGCGCACGATGCTTGTTTGTTGTTTACTGTAGATGCTCCGGAACCCGATCGCGGGTGAGCAAGTCGGCTTCACAGTTGTGTTCTTCGCGCTGGCGATCTGGCACTTTCGCTATGAGTGATGGTCTGGTTGATTGACTTATGCCCTGCAGGGAATAATCTCTGCGGGGCGTCTCATTTCCTGCAAGTTAATTCCTGATACGATCCAGGTCATAGACCTCTTGATCTTACCCTACGTATCATCCTTTCGATGTCAGCATTCGCATTCAGGTGAGAAATAACGATCTCGGGATTATTCTGAACAAATACACGAAAAATCTCATCGGCGAACGCTTGGCCAATTAAATCAATGCCGCTGAAATCAAGCTCGATATGCTTGAAACCGGATAGACGATCAAGTAATCGTCTAGCTTGAGATCGTGAGACGAGATGTTCACTGCCGAATCTTGCTAGAGAAACGGGCACATCGGTTCTTGAAAATGCATAGTCGTCATCCTCATCTGATGTATATCGGTCAAAAACTTCCTTCGTTGTTCTCTCTGATCTTGTACTGATAATCATCTCGACACCAGTTCCTTCAACCGTTTCTTGAAATCTTAGTATTTCTTGATCTCTTAATATGTTTGGTGAATAGAACAAACCATCCGAATAAATAATGAATCTATCGAACATCCTTGAAACAAAGAAGATACCTTCTCCAGTATGTCGACTTGGATCAGTGGTTAACTTTCCTTTTGAAAGTTCAAGAATTGCTTGCCTCGGCTCGCTTACTCGGGGAAGGTCTCTCTGGATCTTCTTGAATATGCCTATTCCATTATCTTGCAGGATGAAACAAATTTCAGCCGCAGACCGCTGGACATGAATTCTTGCTTGAGTGCCTTCGGCATGATCAACCGCATTATTGATCATTTCATTCATCCCGTATTCGCAGATTCGCATAACGTTGTCTTGAGTACCGCTGAGAAGTGGTCGTACCAAGTGACGCCAGACTTTGTCTTCTTCTGTATCTGGTGACAGGTCAAACGAGAATGCATCGTCTATAAGTAACTTAAGCTTGTAATACCGCGCACGCGTAGTTCCATCAGCTTCTATTAGTCCATCGCTTATTAGTTTGTTTATGTGTCCCAGAACCGCTGGACGCGAAATATTAAATCGGTTCAATGTGACCAATGAAATGTCCTTAGGGTGAGCCGTCACATTGTCCAAAATGAAATTCCTTATAACAATTGATTTTTTCCTCGGTTTCCTCATTTATTAACTCTAAGATGCTGCTTTGTTAATATAAAAGTGAATAATTCATAACAATAACGTACTGAATTATAAACTATAAAATAGTATATTGTCAATAATAACGAAGTTAATTATAAAGAATAAGGAGGAGTATTATTAACTTAATAAAGGGAACATCTGCAAAATAAAGATTGATTGATTTCTATGTGACATATGATTCAATAACGGAAAAAATAGGATTATCAAAGCGATATGTATATCTCTGTGGCCGTAGAACTGTTTTGGTGAAATGCTGAGGTGTGGAAGTGCTTTATCACTGCAGGTGATCCGGCAAACGATCGCGGGCGAGCAAGTTGGCTTCGTTCTTGTTTTTTTCCGAGAATGAAAACAGGACCACGCGATTGTTTATTAGGTGATCTTGAAGATATTCCTTGTTTGGGTTGGAAATACTTTTATGATTTCACGAAGTGCCTGGCTGGTTCTCGACCATGTCTGCCAAGCGGTCGATCTCTTTCTTCTGCTCCACGAGCATGGTCATGAGCAGCAGGTCCAGGGGGGTTAGATGGGCGCAGGCCTGGCGGATCGGCCAGTGGTGCTGCACGGCGGCGAGCAGTTCATCGAGCACAGCTTGATCCTCCGGGGTCATCGTGCGGCGGAAACGGGCGAGGGTGCGCATGTCGCTGTCGACGGCCAGGGTCTGCGGTTCGAGGGGATAAGCCAGGAAACTTTCCACGAAGTGCTCCTTTGGATCAGGATGCACTCACGATAACGCGAATCCCCTGCACGCACATCCCCTTGCAGGGGGAAACGCGCAGGGGATTTCAGTTATGGTGTTGTGAGCTTTCGATTGAGTTGTGATCAGGTTGGATTATGTATCGATGTCCGCCTTATTTTCGGGTTGAAAGATATCTTCGATCTGCATGCCAAACAGATCCGCCATGCGGAAGGCGAGCGGCAAACTGGGATCGTATTTTCCCGTTTCGATGGAGTTGACGGTCTGACGAGATACACCAAGCCGCTCGGCAAGATCGGCCTGTGACCAGTTGTTCTCCGCGCGCAGCACTTTCAATCGATTTTTCATTGGTATTTCCGTTTGGCGAAGAGGAAACCAAACGCCCAAAAGAGGGCCACCATGAAGGCGACGAAGGCCAGGTTGATGTACAACTCGGTGAATAATTGGAACAGCCCAAGTGCCAGCGAGAGGACTACGGTACAAGCCAGACTGAGTGAATACGCCTCCAATTGAATTCGTTGCTGCAGTTCGTCCATTTCACGGATGGCGATTCCAATGGCTCGTGCCAGCGCATAGCCGATAATAAGTACTGGTGGGATGGTCGGTAGGGTTGCCAGCAAGTAATGCTTGTCGTCAAGCCAGAGGTCGGGATCTGTTATAAGTAGCACGCAGTATAACAAGAATGAGAGGGCCAGCGCGAGAAATCCCAGAAGAAATAACCTGTAGGTTCTACTCTTTTCGTTCATTTCATGCTCCATAAAGGGCTTCGAATCGAACGCGCTTCTACTATATAGCAGATGAAACCAAGAGTCAAGGAAGCTTGACATATTGTCAAGCACCCTGTTCATGGGCAAAATTATTAGATCGATAAATGCTTATGAAAGCGGCATCGCTTCGGCGAATTTGGCTGCGAGTTCGCGCGTGCGCGCCACCGTTTCGGCTTCGTCGATGGTAAGCAGCTCGCGTTGACGCATAATGACTTTTCCATGAATGATCACGGTGCTTACATCTTCACGCCCTACGGCGTAGACCAGGTGCGAGAAGACATCATACATCGGCGCGAGATGAACGCTGTTGAGATCGATCAGGATCAGGTCGGCGAATTTGCCGGCTTCGATCGAGCCGAAGCGATCGCCTATGCCCAGCGCCTCCGCTGCTTCACGCGTAACCGTGCGGACGACTTTCTCTGCAGGATTGAATGTGGGATCGTAATGCACGCCGCGGTGCAGAATGGCGGCAATACGCATGTGCTTCCACATGTCCAGATCGTTGCCGGTGGCCGAGCCGTCGGTGCCCAGGAGTACGGGGACACCGGCAGCGTGCATCTGCGGCAGCGGGGCGATGCCGGAGGCCATCTTGAGATTGGAGATCGGGCAGTGAACGACCGTAGCGCCGCGTTCCGCAACAATCTCGATATCGGCTTCGTTCAGGTGGACGCAGTGTGCCAGACTGGTGCGCGGGGTCAGTAGTCCCAGGTGATCGAGATGTTCCGGCGGCGTTTTCCCATACCTCTCTCGCACCGTAGCAACTTCGTCCGCCGTTTCGGAAGCATGAGTGTGGAAAAGGGTTTCGAATTCACCAGCCAGTTCCCAGGCTTGGGTGAGGATGTCCGGCGAGACCGTGTAGGTGCCATGGGGAAGCACGCAGGGCAGGATGAATGGATTTTCCGTATATCGCTGGAAGAGTTCCCGGCCGCGTTGGGCGCGCTCCACAGCGGGGATGCCATCCGGACCGTCGAAATCGACGAAAATGGGACCGTTGATCAATCGGAAACCCACAGAACTGGCCACCTCCGCTGAAGCTTCCGGGAACCAGTACATATCCAGCGCCATGGTGGTGCCGCCGCGGATCATCTCGGCAAAGGCGAGCCGCGTGCCGATTTCTACTGTGTCCGGACGGATGAAGCGGCCTTCCGCTTCCCACACTCTCGCCAGAAACGGATCGAGGGGCAGATCGTCGGCGAAGCCGCGAAACAGGGTCATCGCCAGATGCGTATGGGCGTTGATCAATCCCGGCATGACGATGTGCTGGCCGGCGTCGATTTCTTCTTTTACTTCGTATTTTGCGTCCAGGTCTGATGTCGTCCCGACGTCTATGATTTCAGCGTCCTGGATGGCCACAGCGCCGTCCTCGATGACATGGTTCGTCTCGTTCATCGTCACGATCATGCCGTTCTTGATCAGCAGTTCGATGGATTTCTTCATGGCGGTTCCTTTCAGGCTGAAAAGGAGTTCTTATAGCAACGCTTCGTCGAGCGCGTGGCGGCAGGCGCAGTCGTATGACTCGGGTAATGAGCAAACGACGCGTTCGAACAAACGTCCGATGGTGTCTCCCAGACTTTCGAGATTCTGCATGACTTCATTTACGCTCAAGTTCGATCCCATTCCTGCCGCTTGATTACTGACGACACCTAACGTGGCATAGCACATCGCCAGCTCACGCGCGAGCACACATTCGGGGTAGTTGGTCTGTCCCACAAGATGTCCGTCAAGGCGGCGGACCATCTCGATCTCGGCCCGGGTCTCAAATCGCGGTCCGGAGAAACAGGCGTAGGTAGCCCCGCGCTGCAGGTCGACTCCGAGTTCGCTGGCTGCTTGCGCCGTGGCGTCGTGCAGGGTGGGGCAGTAGGGATCGGTAACGTCGACGTGGGCGAGTCTCCCTTCCATCGGGTAGAAACTGTCCCTCCGGCCGTTGGTGAAATTGAGGAATTGGTCGACCAAAACCAGCGTGCCGGGTTTCCAACTCTGCACGAGCGAGCCGCAGACACTCGTGGCAAGGATGCGTTCGACTCCAAGCTTGTGCAGTGCAAAAATATTAGCTCGATAGTTGATCTCATCCGGTGCCAGGCTGTGATTTGTGCCATGACGTGGGAGGAAGGCGATCTTCCGTCCTTCCAGGCTGGCAATTTGGATATCAACTTTGCCGAAAGGCGTGGATACCTTCTCGGATTTTCTCGTTTGCATATTCGGCAGGGTGTAGAAGCCGGTGCCGGTGATCAATCCCGTTTGTATGGTCACGATAGCCTCCATAGACACTCTGTTTCTTTATACAACAGCTTGTGCTGGCATCCAAGTCAGATTATTCGCATTGATGTGCGCACTTTTCAGAACGATGTCCATCGGGCTTTCTCGCTTTGATCGATCTCCAATATCTGTTGTTCACGTATCTTGCGAACTAACGAAACGTAGTCTATTGTTTATATGTTCTGCATTGATTTCGCCCGGGAAGGGATGGTGAGGGACCGTGTCCAGGCAGAAGACGAGATTTGACCCAAGATCGATAGCCAGGTTGATCGTTCAGTTGATTCTGCTGACTGAGATCCTTTTTATCAGCGCTGGTACCATACGTTGGACTATGGGTTGGGTGGTTATCGGCTTGTACGCCATCGTGATGCTCGCAACGATCTGCTTCGTTCAAGTCGATCGCGCCTTCCTGGCACAGCGCACGAAGATCGATACGGCGACGAAAGGATGGGACAAGATCATTGCCGGGATTCTGCGTTTCATCAGTCCCATTGGTATCCTCGTCGTCGCGGGGATCGAATTTCGATTCGGTTCGTCTTGGGAATTGTCTGCTTCGATCAGAATTCTAAGTCTGATGGTCACGATCCTGGGGTATGGCGTGGGGATTTGGGCGACTAGTTCCAATCCGTTTTACGCCGGATACGTGCGTATCGATGAAGAACAGGATGTTGTGAGAGCAGGACCGTACGCCCACATCCGTCACCCCGGGTACGCGGGATCGATCCTGATACAAATCAGCCTTCCCATATTGCTTGGATCGATGTGGGCATTGTATCTTGGTATCCTTGACGTTGTTCTCGTTGTTGTGCGGACACATCTGGAAGATCGGACGCTAATGCATGAGCTTCCAGGGTACGATCAATATGCGACAAAGGTCCGTTTTCGGTTATTTCCAATGATTTATTGAAGTAAAGGAAGAATGGTCTTTTGGTAATATATTGTTTTCATACAGCCTATATTATGATTGGAACCTCTGATGATCGTATATAGACATTTTTCTATAATGGGAGGAAGATGAGATGAGAAAGATTTCGAAGTTATGTTCGATTTTATTGTTGTTGAATTTGGTTCTTGTCGCGTGTGGTCCTTCTCAAGAAGAACTTGACGCCACGGAAACAAAGGTTGCCGCTGATGACTTCGCTACGCAAACGGCAAATGCGCCTACTTCAACGGCAACTCTGACGGCGTCACCCGAGCCGACATCTACGTTTACACCTGAACCATCGCCGACGCCTGAACCAACGCCGACGCTTGAACCATCGACGATGTCAACATCAGATCCACCTCCAGTCGAAGACTCCACTTCGAGCGGTGAGATCCGCGAGTATGCCATGGGTGGGTTTGCTATTAGCTTGCCTACGCAGTGGAAGGTTATTGATATTGATCGAGAGGGTGTAGAAGCCTTGTGGGAAATGATCGAAGAGTTAGATGACGAGTGGGCGGAATTCACTCGAGCGATGTATAGCTCGGATGCAATGCTGGAAGCATTTGATATGTTCGCAATCGACTCTCAGCTGGCGGGTCTTGGCTTCGCTGTGGCCACTATATTGAGCCAGGAATTACCCATGCCGATTGCGGCTGAAGACCTGTGTATGATGATGCCAGACACATATGAGCAGATGGGTATCGATTTGGTTGATTCCGATTGCTCGCATAAGGTGAATGGGATCGCCACTGCCCGCTTTATTATACAAATCGAGGTTGAAGGCATGGTGATGAAGCAGGTTCAATACTGCTATCTGAGCGGGACAGATATGTGGGTGCTGTCTATGGGTGTCGATCTAACCGAGTGGTCGGAGTATGCACCCATATTTATCGAAATCGCAGAATCTTTCCGGATTGATTGAGTTCGGCATAAGAGCTTGAACTCTCAACCTATGCATACAGTCCATACGGGCCATTGAGAAAGCGGAATTTCTTGGCTACAATTCCGAAAAGTGGACCGTGATGTTCGATGTGGAGTGGTGATGATTGTGAATAGTGGTAGGAGATCTACGAAGCACAGGTATTTTTTCCTGGTCATCGTAATGGTTCTAAGCCTGACTGGGTGTGCGCAGGTTAAACAAATCTTCGCCACGAAAACCCCCACCCCGACCCATACGCCGACGAAGACCTACACCCCAACGCCGACGCTGACGTACACGCCGACGTACACACCCACGATCACACTCACGCCAACCCAGACGCTCACGCCGACGATCACACCAACGCCGACGATCACACTCACCCCAACTTTTGATTTCCCCAAAGTGACGGTGAAAACACAATCCCACTGTCGATACGGTCCGGCGACGGCTTACCTGCACGCCGGGGATTTCTATCCCGGGGACAAAGGCATTCTCTGGAATCGCAATTACGATGGCAGCTGGCTTTGGGTGAGTTGGGAAAAGCAGCATTGGGCTTGCTGGATCGCGGCTTCTCTGGTGGATGTGGATGGTGACATCTTTTCCGTGGTGACGTACATGAACCCGCTGCCGAAGTCAACGCTGTACGGACCGCCCGACCGGGTCACCGCAAAGCGTAGCGGTGATAGCGTTATCATATCCTGGACTCCCGTCGATATGACTCTGGACGACGATCGCGGTTACTTCATCAAAGCCCAGGTTTGTTTGCATGGTTACCTGGTCGATAGTGTCTATCACACGGATACCAATTCGTTAACGATTACCGACGAACAAACCTGTAATCGGCCCTCGAACGGAACCGTGCAAGCTGTTGAAAAGCACGGTTATACCGATCCGGTGCCGATCCCCTGGCCATAGTTATTTTCTGATTGCAGGTTGATACTGAATCCGCTTTGCGCCGTCGGACGTTCAACATCCGACGGCGTTTTGTTTTGGTTAAGGTCGGCTGCAATCCTCAGAGATCAAGTGTGCGTGTGGATGTATTTTTCACTCGCCCGTTCGAGATCGGTGTACAAACCACGATACCTGGGGGGTAATAAGGATGCCAGCCGGTACATCATCGTATCTGCCATTTCCTGGCGGATCGTTGGGGTGACGCGTTTTGTGCCTGCATCCAGGTAGAAAAGCTCTCCCACAGCCAGATGAACGTCGGTTCTCCGCAGGCGGCGCAGGTTTTCGCTGAAGCGCTCGTTGCCGTAGCACACAATCGGCTGGATCGGTGCGCCGCTGTGCAGTGCCAGGAGCACACTGCCGGCATGACCGCGCTGCAGTCTGCCGTGTTTGCTGCGTGTGCCTTCCGGGGCGATGACCAGGATGGCGCCCTGTTTCAAACGCTGGAGCGCTTGCCGCATAGCTGATATATCTGCCGTGCCGCGGCGCAGCGGAATGGCATCCACGGCCGTTAACAGCCAGCGAAAGAAAGGACTTTCCCAGCGGTATGCGGCGACAAAGCCGGTAATCGGGCGCGGTTGCAAACGGGTATAGAGGACGGGAGCCTCCACCATGTTGATGTGGTTGGTGATCAGGATCAAGGGACCTTGCTTCGACACCTGCTGCAGTTGAGAATCGTCGATACGGCAAAGTGTGCATGTCAGAGCTTTGAAGAAGGAGATGATCATTCGCTTTTGCAGTGTCATGCAGACTCACTTGAAAAGGTGTTTTTTCTGGGATGGCAGTTCCTAAATTTGATTATCCATATATCCAGACGGGACGCCAACACGGTGCTTTTTTTGTTTGGAAACGGATTGTGTGCGGAATACCGATATCCCAGACCTTTCCACATTCTATTCATACTCTCTTCACAATCAAGAGCCAGTATATACCTGAGAACATAGAAAAAGGAGATCGGATAAAATGAAAAATCAAGTTCTTTTAACCGTCGTAGGGATTCTGGTGCTGGTCGTTGGTTTGATCGCCCTAGGTGTCTACGTCTACAACCTGGGTGCAGCTGCGGCTGCGGATGAAAGCGTGGAGCTGCCGTTGCGTCTGCGGGAATTTGGCCCCTTTCCTTCCGTGCTGGGAATTTTCTTTGCAGTGATCGGCTTGATGTTTCTGCTTAGGTTCGCAGTTCCCATGATTCTGTTCCCGCTTTTCGGGATCGGGTTCTGGGGTGCACGCAGGCGCTGGCGAAGATATGGCCCATGGCACTGGCATCACATGGATCATCCCACGGATTGGGAAGATTGTGTTCCCCCCATGGTGCGATCATGGCATCGCTGGATGCGCGAAATGGACGAGGACGACGAATCGCCTGCAGAAGAGTGATCTTCTGGCCTATAATGGTTGCGTGGGGGATGTGCTTCAAGCACATCCCCTGCGCGCGGAGGGCATAAGCGGTGAAAACGGTTCTGATCGTCGACGATGAGCCCAAAATCGTCCAGATTGCCCGCGATTACCTTGAAAACGCGGGCTATTCAGTTTTCGCTGCCAACAGCGGTGAGGCCGCCCTGGCATATGTACGCAGCCAAACGATTGATCTCATCGTGATGGATTTGGGTTTGCCCGACATCGATGGTCTCGACGTTTGCAGGCAGGTGCGGCGGAATTCGAATGTCCCAATCGTGATGTTGACCGCACGGGATGAGGAGGCGGATAAACTCGTGGGGCTTGAATTGGGGGCTGATGATTATGTTACCAAACCGTTCAGCCCGAAAGAACTTGTGGCGCGTGTGCGCGCTGTGTTCCGTCGTGTGGAAGCGGCGGAGAAACCACCTGAAGTCATTCGTGCACTCGACATCACGCTGGAGATTGGCAGCATGCGGCTGCGTGTTGGCGAGCGAAATGTCGATCTCACCCCGACGGAATTTCAACTGCTCGCCAAACTTGCCAGCCAGCCTGGCCGTATTTTCACGCGTTCCCAATTGCTCGAATCGATTCATGGTGTGGCAATCGAATCATATGAACGTGCCATTGATGCGCACATCAAGAACTTGCGCCGCAAGATTGAGCCAGAACCAAGCCAGCCGCGTTACATCCTCACGGTTTACGGTCTGGGATACCGATTCTCCGATGAAACGCGATAGATTTTCCAAATCTCATTACACACGCATCCCTTACACTCGGCGCTCCTTTATTGGTAGACCACCTTGGTGGCCTGAAGATGAACCCTGGCCACCCATGCCCATACATCGATTGATGAAGCGAAAGAAACATATAAGCCTTCTTCCACGTCTGATGTTGGGATTGTTTTTTGCCTTCCTGGTTTGTTCGTTGGGGCTTTCTTTTATTGCCCACCTTATCACGAAGTTACTCGATGGCGTCGCCTGGCCGGACGCAGCGCTGCCGGGTGTACTCATCGGTGTTGTCGGTGTGGTGGCTATCATTTTCTTTTTCGCCGGACGTGCATTGCTACGTTTGGTTTCTCCCATCGATCAAATGGTCACAGCATCAGATCGAATCGCGCGAGGAGAATACTCCGTGCGCATTGCGGAGCGGGGTAGTCCCGAGATGCGATCGTTGGCGCGTGCCTTTAATGCCATGGCAAAACAATTGGAGGAACATGAGAAGCAAAGGCGCAATTTAATGGCCAACGTTACCCACGAATTGCGAACGCCATTGACGGTCATTCAGGGACGGATAGAAGGAATGCTCGATGGCGTCTATCCGCGCCAAGATGCTCATTTCGAATCCATCCTCGAAGAAACCCAGCAGATGAGTCGTTTGATCGAGGATTTGCGCACACTCGCCTTGGCGGAAAGTGGCGCGTTAGATCTGCGGAAAGAACCAACGGATGTGTCGGTCTTGATCGGTGAAACACTTGCCGCGCTGCGACCTCATGCGGAAGAGAAAGGTATCGACTGCCTTGTGGAGTGTGAAGACGAGATTCCCCTGGCAAACATCGATCCGCTGCGCATCCGTACGGTGTTGGTCAACCTGATTATGAACGCCATGCGGCATACTTCCAGTGATGACACCATCCGCGCCACATGCAAGATGTTGGACCAGGATCACTTGGAGATTGCGGTTCACGACACGGGAGAAGGGATTACTGCGCAAGATCTGCCACACATCTTCGAGCGCTTCTACAAATCGAAGGATTCCACGGGCAGCGGCCTGGGATTGGCCATCGCCAAGGAATTGGTCGAAACGCATCAGGGAAAGATCGAGGTTGAGAGCAAACTTGGCCAGGGGACGAGTGTGCGTGTGCGGTTGCCGATTGACGCGGATTGAGGAAGACAGCATATGTGATGAGGCAAAGATACAAATTGGCGTCTGGATGAGTGGGGATGTGGTAGATTTTGAATCGCGAGAGTCAAGCATCTGGCGCTTATTCAACCCGACCTTGATGATTTACAAGAGACGTCATTGTGAAAGATAAAAAGGACGATCCTTTTCGGGATCGTCCTTAATTCTTTGGTTCAAAGTAAATTGGCGATCAACTAATGCGCAGGGCACACATCTTGACCGTACTGCGTGATTCCTTCCGCAATGTCCTTGGCCAGTTCGATTTCTGCCTGTGTGGCCTTTGAATCGAGTAAGATATTCTCGGCCTGCTTGATCAATTCAAAGAACGTCCCATCGGTCACTCCATCGCCGTTCCAATCGATGGAATCGTTCCATTTGATCGAAGCTTGGGCGAAGTTGAACCAGGCAACCAAGAGGTGTGCATTTGCCTTGGCGCGAAGGTCGCTGTTCTCGAAGCGTAAGATATCATAGGCATGATCGAGTGATTTCAGTGATACTTCCTCCGAGAATACGGAGGAGTATGCATTGATGATGACGGTGTAGGTTTTTAGCCTCGCCGCGTGGATTATGTTCCGATTGTATCTGCAATTGTATCTCGAAAGCTGATGTTTCCAATAGCCCAACCCCTGTGCACACGGTGCGTTCTGGATAACATAAACTTTAACTTTTCGGGTCACAGCTCCGCCGTCATCATCGCTGACGGTAAGCGTGAATTTGTGCCAGCCGGGTTCTTCGAAGACGATACTCGTCTCATCGGTGACGCTGAAGGGGATAACTCCCATCGAACTGGCTGGCGGGTCAGCTGTCTTCCCGTTGTTGAAGTAGGTGATTTCCGAACCGGGGCTCCATTTGATAGTGAGATCGTCAGAGCCCGCATCAACGGCTGTCGTCGTGAATACCTTTTCTTCGCCAACTCGAGCATAGGCAATGACGACGTCGGAACATACACGCCACTTGAATTGGAAGTTGAAGAAGTGATCGATGGACTGGCAGGATTTGAATGACGTAAGGCCGTTGAAATCCAGCTCCGGTGAGGCGTTGTTGATGGTGACGACAATGTTCTTCGAGACTTGATCGCCATTCTCATTGTCAGCCGTGACCGTAAGCACGAATTCGCCATTATCGCCGTAGATGTGCTCGAGTTCAAATTGCTCGTTGGACGCTACTGACACTGTTCCGGGGGCGCTTCCGTCACCGTAGTCAACAGTGGCAGTCCAGGTTTGGGATGAGTTGACGACGATCGTGCCGGCTCCGCTGAAAGTCTCGCCTTCTTTAAGTGTCTTCTCCGAAGCCGAAATGATCACGATTGGTATAGAGGGATAGGGCCCCGGGTCGGGATCCACTCTATCGCAGAAATCCTCTTTCATGATAAATTCTTCCACAGAACTCACATACGTTAGCGAAGTATCCTTCCACTTTGAACGATCTCGATATTGAATGGACCATGTGTCTTCGATGGTTGTCGTGATGGGTGTGCCATCTGAAAATTGGCTGACGACTTCTCCGGTTTTCATATACCATGGGCCGAGGATATTCCCATTGGAGGATAACAGCCTGTATTTCCCGGCTGCGCCGATGTTGGTAATTCGTAGATGGAACCTGTTCCCATCATCCAGACAAGAGTAAATCGAGAGCCCGGGTTTGGAGGGATCGTAGTTGCCTGGTTCGTCGTCAGGCGTATTCGTGGGCTTCGGTGGTAGAGGTGTCGCCGTTGCTTCCGGCTTGGAATTAGGTGTTGGCGTAGGTGTTGGCTCATCCGTGGGTTTCATCGTCGGGATAGCCGTCGGTTCTGGTTCTGGCGGCGATGATTGGTCAACGGGGTTTTGTTTCGGGCACAACTCGAGCCCAGCTATTGCGCCGCTCGCTTCAAGCTTGACCTTCAAGCGAGTTACGTTTTCGAACCCGAGTTGCAGTACCTGGAAGCTGTTGTCGCCAAGCGCAGCGATCCATTCTCGCCCTACGACTTCTCCGTCGGCATCGTAGCCGATGACGACGCCATCGCGTTCGTTGCTGTCGATGTCGAGGATGTGGATTTCGTAAACATCCGTCGGTTGATCGAACTCGAAGAAGAAGCTGCCGCCGCCGTAATAATCGTTGGGATTATTCGGATTGGCATCCTGGGAGAGGATCAAAACGTTGTCCAGCGAGAGGCTATTCTCACCCGGCATACCTTCTTCACCGCCTCTACCGACTCCAGGGCCACCGAAATCTTCATTCGGCGATCCAAGATCTTTATCGTTGCCCGTAGGATTACTGGTGTCGAATATCATCGCCGGGTGGGCTGTTGGATTGTCGGTCGTGATCGTGATTCCGTAGGCTGCCCATTCATCATCGATGAACGTTCCAGCTTGCAGTGCATCTCCGTTGGCGCTGGTTTCAAAGTCAAGGAATATCGGGCAGACGCCTGGACCGGGCTCTTCGGTCGGAACGGCTGTGGGTTCATCGGTCGGAACCGCGGTGGGTTCTTCGGTCGGAACCGCGGTGGGCTCTTCGGTCGGAACCGCGGTGGGTTCTTCGGTCGGAACCGCGGTGGGCTCTTCGGTTGGAACCGCGGTGGGCTCTTCGGTTGGTACGGCCGTGGGCTTTTCGGTTGGTACGGCCGTGGGTTTTTCGGTCGGAACCGCGGTGGGCTTTTCGGTTGGTACGGCCGTGGGCTTTTCGGTTGGTACGGCCGTGGGCTTTTCGGTCGGAACCGCGGTGGGCTTTTCGGTCGGAACCGCGGTGGGCTCTTCGGTCGGAACGGCCGTGGGCTTTTCGGTCGGAACGGCCGTGGGCTTTTCGGTCGGAACCGCGGTGGGTTCTTCGGTCGGAACCGCGGTGGGTTCTTCGGTCGGAACGGCCGTGGGCTCTTCGGTTGGTACGGCCGTGGGTTCTTCGGTCGGAACCGCGGTGGGTTCTTCAGTCGGAACCGCGGTGGGCTCTTTGGTCGGAACGGCCGTGGGTTCTTCAGTCGGAACCGCGGTGGGCTCTTCGGTCGGAACCGCGGTGGGTTCTTCGGTCGGTTCAGGTGTCGCTTCCGGTTTTTCACCGTGAGCAAAGGCGTCGAAAACACCGTTGGTGTCAAATGGATCATCAATGAGATTGGTGGCGAGGGAATAAAAGGCGATGACCATGCCGTCGGAGCTGATGACGGGGTAGTAGCTGGAGTCATCGGCTTCTACACCTTCACTGTCAACGCTGATGCGTACGGTGAGACCTTGCCGGTCTCGCACAAATACATCGGTGTATCCGTTGGTATCGCCTGCAACCAGGTTGTTGGCACTGGAACGGAAGGCGATGAAGCGGCCGTCTACACCGACGGAGGCCTCGTAGCTTGCACCGTTGCTTTCCAAACCATCGCTGTCGACGCTAATACGTTCTGTGGTATCACTCTGTCGATCGTGTAAGAAAATGTCTGGCCAGTAGTTGGTGTCGCCTGCAACCAGATTGGTTGCGGTTGATCGGAAGGCAACAAAGCGACCGTCATCGTTGATATCGGGTCCGTAACAGGAGAAATTGGCTTCATCGCCGCTTGATGAGATGCTTACGCGTTCGGTAACTCCCTGCACCCGATCTCGCACGAAAATATCCTGGCGGCCCAAAAGATCGTTCGGGACCAGGTTGCTGGCATTGGATGCAAAGGCAACGAAGTTGCCGTCGGCGCTGATGATGGATGCATTACTCGACCCGTTCGCGCATTCGGATGGAACCAGGGCGACGGATACCAATTCAATTTCATCGAGTTCCCGATCGTAAAGGAAAATGTCGGTTTCGCCATTGGAGTCCCCGGCGACCAGGTTATCCGCTTCCGATGCAAAAACAACGAAACGGCCGTCTGCACTCAGACTGGGTGAACTGGAAGCTCCATTTGCCTGAACGCCGCTGTCATTCACGCTCACGCGTTCCGTCGTTCCATCGTTGCGGTCATGAATGAAGATGTCGGTGACGCCGTTGCTGTCACCGGCTACCAGGTTGTCGGCATTGGAATAAAATGCAACGAAACGGCCATCGTTGCTGATGAATGGTGAGTTGCTTTCTGCGTTGGCCTCTTCCCCGGACGACGAAACGCTGACGCGAGTTGTGATTCCCTCAGCCCAGTCGTGGACAAAGACATCTTTGAACCCTTTGGTATCGTTCGGCACCAAACCCGTCGCCTCGGACGAGAAAGCGATGAATCGGCCCTCTTCGCTGACGCTGGGATCTGAACTGGGGCCGAGTACCTCGGTGCCTGTCGAATCAATACTTACCCGCTCGGTTACGATCGGGCTGGCAAGCACGCTCTCGGCCAGAAGCAAACCCGCAGCCACCAGAAGCGGTGCGAGACCGATGGCGATCTTAGATGAAGTTGATGTTTGGGAGGTCAAAAGCGTTCTCCGTCGTTCAGGATTTTTATCGTTGCGATTTGCAGTCGCGCGTCGTCACTCGCCTGTGGTTCAGTGGTGCAACGATTGCCTCCCTTTGGCAACGCTTGCTTCAGTCCTCCTGAAGCCCCCGACAATCCAATACATATGCTCGCAGGGACGAGATAGCAATATTTTGCCTCCCATCTGCGAGATACGGATATTCTGTTTAATACCTATACGAGAGAACCTACACCAATATACCACAAAAGACGCATCTTATTTATAGCATTCTCCAGGTTGATTAGAAATAGGTTTCCAGTCCTACTCTTTGAATCTGCTGTATTAAAAGGAAGCCCCAGGGAACGGAATTTCTCCCCTATCTCCCCTGTTTTGTGCCAAGTATCGGATAAGCTTGGGCGTGTCGAAATGGATTTCGTGGTGAGGAATGTTCTGACGCATTTATTTATGAAGGATGACAAACGTAACCTTGTGGATTCTCGAAAAAAAGGGCTATATTGATACTCAGCACCGATCTTGTTTGCCGGGATGGCGGGCAACTCGCACGTGTCCGGCTGACGATGAGGTGCGGCTTGTGTCTATGCGTTGGTCTGGATTTCCATTTGGTTGTATGATATTGGCCTGCGGGATAGGAACGAATGGCGTATTTAATCGGTAAGATCCTGGGAAAATACGAGATCGTCAAGAAAGTCGGCCGCGGCGGGATGGCTTCCGTATTCCAGGCCGTCGACGTGACCAACGAGCGCGTCGTGGCGATCAAGGTGATCTCTCCGGGATTGGCGGAAGAAGAAGGTTTCCTGGCACGATTTCGGCGTGAGGCCAATGTTCTCATGGGACTACGGCATCCCAACATCGTGCCGATCCTTGATTATGGTGAGCAGGACGAAATGGCGTATATCGTCATGCCGTACATGAAAGTGGGTACGCTGCGCGAGCGCTTGCTGGAGCGTCCACTCAGTCCCGAAGAGGGTGCCATCATCATCAATCAGATCGCCGGGGCTTTGCAATACGCGCATGAAGCAGGTGTCGTTCATCGCGATGTTAAACCTTCGAACGTCCTCATTGACGAGAAGGGAAACGCCTGGCTCTCCGACTTCGGCACCGTGCAAATCACGGAAGCGACGATGACCTTGACCGGTTCGGGTTTGATCGGCACACCGACGTACATGGCTCCGGAACAGGCGCGCGGCGAGAAGGTGAGCCATCTCGCTGACCAATACGCGCTGGGCGTGATCCTCTATCAAGTTTGCACGGGCCGGCTTCCCTATGAAGCAGACACCCCGTTGGCGATCGCCCTCATGCATGCACATGAGCCCTTGCCCCAACCTCGATTGGTGAACGCCAACTTGCCGGCAAAAGTCGAGAAGGTCATTGTTAAAGCGATGGCGAAGGAGCCAAAGGAACGCTACCCCTCCATTGCGAAAATGAACGATGCCTTCCAGAAAACGATGCGGGATGTTTACGATCCGGAATCCGGCCGATTAAAACCGGGCGCCAAGTCGCCGCCGCCTACTGCGGATGATTTTATCGTGCCAACCGACGACGACAACGGTGGCATTATCGCAAAGATCGGCAGGCGAATTCCCATGCCGGCGATGCTCTTGTTCCTGGTCCTGCTGCTGGTTGGCGGTCTTTGGGCGGCTTCACGCATCGTTGACAACATGCTCGGTGACGAGGACCCTGGTAATATTGCTGCAATACCCACCTGGGACGCCCAGGCGACGATCGATGCCCTTTCCACGGCGGTCGCCATCCGCTCCGGTCTGGATGATCTCACCGGCGAGCAGATCGAAACTGCGGTGGCGGCCACCATGCAGGCACTGGAGACTGACGCGTTCGGCTCCGTCAACGAAACCCTGGCCGCTGCGGGGGAGAACACGCTGACCCCCGTGCCGACCGACACACCGGTGCCGCCCACCGAAACGACCACACGCACGCCGACGCTCACGCCGACCAGTATCTTCTCGCCGACGATCACGCGCACACCGACGATCACGCGCACGCCGACGATCACGCTGACGCGCACGGTCACGCAAACACTCACGCTGACGACCACCCTCACGCCACCCCCGACGGCGACGCCCACGGTGACCCTCACGCCGACGACCGATCCGTGCGCGCGGCTGAGTTTGAGCGGTGTCTCTGTAAATCAATTTGAAAACTATGTTCGCTGGACAGTCAATTACAGCGGGTCGTCGGTAACGTTAAATCAATGGACATTAGAGTGGAGCGGTCCACCCTTATTCAAAGTGGAACTTGGTGGTGTCATGATCTGGTTCGGTGAGGATGAACCTCCGAGTGCTACGGATTCACCGAATCGGGAAATTACTTCATCGACTCAAATCCGTTTTATCTTCTTAAATCCACCCGAAACCAGTGGCTACGATCTTGAACTCGATTTCAGCAACGGCTGCACGCTCACGGACTGACGGCCGAATGCGTGATTCGAAGATCATTCTGGAGCTGTTCTAAAAGGATAGCTCCAACAGATTTTTAGGTTGGACTCTTGTAGGGGCGGGTTTCAAACCCGCCCTGACATCCGGTTACAGTATACCGTTCTCGGTCTCCCCACGATCCGTGATCCCGGAAGGATTCCCGTTACACTCAGATGGGTTGGATATGCGCTTCCACCCAGGCGTCGAAGGCGCGACGGATGGCCCGGGTCTTCGGACCGGGTTGGCCGTCGTCAATCTGTATTCCGTTGATGCGCACGATCGGCGTCACGCCGCGGCTGCTGCTGCTGCGAAAGGCCTCCTGCAGTTCCGGGATCTCATTCTCGTGGATCGGCTGGAGCTCAACCGGGAGGATTTCCGGGGCGACTGTGAGCACAATCTTGCGGGAGACGCCGAAGAGGATATCATCCTGCGCCGTGCGTAATACACTGTCTTTAATGGCGTAGAAGTTGCTGCTGAACCCCTCGCTGATCGTCCCCTCGTCCGAGACCCGCAAGCCGACATAATCGCCGGGTTGAAGCTGCTGGCGGGCATTGTTGCGCACGGCGATCCAATCGGTGCTCTTGGCGCGTGGGTTATCGCGCGGCAGGTGAAGCGTGCTGGCTGTTACGCCGTCACGATGGCGGGCGATCCGCTCCAGGTCCAGGGGCTCCAGGGCGATGATGACCTGCTCGGGCTGTTCGCGGGGAATCGTTAAGCGAAATCGGGCTTCCTCGAAAGCGGCGTCTTCGATCAACTTACGCAGGGTTCGGCGTATCCCCGGGCGATCAAGTTCGAGGGGGATATTTTCCAGGTGCGCCGATTCTTCGAAGCGGTCGAAGTGCGCGTCAAGTAAAATGGCTTGATCGCTATGATAAGTGCGTGCGACGGTGTAAATCCCGGAGGGCTCGACCAACGCCAAGGCGGCCAGGTTCTCGACCTGATAAGGCGCCGGTTTTTCCCCGCCGGACCGGGTATAGATGGTGATAGGAATGGGCATGTGTGCAGGATCTCCTTCCCTCGATCTTGGGATCAACGATAACACACTCTCCGCTCATTTGTATGGCTGCCGTTTTTCTCGATCGTACGGCATGGCTGCATGAGGGAGAGTATGGGTATCGGGGTTAGTTTTAATGTATGCTTGAGAAGATCGGATGTACCAATGGATCGTCGCCCGGCCGATGCAGGAGGTGGAGATGGCCGACAAGCGTAAACGGAAGTGGTTCTGGCGCTCACAGGGTTCGAGCGCTTTTCACGAAGAAGCGCGAATGGTTTCGGACTACTCCTGGTTCGATTTTATCCATGGATATGTCTACGGGCGTTGGCTCTATCTCTACATTGCTGTCGGACGCGGTGAGCATTGGCTGTCGGGGGTGATTAAACGTATGGCAGCGATCGTGGCATGGTTTCAACCGAAACCCGACCCTGATGCGGTGAAGCATACATTTGCGGACACTTATCATGGCAAGGTTGTAACACCACAAGCCGCTTGTCAGTTGGTAACGGTGCAGGAAGATGTCGATCTCGGGGATCTCGAGCAGATCATACCTTACACGATGGCGCGTGACATCGTGCTCAAAAATCCTGACCATATCGTGGTGCTCGATTGCGCTTGCCGTTCGAGTAAGCCCAATCCTTGCCTGCCGTTGGATGTCTGTATGGTGATTGGCGAACCTTTTGCCAGTTTCGTAATCGATCATCATCCCGGCCGGGCGCGTTGGATTACCCAAGCGCAAGCGGTAAAAATCCTCGAGGCGGAGCACGAACGCGGGCACGTACATCACGCTTTCTTCAAGGACGCCATGTTTGGCCGCTTTTATGCGATTTGCAATTGCTGTTCCTGCTGCTGCGCGGCGATGGCCTCCTTCCAGCGGGGATCGGGAATGCTGGCCAGCTCCGGTTACGTTGCCCGTGTTGATCCGAGTGAATGCATTGCCTGTGGGGAGTGCAGCGAAACATGCCCGTTTGGGGCCATCGAGGTGGATGGTGATCTGGCGATTGTGGATGAGGCGGTGTGCATGGGCTGCGGCGTGTGTGTTTCCGTTTGCCCGGAGCAGGCGCTTACGCTCGCGCGCGATGCGACCAAGAGCCCGCCGCTGGAGATTCGAGAGCTCATCGAACAGGCAGGAGGGTAAACGTCGATTGGATCGTTTATACCCGTCTTATCTGCGCCTCCGATTCATTTGTTCGGGTACGTTACGTACGATCTGTATGGAAATCAGGGCCATCAAGGCCGCGCCGATGAAGAGCACGTTGTAACCCAGGTGTTCGCCGGGGCGTGCGTTGTTACCAAAGTCGATAATCGGTCCCAGCAGGCGGCTGATGGCGCCGGCACCCGCGGTGGCCAGGTTGGTGAGCCCGAGAAATTTTCCACTCTCTCCCTCGGGGGCGAAATCGTTGGCCAAAGCCCAGTTGGAACTCAAGAATATACCTGACCCCGCGCCAACAACTGCGGCGAAAATCAGGATGGCGGTTGGGGCCCGAATGATTATGAGCATGACGCTGCCGATGCAGACCAAAACAGCGGCGAGAATGTGCATCGGTTTGCGGCCGATGCGATCGGTGAGCTGACCGGCAAGGACAGCAAAAACCATGAGCGAAAGCACGATCCCTGTCATCATGTTGGTTGTAAATTGGATCGGATCTTCGACCTGCAGCGCATCGCGAATGAAGTACTGTGCGAACGCCAGAATGCCATATACACCTGCCAGAAACAGGAATCGGGCGAGGAGTAAACGCCAGTAGGCACGGTGATGGTGCAGGTCGATCTGAAATTCGCTGCGCAGCACCTCATGAAGGGGTCGATCATCTTTATCCGCGGCGGTGCTCTCCTCGCGGACGCCGAACAGGGTGAAGGCGGCGCCGAATGCGAGAACCAATGCGATCCACCCGAACGCACTGAGGGGCGCCTCCGCCGTAAACACGCGTCCCATGATCACCGAAGCGGCCGCGACGCCTGCCATGTCGAAAAAGCTCTTCACTCCGCTGGCGAGCCCCATCCTCTCAAGCGGGACCTTGTCGTGCATCAACCCTTGGGCTGGTCCGTGGGCGATGTTGGAGGTCAATTGCAGGCCGATATAACCCACCGCCAGCAGCGGTATGCCCCCGGCGAATGCCATCAGCGCCAGGAACAGCATGTCGCTTAATGTACCGAAGGCGATAGCCGGACGCCTTCTTCCCCAGCGCGAGGCCCAGCGGTCGCTTAGCGCGCCAGACAACGGCTGGATGACGGCGGCGATGAAATATCCCAGGAAAGTCAGCAATCCGAGAGCGGTGTTCTTGCGTTCGTCGGCAACGTATTGGAGTATCAAGGCCGGCAGAACGATCACGTGCAGGCTGGTCCACATGAACTGCAGGCCGAACCAGTAGGTGTTCAGATTGATGATTGCGCGCAAGGAGCTTTTTCGCATTAAACCCTCTTTTCCTGTGGATGATCGACGCTGGCGGTCAGGCAAGCAGGCAGCATCGGCGGTTGCGAAAGGGAGTCATTCGGGGTTGGTCGTGGGGAGCGCATCCGAGAATTATATTCGCGATCGAGATTGTTGGACGCACAGGAATACTTTTTCTCTACGTTGGCTGTGGTATCATCGAGCGGTCAGGGAGCAGGAATTTCGCCGTCAGGCGCAGGTCAGACCTGATGGAGAACCTGCCCGTATAAAATACCTGTAGTTGGATATCTCGGGTTATCTTGAGGAACAAGTATGACAGAATTAATTTCGAATCCCCAAAACTGGATCGCATTACTCACCTTGACCGCGCTGGAGATCGTGTTGGGCATCGACAACATCATCTTCATCACCATCCTCTCCGGCAAGCTGCCCAAGAATCAGCAGGCGCGTGGTCGCACGGTCGGCCTGGCAATGGCCATGATCAGTCGGATTCTCTTGCTCTTCTCGATCTCCTGGTTGACGCGGCTCACGACACCGCTCTTCGAAGTATTTGGAATGACCGTTACAGGCCGGGGAATCATCTTGATCATGGGCGGCCTGTTTCTGTTGGGGAAGAGCACTTTTGAAATCCACGATAAACTCGAAGTGCCATCAGGACACACAGAAGTCAAAGTGGCGGCATCCTTTATCGGTGTTGTCTTCCAGATCATGCTGCTCGATATCATTTTTTCTCTGGACTCGGTGATCACGGCCGTGGGAATTGGAAACGAGTTGGCTGTGATGGTGGCGGCTGTGGTTATCGCCGTCGGGGTGATGATGTTCGCTGCGAGCCCGATCGGAGAATTCGTCAACCGGCATCCCACGTTAAAAATCCTGGCTCTCAGTTTCCTCCTGCTAATTGGTGTTTCACTGGTGGCGGAAGGAATGGAATTCTACATTCCCAAAGGGTACATCTACTTCGCCATGGCGTTTTCGTTTTTCGTGGAGATGCTCAACCTGCGTCTGCATGACAAGGAGCGCGACCCGGTGAAATTACACACGGCATACGCAGCAAAGAACGGCGGCTCGCAAGGTTCCAAGTAATTGTGTATGCAAATCCGGGGTGGAAATTTTAATCCAGGTTTACCAGTGGAGTGATTCGTGCGATCGTCTGTTCAATGAAGCTGTCTGCATCTACCTCAATGTGGATCGCACCTTGCGGACAGACCTCTACACAGCGGCCGCAGCCCCGGCATGCTTCCGTGATCATCGCCCGATCGTCTACAAGTCGAATCGCATCGACAAAGCAAACGTCCAGGCAAGTACCACAACCCACACAAGCCTCCCCGACGATTACCTTCACACCGGGCATACTTGTGACTTTGGCGCCGATCTCCGGCTTGACGTACGGAAGGACGCGCCATACGCAGCAGCAGGGGCAACAGTTACAGATGGTCAAGAGACGGTGTCCCGGTCTAACGCCGAGCCAGACGGTATCTAGTTTGTTTCGTCCAATCAGATGGACCAGGCCGGCTTCCCGGCAGCGTGCCATATGCTGGCTGGCTTCCGCTTTCGTCACGCGGCGGCCGAGTTTGGGGTTAATGCCCAAAGCGGCTTCTCCCAGGAATAAACAGCCCAGATCTATAGGGTAGTCCTGGCAACCCGCTGCCGCCCTACAGATGCAGCTGTCCATGATCCAATGCACATTTGCTAGTTGGATGAAATGTTCGACCACCTGGGAGGGAATGACATACTGTTGGTTGACCGGGATGGCTTCGTGAATCTGTATCGTTTGATTGCTGGGGAGGTAGATCATGTCGTCGCCGTCGAAGAGCGTTTGATCGACGAGCGAGCCGACGAGCGGCAAGCGCGTCGCCCGGGCGAGTAAATAGCGGCTCGGGAAAATCTTTTTCACGAATTCTGTAAACCACAAAGGCCGGCTCATGTTGGGGATACGCTCGCAGTACGCGGTAGGCTCAGTCGGCACTGGTTGGTTCGGGTGCCAGGGTTGCTTCGGTGGGAATCAACTCGCCCTCCTCTGTTGGAGAGAGCGTCGGTTGATCCGGAATCTGACTCATGCCAAGGAATACAAATTCAAAACGAGTCGGCGTGGGTTCCACCAGCTCGATAAAATCCAAGCGGGGACTGAGTTCGAAAAATTCATCCGGCAGCAGTGGGAAACTGCTGGGATCGAGCGTGATGGCACGTCCACCGATGGGGGTATCGTTTTGGTCATAAATATTCACGTAGAACAAGCCGAACGCTTCGTTCAGACCGCGATTTTCAATCACCAGATGCTGCGTGTAGGGATCGGGTTCCTCGGTCGATTCGACTTCGCCGTCTTCACTCTCTTCATCTACTTCCTCTGCTGTATCTATGAGAACGACATATGGGTCGTAAGCCACCTTGTGCTGCAACAGCGGTTGGCACTCGTCGGGATAACGCAGCATTAATTCTGTGGTCACCCCGTTCTGTTCTTCATCGGGGTCGATGTTTTCTGAGATAATGATGTGTTGTCCCGGCGGCAGCAGGGAGAACTCGCGGTAGAGTGCCTCGAAGTCGCTTTGGGGTTGCAGGCAGAATTTGTATTCCGAGAATCCGATCGTGTTACCGGCTTGGTCGCGCTTGACCAACTCCCAGGCAAGGGGCAGGGCGATATCATGGGGATTGGTTATCTTCCAAACATCCCGGAATTTTCCGGCCGCACCTTCCGGTGGTTCCCAATCATCCTGGTGCATGCCGTCGATGCGTACGATCTCGACTTTTTCGAGTTCGAGTTTCCCGCCATAATCGCCGCTGACGTATTGATAGAAGTTGATCCGCGTCACCTGGAGGGCATTCGCGCCAAGACCGAGTTCGTGGTTGGGAACGATGGTCTCTTCCAATAAGAGCGGGGCTGAGATGCCCGTGGCCGGGTTGGTAATCGTCAAACGGAATCGTACTGGATGGGCGCGTTGGAAACCGACGCGGAGGTTTACGACGGCGTCGAACCAATATTCCTCGGCATTCTCACTGGCATAAGCGTAAGTGTTGAAGCTGTCGACGCTGATCAACTCCCACACGTTTTCGAACAGCGCTGGGTCGCCCTCCATGATGGAAATTCGTCCCATGAATTCAGATTGCAGCAGGGGCAGGTCAACCGGAACCGTGGGTGTTGGCGTCGAGTAAGGGCTGGGGGTTGGTGTCGAGGGTGCGTAAGGCCCGAGGCCAAAGAAGCGGTTGATGAAATCGTAAGCGTTCACGCCCAGGTAAACGCCTCCAACAAGAATGGCGATCACCATCACCGTGCGAAATGTGTTTACAAAATAATGTTTGAAGGGAATCTTGGTCAGCGGTGAGATGACTTTTTTGGCTGCTGCGGGATCGAAGCTGCCGATGGTAGATTTTGTTTTGGCAACGATATGATCGAATTCTTCCCGGCGTGCCTGCTGTGCATAGGCGCGATCCAGGGCACGATTGGCGATCTCATTATAAGGATTGATCTCGAGTATGCGCTCATAGCACTGGATGGCGTGTTCACGTTTCTGGGCGATTTGGGCGAAAAGCAGCAGAATCTCTTCGTTGTTCGGATCGTGGCTGGCTGCCTGGCGCAGAATTCCACGGGCGCGCGTATAATCACCGCGCGAGGCGGCTGCCTTTGCTTGTTGGATCGCAATCTGGGATTGTCTGTTCATAGCCAGGCGTGCTCTTCACAAACCGAGGACGCGTTTAAGCGTTCCCCGATTCGTCACTCCTCCTACGCGCATAATACCTGCTTGGCTTCGTTTGGACTATCGTCCTTTGGGGCTATTGTTACCCCATGCTCACTGGGGCGAAGACCCGTGTTGGTGCCCTGGGTCGACGATGATCTCCACCCTCCAAAGGCATATTCTAACAGGAAATTGCAGTTATTTCGTGATTCCTTTATGTAAAGTTTCACCAAGAAAGGAGATCAAACGTAACAGGTGTTGAGCCGGGCAGCCCGGCGAGTATGTGGGCGAAGTCAGTATGCACTTTATTCCCTGCGCCCGTCCGGTCGAAAGAACTGTATCTGTTTAAACGGCTTGACCTGCTTTCCCACGTTTTCCTTGAGAATATTTCCAGAAATGTGCATCTGCGTATCGCCATAATCGGCGTCGAGGCCCATGGCAGCCATGCATGGATAGTGATGGTGCAGCAGGCCGGCTTTTTCCTCGGCTTCGTCGGCATGCATACCCACCAGGGCTTCTGCAGCGTAGCGGGCACAGCCACAGACTGCATCGCGCACGACCTCGGCCGCCGTGATGGATCTTGTCTTGGGATCGATGGTTAACTGCAATTCGGGCCGACCGAAAAAGCGGGCGAAGGAGGATATTAGTGGCTGCTCGTACGAAATGCGTGAACCGCGTCCCACACCGTAATCCTGTTCGGTTAGTGTGCAGAGCGGTTTGGGCGTGACGCAAACCACGTTCATTTCTTCCAACCAGCCTCGTAATTGGCGTGCCAATCCGCGTGGCAACCAGGCTTCGTCATCGACGGCAGCGATTACCCCCCGGGCACCACTCATGTGGACGATATCGGGCAGCAGTTCTGCCATACCGCGATGCTCTGCAAAGGAGAGAACCAAATCAGCAGCCGGAAAACTGTGGGGAAGATGATCTTGCGGTTCGTCAATCACCGGAGGAAACACGGCTGGCGCTTTCCATGTTTCGATCTGCCATTCGTTGGGGCCGTGCTTTTGGATGTTTTCAATATGACGACGGCCGTATTCTCCCGAGATGATGGCGAGTATACGCATGAATCGTCTCTCCTCGCACACTGTGTGCTATAACCCGAATTATTGTATCTTATTCATCTGAATTGTACACCATTAGAGTGGATGATCCGTTTTCCTGTATTGTGACGAGCACGTTTGTTATAATTTTCAGAACCGGCGATGTGTGGGCCATCTTCCATTCAGCGGGAAGGTTTCGAGGACACCATCGCATTGGACGTGGATGCAGAAAGGTGAAAATCCGGGTAGTGATGACCCATGAGTTCGTTTCCCCATCGTAGCATCTTCGATTGCCTGATGCCATACAAGTGCATATGTACCGTTATATCAATAGTTCACAACCTCGAAATCTATGAAAGCGAGGTGTCCTTGTGCGTGAATTAGCGACACTGGTCGCTTTTTTCGTGCGGCACGAGGATGCTGTCGAGGCGCTGCAAGTACTGCGGCGGCGAGATTTTCGTCGAACGGCGTTGATCCAGAAAACTGCCGAGGGCGAAGTCATTAAACGCGGCAGTACCCGACGGACCTGGACGCTGCTGGGTTTTATAGCTGGAGGACTTCTGGGTTCGCTTGCAGGTGTTCTACTCCACTTGCTGGATTCCATACCTTCAGATTTCTCCCCACAGGTATTTTCAGGTCTTCTGATCCTTTCGGCGGCCATTCTCGGGTGGCTGATTGTACGCTGGTTGGATCTCGGTGTGGAAGCCAACCGATTGGAGCGCTGTTCCCGTTGGCTGGTTACGGAGGAGTCGGTTATTCTGCTGCGGGCGGTGCCCGAATCGCTGGCTTGGGCAATTTCCGTTTTACGCACGGTGGGGGAAACACAGCCTTCGATCTTTGCCCTGAAAACGAGCACCCTGGTAGAACGTGGGGAGTATCCTGCGGTAGCGCCACTTTCACCGGCACAGATTCAGGATCATGTCAGACGGTTGGCAGCCAGTCATTCGATCGCGGCACCATCGCGAGGGCGTGGTGCGGCGCTCCTGGCACGCATCAAGCATTCCGGAGAGACATTGCAGCAAGTGTGCGAGGATTTGGCGCAGTACGAGCGGCTCGAGCAGAGTGTCACGCCATCCGCTGAATGGCTGCTGGACAATGCCTACATCGTACAGAGTCACATCCGCGATGTGGGTCTCAATTTGCCGCGGCGTTTCTACGAGCAACTCCCGATTTTAAGCAGCGGTTCGCAGCGTGGAGACCCGCGAGTCTACGGATTGGCCAGCGATCTGGTTCTGCATACGGATGCACGATTGGATCGAACCAATATTGGTGATTACCTGCAAGCATATCAGTCCATCTCCACTCTTGGAATTGGTGAATTATGGGCGCTGCCGATGATGCTGCGGATCACGATCATTGATCGCTTGCGGGAATTGGCATTGCAGGTGTTGCGACGTTTCCATGAGGCCGTTCAAGCCGATTTCTGGGCCAATCGTTTACTTACCACCGCTCGCCGCGATGCCAGCCAACTTTTTAATCTCCTCGCCGAATTGGCGCGGGAGCAATCCGAGCCAAGTCCTTTTTTCGCCACACAGTTGATCGGTCATCTTTACGACGAGCAAGCTGCACTCGTGCCGGTACGAAGTTGGTTGGAGCGCAGTTTACATACCGAATTGGGTGAGATCAACCGGCGAGAACAAGCGCGTCAAGCGGCGATGCAGATCTCGATCGGCAATGCCATTACCAGCTTGCGTCAACTTTCGCTTCTGGACTGGCGCGAGATTTTTGAGCGTCACAGCCGCATAGAGGAGATCCTGTGCCGTGATCCTGCTGGCGTTTACAGGAACATGGATTTCGAAACGCGCGATCGTTACCGACGCGCAGTCGAACAAATTGCCAGGGGAGCGAGAATCCCGGAAACCGAAGTCGCGGAATTGGCGATTGAAGCGGCTTCGAAAAATGAAACATCCGACAGCGCCGATTTTCGCCGCAGCCACGTGGGCACCTATCTCATTGGCTCGGAACGGCGCGAGTTCGTTCGTGGGTTGGGTGGGCGTGAGCAATGGGGTTGGCGGGTTCTGCGCTGGATAAAACGTAATCACACAGCCATGTATCTGGGCTCGATTGGGTTGACCAGCGCGATTCTGATTGGCGCCGCCGTGGGATTGTCGTACCTGGTCGGAGAGCGCAGCGGGTGGCTGGTTCTCACTGGCTTGTTGAGTGCACTGCCGGCCAGTCAATTGGCGATGCAGATCGTGAATTATTGGGTCACACGCTTGCTTCCCCCAATCGCGCTGCCGAAAATGTCCTTCGAAAAGCACGGCATTCCCGATGAGTACCGCACACTTGTCGTAGTTCCTTTGCTGTGGGTCGATGAAAGCATGGTTGTTGAGGAGATCGAGAAACTCGAAATCCGCTATCTAGCCAATCCACATCCAAATTTGTTGTTTGGACTGTTCGGTGATTTTACAGATTCCGATGATCCAACGGCCCCAGAAGACGGGATCTTAATCACGCGTGCGGTGGAGGGTATCGAAACGTTGAACCGACGCCACGGCGCGGGGCGTTTTTATCTCTTCCATCGTGAACGAGTCTGGTGTGAATCCGAAGGGAAATTCATCGGCAAAGAACGCAAACGCGGCAAATTGGAATTGCTCAACCGCTTGATCGATGGCGAGACGGTGGAAGAGGACATCGTGCGAGTCGGTCAGGCCGAGGTGTTGGTGAATGTGCGTTTCGTGATCACGCTGGATAGTGATACGCAGCTGCCGCGGGATAGTGCCCGGCGCTTGATCGAAACGATTGCCCATCCACTCAACCGACCAACTTTGCAAAACGAAAAACCACTGCGGGTCGAAGGGTACGGAATCATCCAACCTCGCGTCAGTACTGCGCTGCCCAGTGCTACCGCCACCGTTTTCACGCGTCTTTTTACTGAACCGATCGGCACCGATCCGTACACCAAGGCGGTTTCGGATGTCTACCAGGATCTTGCTTCGGAAGGGTCCTTTGTGGGGAAGGGGATTTACGACCCGCGCTTTTTCAACCGGGTGATGAAAAACCGTTTTCCCGACGAACGCATCCTCAGCCACGATTTGATCGAGGGCGCACACGTTCGTGTGGGGTACGCCAGTGATATCGAACTGTATGATGATTTTCCCGGCGACTACATTAGTTACGTCCGGCGTCAGCATCGTTGGATTCGGGGGGACTGGCAGATCGCAGATTGGGTCTTGCCGCGAGTGCCCTCCGGTACGGGCAAGCGTGTGGTCAATCCGCTTTCGATGTTGAACCGCTGGAAAGTGTTCGATAATCTACGCCGCAGCCTTGTACCGGCGGCATTGATGCTCTATCTGTTGCTTGCCTGGATGCTCTCACCTGGTTTGGGTGCCGTTTCCAGCCTGTTGGTCGGCAGTTTGATGCTCTTTCAACCATTAGTGCAGCCGGTAACTTGGGCAACGACACAGCCCGGTACGGCGACTTTTACATTGCAGGAATTGTGGCGCGGTGTCCGACGTTCGCTTGTGGAGGCGTCACTCATTCCCCATCAAGCCGGTGTGGCAATAGACGCAATCACCCGGGTTTGGTACCGGCGGCTAATCAGCCGCCGCCGCTTCCTGGAATGGACGACGGCACAAATGACAGGGTGGCGAGCGACTGATCAGGCGCGCTCAATCTCCATCACGCTGGGGATCGTCAGCCTGTTTTCCAGCGCCGTCGGTGTTTTGTTATGGAAGATCCAACCAATGAGTTTGTACGCAGCAGTGCCATTCCTGGCACTTTGGTTTTTCAGTCCTTGGGTTGGTTGGCGGCTGAATCAAGGCCCTCGTAGTGAAAAACCACAACTGCAGGTGTCCAGACGAGCACGGCGTAGATTGCGAAAGTGGTCGCGCCGTACGTGGGCATACTTTGAGGATTTCGTCAGAGACGAAACGAATTGGCTTCCACCAGATAACTTCCAGGTCTCACATCAGAATCAGATCGCCAATCGCACGAGTCCGACCAACATCGGTTTGTGGATGCTCTCAGCCCTGGGGGCTAAAGACTGCGGATACCTGAATTCGGATGCCGTAATCGAACAACTCAGCGGGACTTTAGAGACCCTGGATCAACTCGAGAAATTTGAAGGCCATCTTTTGAATTGGTACAACATCGAGACCTTGGAACCATTGGAACCGCGCTATGTCTCGACAGTGGATAGCGGTAACCTGCTGGGATGCTTGTGGACACTCGAGACCGGCATCCAGGAATTATTGGATTCGCCTCTGATTGATCTGGAGATCCTCCGCGGTGCGTGGGATACACTCGACATCTTAAAAGACACCCTGAGAACCACGCATCCAGATGATCCACATATGCAGGCCTTCGATAAATTGGCGCAAACTTTGGAGTCCTCACCTCAGGGACTTGAGGAACTCATTCGGAACATCCGACATGCCAGCGGTCTGTCGATCGCTTTGGCCTACGGATTGCGAAGGACTGCCGGAACTGGAGATGAAGCGACCTATTGGGCGGGCAAACTGGAACGCCAGATTTCCAGTTGGATTCACACGTTGGACCGCTACATGCAGTGGGCAGAGATCCTGGTCACGGAGGCGGAGGAAGTTCTTGCGCCGTTGGGCTCTGTAACATTAGAAGCTCGACGAGTGGCGCTTTATGAGGCGCCGTCGCTGCGTGAATTGGCGAACGGAAGTGTCCCTGTAATGCAAGCGATCGAAACAGCCATTCGTTCGATCGGTGCGCTGCCGCCCTCACTCACGAGTTGGATTGAACGCTTGCGTGACTCATTTTCTGAAGCGCGCTGGTTTGCTGGAGAAATATTAAGCCAGGGCGAAGAATTATTCACTTCCATTCGAGATCTGGGTCGAGGCATGAATATGCGATTCTTGTACGATCCCGATCGTCGTCTTTTTACCGTCGGTTACAACGTCAGTAATCAGCGTCAAGATGGCTCCTACTACGATCTGTTGGCGAGTGAGGCACGTCTGGGGAGCTTCGTCGCCATCGCGCGCGGAGACGTTCCCGGTGAGCATTGGTTGGCGTTGAATCGACTGTATGGATCGGTTGGGAATCGCCGCTTGCTGCTCAGCTGGACCGGTACGATGTTCGAGTACCTGATGCCCCTTCTTCTACAGCGCACATACGCCAATTCGCTGCTCGATCTTGCCACGCACGAAGCCGTAGAACTGCAGCGTGAGTACGCTGTGCAGCGGAATGTGCCCTGGGGTATCTCCGAATCGGCTTACGGTGATCTGGATCTCAATAAGACCTATCAATACAAGGCATTCGGCGTGCCCGGATTGGGTTTGAAGCGCGGCCTGGAGGATGATCTCGTGGTCGCACCCTATGCCTCCATGCTGGCTTTAATGGTGGAACCGAATCTAGCTGCACAGAATCTACGGCGCCTGGCGAGTGAAGGATTAGTGGGTCGCTATGGCTTCTACGAAGCGATCGACTTTACCCGTCAGCGCAGGCGCGAAGGGGAACGAGGAATCCTGGTGCGGGCGTACATGGCGCATCACCAGGCGATGGGTTTCCTGGCCATGGTGAACCTCTTGCACGACAACACCATGCAGCGGCGTTTCCATGCGGACCGGCGTGTGCAAGCTACGGAACCATTACTTTACGAGCGCATACCCGTCTCGCCGCCGCTGTATGAGGTTTCGACGCGTGAGCGTCCGAGGACGCGGGCTGCGGCGGTTGAATTGGCACCTTCTATCAGTAAATTCGATACCGCCCAGACATCGACACCACGGACCCATTTATTATCCAATGGCAGCATGGGCGTCATGGTCACAAACGCCGGCGGTGGGTATACCCGGTGGGGAGATTTCGAACTCACACGCTGGCGAGCGGATACCACCTGCGATTCCTGGGGCAGCTTCTGCTACCTGCGGGATATCGACAACGGACATGTCTGGTCGAATACATATCAACCGCTCGGTGGGGATCCAGCAGATTATTCTGTCAACATGGCGATTGACCGCGCCGAGTTCCGCCGCAGAGATAACGGCATCGACACGGAAACCGAGATTGTCGTTTCGCCGGAAGACGATGTTGAGATTCGGCGCATGACGTTTGTCAACCGCTCGAATCGCGCCCGGCGCATCGAGGTTACCAGTTACATCGAATTATCCATGGCGCCGCACAACGCCGACCGACAGCATCCGGCGTTTAATAAAATATTCATCCAGACGGAAGCACTACCGCAGGTCAATGCGTTACTCGCTTTCCGCAGGAAGCGCGATCTCGAAGATCCGCCGATCTTCGTCGCCCACAGGATTACGGTTGAAAATGAGGAATCGAACACGCTGCAGTTCGAAACCGATCGCAAGCGCTTTGTCGGTCGCGGTCGATCCACCGCAAATCCAAAAGCACTCGAAGGCGATCTGAGTAACAGCGCTGGCTACGTTCTCGACCCCATATTGAGCATGCGTAAGGTGGTTACCATTCGTCCCCGGCAGCGATTGTCTATTTCCATGGTCCTGGCAGCCTCCGGGGAGCGCGATCAAGTCGTGCGTTTGATGGAAAAATACAGCGACCCGCGCGCGATCACGCGCAGCCTGGAGTTGGCCTGGGTACATGCCCAACTCGACCTGCGGTTGCTGCGTATTCAGCCGGACGATGCCCGCCGTTTCCAGCAGTTGGCCAGCGCTATGCTCTATCCGGATGCCTGGTTGCGTCCACCGCCCGAACGATTGGAACAAAATCGTTTGGGGCAGTCAGGCTTGTGGCCATACGGCATCTCGGGAGACTTTCCGATCGCTGTGGTGAGTATTGGCGAAGCACGCGATCTGAGCACGGTACGTCAAATGCTGCAGGCGCATACCTTCTGGCGCCAGCATGGTTTGAAGACCGATCTGGTGATCCTGAATGAAGAGTCCAGCAGCTATGAACAACCACTGAACGAGCGTTTACTGCGTTTGATCGAGACGGACTCGATCTATGCCGTCATCGATCAACCCAGTGGGGTTTACTTACTTAGCGTGGATCAAATCCCCGAAGAACATCTCACCTTGATTCTCTCCGCCGCCAGAGTGGTCCTGGTAGCGGCACGCGGACCGCTTTCGCAGCAACTCGCGGTGCCACGCGATGCGCCGGATACTCCCATCGAACTCGTAACGCGCAAGATTCCAGAGGAACCATCAGCCCCACTGCCTTTTATGGAGTTGCCCTACTTCAACGGATTGGGTGGTTTCACGCCGGATGGTAGGGAGTATGCGATTTATCTCGGCCCGAAGGATCACACGCCCGCACCCTGGGTGAACGTGATGGCCAATCCGAATTTTGGCGCGCTGGTCTCCGAAAGCGGTGCGGGTTTCGTGTGGTACGGCAACAGTCAGAAGCATCGTTTGATTGGTTGGTCGAACGATGCAGTTTGCGATCCCGTCTCGGATGCGTTCTACATCCGGGATGAGGAAAGTGGCACATTCTGGTCGCCGACTCCGAATCCGATTCGTGAATTGGACGCCTATCGCATGCGTTATGGTGCCGGCTACAGCGTATTCGAACACAACAGTCATGCCATCGAACAAGAGTTGATCACCTTCGTGCCCATGAACGACGAAGGGGGTAAGCCAGTACGTATCCAGCGTTTGCGCTTGCGGAACGACTCAAGGCAGGTTCGGCGGATCAGCGTAACTTTCTATGCGGAATGGGTGCTTGGGGAAGTTCGCGAAGAAAGTCAAATGCACGTCACCACCAAATGGGATGAAGATGCAAAAGCGCTCTTGGCGTACAACCGTTACCACGTGGATTATGGCGAGCGTGTGGCCTTCGTGGCCATGAGTCCGGCCGCAGATGACTATACTGCCGATCGCACGGTCTTCGTGGGGCGTAATCAGAGTCTCTCCGATCCGGCCGCGATGCACCGATTACATTTATCGCAGCGGGTGGGCGCTGGCCTGGATCCGTGCGCAGCGATACGGACCAGCATCGAATTGGAACCTGGTGAATACGAAGACCTTTTCGTGATGCTGGGTTCAGCGGCTTCACGCGAAGATGCGCTGCGTATCATCCGACACTATCGTGAAGACCTACGAGTCGAGGAAGCGCTGGAGCAGACCAGCGGCTGGTGGGACAAGCTTTTAGGTCGTGTGGAAATCGACCATCCGGAATTATCTGTGCAGTTCTTGCTCAACCGCTGGCTGATCTACCAAACATTGAGCTGTCGGATTTGGGCTCGATCGGCGTTCTACCAGTCCGGCGGTGCTTTTGGGTTCCGCGATCAACTGCAAGATGTGATGGCCTTGTTTTACGCCGCGCCACAATTGGCTCGCGAGCACATTTTAACGGCTGCAAAGCGACAGTTCCGAGAAGGGGACGTACAACATTGGTGGCATCCTCCAAGCGGTGCCGGGGTACGTACGCGCATCTCGGATGATCTCATCTGGCTGCCCTACGTCGTTAGTCAATACGTTAAGATCACAGGGGACACGGACATCCTCGCCGAACAGCTGCCTTTCCTGGAAGGTCGAGCGCTGCAAGATGACGAACATGAAATTTTCCTCGTTCCAGAAGAGAGTATGGAACGCGAGTCGTTGTACGAGCACTGTCGTCGGGCGATCGAACGAGGCGCCACGAGTGGATCCCATGGATTGCCGTTGATTGGAACCGGGGATTGGAATGATGGCTTGAATCGGGTGGGTGCAGAAGGAAAAGGCGAGAGTGTCTGGCTGGCCTGGTTCCTGATCGATGTCCTCAATGATTTTGCTGGCCTGGCGGAAGAAACAGGCCGCCAGGAAGACGCGGAAGATTTTAGCCAACGCGCCCGCCGATTGGCAGAACGAGTCGAAGAAGAGGCCTGGGACGGCGCATGGTACAAACGGGCGACATTCGACGACGGCACCCCTCTTGGATCGGCGAGAAATGTGGAAGCGCGTATCGATTCTCTACCACAGTCCTGGGCATGGATCAGTGGAGCCGCAGATCCGGAGCGTGCGAAAACTGCGCTGGAATCGGCTTGGGAGCAATTGGTTCGCGAACAAGATGGTTTGGCTTTGTTGTTTACGCCGCCCTTCGATAAATCCGCGTTGGATCCCGGCTATATCAAAGGGTACCCGCCCGGTGTACGCGAGAATGGCGGGCAGTATACGCATGGTGCATTATGGTTGGCGATCGCGTATGCGCGCATGGGAGATGGTGATCGTGCAGCGCAGCTGCTGCGCATGATGAATCCCGTCGAACACGCACGTGAACCGCAAGATGTGGAGCGGTATGCTGTTGAGCCGTATGTGGTCGCGGCAGATGTCTATAATCTTCCAGGGAAAGTTGGGCAAGGAGGTTGGACCTGGTATACCGGGTCGGCTGGTTGGATGTATCGTGCCTGGATCGAAGAAGTCTTGGGACTGAAAGTCCGGGGGGATGAGCTGCGCGTGGATCCCATCATTCCGGCGGCATGGGACGGCTTCGGCATCCGATATTCCTATCGAGATGCGGTTTACGAGTTGAAGGTTGAAAACCCGGATCATGTCAGTCGAGGTGTGGCGTGGATCGAGATGGATGGTCGGCGTTTGGATCAGGCGGCATTGCCGCTGGATGGCAGTGCTGTGAAACACAAGGTCGTCGTGCGGATGGGAAAACGAGAGACCTAACTTATCTTACTCCTGCGCTTCGAATTCCTCTTTGGTGATGAATTCACCACCCGTAACCTGCTTGTCGATCAATTGACGTCGCAGATCGAAGGTGAGAGTCGCTTCGATGGGTTGGAAGCACAAGTTGCTGCCGATGAGGGTCTTGCGGGTGAAATACACATCCCCACCGCCACCCTCCCCGTAGCGTACTGTGAGATCGGTCATTAAATCGACGCGTGCCCTCAATTTCTCCCCGCATCGATTGCAACGAATGTAGATCCAAAAACCCTGGTCATCAGCCGAACGGATAAACAAGCTGGCAATTTTCTGCAATAGGTTCATGATAACATTCACCCCTTTCCGAAGGGCATCAATCTACAATCCTAATCATATCGCATCTTTTTAGGGATTACCTTAATAGATCAGGCAATTGAATGCCGGAAAAAAAGCACCCACTGCGCATGCGCATGAGTGCTTTTCAAGTACCAGGCTCCTCGGGTAGGACTCGAACCTACAACCTAGCAGTTAACAGCCGCCCGCTCTGCCAATTGAGCTACCGAGGAAAGCAGGTGGCATTATAACCGTCCCGTGGTCGCGCCGTCAAGGAATCGTGCCTTGTTGACGAGGGGATTCGTGATGCGTTATGGATGCTTACGGCAAGTTTCCGCTATAATGGCGACATGTCTGAACTTGATACGCGTGAACTGGTCCAAACAAAACATCCGCATCTTCCGCGGATATTCGCCGTGCTGATTGCCATCGTCGTGTTCACCACATGGCTCTTTTCCACGCCGCATGGCATGCTGGGTAAGGCGGATGCCGTCGGATACGCGCTGTGCCATCGCATCGACCTGCGCTCATTCCAGCTGGGCACGCGGCAGCTGCCGCTTTGTGCCCGCTGCTCCGGGATGTATCTCGGCGTTTTGGTCGGACTCGGTTTCTACATTACTCGTCGAACGAAAGCAGGTTGCTATCCCAGTCGAGGTGTGAATGCAGTCCTCTTCCTGTTTGGAGTCTTCTGGGCTATCGATGGGCTCAATTCCTACGTGCATCTCATACCCATGGCCTCCGGGATTTATACGCCGAGTAATGCGTTGCGTTTGATTACGGGAACCTTGATTGGAATCTCGCTGTCCACGATGGTCTACCCCGCATTCAGTCAATTTGCCTGGAAAGATGTCAAAGACGAACCCGTTATCCATTCTTTGGCGGAGCTGGGAAAATTACTGCTATTCGCTGCGATCCTGGTGGTGTTGGTGCTAAGCGAGAACCCATTGATTCTTTATCCGTTTGCGTTGGCGACATCCTTGGCGGTTTTCGTTATATTGACCCTGGTATACACAAGTGTCATCCTGGTCATCTCTCGCAAGGAGAATCAAGCTGCAGGCTGGCGGGATTTGATCACACCCATTCTCCTCGGCTTGACGATGGCCGTGATCCAAATCGGGATCATCGATTGGATTCGATTCACGCTGACAGGGACGTGGGATGGTTTCCATGTATAGCCATTTTCAGGCAGCACAGAGCTGAGTTCGATTCAAAAGAATGTGTGGTATAAGCTTGGGTGAAGGAGACGCAGCGGATCTTTCCTGAGAAGCGGAGGGCAATGTGGTAGAAAGTGTCGCCGGATTATTTGCAGCATTCGGCCTGTCGGCAAGCGCAGGTTTGAACGCCTATGTGCCCCTGCTGATCGTGGCACTGATGGCGCGTTTTACGGATTGGATCACGCTTTCCGAAGGGTGGGATCCGCTCACCAGCTGGTGGACGATCGCCGTGTTGGTGATTCTGGGGCTGATCGAATTCTTCGTGGACAAAGTACCTGCCGTCAATCACATCAACGATGCCATCCAGACCTTCATTCGCCCTACGGCGGGCGCGATTTTATTCGCGGCCAGCACGAGCGCGGTCACCAATATCCACCCCGTGCTGGCGATCATCGCCGGAATCATGGTCTCTGGGGGTGTGCACGTCGCCAAATCGGTCGCCGTTCGCCCGACGGTGACGGCGACGACGGCTGGCGCAGGAAACATCCCCGTGAGCGTGGCCGAAGACGTGACGGCGACGGTGCTTTCGATTCTGGCCGTTGTATTGCCTGTGGCCATCGCCGCGCTGATCATCATCTTTACCGCGTTTGTCGTCTGGTGGCTCTGGCGGAGAGCAAATGCCGAACGAACGGCCTAGTCCCCATTTTCCGTTGATTACGATCGGATTGGAATAATAATTAATAACCCGGGCAGCCGACGCTCGATTGTTCCCCTCGATTAGGATTTGGCGTCTTGAAATAACCCCGATCGATTCGACGTTAGCGTTTTGAGTTCCTCCATTGCCTGCAGCGCCATCTCCCGGTCCTCCGGCGTCAGCTGCAGGGTTTCAAACTCATCTTCGTCCAGCACCTGATATTCAGCGTTAGGCAGTACGACCAGATCGAGTTCTAAATCAATAGCGTAAATATGTCCTGGTTCGATCTTCGCCGGGCGGGTGATGTTGCAGTACCAGCCTTTCAAATGCCCATCCTGACCGTCATGGATTCGAAACACGTTGTACCAACGATCGCCATAGTGAGTCTCGATAAAGCGATCGCCGCGTTGAAGTCTGATGTCGCCCAGAGAACGGTCTTCCAGATCGAAAATCGCCTCGAGTGTGATACTCGACGGAGTCGTATCAAGTATTATCCCTGAGTATCCTAATTTCTCTGTTCCCCTGTCGTCGAGTTTGTGAACCAGTATCGTGTCTCCAGGCTCTGGTCGATCTTGGGGAGAGGTAGGTTGTTTGGTTTTCACACGTTTACCCCCAGCGCTTCGAGCAATTCAGCAAGCTGATTGGTGAAGTCGGTTGTGGCGATCATCCCCTGGCGTCTGGGACGAGGTAAATCCACATCGGTGAAACGAACAACCCTTCCAGGACGGGCACTGAGCACGAGGACGCGATCCGCCAGATACAACGCTTCATCGACATCGTGCGTGATGAAGATGATCGTTTTTTCGAAGCGGCGCCAGATGTCGAGCAACCAGTCTTGTAACTCGCGCCGCGTCAGGGCGTCGAGTGCGCCGAAGGGTTCGTCGAGCAGAAGAACATCCCGTTCGGTTAACATCGTGCGCAGCAAGGCCGCGCGCTGCCGCATCCCGCCGGAGAGTTCGTTGGGATAGGCAGCACGAAAATCCGATAACCCAAAGAGCGGCAGCAGTTCTTCGGCTTTGGCATGAGAGATTTCTGTGGGAATGCCGAGCAGTTCCTGCGCCAGGATGACGTTGTCGAGCACGTTGCGCCAGGGAAGCAGAAGATCGCGCTGCGGCATGTAGCCCACACGCCCGGTCCGCTGCTCGCATGTTTCACCGTCGAGGCAAATTTCACCTTCGTCCGGATCGAGCAGTCCAACAATGAGGTTGAAGATCGTACTCTTGCCGCTTCCCGAAGGTCCGATGATGGTCACGAATTGGCCGGGTTGCACGTCAAAGGAGATATTTTCCAGCGCCTGGATGGTGCGGCCATTGGCGTGGAAGGTCTTGCTGACATTGCGAAGTTCTACTTTCGGTGTCGACATCGTTATCCTTGTATCACGCAATCCAGGTATCTCTTGTTAAGGCAGGAACTCGTTGGTGAATGCGGCATCGGCGTCGATCGCTTCTGCGAGGATATCGTTATCGAGTATCCAATTTGAGTAATCCTGCCAGACACTCAGCGATTGCTCACCCCAGCGTACAGCTTCAGCCTGGTAACGTGGCGAGATCCAGGCCTGGCTGGCGTAGACGAGTTCGCTGTCGAGTTCCGGTACGGCAGCGAGTAAAATCGCCGCCGCATCTTCCGGGTTTTCGATGGCGAATTGATATCCGTGTGAAACGGCTTTGAGAAAGCGTCGTACGAGCTGCGGTCTTTCTGCGATCGTTTCTTCGCTGGTGATAAGCACCGGCGTGTAATAATCCGGAATGCATTCGATCCAATCCTGCATCATGATCACGTCCAGATCGATGTTTTCGTGCTCGGCCTGGACGCCTTGCCAGGCGTAAAAGATCCAGGCCAGATCGATCTGTTCCTGATCGAGAAGCGCCAGCGGATCGGCGTAGCCGGTATCGACGATGTTCAGCGCTTCGTAATCACCTCCGGCACAGCCCATCAGCACGCGCAGGGTCGGTTCTTCGAAGGGACTGCCGTACGATCCGTAGGTTAGACCAGCCCAATCGGCCGGTGAGTTCACCTGCAGTTCGCCGCGTGAAGCGAAAGCGGAAGTGTTGTGTTGGATGATGGCCGCTATAGATACGATGGGCACGCCGTCTGCTCTGGCAAGCGTGATTTGTTCTTGAAAACTGACGCCGAAATCAGCGGCGCCGCTGGCAACGGCTTGTTCTGCGTAGACCTCGCCGGGCTGGATGATCTCGACCTGAAAGCCTTCGTCTTCGAAGTAGCCTTCTGCTTCGGCGACAAATAAGCCGGTGTGATTGGTGTTCGGCACCCAATCGAGCATCATCTTGATGGATGTGGGTGCTGCTTGATCGCTTTCTTCCGCTGCAACCTGGCAGGCAGATGCTGCCAGGATCAATGCAAGACATGTCGTAGTAAGTATCGCGATTCTTTTCATGATGGAATCTCCCTACCTTTTCGATCTGAATTTCTCGGTATGCTTTGAGATCTTGGCGGTTTGATTTGACGCGAGTTTATCGGCACGGAGCGCGACGAAACCTCCCTCTCCATAGCCATCCTGGATTGCCAGTGTTTTTCCGGTCGTTTCGTCCTCTTTCTCCCTTTCATGGGCTGCGGCAAAGGGATCGCCCATGAGTGTTTGTCGAGAGACGATGTTGGAAAATCCAGTGTCTCGTAGATGGCGGATGATTTCATCGGAACTGTGGAAGTGGGCATCCCGGAAGAAGGGGTCCTTTTCCTTCTCCGCATCGTAGACTAGGCCGAGTTGGCTGGCTTTGTCAATCATGCCGATGATGATCCGCCCTCGTGTGTTGAGCACCCGATGGATCTCGTTCAGGATGATTTGGATATCGTCCACGAATGGATCAACGGTGTTGATAAGGACGAAATCGAATTGATCGCTTCCGAAGGGAAGCCGTTCCCCGAATGCCTGACATACGAGGATATCTCGGGAGAGTGCAAACCGCAGTGCTCGACGGGCAGGGTCAATACCCGTGCGGATACCGAGTGGTGCGGCAAAACGCCCTGTTCCCACGCCGATCTCCAGGCCTCTGCCGTTCTCTGAAACCATCGCCGCCAAGGTTTCTAGTTCGGCTTTGTAGACTTCACTGTTCTCGTCGAACCAGCTGTCGTAATCTTCAGCCAGATCGTTGAAGCTTTGTATTGTATTCATGCAGGATCCTATCAATAGATACCGGTCTCTTCCCATTGTTCGGCTCGATGCGTGGAGTAATACCATGGCAGTGATAAACGTTCGATCCAATACAGCAGCGCAAACAAGCCGATGCTGATCGCCGTGGTGATCAAGATGGCCACAAAGACCTGATCGGTGGCCAGCGCGTTTTTCGAGCGCAGCATGTACAGCCCCAGGCCGGCAGAACCGCCCACCCATTCACCAATCGTGGCGCCAACGACGCTGTACGTCACTGCGACGCGTAAACCGGAGAAGAAGGACGGCAATGCGGTGGGGAGCCGAACGATACGCCAGATTTGACGCCGGCTGGCGCCCATGGCGCGCAGCAAGGCGACCAGATCGGGATCGGTGGAAGCAAGCCCATCGGCCGTACTGACTGCCATGGGAAAGAAGCAAACCAGCACGACGATGATCACCTTGGGCAACAAACCAAAACCGAACCAGATGATCAGCAAGGGCGCGATGGCCATGATTTGTATGGTCTGCGAGGCGACGAGCAAGGGATACAGCGCTCTGCGTAAGAAGGAGGAGAGATCGATCGCGGCTGCAATCAAAATGCCCAAAAGGATGGCGATCCCCAGGCCGATCGCGGTCTCGAGCATCGTCGTACCAATCGCCGAGAGCAGGATTTGACGCGTCTCCCAACCCGCTTGAACCACCTGGAGCGGGGAGGGCAGGATAAACGACGACAATCCGGTGCGGGTGGCGACGACGTGCCAGCAAAGCAGGACGAACCCGATCAACAGCAGTGCAGGTAGTGCTTCGCCTGCCCAGCGTGAGGGCATACGCCGCTCGTTTCTTTTCTTCGCGGTCGTGAGGGATTTATTCATCGCGCTTTCTATATTTGCCCACTTTTTCTTCGATCGTTGTGCCGTGGATGCTGTCCCCGATCTTGATCAGGGTCACGACCTGATTCGCTCCGGCTTCGAAACAAGCCAGGTGCGCTGCTTTCGCGGCCGCCAAGAGATCGTCCAAATGGCCTTCCATCACCGTCTCCATAGGAGTCACTTCGTAGTGGACTCCGCAGGCAGCGATTGCTTCGATGGCGCGACCGACGATCGGAAAGGCGTCCTCGCTAAGCGGCAGCACCTGAACGGATACGTTGACGGTTCGATTTTCATCCATTTCCATCTCGTTCTCTCCTCGTGTGATACCTCAACACCGCGATAGAGGTTCTCGTAGTATAGGTGGTGTTCAGGCTCTACCTGGTGTGTGTATCGCCAACAACATTCCCTGCTGTAGATCTACGCGGGCGTGGGACCCTGTAAAAACGTTGCTGATACCGCGCGCCGGTCCAGGATACAGGCTCTCACCGTCCAGGAGATAAACCAGGTTGTGCGTTGTGATCCCTTGTGCGGCAGATCCGATAGGGATCAAGCTGAGTGTGTCGCCCTGTTGTCCTTCGATTTCGTCACCCGGTGGACGGATCAGCCATGCCGTTTGATCGCCATGCCAGATGCGCACGTGGACTCCCTCAAGGTGGGGATGCGCAAGCAGGTATACGTTGGACATGGTCATGTCCAGGCGGCCACCGACGGCAGCGAGAATGAAAATTTCTTGCGCGCCCTGATCGATGGCGTAGAGCAGGGCTAGCTCCAGATCGGTCTCATCCTTGTGCAGGGGGAATTCCTCGACTCTTACCCCGGATTTGAGCAAGGCTTGGCGCTCGCCGGGTTGCAGTGAATCGAGGTCGCCGAGTATGACGTCGTAGTCCAAATCAAGCAATTGGCAGTTCTTGCTGCCGCCGTCCACGGCGATTACCTGGGCGATGTCGAGCGTATTAAGCCGCGTCCGGATGGCTTCTACATCCGCGATTTCGCCATTAACCACGATGAGCACCAGTTCTCCCATGGAAAAAGCCACTCCTTGGCGAGGGAGTGGCTTGTGTGGACTGGGTATTTGTGCCATCCCTACGCCGGTATGATCCGGATCAGGTTCTACGGGTCGAGGGCGCTTACCCTCCTCTCAGCCCGGTGCTTTTCGGGCTCCCCGTGCAACTTTTTCTTTGCTCGTTCCGTTTGAAGTATACCGGCAGGCTAGATGGCCGTCAAGCCATTGAGAACTCTCGAGGTGTCTGTCGTCGTAAGTGAGAAAAAAACCCCCCCACAAGTGGAGGGGATTTCATATTGATGATGAATAATCCTGTGATCGTTTGAATTAATCCTTATTCTTTCATCTCTTCGAGAATGCTGTAGAGGAGTTCGAGCAGCACGTTCTTGACCGAATCTCGATCCGTTGCCACGCAGGGCAGCATTTTGACTTTCTCGTCCAGCTTCAGCGCAATGCGTAGATCGTCGACTTCCCAGGCATCATCGGCATCCTGTTTGTTGGCTGCGACTACGTATGGGGTCGGCGCGTAGGCACGGAAAGTTTGCAGGATGCCGCGGGCTTCACGGAAAGTTTCCGGTCGGGCACTGTCCACCATTACGATGAAGCCTAACATGCCCTCCGAGAGAATCTCCCACATGAAGTCGAAGCGCTTCTGACCTGGCGTGCCGAAAAGGTAGAGGACGAGATCGTCATCGACGGTGATTCGTCCGAAGTCCATCGCCACGGTGGTCGTTTCTTTTACGCGCTCGGCCTCCGAACTGATCTTTCGTTCCGTGGATACGACATCGATCTCACTCACGGAACAAATGAAAGCGGTTTTACCGCTGTTGAAGGGACCGGTGACGACCATCTTTACAGTTTGCATAAATGATCCTCGCCTACAGTGACCGGACGCGATCGATCAGACGATTGACCAATGATGTCTGTTTCTTGCGATCGACAGGTGGAACTTGTTGGGCGTGCCTGGGTAGCGGCATGCCATCCGGTCGTACGATTTCGATTAGTCCAGCCTGGAGCAACCCGTAGACAATGCGGCGGATTTCCAGGTCATTCATTTTATTGGCTTTGGCGATTTGCTTGATGCTGTTCTTGGGATTGATGTAGGAGACGACTTTCCATTCTTCGACGGTGAGATTGACATCGCGGATATTCGCACCAGGGCGTTCAACGAAATTCAACGCCATGCTCAGGTTGGGGATCTCGTCCTGGAGTTGTTCCCACTCCTGGACGTGACGCGACCCTTCCATGATGATGTTCTCGAGATCGAGACGAATTGTGATGGCGTCATCTGGTGGCAACACGCTGGCATCGAAGCGAAAGAAGCCGTCGGACCATGTGAAAAGTTGATATACGGTATCCAACACATATTGCTGGATTCCCGAGAGGATATCTTGCTGGCTGAGGTAACCCGCGTTGATCAGGAGCAAACCGAGTTCTTTATCGGATTTATCACTGGCGTGTTCTTTTATCGTTGTAGCTTGCTTTGCGGTCATCACGCCAGCCTTGGTCAAAACATTGGTTAGGGAACTGTCCCCTTTGCCCATTTGAGCGTAAATCAGTTTTCCTTTATTAAAGGAAATCCAAGCAACCTCGTCCGGTCCTTCGACGGTGAGGGTACCGGTTTTTTTCGCCAGATTGACCAGATTGAATAATTGTGTGACCGTGAAGTCACGCAGGTTGCCCTTTAGTGCCATTTGGCTCTCTTTAACACCCATACACTCATTGATCGCGCCCTCTCTCTATACAGCGGGGGAATTGCGTATCATCTGCGCTGCATGAGTTCTCTACGCGATCAGGTGGCGGGATTATACCTGTTGGGCACGGACAGTGCAAACACACGACATGCCAGAGTCGATGGGGATTCTTGGAATCCTACCCAGATTCGAATCGTGACCATCCCATATAGATTCCATTTTACTGCCACATACCACTCATTGTATCGACAACTGTGGTGGGTTTTCAACTGGTCCGTATTGGCTATTGGGTTGCACCGGTTTATATCGACAAGAGGAAATTAGGCTTGGTATCAAGCCTTTACCCGAGACTAAGTTTATTTCGGATTGATTATGAAAGAAGCATGATGGTCCTCTGGATGCGGTAAATCTTGATTTATAATCACAATGCTGTATTACCCCCTCTCTTGGGGCAAACAATTTGAAGAACGTGCAATTTTCACTTGAAACGATATCTTCTTCACGAAAGATGATGTGATCGTAAGATGGATAGCCGGAAATAGCTATGAAAAGTCGAAAGATATTCCATATTCCCCTTTTCCCATTCTTTATCGGTGTCTATCCCGCTTTATTCTATTTGGGTGAGAATATTAGTGAAGTCGAGATCGTCGATTCCAGTCGAGTATTTGTAGTTGTCTTGATTTCAATATGTCTATTGTTTCTCATTCTTAGAATGTTGATCCGGGATTGGGATCGTGCGGCCATGCTATGTTCGATCATTGCGAGTCTGTTTTTCAGTTACGGTCACATTTATACACTTCTGAAACCAGTCAGTGTTTTTGGGGTGACACTCGGCCGCCACCGTTACCTGATGGCACTATTTTTGATCTTGCTGGTCCTCGGAACGCGCTGGGTGTTAATCAGAAAGGATTTCTCGAAACTCACTTCGCGGCTGAATTTGCTCAGCCTCTTGATCTGTCTTCTGCCGGTGGTTCAGATCTTGTCTTTCACGATAATTACACGTTCATCAAATATACAATCGATTGAGCCCGATCAAACTTTGCTTCCAACGGGTATTGAGACATATCCGGATATTTATTACATCATCCCGGATGCGTACACTCGTGATGACACCTTGATGGAGGTATATTCATACGATAACACGCCGTTTTTGGAGGCGTTGGAGGATCGGGGTTTCTATGTTGCACGATGCAGCCAGAGCAATTATGCCTGGACGCGATTGTCTCTCGGATCTTCCTTGAATTTGGATTACATTCAAGTGGTTCTTCCGAGTCAAGAATCAGTCTACCTTGACCATCTCGTTAAAGATAACCTTGTCGTTGGAATTTTTGAGAGTATGGATTACAAAATCATTTCCTTCGACACGGCATTTCCGCCAACCCTTTGGTACCATGCTGATTATTTGTTTTCGTATAAACGTGATAATTCCTGGGAACATTTTATTTCCCATGGGCTGCGAGAGTACGAGGCACTTTTTTTTCGAACAACGGCGGGTTTAGTGCTTTTAGATGTGGAGTCGCTGCTGCAAGGGAAAGTACAAGAATTGGTATATGAATCCCCGAAACGAGATCGATATGTGCGCGTTGAATATAACCTTGACAAGTTAGATACTGTACCTTTAATGGCTAGCCCGAAATTTGTTTTCGCGCATATCAATATCCCACACGAACCATATATTTTTAGTAAGACGGGGAAATTTATACCGAATCAGGCGGATGATATCGTCGGATACCGGCAACAAATCGAATATATGAATTCGCGCATTTTGGATCTTGTTGATGTGATTCTTGCCCAATCAAGTGTGCCTCCCATTATCGTGATACAAGGAGATCATGGAGGTGTGGAGACAGTAAACGATTACAGAAGGACAAATATCCTAAACGCATATTACTTTCCTAATGGGGGGGTGGATGCACTTTACCCAAGCATTACCCCGGTAAATACCTTTCGACTAATTTTCGATACATTTTTTGGTACCGATTATGGATTGCTTCCGGACGTGAGTTATTATTCACATTGGAGAGATTTTTTTGATTTCGAAATTGTGCCTAATACGCGACAAGGTTGTAATCCATAATTTCAGGAAATTCGGTTATAGACAATACGAATTACTTTCTCTTTACCGTAATTGCGGAGATAAAATTAGAAAAACTTCTGAGTTCGGGAGGGCGATTTAAGAAACGAAAAGCGATGCAAGAGTACTTGTAACGGTGATAATAGCAGAAATCTCAATGTAAAACTTTCCAACCTCCCTGTAATAGCCGAACGGGCTTCATGGTGATAAAGGCATTTGGATCGATCTCCATGATTTGACGTTTAACGCCTCGGATTTCCCGGCGGGGGATAAACGTAAGCATCACGTGGACCGTGCCCATCATCCCTAATCCTGAAAGCTCAGTGACTCCATAATCTTGCGCACGCAGCTGCATCGTCAGGGCTTCCCCCAGATTCGATGAAGTTATACGCAGTAATATGTTCCCGGGCGCGATTTTCGATTCGATCGCCATCCCCAGCACATTTCCAAAAGCGAAACCCGATGCATAGGCGACAAGATTCAAGGGATTATCGAGGTCGCCTAAGACGCCTGCAACGCCGGTCACAAATAGAGAGGATTGGAAGAGGGCAAGCAACCAGGCTGTCGTTCTGCGGCCTTGCACGATGGTCAACATGCGTATGGTGGAAATGGTCAGGTCGCTCGTGCGTAAGAGAAAAATCAATAAGGGGACCCATTCACCGGGCAATGCAGACCAGGCCACAGTGGGTGTGGGGGGAAGCTCGTATCCGCCGAATTGAACGAAGCAGGCGAGGATGATGGTTATAAGGAGCGTGAAAATGGGGTAGCCAATTCGCATCGCATCCAGCCTTCCGCCTTCACCCTCTCCAATAACCCCGGTGGAGGGGGCGAATGTCTTCAACGGTGACGAAAGCATCGGGATCGATTTCGGCGATGCTTTTCTGTACCGCTCTTACTTGGCGACGTTTCACACTGCAATTCAGGACGGAAACTGTTCCATCTTTTCCTCTCGCCGGGATTTCGGTCACGGCGTGGCCGGCCTGACGGATGGACTCCGCAATTGCACTCCCACGACGGGAACTGATGATGCGGATATGGCTGAAGCCGATGGCCAAACGTTCCTCGATCAGCATGCCCACGACGTTACCCGTGGCGAAACCACCAGCGTATCCGACAAGGTTGAAAAGGTTATCCAGGTTACTGAGGACGCTGGTGATGGCAACGACCCACAGCGCGGATTGGAAAAAACCCAGGATCCACGCCAGCGGTCTGCGGCCACGGATGACGAATAAAACGCGCAGCGTGTCCAGCGACATGTCTGTCACACGCAGAAAGAAGATGACCAGGGGCATGAAAGCCGGGTGGATTGCGAGTAGATCGAGCATCAGAATTATTCGTCCGTATTATTCTTTCTTGTTATTCGGGAGCGCTGGCAGGTACATGTCATTGACGTATTCCTTCACCATCCGCCGCATGCTGAAACGCGGGGCAAGCGTTTGAATGGCGTGTTTCACCCGTCTCAGCCACTCACTTGGCAAGCCGTCGGCTGAGCGCTGGTAATAGAGTGGGATGATCTCATTTTCCAGGATTTGATAGAGGCTTTCGGCGTCTGCATCGTCCTGGGCTTGCGGATTGTTGAATTCTTCGAGCGTGCCAATCGCCCAACCGTTTTCGCCGTCGAAGCCCTCGCTCCACCAGCCATCGAGAATCGAGAAATTGAGCACACCGTTCAAGGCAGCCTTCTGGCCTGAGGTTCCGGATGCTTCGTTCGGACGACGGGGTGTGTTGAGCCACACATCCACGCCCTGGATTAAGTAGCGCGCCAGATTCATGTCATAATCTTCGACGAACACCAATCGGCCGCCGTTCTCGGCGCGTTTTACTTGTCGATAGATTTCTTGGATCAAACGCTTTCCCGGTTCATCAGCAGGGTGGGCTTTTCCAGCGAAAATTATTTGAACAGGCATGCCCGATTGGTTGAGTAAGTGTAGTAAGCGATCCGGGTCGTGCAGAATCAAATTGGCGCGTTTGTAGGTGGCGAAACGGCGCGCGAACCCGATCGTCAACGCATAGGGCTCAAGCAGCGCGCCACTGGCAATGACCTGAACCGGATGATCTTTTCCCTGCTGCCACTGTGGGCGGGCGCGTCCACGAAGATAATCGGTCATTTTGCGTTTAAGATGGTGACGCACTTCCCATAAGGCACGATCGGGTACACGTTCGATATGTTCCCAGAGTTTGGGGTCATCAATGCGAGTCTCCCAATTCGCTGCCAGAAATTCTTTGAAGAGTTCGCCCATTTGCCGTGCCACCCAGGTGGAAGTATGAATGCCGTTGGTGATATGGCAGATTGGGACCTCTTCAATCTTTTTATCGGGCCAAAGGAAGGACCACATTTTCCGCGCCACGCCACCGTGGATCTCGGAAACACCATTGCAATGCGCTGCCATACGAAATGCCAGAATCGCCATGCTGAAGCGTTCGCCCCATTCTTGTGTGTGCAAGGCAAGATCGATGAAGGAGTCGCGATCCAGGCCTAGCTGCGGCCAATATGTTCTGAAATACTGATCGATAAACGTCAGGGGGAATTCGTCGTGTCCTGCGGGTACGGGGGTGTGGGTGGTGAAAATTGTGCTTGCTTTTACTTTTCCCAGCGCGGTTTCAAACGATTTCCCGCTGGTGGTCATTTCGCGGATTCGTTCGAGCGCCATGAAAGCTGAATGGCCTTCGTTCATGTGCCAGGCACAGGGGTTGTACCCCAGAGCGCGTAACGCTCGTACACCGCCAATTCCGAGTATGATTTCCTGCGATATGCGTGAATCGAGATCACTGGTGTACAGTCGGGCGGTTAAACTGCGGTCGGTATCCAGATTCTGCTCGACGTTTGTATCGAGCAGGTACAACGGCGTTCGCCCGACCTGCACCCGCCACATACAAACCTGCACATCCCGATCGGCCAGTTTGACGTTAACCGTGAGTCTGTTGCCGTGCTCGTCGACCACCGGGAAAACAGGCAAATCCTGAAAGGCGAGATTTTTATTTTCGGCTTCTTGCCATCCGTCTTCGGTGATGTGTTGTACGAAGTATCCTTGGGTGTAGAGGAAACCGACTGCCACGAGCGGGATACCGAGGTCACTCGCTTCCTTTATATGGTCACCGGAGAGAACCCCCAGGCCTCCGGCGTAGATCGGCATCGTTTCGTGAAGTCCATATTCGGTCGAGAAATATGCGATCGGTTGATGGACCCGTTCGGGATACGTATCGGTATACCAGGTTTGCCTGCTGTCAGCCATATATTGATCGAAGGCCCCCAGGACGCGATCGTAGATCTCCAGATACCCACGATCCTGCGTGGCTGCATCAAGTTTTTGACGATCAACTTGCCGGAGAAATCGAACGGGATTGTGGCGAGTGCTTTCCCAGACAACAGGGTCGATGAAACGGTACGCGCGTTCGGCTTCGCTGTACCAGGTCCACCATAGGTTGTAAGAAAGCTCGGATAAGCGGCGGATTCGCTGCGGCAGGTTGAATTGATTTGGCGGTTTCTGACTCAAGTACTCATCGAATGGCATGCGTGCACATTCTCACATTCATCTTTCTGACTCGAAAACCTCGATATGATACCATGCGAGAATCTCAACGTCTAATGACTTTTGTAAGGGGTAATGATGGTGATCACCTGCAAGGTGGAAATAATTCACGAACCGAGTTCGGACAAAGGGTTGTGCGATCTTACCTCTTGTTTTTATCTTTGGCTGGAGAGGTAAGCTGGGATGTCGCCATGATTGCGAAGTCGGTAAGCACCTGACGTGTTGACAGTCGATATACGCTAAACGGGAAAACTGTCCTTCTTTCGAATAGGATGATTATGTTTCTCACGCTCCATGTGAGATTCCTTCAAACAGATCCTTCTCTCGTATGCGATCGTTCACAGGGGGATGGGCGCGCATGAAGCCTTCGTGCCGTGCGAAGAGTCGAAAGATCCAATTTGCGAAACCGCCGCCGGGGGCTGCATTCTGACTCGAGTGACAGGCAGAAGCGCGCTGCTTCGCGTCGAGCGCTTTACTGATATTGATTCTGGCGTGGATGGGAAAATCTTTTTTGGCGACTTCGACCAGATCGATATCTTCATTGCGGCCAAAGCGACGCGGGTCTTTTCCGAACAGGGGCATCAAGCGAACGAGCATACGTGTCGCGCCGCGCGGGAAGGTGTGATAATACAATTTCTGAGGTTGATAGGGAGTTAATCCATCCGGAAATGATTGTGGGTTCCCCGCTGCGTGAAAAGCTTCGGCACAGGCCTGTTGGATGGCGATGTGATCGGGATGCCCGTAGCCGCCGTAGGGATCGAAAGTGATCACCACCTGTGGGCGAATCTCGCGAATTAAAGTTGCCAGGCGCGCAGCGACTTCTTGCAGTGGTGCGGCAGCGAGAGCTTTCGGATGCCGATTGTCCTCCGAGCCGGACATGCCTGAATCGCGGTAATCCAAAAAATGCACTTCTTTCAGGCCCAATATCTCGGACGCGCAGCGCAGTTCGTCTTCGCGCAACATGGCGATATCATCATAGCCCTGCAGCAATTCGTCTTCCACATCGCCCACTTCGCCGCGCGTGGCGCAGATCAGATGAACGTCAACGCCACGCTGGGCGTAAAGCGCCAACGTGCCGCCTACGCCAAAACTTTCGTCGTCGGGATGAGCCATAACGGCCAGCAGTCGCAGCGGGGTATCCGGAATCAATGTGCTCATTTCTCCGATCAAGACTGAATCTTTGGATTAATCATTCTCTCCAATGATTTGTATCACAAGCTGCCGCTCTCTGGGACGAACGTCGAAGTCGATGAAGAGGATCTGCTGCCATGTTCCCAGGGTCATGCGGCCGTCGATGACGGGAATAGAGAGCGATGGTTTCAGCAGCGCGGCGCGCAGATGGGAATGTCCGTTGCCATCTCCCCAGCGCAGGTTGTGTTTGTACTCCCTGTTGGGCGGCGCGATCTCATCCAGGGCACGCTTTAAATCAGCCAAAGCGCCGCTTTCGTATTCGATCGTCGTGAGCGCGCTCGTCGACGAAGCGGTGAATACCGTAACCAGGCCGTTCTGCACACCGGTATCGGACAGCGCTTGCTGAACCTCCCGGGTGATGTCGTGCGTATCGGCATGACCACGGGTCGATACTTGGACGTAAGCATTCTGTATCATGCGATCACCTCATTACTTAAACGATTTCTGCCGGTGAAGGTATTCCATTTTATTTATGGATGCGGTGGGAAAACGGGGCAGGACGATGCATACCAAACCCGAACTTCAATTCCTGCGTGATTTCCTTCTGGTCGGATCAAAAAGGGGAAGTTGATCGAACTCGAGCTGCGTTCTGGTTTGCCCCTTTCCGGCATCTTTGGCGCGGCATTGTGCGTCGTCCGCACGCGCGAGAAGCGCTTCACTTGTCTGGTCATCCTGGCGAAGTTGTGAGATGCCGGCGCAAAAGGTCAGCTCCGGGATCGTAGCACCCAAATGCCGGCTGTAAGCGGATAGCGCTTTGCGGAGTTTCGTCACTACACCTTGTGCTCCGCTTATCGTTGTCTCCGGCAGCAGGATGGCGAACTCATCTCCGCCGATGCGGGCCAGCAAGTCGGTTGAGCGTAAGACCCCGGAAAGCGCCAGCGCCGCGCCGCGCAGGATGTCGTCACCGAAGATATGTCCGAAGCGGTCATTGATGGGTTTGAATCCATCCATATCAATGAATACCAAGCTAAGCGGGCGGCGGTAACGTCTCGCTCGGACGAATTCCCGGTCCATTTGATCGAGGATGTGCCGGCGGTTTGCCAGACCGGTCAGCGGGTCGGTGAGCGCCAGTTGTGTTATTTGCTCGGTTTGAGTGGAGAGGCGTTCGAAGGTCTGGCGGATGTATTGGGACAAGGATTGCAGGATGCCGGCGAAACCGAAATACATTGTTGCTTGCCCAATGAGGAAAAAGATACCGATCGAACTATCGAAATTTGGGTTGGTTTCACTATAGAGTAAATGTGCCCGCAGCCAGGCGACACTGATGGCGCCGAAAGAGATTCCGGCAACAATGAATGCAGATTTACCGCTTTGAATAATGCCGACGAGTAGAATGCCAACGAGATATGCCACGCTGAGGATGAAAATTTGTTCGGGGAACAAAATTGTACAGGTGAATGTGAGAACCAGAATGAGTGTGCACAAAATTTTGGCTGCACGATCAACATTGCCTTGACGCAGTATCCTGAAAGCTATTACTCCGATGAAGGCGAGGATCAGGATAATACTCAGATCGATGGCCATCAGGGAGATGGAACGATCCGATAGTACGAATGTGAATACGAGGTCAGCGATTAACCACATGGAAAGAGCGGCGTAGAAAACGGTAAACACCGCCTGGGTGAGTTTCGAGCGAAATTGACGACTCTCCGGGTCGTTGCGTAGGAGAAATTCGTCGAGAGGGTTTTTGATCACGAGCGTTGTTCCATGGATTTTATTCTACGCCTTGTCCTTATTGGGGAATTGTCAGGCCAAGGATATTGTAACCCGAGTCGACGAAAAGTACCTCACCTGTAACACTTTTTGCCAGATCTGATGCTAACCAAACTGCGGCCCCGCCGACGTCTTCCAGTGTGATATTCCGCTGCAGCGGAGTCAACGACGCATATTGCCGATGCATATTTTTAAAACCACTAACGCCGGAGGCAGAGAGCGTGCGGATTGGTCCGGCAGAGATGGCATTGACACGAATATTATGCTGTCCGAGATCAGCGGCCAGGTAACGTGTAGAGGCCTCCAGTGCTGCTTTTGCAACCCCCATGAGGTTGTAATTGGGAATGACTTTCTGGCCGCCATAGAACGTGAGCGTAAGCATCGAACCACCATCCTTCATCAGTGGGGCAGCAGCTCCCGCAAGTGCGATGAAAGAATACACACTGATGTCCATCGCCAGCCGGAATCCCTCGCGGCTTGTGTTGTGAAATCGACCCATGAGATCTTCCCGATTGGCAAAGGCGATAGCGTGTACGAGGATGTCAATCTGGTCGAATGCGTCTTCGGCTTTGGCCATCACGGTTTTAATATCTTCATCTTTGGTGACATCACACGGCTCTACGAAAGAGACACCGATCGAGTCGGCCAGGGGTTTGACGCGACGCTCCAGACTCCCTCCCCCGTAACTGAAACCAAGGCGGGCTCCGTGCTGGTGAAGTGCCTGTGCGATACCCCAGGCGATACTGTGGTCGTTGGCGACGCCGAAAATTAATGCGGTTTTACCCGATAAGAGCGTCATTTACCTGCTTCTCCTATATTAACAACATGAGATGAACGATTACGAGAAATAATGATCTGCGAAAGACATTACCAGCACATCACAGTTGATGTGCTGGTTCGTAATCTGTCGCAAGCTGAAACTATTTTTAGTCTTTCAAAATATCCAGCTGCTCAGAAATTCTCAGCTAAAACCTTGTCCCGAGCCTGCAGGGGAGTATCGTCGGCGGCGAGGATGACTGCGCCGGACGCATGCACTTTCGGTAGGTTTTCGCTGATATATACGCGGGCCAGATCGCGTTTGCGTTCGGATTGGAGCGCATCCTGAAGCACCAACCAGGAGTTGACAACATATACGGCGATGTCGGTTAGATCGGCAGCGTAGTAATCAATAATGTCTCGCTCTTTCTCCTTGAGAACATCCGCAGCTTTCTTGAACAAGTCGGTCGCTTCGATCAATTGCTTTTTCAGACCTTCCATTTCTTTGCCGTAATCCTGCGCTGCCCATTCGGCAAGCCGGTCATCCAGGGCATGACCGAGAAGTTTGCCCAACGCGGCCACAATCTGCATCTGGCTGGTGCCTTCGTAAATGTTGGTTACACGTACATCGCGGAAATGACGTTCGACATTGAATTCGCACATGTAACCAACCCCGCCATGGATCTGCAGCGCCAGGTAACAAACCCGGTTTGCCATCTCGGTGGTGTAGTACTTGGTGAGTGGGGTGAGCACATCGGCCAAATTGGAAGCCACCTTTGCTGCCTGACGCAAGCTTTTATCACCTTCTGCCATGCGTTCTTCGTAGGCTTTAAGACGATCAACCCAAACGCCGGCTTCACAGATCAGCGCCCGGCTGGCTTCCAACTCGGCGCGCATCGAGAGCAGCATGCGTGAGACAGCCGGTAGATTCATGATGGGCTGGCCGAATTGAATCCGCTCGCCAGCATATTTGTAGGCCTCTCGATATGCCGCATCTGCGATTCCCACGGCTTGCGCACCAACTGCCAGGCGTGCGCCGTTCATCAATGCCATGGCGTGACGGATTAATCCGTATCGACGTTTGCCGATGAGCCAGGCCGGTGTGCCGTTGTATTGAATTTCGCATGTGGGCGAGGCGTGAAGGCCAAGCTTGTTTTCAATGCGTCGAATACGTACACTTTCGTCTCTTTCGATGACGAACAGCGACAGCCCTCGGGCATCCGTTGACCCCTCTTCGCTGCGCGCCAGCACAACCTGCACATCTGCGTTTCCGTTGGTGATGAAGCGCTTGACTCCATTCAACCGCCAGAATCCCGCATCTTCATCGAAAGTGGCTTTGGTTTGAACGTTGGCTAAATCGGAACCCGCATCAGGTTCGGTCAAAACCATAGCTCCACTAACTTCTCCGCGTCCGAAGCGAGGCAGGATGCGGGCTTTGATTTCTTCATCGGCGTAATCGTTGATTGAGGCAGCGATTTCCTGTAAGCCAAACACAGTCATCAATCCGGCCTCAGCTCTGGAGACAAGCTCGACCATCATCTGGTAGATCGTTTCTGGCAGGTTCAAACCACCGAACTCGCGGGGCAACATCGCACCCATAAATTCAGCCTGTTTCAAGGCTTCGATGCTTTCCTTTGTAACATCGGCGTACTCGACTTCTCCGTCTAGAAACTGTGCGCCCTTTTCATCCGCTTCGCTCGCCGTTGGAGCGACGATGTTGGCGCAAATATCCCCCAGGATTTCCAGTTGAAGCCGATAGTTATCGATCGCGTCGACATAGTTGCGCGGTGCATCGACATACTGTTCGTGAAGGGTATAGTCTTTCTCTTTGATCTCGAGAATGTCTCTCATGTCGAGTTGCTTCAAGCGAAACTGAAGATCAAGGTTGTCGAGGAAAAAGTTATCCGTCATCTTTAATACCCTTATCCCGTTCTAAGCTATTTGGCTTTTTCGCGCACGGCGCGAATGAGCAGCGGCAAGACCTCGGCCACGTCCCCGACGATCTTGTAATGCGCAACCTGGAAAATGGGTGCGGAAGGATCGGTGTTAATGGCGATGATCTTGTTGGATTTGTCCATACCGGTACTATGTTGAATGGCACCTGAAATGCCGGCGGCGATATACAAACGCGGGCGCACCGTGGCGCCGGTCTGTCCGATTTGATGTTCCGATGAAACCAGCCCGGCGTCTACGGCGGCGCGCGAGGCGCCGACTTCGCCGCCCAGGATATGCGCCAGTTCCTGGATGAGGTGGAATTCATCCGCGCTTTGCACGCCTCCGCCGGCGGCGACGATGATGGGTGCATCCTTTAGATTCACGGTCGGTTCACGCATCTCTCGACTCAACACCTCGAGTGCAAAGTCGCTGGATTCGAAGGCGGGTTCAATCTTCTCGATCTCACCTTTGCGGCTCTTGTCGGGTGGATTGGCCTGCATCACGCCGGGGCGTACGGTCGCCATCTGCGGACGTGTTTTCGGGTTGACGATCGTGGCAATGATGTTGCCGCCGAATGCCGGGCGGATCTGGTAAAGCAAGTCCTTGTACTCCTGCTTCTCCTTCTTCGCGGTGTAATCCCCGATTTGCAGATCGGTGCAATCAGCGGTTAGGCCCACTGCCTCGGCGCTGGCGATGCGTGGCGCCAGGTCGCGACCGCTTGGGGTGGCGCCGATGAGAAAAATGTAGGGTTGATGCTGCCGGATCAAATCGATGGCGACGCGTGCGTAGGGAAGCGTGCGGTAAAGGGCCAATTCCGGATGATCAACTACCAGAACGCGATCGGCGCCGTGATGTATTACGGAGTTGGCCAGTTCATCGATCTGATGGCCGCACAAGAGACCCCAGACCTGGCTTCCCAATATGTCTGCCAGTTCCTGACCTTTCGCCAGCAACTCCAGACTCACGTCGATGATGTTTCCTTCTTCCTGTTCGATGAAAACCCAAATGTCTTTTGATTCTGTCATGCGAATGTCCTGTGGGAAATCGGGAAATGTGATTTGAAACTCACCTTTCCCGAATCATTTTTTCGTTCAGCCAACGACGTACTCTTTCACCAATTCGTCGATCAATTCCTGGATGCCTTCCGCGGTTGGCGAGATCTCTTTGATATCAGTGCTCTCCAGCACGACAAAATTGACCTTGTAAACCTGTGTGGGTGAACCAGACAGGCCCAACTGGTTTTTGTCGATTTCAAGATCGTTCACCGTCCAGATGGGGATCTCCAGGTTCCGTTCGGCCAAATACTTTTCCAAGGCTTTTTCCGTCTCGAATTCCGGCCATTTTTCGAGCAGATCGGGATACTCGGCTGGAACTGCAGCGAGTTTGTAAGCGATTCGTTTTCGGGCCGAGGCCGGGCGGGGTCGATTTGCCGAGGAAACCACAGTTAATAAACAAGGCAAGCTGCATTTGACCAGTTCGCTGCCCAAATCGAAAGCTCGCTGCACGACGATTTCATCATTTTCGAGGCTGATAATGGACTCGGCGTACGTGATCTGTGGCAATCCGATTTTTTCCGCCACCTGTGGGCCAACCTGTGCGGTATCACCGTCGATGGCTTGGCGACCGCAGAAGACCAGATCGAATTTGCCCGCTTTTTCGATCGCACATTTCAACGTGTATGAGGTGGCTTGTGTATCTGCGCCGGCAAATTCGCGGTCGGAGAGCAGGATCACCCGATCGGCGCCTCGATAGAGGGCTTCGCGTAATACATCGGCAGCTTTAAGTGGACCCATCGTCAGGACCGTTACTTCCCCTCCGTACCGTTCCCGAACCTGAAGCGCCATTTCCAGGGCGTTCAAATCTTCCGGGTTGAAGATCGCCGGAAGGGCGCTGCGATTCATGGTGCCTTTGGCTGTCATCACCTCTCCGGTGATGTTGCGTGTATCGGGGACTTGCTTTACGAGCACGATGGATTGATAGCTCATTCATTCCTCCGCGTACGTTTATCGTTCGTTACATCCTGTTTTTCAAGGCTGATGCGGAACCGCCAGGGAATACTCTTCCACGGTTCTGGCACATTGTTTAAACCCACTCGAGGCCCAACGGTCACGGTGAATCGCCGATCGAGATTTACTTCTTCAACGAAAAGACTGGATGTGGATTGGCAAAGGTCATAACCGTCGAAGCTGCGGTCGATGGCCAGTGCCTGGCATAATTTCGCCGGTCCATCGGTGAGTTCACGATTTGTTGGCCGTTTTCTACGTTGACGCATGAGTGAGAGGCTTTCCTGAGGTGTGATGCCTCGGATCAAGACGGCGGCGGGGAATCCAGCTGCTTCGCAAACGAAGTTAAGCATCCAGTGCATGCCATAGGTGAAATACACATAGCAATGCCCGGGTTCCCCCCACATTGCAGCGTTGCGTTTGGTTTCTCCTGCACGGGCATGACAGCCGAGATCATCTGTGCCAATGTAGGCTTCCGTCTCGTTGATTATGCCGGATAGGCGTACATTCCGGTCTTCCATTTTAACCAGGCGTTTCCCGAGCAGTTCCCTTGCGACAGTAAGAGTCGGCCGGTTGAAAAATCTCCGTGGTAATCTATGCCCCGCGCAATTCGCCTTCATGGTCGTCCGTTGAATACAATTCTGGTTGCGGTGTATTCCCCCTTGCTGGATTTGAAAAGATCATTGCACGGGTTGAAAACGGGTGTCGAGTTCCACCATGCGCTTTAAGCCTTCTTCGAGCGAGACGCGTGGTTTATAACCCAGCTTCTTGCGCGCCAGTTGTATGTCGGCGCACATACGCGAAGGACCAGCATTTTGATTCTCTTTATACATCCAATCGACTTGTCTTCCCGTGGTTTCGATTACTCGCTGTGCAATGCCATTCATGCTGGTTTCGATTCCGCTGCCGATGTTGATCACCTGACGGTTGATGGTTTGCGCTGTTGCAGCGGATACCATCGTGTCGACAACATCATCGAGGTAGACAAAATCGCGGGTTTGTTCGCCATCGCCGTGTATCACCAGCGTACCGCCGCCTACAGCTTGCCGAAGAAAATGGGGGATGATGGGTGGGTGAGCGGCCGGCAGGGGTTGTCCCGGACCGTAGGCGTTGAATACGCGCAGGGAGACGGTTTCGATTCCCCACAGCGCGCCAATCGTACGAACGTAGTGTTCGGCGGCGAGTTTGGAGACGGCATAGGGTGATCCGGGGTTCGCGGTGTCGTTCTCTGAAAGGGGTTGATGATCGTGATCTCCATATACGGACCCGGAGGAAATGAGTACCACGCGTTTGACACCGACGTCACGCATGGCTTCCATCACACTCACCGTACCGCCGACATTTACGATGTTGTACTCACGCGGATAGAGAATGGATTCGGAGATAGACACCCTGGCCGCCAGATGATAGACACAATCCACACCTTGCAGCAAGGTCCATAATTTTGGGCGGTCACTCACATCGCCGCGTGTGAAAAGCACGTTTGGATTCAAGCGGTCAGGGTTCCCCGCAGATAGATCGTCCAAACCCCGCACTTCATGATCTTCACGGGCCAGTCGATTGGCGAGAGCCGACCCAAGGAAACCGGCAGCACCAGTAACTAAGAAATTCATCGTATCTCTGAGGGCTAGATTTCTTGCGTAGTGTCCAAGTCGTCGGATTATAACACATCGCCATGCGTGACATTGACAGACATCAACTGACTGGTAAGATGCAACTATGACTGTCGGGGTTAACCTGCGCAATGTGAGGGGATGGCTGGGGCGGCTTCTCGTTACGCTCTTGTTCTTCATGTCGGTCGCCGGCAGCACACTCCAGGCGCTTGACACCAATGACCGCGTGCATACCTTTACTCGTGAATTCGAGTTCGACTATGCATCGTGGACGATCGACGCTTTGTTGGGAAAGGCGGGGCAACTCGGAGTCGGTGCGACGAATTATCTCTCCACTGCGGAGGCTTCATCCATCGTGCGAGATTACATTGGTCTTCTCGGCGAAGCGAGGCAACTTGAATATCAATTGTCGTTGATCGCCTCTAACGAGGATCTGATCGACCCGCAAGGCGAAGCGGAAGATGTCATTCGCACTCGTGATGCCGCTCGTGAGCGTTTGACACAGATACAGCCTGTGGTCGAGGCGATCTTGCAGGAACAAGTTGCCATCACGATTGCTGAAGCAGGGGTTGAGTTGGGTGGTGTTCCCTTTCCCCCGGTCGTCTTTCATTTTACACAACCGCCAATGGCGCTTATTGTTTCCCCACGCGAAGTCATTCGCCAGGACGTCAACTTGTCTTTGGAGCCGACATTAACATTGGAGGTCGTGCAGTCACTCGAAGGTCGTATTGAACAAGGGATGGATGTCTCTGCCCTGGTTGTGCCCATTGGTGGTGTTGGTATCTATCCAACGATGATCAGCGAGAGCACCTCGTTGGTTTGGATTACCGATGTAATCTCGCATGAGTGGGTGCATAATTATCTCACCCTTCACCCACTTGGAATTCGATACTTTACCAGTCCAGAGTTACGGACAATGAACGAGACCGCTGCCAGTATCCTGGGGCGTGAATTCGGATTGCGGACACTTCAGCGTTATTACCCGGATCTTGTTCCACCCCCACCGGTCGAGAGCGACCAAGAATCCGAGCAAGAAGAGACTCCCCCCATTTTTGATTTTCGCGCAGAGATGCGCGAGACGCGCCTCAACGTCGACGCGCTCTTGGCGGAAGATCGGGTTGAGGAGGCGGAAGCTTACATGGAGGCCAGGCGTCAGTTCCTATGGTATAATGGTTATCACATTCGCCGCCTCAATCAAGCGTATTTTGCTTTTTACGGTGCATATGCAGATGAACCCGGCGGGGCGGCGGGGGATGATCCCGTTGGCGATGCGGTGCGTCGCTTATGGGAACACCTTGGTTCACCGTCCGCTTTCCTCGAAACGATGGCCTGGTTGACGGATTATCAAGGCCTGCTGGATGAGCTTGCGAAATTCTCCCCAAGTCGATGAACTAAGTTGCATTGATGTACTGAGGTGATGTTCTGATCGGAAAGACGACAGGATTTCGAAGTGGGGAATCCCCCTTAAACCACCTTTTCACTAATTGATGCTTGACAATCGACCAAAAATATGCGAAATTATTGACGCATTCCGGTAACAATACCGGAACTGATACCGGAAATTCTCACACGACAGGGAAAACTTGAATGGGGCGTAAGCGGAAATCGGTAACGATTTACGACGTAGCCAAGGCGGCGGGGGTTTCCGTATCCACTGTCTCCCGAGTATTGAATGACAAGGTTGATGTCGCAAGTGAAACACAGGAACGTGTCCTTGCGGTCATAGAGCAATTGGAGTACACCTCCAATTTGGCAGCGCGCAGCATGCGCAGCCGAAAGAAGAATTTGATTGGACTTGTCGTGCCAGACATAGGTTCCCCATATTCAATCGAAGTTATGAAGGGTATCAATCGGGCGATTGCCGAATCGCCGTTTGATTTGTTGGTTTACACGACGGGGGATGTAAAAAAAAGCGGCGCGGCTTCCCATGAACAATATTACGTTTCCTTACTGAATAATTCCATCACCGACGGTGCTATCGTTGTGGCATCAGCGGCTTCGGGTTTCATTTCAGATGCGCCCATTGTCTCCGTCGATCCTCATGGGGATCCGATCGAAGATGAACCCACTTACCCCTTTGTTCAGGGGACGAATTACCAGGGCGCTGTCGAAGCCATGGCCTATCTGTTAGATCTAGGCCATACACGCATTGGATTTATCACCGGGAGGCCGGAGATCGGGAGTGGTCAGCGCCGCTTGAAGGGCTATAAACACGCGCTCGTAAATGCTGGTATAGAGATCGATGATGAATTGATCGTTGAAGGTGACTTTACGACAGAAAGTGGTTATCGCTGTGGTCTCTCTCTGCTTGAATTGGAGAACCCACCCACAGCGATTTTTGCTGCAAATGATCAATCTGCACTCGGTGTTTTTCGGGCGGCGGAGGAATTGGACATAAGAATCCCGGAGGATTGTTCCGTTGTAGGTTTCGACAATATCTCCGAAGCGGAGTATCTGGGTTTGACGACGATCGATCAATTCCTGGAAGAAATGGGATACATTGCAGTCCAGATGCTGACCAAGTTAATTGACGGTGGTCAGCTCGATGAGCCGATATATAAAATGCCAACAAAATTGGTCGAGCGTAGGTCCTGTAACGGTTTGCCTGTGCCAGCATAACTTGATTTGTGCAATCGTTTTTATCTGTTATTATTGACAGTGCCAGATTAAATGATAACGAATCTGTGGGAAGGAGGTGGTTGCTGAGAAAATTGAGAAAAATGGCAGGCTTATTTTACGATCCGAATTGGATTATTAATAAAGCCTGTCATGAGAGAAGAAGAACCGAGAATTACACATGAGAAACGCATATCAATAAGAATATCCCTAGAGGAGAAGAAAAACATGCGTAAGTCACTTTTATTTCTCATAAGCTTGCTGGTCATCGCAACGATGATTCTGGCAGCTTGTACCACGGCCGACACCACCGAAGCTCCAGCGGATGAAGGGGAGGATGCGGGTGAGGACGCCGGTGAAGAAGAAGAAGAAGATACTGGTGAGACTGAAAAGACAGTGTTGAATGTATGGTCATTCACCAATGAAATCCTGACCATGGCGATCGCATTCGAGGGTAAGAACCCCGATGTGGACGTCGTCTACACCATGATCCCCATGACCAACGGCGAGTACCAGACGAAACTGAAGGCAGCGCTTGGAACGACCGACATTCCCGATGTGGTTGCTTTGGAAGCCGCATTTGTGAAGGAATGGGTCGAGGCCGACTTCCTGGCTGACCTTGGCGATCTTCTGCCCTTGGCTGAAGAACTGCAGACCTACCCGGCGGTAACTGCGGTAGGTTCGCACAACGGCGTTCAGAAGGCCTTCTCGTACCAGGCAACCCCTGGTGCCTTCGAATATCGCCGCAGCATCGCCACGGAATGCCTGGGCACGGATGATCCCGATGAAGTGCAGGCAATGGTCGCCGACATGGACAAGTTCATCGAGACCGCTGAGAAAATCAAGGCGTGCAGTGATGGCAACTACTTCATGGTCGGCACTGCGGCCGCGTTGTTCAACCCCTACCTGCAGAACCGTGCGCAGCCATGGGTCGTAGATGACACACTGGTCATCGACCAGATGGTTGTTGACTACATCGAGTTCGCCAAGCTGATGCGCGACAATGGATACGAATCGCAGGCTGGCCAGTGGAGCGAAGGCTGGTTCGCAGGCATGAGCGACACCCTGGTGAGTCCCGAGGGCGTAGACCAGAAAATCTTCAGCTACTTCATGCCGACGTGGGGTCTCCCCTACGTGCTCATGCCGAACTCCGTGAGAGAGGACGGCAGCGGGACGGGCGGCGACTGGGCTATGATCCCTGGTCCGATCGCATACCAGTGGGGTGGCACCTGGGTTGGCGCCATGGCGGAAAGCCCGAACCTCGAGCTGGCGAAGGATTTCGTGACGTTTATCGCACTTGACACTGAAAACCTGACGAACTGGGCGACCGGCGTTTACACGAACGACTATCTGGCCGCGATTGATCCCGATGTTCCTGAGGATCAAAAGCAGGATATGGGTGACTTCGTCTCCAGCCAGGTCGTCGTTGAGGAGATCACATCGTTCTTTGATGGCTCAGATCTGTATGAATGGCTTGGTGGCCAGAATAACTACGAAGCCTTCGGTAAAGCAGCGCCCAACGTAAGCGGTGCCTTGCTGACCGGTTCGGATGATGCCATTCAGCGCCCGCTCGAAAGCGCGCGAGATGAATATCTCAGTGGCAACATCACGCTGGAAGATATGTGGACACAGTGGCTGGATCAAGTTCGGAATCTGTTCCCCGAGCTGACCATCCCTGAGCCTCCAACTTCGTAGTAACACATTTCGATAAAGTTGTGGGTCAGTGGGGATTTCCCACTGACCCACTCTAATTTCTTATATTACCGTCCATCACTGTACGGACGATGTTGAATAGGTATAAGGAGGAATGGTTATGAGACTCCTCAAGTTACGAAGAAACCACTACGGATATGTCTTCATCACACCTTTTATCATTGCCTTTCTCGTCTTTGGTTTGTATCCGATATACAACACCTTCGCGCTCAGTTTTACAAATACCACCTTGATGAATGCGAGTTCGGCCGAATTCGTCGGGCTGGAAAATTTCAAGCGCTTGTTCGCCGACGATTTCTTTATGAAGGGTATCACGAATACCTGGTTGCTCTGGCTGCTCAACTTCACCCCCCAGATTGGCATCGCGTTATTGTTGTCGGCGTGGTTCACGAATGCCAGGCTGAAGATTAAAGCAGTAGGCCTCTGGCGCGCCTTGTTCTACTTGCCCAACTTGTTGATGCCTGCCACCATCGCGGCGTTATTCTTCAGTTTATTTCAATTCTATGGTCCTGCGAATCAAGCCATTGTCCAGCTGGGGTTTGTTGATGAAGCCGTGCACTTTCTCCAGAATGTTTCGGTCGCGCGTATCCTGGTGATATTCATCCAATGGTGGATGTGGTTTGGGCAAACTGTGATCATTATCATGGCAGGTATTGCTGCGATCCCCGTGCATTTGTATGAAGCGGCCATGGTCGATGGTGCAACGGGTCCGCAGATGTTCCGACGTATCACCTTGCCGTTGTTGAAGCCGATTTTAATCTACGTTTTCGTCACCTCGCTTGTCGGCGGTATGCAGATGTTCGACATACCATTTCTCCTCACAGATCAACGCGGCGGCCCCAGCAGTTCCATTATGACGAACAACATCCTCATGTATATGAAATTCTCGAGTAGTAAAGGCCACATCGGCGCGGCGTCGTCCGTTGGCGTGCTTGTGTTTATCATGACGACGATCTGTGCCCTCGGGATTTTTTATGTCTTGCGAGAAAGAAGAGCTCCGACGCAAAGAAGGCAAGAAGAAAAGGTATTAGATCCAGTACAGGCACAAATGGCTAAGTTAAAGGCACAGGAGTGAAGATGATGATACGGACTTCCGGCCAACCTTCAAAGTTGGGTTTACACCTTACACGTACGTTTATTTACGTGTTGTTGGTTATCCTGCTTCTCATGACCATCGTCCCGATTTGGATGTTAATTGTAAATGCAACTCGTTCTACAACGGAAATCCAGCAAGGGATCAGTTTTTGGCCGAGTACGCACCTGGTGGAAAATTACCGCTTCTTGGGAAGCAGGGGAATCAACCTATTCAAAGGTTTCTCCAATAGTATGTATGTTTCCATCACGACAACCCTGATCACGGTATATTTTTCCTTCCTCACGGCGTACGCGCTTGTGGTGTACGAGTTCAAGGGAAAGAAGTTTTTCAACAACTTCATCATCGTGCTGGTGTTGATCCCGGCGCAGCTTTCGATTATCGGTTTCTATCAGTACATGTCCAGACTGGGGTTGACCGATAATTACGCCTCCCTCATCTTACCAACGATCGCCAACGCTGCAGGCGTGTTCTTTGGCAAACAATATTTCGAGTCGATGTTGATCCAGGATCTCATTGACGCGGCTCGGATTGACGGTGCCGGTGAACTGGGAATCTTTCACAAGATCATGATGCCGCTGGCGATCCCAGGAGCGGCCACATTCGGGATCTTCGCCTTTGTGTTCGCCTGGAACAATTTCTTCAACGCGTTTATCTTGATCTCGTCTTTCGATAAATACACCTTACCCATGCTGGTACAAACGCTGCGTGGTGATGTGTATCGTACGGAGTACGGGGCCATTTATGTTGGTCTTGCCGTATCGATCGTGCCAATCCTTATCGTCTACGCCCTATTCTCGCGATACATCGTCAGCGGGATTGCCATGGGCGCAGTCCGAGAATAAATCCAACATCACAGCGAGGTACCATGCGGTATGGTCATTTTGACGATATTAAGCGGGAATATGTAATCGAACGCCCAGATACACCATTACCGTGGATCAATTACCTCGGTTCGGAAGAATATTTTGGTCTCATTTCCAACACAGCTGGCGGTTATTCCTTTTATAAAGACGCACGTCTTCGTCGGATAACCCGTTATCGCTACAACAACGCACCCATGGACAATAATGGGCGCTATATCTATCTGCGAGATGATGGGTCCACTGATTCTTCAGCGGATTCATTATTCTGGTCGCCGTCATGGCAGCCGACCCGCACTCCGCTGGATGCCTATGAATGTCGTCACGGCATGGGGTACACCGTCATTCGTTCTGAACGTGCACAGATCGAAGCTTCCACGCTTTATTTCGTCCCCATGGGAGAAAACCTCGAAATCTGGGAGCTCACGCTCACAAATCACCGCGAGCAGAAGGCGGAACTATCGATCTTCTCATCCGTGGAATTCAATCTCTGGGATGCTATGGATGACGCCACAAACTTCCAGCGAAATTACAGCGTTGGTGAAGTCGAAGTGGTTGATGGTATCATCTACCACAAAACGGAATATCGCGAACGGCGCGATCATTTTGCGTACATGGCTTGCTCTGAACCGATCGTTGGATTCGACACGCAACGCGACGCTTTTCTAGGACCATACCGTGGATACGATTCACCTGCGGCTGTGGAAAATGGCCAATTGTCCAATTCGATCGCACTCGGCTGGCAACCCGTCGGGGTACAGCATATCAAACTCGAATTGAAGCCCGGAGAGAAAAAAACGATCATTTTCGTTTTGGGTTACCACGAAAACCCACAAGAGACGAAATTCGACCCTCCCGACTCACAAACAATCAATAAGCGTCTCGTCTTGCCAACCATTCAAAAATATCTCCAGCCGGAGCAGGTTAAGCGATCCTTTGAAGAATTACGAAGTTTCTGGGACGACATATTCAGCAAGCTTCAGGTAACCACACCGGATGTGCATACCAACCGAATGGTCAATATCTGGAATGTCTACCAGATGATGGTTACCTTCAATATGTCACGCTCGGCGTCATACTTCGAATCCGGGATCGGACGCGGCATGGGTTTTCGCGACTCAAACCAGGATTTACTCGGCTTCATGCAGCTGCTGCCGGAACGGGCGCGTGAGCGTATTTTGGATTTGGCGGCCACGCAGCTGCCCACCGGAGGTGCGTATCATCAATACCAACCTCTGACCAAGCGAGGCAACAACGATATTGGCAGCAACTTCAACGATGATCCTCTCTGGTTGGTAATGTCCGTGGCGGCGTATCTAAAAGAGACCGGTGATTGGGAAATCCTGGATGAGAACGTGCCCTATGATAATCAACCCGGCACGGAAGAACCGCTCTATGACCATCTTCAGCGATCGATTCAGTACACACTCGATCGTATTGGCCCACACAACTTGCCGCTTATTGGCCGTGCGGATTGGAATGATTGTTTGAACTTGAATTGCTTTTCCGATTCGCCGGGACAATCTTTCCAGACAACGACCAATAAGGAAGGCAAGGTGGCAGAAAGTGTCATGATTGCCGGGCTATTTGTCATCGCTGTCCAGGAGATGCATGCGCTCGCGGAGCGTAAGGGAGAAGCCGCCGATGCGAAAAAGTATGCTGGGGCGGCTGAAAAGATGGCAGAGGCTATCTGGGCTGATGGTTGGGACGGCAAATGGTTCCGGCGGGCATATGATGATTTTGGACGTGTATTAGGGTCACATGAAAACGATGAAGGCCAGATTTTCATCGAACCTCAGGGTTTGTGTGTGATGGGTGGTCTAGGTTTGGAGGATGGTCGTGCACAGCAGGCATTAGATTCTGTTGCCGAAAATCTTCTCAGTCCGCATGGACTTGTACTCCATCAACCGGCTTTCACCAGGTACTATCTGCATCTGGGCGAGATCTCATCGTACCCACCAGGGTATAAGGAGAACGCTAGTGTTTTTTGCCATACAAATCCGTGGATCATGATCGCAGAGGCAATGGTGGGACGCGGAGACAAAGCGTACGAGTATTACCTGCTGACCAATCCATCGGCAAGAGAAGAAATAAGCGATGTGCATAAGTGCGAGCCTTATATCTATGCCCAGATGATCGCAGGTAAAGACGCACCCGCACAGGGTGAAGCGAAGAACTCATGGCTGACGGGAACAGCCGCATGGAATTATGTCGCCATCACACATTGGATTCTGGGTATCCGTCCGACGTACGATGGTTTGCAAATCGCCCCGGTTCTCCCCTCGGATTGGGATGGTTTTGAAGCGGTACGCTATTTCCGCGGCGTCCGGTACCTGATCAAAGTCGAGAGGCGCGGTCCGGGTGATGGCGTGCAGATCGAAGTTAATGGACGTGCCTTAGACGGAACCACAATTCCATTGCCCGAAGACCAAACCCAAGATGTCAATGTCGTTGCCGTCTTGGGATAAGGCAGGGAATAAGAACAAAATTGAAGCTGCATGCGCTTTTCCAAGATTGTTCTCACGATGATCTTTTTAGACATCATGCATTGGGTGACAACTAAAAAGTATCGTAGTTCAAATCAATGCAGCCAAAGTTAACTCGAAATGAACTTAACTCAATGCAGCGGGTATGCAAATCAACTGCTTGATACACGTAAGTCCGCTGGAAAAGGATCGTCAGGGAATTGGTGCAAGGCAGGGTTTGGTTCTATTCGGTAGGGTATTGCGAACATTGTAATTGTTGAAGATTTTTTTGAGGTGTTTAATGGCATCAATCAAACAACGCATCGATAGTGTATTATCTCAGATGACTCTGGATGAGAAAATTTCCCAGCTCGGTTCTTGTTGGATATATGAATTGCAGAGCAAGGGAAAGATTGACGATAAGAAAGTTGTTGATCGGTTACAAAATGGCATCGGCCAGATTACCCGAGTCGCTGGCGCATCCACACTCGATCCCGTATCTGCGGCTAAAGCTGTTAATCAGTTGCAAAAGCATTTGCTTGAGAACACACGTCTCGGAATCCCCGCGATTGTTCACGAAGAATGTTGCTCCGGCGCGATGGTGCTCGGTGGCACGACGTACCCCCAGATGATCGGATTGGCAGCCACATTCCGCCCGACGCTTGCGAAAGCGATGACCACGGCAATCCGGAAGCAGCTTCTCGCGATTGGCGCCCGACAGGCACTTGCCCCTGTGTTGGATATTGCCAGAGATGTGCGTTGGGGTCGAGTGGAAGAGACATTTGGCGAAGATCCTACGCTGGTTAGTCACTTTGGTGTCGCTTACATCGAGGGATTACAAGCCGAGTCGCTTTCCGAAGGTGTCCTGGCAACCGGAAAGCATTTCGTCGGGCACAGCAAATCCCAAGGGGGGCTAAACTGTGCGCCTGTTCACATGGGCCTTCAGGAAGTATACGAGGTATTTATACCGCCGTTTCAGGCCGCAATTCGCGATGCCGGGCTGGCTACGATCATGAATGCCTATCCAGAATTGGACGGTGTCGTCGTGGCGGCTTCCCGCCGTGTTCTCACCGAACTGCTTCGTGGAGAATTGGGTTTCGATGGTTTAATCGTTTCGGATTACGAAGCGATTGAAATGATCCACAAGTTCCACTTCGCTGCCCCGGATAAGTCCACGGCTGCCAGTATGGCACTCACGGCGGGTATCGACGTGGAATTGCCCACGACTGTATGTTATGGCGACCCACTTAAGAAGGCCCTCGAAGCGGGCGAAGTGTCCATGGATCTGATCGATCGTTCCGTGAGCCGTAACTTGCAAAAGAAATTTGAATTGGGCTTATTTGAGAATCCCTATGTAGATGAAGGAAGTGTGCTGCAGTCCTTTGAAACCGATGAGAATCGCGCCCTCGCGCGCAAACTTGCGCAAGAGAGTATGGTCTTATTGAAAAACGATGGCGTTTTGCCTTTAGCGAAGGACATTAAAAAGCTGGCTGTCATTGGCCCCAATGCCAGTGAAGGTAGAAATCTACTAGGCGATTATACCTACGCGGCGATGAAGGAAATGATGACATTCCTGCCGGTGGAGCATTCATCCTTCGCTGAAATCGATGAAAAAGAATTCGCCCGTCACGACATTCAAATCACAACGATCCTCGAAGGAATACAAGCGCTGGTTTCTCCCGATACGGAAGTGTTCTATGCCAAAGGCTGTGACAACCTCGACGCCGATACTTCTGGCTTCGATGAAGCCGTCAAGATCGCAGAACAAGCAGATGTTGTCCTTCTTGTCCTCGGGGACCGTTCTGGCATGACCCCTTTCTGCACTTCGGGCGAGACGCGTGATAGCGCCGATCTGTTACTGCCGGGAGTCCAATGCCAGCTTGCTAAGGCGATTCTGGAGACAGGAAAGGATGTTGTCGTTGTGTTGATCAACGGTCGACCGTTTGCCATGCCCTGGATCGCGGAAAACGCCAATGCCATCCTCGAGGCATGGCTTCCTGGTGAGGAGGGAGGCTCGGCTGTAGCGGAAACCTTGTTTGGAGACTTCAATCCAGGCGGGAAACTGCCTGTAACGTTCCCTCGTTCTGTTGGTCAGCTACCATTGTTCTACAATCGCAAACCGTCGGGGACGAAATCTCATTGGTATGGGGATTACGTTGCAGAGACGACCAGTCCCTTATATCCGTTCGGACACGGTTTGAGCTATACATCCTTTGAATATCATGACTTGGCCATTTCAAAGGGGCAAGTGAAGGCAGGGGACACTCTGGATATCTCTTTGCGAGTTAAGAATACTGGCTCGATCGAAGGTGATGAAGTTGTCCAGCTTTATATTCATGACGAGTTTGGCAGCACACCACGTCCCATTAAAGAGCTCAAAGGGTATATCCGTCTATCCCTGCAACCGGGTGAAGGAAAGACCGTTGTTTTTCAAATGAAGGCTGACCAACTGGCGTTCTATGATAACGATCTGCAGCTGGTGCTGGAACCCGGTCCGGTTCGGATACTGTTGGGGAGTTCTTCCGAGGATATTCGCCTGGATGGTCGTATCGAGATTGTTGGAGTGGGCAAGACACCCATCAAGGAGCGTGTGTTGAATTGCTCTGTTACCGTTGAGTAATTTTTCCTTTTCGTCATGGCTGGATAGGAGAACGATCGAGCAATGACCTCATGACGAAGCCAATCAACGCCATTATCGTTCCAAGAACGTTGGCATTGAGCGGACTATTGAAACCCCATTATTCTGTCTAAAGGAGATGTTCCAATGAGTAAATATGATCCAAAACCTGAACATAAATTCACATTTGGTTTATGGACGGTGGGCAATATCGGACGTGATCCCTTTGGCGCACCGACCCGGGAGACAAAATCTCCGGTTGAATTGGTCCACTTGCTGGCCGAAGTCGGCGCCTATGGTGTCAACTTCCACGACAACGACCTCGTTCCCATCGATGCTACCCCTGCCGAACGCGACAAAATAGTCGCCGATTTTAAAAAGGCGCTGGATGAGACCGGAATCGTCGTGCCGATGGCAACAACGAATCTCTTTGGCGACCCAGTATTCAAAGACGGTGCATTCAGCTCGAACGATCCCAAAGTACGGGCTTACTCGCTCCAAAAAACGATGAATGCGATTGATTTGGGTGTGGAACTCGGGGCGAAATTCTATGTATTTTGGGGTGGACGTGAAGGTACCGAAACGGACGCTGCCAAGGATCCTGTGACGGCGATCAAGCGCACCCGGGAGGCGATGAATTTCCTCTGCGAGTATGTCCTGGATAAAAAATACGATCTCAAGTTCGCACTGGAAGCCAAACCCAATGAGCCGCGCGGGGACATCTACAACTCAACCACGGGGCATATGTTGGCTTTCATCGAAACATTGGATCATCCGGAAATGGTTGGAGTGAACCCGGAGGTGGCGCACGAGCACATGGCCGGGTTGAATTTCACTCACGGCGTAGCCCAGGCGATGGACTCGGGTAAATTGTTCCATATCGACCTCAACGATCAAGCTTTCGGTCGATACGATCAAGATTTCCGCTTCGGTGCGGTCAATATCAAGAGCGCTTTCTTCTTGGTCAAACTGCTCGAAGATTACAACTACGAAGGCAGCCGTCACTTCGATGCGCACGCCTACCGAACGGAAGATTATGAAGGCGTCAAGGATTTTGCACGCGGTTGTATGCGCACCTATTTGATCTTGAAGGACAAAGTCGAACAATACAATAAGGATAAGGAAATTCAAGACTTACTAGCAGAAATCAACAGCGATGATGGCGAAATGAAAGCATTCGCCGGCGCGTATTCAGCGAAGAAGGCCAATGATCTAAAGGCAGTCTCATTTGACCGTCAGGCATTGGGGGCGCGCGGTATGCAATACGAGCGCTTGGATCAACTCGTCGTCGATCTGCTTTTGGGTACGCGTTAATCGGATTTGAATCATTCCGTTTCGTACTCGATGTTTATCGTCGACAACCGATCTGTGTATTGGTGTGAAAGCGCTGATTCTTGATGGTTGTTCGTTATTGGTTCTGTGCCGTACCAAGAGAAAAATTTTGATTCAGTGAAATATTGTGTCGTTCCATTAACCGCACGAAACGCTGCGGCGCGTATAAAGAGGATAGACGATGGATTATTTTATCGGAATTGACAGCTCGACCACTGCTACCAAAGCTTTGCTGATGGACGAAAAAGGTCAAATTACCGCGGTGGCTTCTTCCGAATACACCTTCCAGGTGCCGCATCCCCTTTGGAGCGAGCAAGAAGCAGGATTGTGGTGGGATGCAACGGTCAAGAGCATCCAGAATGTACTGCAGGAGTCGGGTGTGGACGGCGAGTCGGTTAAAGGGATCGGCCTCACAGGACAGATGCACGGCCTTGTGCTTCTGGATAAGAACGGAGAGGTACTGCGACCGGCGATATTATGGAACGACCAGCGAACCGGGGCGCAGTGCGATGAGATTCGTTCGCGGTTGGGCAAAGACAAGTTGATCGATATCACCGGAAATGATGCCTTGACGGGCTTTACCGCACCGAAGATCCTCTGGGTGCAGGAAGAAGAGCCGGAAATCTATGCAAAGGTCGCCAAGATTCTGCTGCCCAAAGATTACGTACGCTACCGATTGACAGGTGAGTATGCCATCGATCGGGCTGGTGGCGCCGGCACGTTGTTGTTCGACATTCGCCAGCGCACATGGTCTGAGAAGGTCGCGAAAGCTCTTGGGATCGACATGGCGTGGCTGCCTCCCACCTTCGAGGGAACGGATATCACCGGAGGCATTTCCAAGGAGGCAGCGAAAGCAACAGGTTTGAAGCCGGGGACTCCAGTGATGGCGGGTGGCGGTGATCAAGCCGCGGCGGCTGTAGGCACCGGTGCGGTCCTGGAAGGGATCATGTCGCTCAGCCTGGGTACTTCTGGCGTTGTATTTGCTACGACAGATTCTGTCGTCATCGAGTCAGAAGGACGCCTGCATTCATTTTGCCATTCTGTGCCTGGGAAATGGCACCTGATGGGGGTCATGTTGTCCGCCGCGGGCAGTCTGCGTTGGCATCGCGACACCTTTGCACCGACGAAGAATTTTGATGACCTCGTTCAGCCCGCGACAGAAATTCCTGCTGGATCTGAAGGGTTACTGTTCCTGCCTTATCTGACGGGTGAACGAACGCCATATCCCGATCCTCTGGCACGCGGTTCCTTCGTAGGATTGACTGTTCGGCATGGTCTACACCACATGACCCGGGCGGTCCTGGAAGGCGTGTCATTTGGACTGCGAGACAGTCTGGAATTGATGAAAGCTGCGGGTTTGGCAGACGTAAGCCAAATCCGGGTGACCGGCGGTGGGGCAAAGAGCGAGCTTTGGCGGCAGATTCTTGCGGACGTACTGGGCGTCGAGATCGTGACGGTGAATTCGAGAGAGGGCGCGGCCTATGGCGCCGGTTTGATCGCCGCAACGGGAGCTGGCGCTTTCAGCGATTTGGAAAAGGCCTGCAAATCAGTCGTTCACATCACAGGACAAACCGCGCCATCCGATGCGCAAGATGTGTATAACGATTTGTATCCGGTCTACCGGAGTTTATATCCTGCTTTGAAGCCCAGCTTCGAAGCCTTGTCCGCCTTCGATCGTTGATGGATGGCTTGGTCATACGCTGATTCGCTGAAGCCGCTTTACCTCTGCGAAGGACAAATTCATCGAGCTTCATCATGATTTTTACATATCCTTGTTGTGGTTCGCAGGGACAAGGCCTGCGTACTGCTTGATTATTCTTTTCGATCGCATCTACCACCAATTGCAGTGCCCTGGGAAGCATGTCCAGCCGGGAATGGATACAATCCAATTTATCGATTCATGTCGGCTTGACGTATACTGATAAGGATGGACATCTCGTATCCTGTTGGCACTGCGCCCGATCAGCGTTCTCCACTTACAAGATTTTTGCCTCCGCTCGACGTAGGTAGTGTCAGGCGAGCGATTGCGGAGCGAGGATGGGAAGGGCGCTTGATCCTGGATCCATTTGGCGTATCCCCTCGTCTGGCGGTAGAGGCTGCGCAGAGCGGTGCTGCTGTTGTGGCCGCGGTCAACAACCCGATCACACGCTTCGTATTGAAACACACGCTTGTTCCCTTTGGTTTGAGTGAACTGCAAGCCACGCTGGCGCGGTTGGCAGCCACGCCGAAAAATGGGGGCCGGTTGGAGTTGTTTTTACTCGATCTGTACCAAACGGAATGTTCCAAATGTGGTGCATCCGTGATCGCGGATTATTTTGTTTGGGATCGCGAACTGGATCGGCCGACTCATAAGGTGTTCTCCTGTGAGCGATGTAATTACTCGGGTGAGGGTCCAACCAACGCGGCGGATTGGGAACGGGCGGAAAGCTTCACACAGCGCGGTCTTCACCATGCAATGGCTTTAGAACAAGTAGCGACCAAGGGGGATCCGGATCGGGACCATGCACAGGCGGCAACTTCGGTTTACCCTGCACGAGCGTTGTATGCGCTCATCACCTTGATGACGAAAGTGGCGCAAATGTCATGGGAGCCCAGGTTGTACGCTGCGGCGCAGGCACTGCTGCTTTCAGCGTTCGATCAGACGAATGCATTGTGGGGCTATCCGGAGGGTCGCTCGCGCCCGCGCCAGTTGAGCGCCTCTCCCCGGTACCGTGAAATCAACGTATGGTGTGCGTTGGAGGCGGCTGTTCGTGTTTGGGCGATGGAAGATCCAGGAGTCAAATTAGAAAAATGGACAGGAGGACCGCTTCCGGACCCGGGTGTGGCGGCCGTCTTTCCCGGCCCACTGCGCGATCTGATGAAAATATTCCCCAAAGGAAGCGAGGCCGTTGTACTCACCGTGTTGCCTCGTCCCAACCAGGCCTTTTGGACGTTGTGTGCCTTATGGGCGGCATGGCTTTGGGGCCGCGATTCAGCCGCACCGATCCGTATGGCTTTGCGACGCAGACGTTACGATTGGGCCTGGCATGCCAGTGCGCTGCGAACGGTTTTGTCGAAGCTGCATAACTGGTATGCACAAGACCAGGTGCTGCTCGCTTTCGTGCCGGAGGCCGAGCCAGGTTTTACCGCCGCCACCCTCGCCAGCCTGGATGGTGTGGGATTTAAACTTGCGGGTTGTGCCATCCGTGGCGATGAAGGCCAAGCCTTTTTCCAATGGGAGAAATCCGATGGCGATCAAGCTGAAGTTCCCGGGGAAATCACTCCGTCGATAATGATTGAAGCAGTACGGAGTTTCCTAAAACAGCGCGGCGAACCGGCGCCATTCCCTTTGGTACATGCGGCGGTTTGGTGTCATTTGGCGACGAATCATCAACTGGCACATCTCTGGGAAAACGAAGATGCACATCCTCTATCGGTTGTGGGTGAGGCGCTGGAGCAGGCAATTACCGACCGGCGTTATTTCCAGCACCTCGGTCGAGGAGCGGAACTCGAAAGCGGGCAGTATTGGCTCGTGAATGCCGATGATGCCGCCACGCCACTTGCCGATCGGGTTGAAGATCTGGTGGTAGACATATTACGTTCGCACGAAGGGATTTCAGAAGCCGAACTCGATCAAAGCGTGTGTGCTTCATTGCCGGGACTATTGACGCCAGACCGGAGGCTGGTGGATGCTTGTATTCGTTCCTATGCACTCCAGCAAGCTGAGGGCGGATTGTGGTTCTTACGTGCGGAAGATCAACCCGATGCCCGTCAGGCGGACAGCGAGGAGATTGGCCACCTGTTGGTGGAACTGGGAAACAGGTTGGGTTTCTCGGTTCAGCAGGAAGAAGCGATTACGTGGCTCGACGCGCAGGAAACCCCGGTTTATACTTTCGTGGTTATGGCAACGGCTACGATCGGTACGTCACTGCAGACCTACGCCGATCGGTCAATCGCGTTTGCGATGCCGGGTGGTCGTGCGGCCCTGGTAACGGAAAAGGCACGTCGGGATTATCGCTTGCGCGCGCTGCTCGAGGAGGGCTTGCGTGTGGTCAAGTTCAGGCACGTTCGCCGTTTGGCCGGGGAAGCGACTCTGACTCAAGCAAACCTGGCGGAACGCATCGCCATCGATCCGCCGGGTTATCACGATCCGCAGTTGCCTCTGTTGTAAATTTCACCGTATTTCGGGAGACAGTATTATGGAGCATGTTCTGCGCGTGTTGGCATTGGGCATCGGGGCTTATCTCTTGGGCTCGATCCCCTTTGCGATCTTAATTACTCGTTGGCGGAGCGGGATCGACGTTCGCAATGTCGGTTCTGGCCATGCGACGGCGACGAACACCATGCGCGCAGCAGGTTGGATTGCAGGCATTGCCGTCATGCTGCTGGATGTATCGAAGGGGTTCCTGGCTGTCTGGTTGACGAAGCGTTTTGCGGTATTTGGCTGGGAACCTGTCTTTACTGCTGCAATGGTGGTCGTCGGGCATTGCTGGCCGCTTTACGCTGGCTTTCGCGGGGGCATGGGCGTTGCTAGTGGGGCGGGCACGCTGCTGGCAACGTGGCCGCTGGGATTGGCGCTGGCGATTGGATTGGGGGCAGCCTGCCAATTGTTGATTAAACACTCAGCGAGAGGCAACGCCCTGACCGGCTTGTTGGTCGGTCCGTTGTGGCTTGTCTTTGGCGCTGCGGGGGAAGACGTATTTTTGGCGCTCGTCGTTGGATTACTCCTGGCGTTCCGGGCGCGTATCGATTGGGACCGCGAATATCGGGAGCTCTGGTGGGATCGGGAGTAGTTGGTTTATCGGGCGAAGATCTTATGCTTTTTTGATTAGGGAAGCGTTGGCGTAACTGTCTCGGTTGGTGTCGGGGTTGCCGTCGCTGTCGACGTTGATGTTGATGTTTGCGTGGATGTGGGAGAGTCCGTAGAAGTTGGTGCTGTGGTTTGAGTCGACGTGGGTGATGGTGACGATGTAGTGGTTTCCGTGGGCGTGGTGGTAGCCGTCGCTGTGGGTTGGACGCGGTCGACCGTGAGGTGAATACGGACTTCAGCGACACCATCTTTCGTGCTGAACACTCTCAGACGCAAAGTAACCGTTCCGCTGTAAATATTACCGAGTTCCAGTTCCCCCAGTTTAATAGGGTCCGGATGCTGGCTTTCGCCACGTTCGATCCTTGTCCAGGCAACAGGATCCGAGCGCTTACCGAAGTCCAGGATCCAGCGATCGAAATCCGCTGTTGCGCCGACGGCGCCAAAAACGTCGACCGAATCAATGGAAATCGTGTCACCTTCGTCGGGTTGGGTGATACTCAAGATGGGACGAGGGCTGTTCTCGTTGCAGGATTCCTGAGGAACGAAGTAGATCTCATCCTCCTCGAAACCTATATCTTCCACCCAGTCTTTTCCCTTGGAATCATTCTTGATCCATTCCTGTGCCCAGGGATCGGTTACGTTCAAACCCGTTTTTTCGATGGCGTAATCCGGACATTCTGCAGAAGCCAAGAGCAGCGAATAGCTGTCGAGCCAGACCTCGCGCCAGAGATCCTGCTCTTTGGGGAACGGCGGCTGATCCCAGGCAAATAACTCTGTGCGATGCTTGTTGCACCATTTCGAAGGCAATGCCCCTGAGATGGAACAGATAACGTGATCTTCAATGCCTGGCGGCATAATGAATGGCGAGGGTTGATCCTGCATGAGATCGTGAATGGCGACCTGCATGAATTCGTTCCAGATGGGTGCGGCGCCGGTCAACCCTGACGTGCCTTCCATGGGGGTGTAATCCGCATTCCCGACCCATACGCCGATGGCGATGTCTGGTGTAAATCCCAACGTCCAATTGTCACGGAAATCGTTGGTCGTGCCTGTCTTGGTCGCGACTTGGAAGGGAAGATGCAGGAGTGAATTCGGGCCAAAAGCCGGGGTGCGTGCGGCATTGTCGGATAAGATCGACGAGATCAGGTAGGCATGCTCCGGGCGGATAACTTGTTCTCCCTGCGGCGGTTGATACTCGTAAACGACTTCCCCTGAGGAATCCTCGATGCGCAGAATCCCGGTGGGTGGTACGCGGACACCATAATTGGCGAATGTGGCGTACGCGCCGGTGAGTTCCAACAGGGTGACGTCGCCTCCGCCCAGGGTCAATGAAAGCCCATAATCATCGCGCGTGAGTGTCGTGATGCCCAGCCGGCGAGCAAAGGCGATCAAGCCTTCTTCCTCGGTTGTTTCCGGATCGTCGAAGATGCCAACGAAATCGAGAGTCTTCACAGCAGGGACGTTGTATGAATTTGCCAATGCCGTACGTGCGGTGACTGGCCCGTGGAAGCGCTCGTCGTAGTTCACCGGTTCGTAGGGCGGACGGGGATCGTTCGGATCGCCCGAAGGGGGGAACTCGGAGGGCACATCCCAGATGAGTGTCGCCGGCGTCCATCCCTTTTCGAAAGCCGCGGTGTAGGTGAGCGGTTTTATCGACGAACCGGGTTGGCGCGGCCGCACGGCCATGTTGATCTGACCGTCGTTGCTTTGGTAATTGGCGGAGCCAATCATGGCCAATATTTCACCCGTGCTGGGTTCGAGCGCCACCAAAGCGCCGTTTGTCACCCGACGATCGGCCAGCGATTCAACCTGTTCGAAGACAATCTGCTGGGCTTGTTCTTGAAGCCCCGGATCCAACGTCGTATACACCGAGAACCCAGAGCGATAAATCGTCTGCGCGTCGTATAGGCTTTCCAATTCCGAGCGAATGTAGTTTACCCAGTGTGGAAAGCGAATGGTGATATCGGGCGAGTGGAATTCGTAATTGGTGATTTCTGCAGCCGCCCTGCCGGCGTCCTCTGCACTGACGCAGATGGGTTGGGGTGAGTTGCTTACGTAAATGCATCCTTGTTCCTGGCTGGCTTCGACCATCAATACCAGGACCTGCTGCTGGCGGTTGAGTGTTACCTCGCGGTTGGTGAAGACATCGTAAACGGAGGGCGCCTGCACAAGACCGGCCAAGAATGAGGCTTGCGTCAGGGTCAGCTTATCAGCGGTGGTGTTGAAATAGGTTTCCGCTGCGGCTTCAACGCCGTATGCAAGATTGCCGAAATAGGCTTGATTCAAATACAGTTCAAGGATTTCTTCCTTGCTGTATCGACGCGTGATTTCTGCAGCAAGCAAGATTTCGCGCGTCTTCCTGCGTGCGGTGACTTGTGAACGCTCTTCCGCCGTGAAGAGCAAGTTGCGGGCGATCTGCTGCGTTATCGTTGATGCCCCGGAGACGACCTCACCCGATTGGTAGTTCTGAACGACGGCACGGATGATGCCTAAAGGATCAAAACCAGGGTTACTGTAAAACTGCGAGTCTTCCGTGGCGACGATTGCTGAGACCATGAACGGGGAAATATCATCGAGAGGCACATAGGTTCGCCGACCCGCATGTGGGTCGAGGATTTCGTAGAGCAGATTGCCTTCCCGGTCGTAGATCCTCGTGGTCTCGAATTGCGCCGCGTTCGTTTTAAGGTCCTCAACGGAAGGCAAGGTCGCTGCAAGAGAATAATATTGGTAGAGACCGAAGGACACGATCCCGATCACAATGGCAATCAGGCTGAAGGATGCAAATATGACCATGCGTATCAGACACCCGCCACAGCCATCAAACCGGCCTGCTTTCTTTGTTTCGCCGTCCGATTCCACCGATTGGGATGAGTCCACGGGCGCGATAAAGGCGGCAGAACTAACACTCGTCGCCTCGAGATCACGCTCCGGAACTCGTTGGGGAAGTTGGGATTCGTCACTCGTTGCAGGTGGGGTTGGCGTTAAGGAATGTATGTGCTGCGGTAGATCTTCGGCATGTCCTTGAAATTCGAGTTGATGTTGACCTGGTGAGTCTGGAGGATGTTCAGATTCGAGCTGCAAGTCGGTTTCTGGTATCGATTCTGGTGGCCGCTGTGTGGGGACATCGCTTTGCTGGAGGCCTGCTTCATCCTCCACCACTTCACCTTCCAGCAATTTTTGCAAGCGTTGACTGATGCTCGGCTGCGGTTCGTCAGCATTCGGATGGGAAAAATCGCGTTCATCAGACGACGAACCACCCTGTGCAAGTACTTGATTATCTAGGTTCTCGTTTTCACGAGAATCGGGCTTTTCCGCTTGGTCTTGTGTCATCAGAGAAGATTATAGCATGTGGTGTTTTACCACGAAATTTCGGATTCGATGCCGATAAGCAGTGAAAGTCAATCCGTTGGGCGGGATTGAATCAACGCGATCCAGCGCCCTTTCATCACAGTTTTGTCTTCTTGATTCTTTACATCGACGCTTAGTGTAATCGATCCACCACCTAGCCGGGGCAGCTTTTTAGATTCTAAGGCCTCGAGAACGACGTGAATCGTGTCTCCAATGAAAACGGGTAAACTGAATTTCCAGGATTCAATTTCACGGAATGCCAGTACGGTGCCTTCCATCACGCCGGTACGAACCGCCAAACCTGAGATCACGCCCATGATGAGCAGGCCGTGAGCGACACGCTGCCCAAAAGGCGTAGTTCTGGCGTATTCTGCATCGGTGTGGATCGTATTCCAATCCCCCGTTATTCCGGCAAAGTTGACGATATCCGTTTCGGTGATCGTGCGTGCGGGACTGACGACACGATGACCGATTTCGAATTCCTCGAAGTATAGACCTCTGCGTATGTTCTCTTCTGCTGCCATCCTGTCCTCCTCACCTCAGCGCACGATTGTAGCACGAAACCAACGAGAACAGGAATACGATCCAGGATCGCCTGCTCCACATGGGTGTGATGCGGGTGTTTTCGTTAATAAATTAGGGAACATCGCCAAGCTGTCGGGAGATTTTGTAAAGGAACCATCGGATAACATCGAATGAATCGCATAAATTCACTTAGCGAATACGCTTTACCTTTGCCCGTACTCTTCTTACAATTCGTTATATGCGTGAATGGTCAATCTCCCGTGAGGGACCCCTCTCGTTGTGCATCGCTGCAGACGCACGTCTGACAACGCCGGATTACCTGGACGATCAGATCTGGGAACTGGTATTGGTTGGCGGCGATCCGCCAGCCTTGTCAATCCAAACCACATACGGTCTCCGGGCTCGCAGTATGCGAATATTCCCCGGTTTTGGCTGGGGGGAAACCGTGGTCGTCCACCCCGATAACTTCTTTTCACCCCCTTTGGTGCGCGCTTTTCTACCTAATTATCTACGCATTTCATTTTCGCCCTTCGAAGGCTTGGATGTTGAGGCGGAGTACTGGGTGCCAGACTCGAAGCGTTTGGCAGGCCGTTTTACTTATTCCAATCAAGGAGTCGAGACTCAAAACGCCATGCTTCGTTTGCATGCTTTGCTTTTGCCTGGCGAAAATCCTCAAGTGATGGATGAGCAGGTTTTTCAAGGGGCTACTGTGTTGTCCGGAAAGACAGGTTCAATCGAGCCCGTGGTTTTTCTTTCGGGTGGTGCAGTACGCGAGCAGACAACGTTTCCTTCACTGATGGTATCTGGAAGACTCGCTTCGGGCGAACAGAAGAGCTGGGTTTGGGTCCATGCTGGATATGAAAGTCATGCCAATTCTTTTGAAGCTGCGCGAGAACTGTTGACAAAATCCTGGGATGCGGAAATCGCAAGGGTGGAAATGGCTAGTTCATCGATCGTCGGTATTGAGACGGGAGATGCCGATTGGGACGCTGCCCTGGCGTTGGCCCAGAAAGATGCGTTGATGGGCTATGTCGGACCGACTCGGCACCTGTCAAACGCATCGTTGGTTCTCACGCGTCAGCCGGATCGTGGATATTCGCCACGTGGTGACGGTTCGGATATCCATGAGCACTGGACCGGCCACTCTGCGGCACACGCCTATACAAACGTTTTGCAAGTGTTGCCCATTGCGCCGGATTTGGCAAAAGGCATTATCAAGAATTTCATCATGGCCAGACGCGTGGATGGGGGTATGGATTGGAGCCCAGGTCTGGCAGGACAGCGGAATGGGATGTTGGCGATTCCATTGTTGGCAACCCTGGCATGGAAAATATACCTGCACACAGAAGATCACGCCTTTCTACAGGCGGTTTTCGGACCTTTAAAGGCTTTCATCGATGTGTGGTTCGACTCGAATCATGACCGCGACGGTGATGGACATCCAGAGTGGGTTAACACGGCCCAATCGGGGTTTGACGATATCCCCTCCTTTGTTCGTTGGCGGCAGTGGGGCCAGGGTTTGGATATCTCCCTTGCGGAAACACCTGATCTGGCATCCTATTTATTCCGCGAGTGCCAAGCACTGAAAGCCATGGCCGAGGTGTTGAATCATACGGAACGCATCCCCGAATTCGAGGCACGAATATCTGGCATACGCGAATCGGTTGAAGCTGCATGGTCGGAAAGGGCTTCTGTGTATCAGCATAAGGATCGTGATTTGCATGTTTCCCCCCGAGGCTTGCGCCTCGGAAGGATGAAGGGAGCGTTCAACAAGCAAATCGAGCGAACTTTCGATCCGCCGGTGCGCGTTCTCGTACGGTCGACGGGTGAGGAGGGGTTGTCGCACGCTGTCAAAGTATTTATCCATGGGCGTGGGCGCCGCGGCCGCAAGCGAATCGAGAAACTGACCGAGCGGAATTTCCAGTGGTTCTGGGATTTTGGAACAGCGACCAGTGAGAAGCATTATACAGAAATCGAGCGTATCGAAGTTGCAGGACTGAGTAAAGAATTTGAAACGGAATTGCGTGTGGCGGATTTCACCGATCAGGATCAGACACTGCTGCTGCCGTTATGGGCTGGCATTCCAGCATCGGATCGAGCGGGTCTTTTGGTACGGAAGACATTGAGTGATGAGAAACGGTTCTGGCGGCCTTTTGGCATTCCCGCCTGTTCCGCCAAGGCGAAGGCTTATGTCGAAGGTCCGGCTGAAGGGGCTGGGGGAGTATGGATGTTCTGGAATGTGCTGCTGGGTGAAGGGCTGCTCGGATATGGGTATCGGAAAGAAGCGGTGGCGCTGCTCGAACGATTGATGGCCAATGTAATTCACAGCCTTAAAGCCGATAAGGCATTTCGGGAATCCTATCACGCTGAACAGGCTGCAGGTTTTGGAGATCGCCACCATCAATGGGGTTTGGCCCCCGTAAGTCTATTCCTGGAGACGTTGGGCGTTCGCTTAATTTCGCCTCGGAAGGTGTGGCTGCGCCCATCCAATCCGTTTCATCGACCGGTCACTATTCGCTGGCGTGGATTAAAATTAGAATGCTTCGAAACGCATACCGTAGTGACATTCCCGAATGGGCAGAGCGTTAAAATCGAAGGGGATGAGCCCCAGTTTGTCGAGCAAGGATAATCGACTCGTTACGTTAGACAATCTGCGGATATAATTTCATTACCCATTGTGTACTTACAAGGACGAAGATAAGCATTCATGGATACCAACCTCGAAATCGAACTGCTCATCCTGATGATTTTCCTGGTGGCGTCATTGGTGGCCATTGTTGGACGCCGATTCCGCATCCCATACACGGTCGGTCTGGTTATCGCCGGGCTTATTATCGGATGGCAATCGGATTTAACCGTCGAAATTTCCCCCAAACTGTTTCTATCCCTGTTCTTGCCGCCGTTATTGTTTGAAGCGGCATTCCATGTAAATTTCGAGCGTCTGCGTCAAAACCTGGGTACGATTATCTTCTTGGCTGTGCCCAGTGTGGTTCTCAATATGCTCTTTGTGGGGTTTGTCGTTTATTGGGGTGGGGGTTTGGCCTTGCCCGTCGCCATTGTTTTTGGCTCTTTGATCGCTGCGACCGATCCGGTGGCTGTCGTCAGTATCTTCCGCAAACTCGGCGCACCAAAACGATTGGAAATTCTGCTGGAAGGTGAGAGTCTGCTCAACGATGGGACGGCCATCGTGATGTTCAATCTTGCCCTGGCATCGGTCGCAGCCGGGAGTTTTAACCTCGGAGAGGGCCTGACATCCTTTATCCGAGTCGCGGGTGGCGGGTTGATTATCGGATTGCTTTTTGGGTGGCTGTTTTCCCGCGTCACAACGTTCATCGACGATCATCTCGTCGAAACTACCCTCACCACCCTGGTTGCCTTTGGATCGTTTTTTGTTGCTGAAGATCTGCTGCACTTCAGCGGTGTTCTGGCGGTCGTGGCAGCCGGAATTGTCAGCGGAAACGTCGGCCCGCAAGGGATGTCCCCAACGACCAAGATCGTGGTTTTCAACTTCTGGGAATATGCGGCTTTTGCAGCCAACTCAGCAGTGTTTCTCCTCATCGGCCTACAAACCAATCTGACGGAGCTGCTCGATAATTGGGAACCGATTTTATGGGCGATATTCGCTGTACTCATTAGTCGAGCGGTTGTGATTTATTTCTTCTCAAGACTCGCTGGCAGGATGGAAGCACGTTGGCGGCATGTGCTGTTTTGGGGTGGTTTGCGAGGTGCGATTTCGCTGGCTCTGGCGTTCAGTCTGCCCCTTACTTTGGGTGCCTCACGCGATCTCATTATCACAATGTCCTTCGGTGTTGTACTCTTCAGCATCATCGTGCAGGGTTTCTCCATGGATCGTGTTCTGAAAGGCTTAAAAGTAATAAAGCAAACCGAAGGACAGATGGAATATGAACGTCGACAAGCGAGAGCGCTCGCGGAACGAGCGGGATACGAGCGCATTCAGGGGCTAAGCAAAGGCGGGTTGATTTCGGAACATACCTGGGAGCATCTTCAACCCGTGCTCGAGCAGCGTCTTAAAAATCTAACACTGGCCGTTCAAGAGATCCTGCACGACACACCGGATATTGAAGAGCAAGAGTTGATCAATGCGCGCCGTGAAATGTTGCGGGCGCAGCGAGGCACGCTGGCGACGCTGCGTCGAAATGGGATTATCACGGACATTACCTATGAGGACTTGATTACCGAAGTCGACGAAGCCTTGGAAACAGGCATCGAAGCCTGGACCGATCATGCGCATCAGACGTCTCTGCATCAGGATGTATGCCAATTAATCATGGTGGTGATCCAGGAGCGGGATCTCGAACCGGTTACCGATTCGCTTAGAGCGAAGGGCGTGCTGGCCACACGGGTGCGCAGTAACGGCGGCTTTTTACGACGAACGAACCATTTGCTGCTGGTAGGCATCCCGGAAGGGCAATTGGAAAGCACGATCAATGTGCTGCGGGAAGCCACTCGAGGAAGTGTGGAATATCTACCGGTACCTTTTGAAGACAGGCCCGATCGTGTGGGTCAAGCAAAACAGGTTGAGTTATACGGAGCAACGGTCTTTGTCTTCGATGTCGAGCAGTGTGAGGTGATTTGACGTGAAACTGATGATTGTAATCCTGGGCGATAAAGATGCGGATCGAGCGGTCGAAGTGCTCATCGAAAAGAAATTTCGGGTCACCCGGGTGGCGTCTACGGGCGGTTTATTACGTCGTGGCAATACTACTCTGCTCATCGGCCTGCAAAAAGAGCGAGTGGAGGAGGCCATTGAGGCGATCCGTGGAATACGGTCTGAGTCTCAGGATGCTGGGCGACGAAAAGCGACGATTTTCGTTCTGAATACCCAGCATTTCGAACAGATCTAGATTTTAGAAATCGAACCTGCTTCTTGAACTCGTGGCCAGATGTCAATTCCGTCAGGGAAGGATTGAAGAAAAGAAGCGGTGCAGAAAAGCGCTGAAGTTGATGCCTATATTCAGAAATTATCGACAGATCGTACTGACGCGTTGTCTGCACTCCGCGATCTCGTGCGTGAAACCGTCCCCCAGGCACAGGAAACGATGCGTTACCGCATGCCGACCTACGAACTAGATGAAGTGATTTGTTCCTTTGCATCACAGAAACACTATATGAGCCTTTATTTAGATACCATGCTCGTAGACAGATACCGCAAGCAATTTGGTAAATTGGACGTTGGTAAAAGCTGTGTGCGTTTCAAGCGTCTCGAAGATTTACCCTTGGGTGTTGTACGTCAAATCCTGATCGAGACCGTCAAGAAGCAGGCGCGGACCTAACCTGTTCGGGTGGCAGCGTCAGTTTGTCGTTCTTGCGCATGTGAGTATACGGCCGGGTTTTCCGGCTTTTTCTTTATAACGGGGCTATCATGGTCGGGCTCACACAATTGGTGTGTGGTCGAATGCGCTCACACCTCACGGACGGGTGAAAACGAGGGTGAAACAACCGCCGTACTGACCGTCGGGGTTGTATTGGTACCCTATACCGATCGATTGATAGTTGGCGCCAAGGATGTTCTCACGATGGGGGGTGCTGTTCATCCACCACTGAAAAGCTTGCTGGGGAGCGTTGTAGGAACCACCCCCGCAATAGATATTTTCTCCGATCCACGTAAACGAATACCCCTGGGCGGCAACTCTATCGGCAGGTCTGGAGCCGTCCGATCCGGTGTGAGATATAAAATTATTACAAGCCATGTCTGCGCTGTGAATACGGGCCGCCGCAGTCAGTGGGCTGCGCAGGGTAAGGGAACCGAGTCCATGATCGTTGCGCGCCTGGTTAATGAGACTCAAGAGCGTCGCCTCGTAAGCGCTGTTCCCGCTGGGCGAACAGGATGCAATCGGCGAAGTGGGTGTTACGGTTGGGGGTTGCGTGGGTGTGGCGCTTGCAGGCTGTGGCGGCGACGCCGGGGAAGTCTGTTCTGAGGTCGGGGTTGGCGTGCCCGCAGGCGGCGGGGTAGCTGTAAGGGTTCGAGTGCGGGTACTCGTTGGAATGATCGGTTGAGTCGCAGTGTTCGTCGGATAGATGGGAACATACAACGTTGGTGTGCGTGTGATCGTACTGGTTATCGTCGGGGTTCTGGAAGCAGGGATGGTGCTTGATGGAGTCGGCGAGTTCTCTGGGGATGGGGTATTGCTTAAACGCTTTGTTGGTCGTGGGGAGAGAGTTCTCGTGGCATCATCTTCTTCCTGCGTGTGACTGGTAGATGTCCGTGTGCGGGGAAGGGTAGAGAGCGTATCGGCCTCCGAGCGTTCGGTTGCGTAGAGAGCTATTTCAATCTGCAATCGGGGAGTGAAATATAAGATGGTGATTGCGCCCACGCCTGCGAGTATTATCAGCGACGATACCAATAATACTTTCAGCACACTTTTTGAGAAGAGAAATTTCAACGCTTTTCGAGGCACAATATCCCCTCTGTTCCGACCCACATTTCGATTACTTCATCTATGTGTGAGAATTCAATGGCGGGATCCGCTATCCCGATTATCGGTGGGGCATACCTCTACATATATAGCGCGGTCGTACTACGACTGGCTTGCCAGGGGGTGTGAACCGCATCGATTAGCGGATCGATGGAAAAGATACTGCGGCTAATCGTCCTTCGTCTCCGTTTCGTTGATCGAGAGGACCTGATACGTGGAGACGTGTAAGTCTTTTGATTTCCAGGCATCGTGCGGTAGAAATGCTTTCTCGCAGAGCGCTTTCAGGAAGCGATCAGGTTCGGGGATCTTTTTCCACACCTGGGGCAGAAATGTGGCGCGACGGTTTCCTCGCTGGATGATCACGCCATCCTCGCCCGGCCGGAGTTGGCGGATTAAATCGTTTGCATCCTGATACTCTAGAGGTTCGGGATTGGAGAGAACGGAAATTTCAATTCTGAGTTGATGGATTTCTTTTCGCTGGACTGGTGGGAAACGGAAATCTTTCGTCGCTGCAGCGGCAGCGTGGGCGCGAACGTCCTCGGCGAGTGGCTGCTCAGGCGTGAGGCCTCCGATGCAGCCGCGCAGTTGGTCACCGTTGTACAGGGTTACAAAGGAAACCCCCGGTTGGCGTAATCTGGGGGATAAAGATTGCAAGTCGAGGGGTTGCAGATTTACGTTGTTGGCCGCCGCTTCGATCGCCTGGCGTGCGATCTGTAATAGGATTTCTCTATCTTTGTCCGGAAGTGGGGGATTCATTCGACCCCTACCTTTTCGTTAATTCATTGTTACTTCTTTGTAGTATAGCAGGGGTTTCTGTCCTTGGGATATCAGGTTGGAATTCTCCAACTTCGCCAGGAAATGATGACACGGAAGCGATACTTATTCCGTAATCACTTTTGAGCTAGTTAACCTGAATCACGATGAGAGTCGCTTATCGTATTGATCGTCGCCTCGGCGAAATCCGTCAGGTCGTGGAGGTTGGCAGCGAACTGGCTGCGAAGGTCTGATGGTCCGATGAGCAGGGCGGGAACGGGATTGCGGGTATGTCCGCGCACGCTGAGATCTTCCAGGTTGCCGTGATCAGAGGTAAGCACGATCAAGTCAGTGCGTTTCTCCCAGTCGGAGATGAGACTGTCCAAAACGCCGTCGAAGGTCTCCAGCAAATCAAGGGATTCTTCGAGTGAGGCGCGATGACCGGCGTAATCCGTAGGCCAGTAGTCGAACCAGGAGAGCGCATACGCCTGGGAGATGGTGGCCATTAAGCCGCCAGCCTCGGCGGGTGTATAGACAGGCGCCGGGGGAAAATCGGGATGTTCAACCCAGCCGGTGCCGGTGAAATCGGCCGATAACGCTCGTCCCTGGCGGAGGTCCTCGTCGGTCATAAGTTCGAATCCGGCTGAGGTGAGGGCAAAGGGAATTGCGGAATACAATCGGCGTCCAGATCGGATCATTTCGAAGTAACGCGGGGGATAGGCGTTGAGCAGCGCCGCTCGTTCATCTGCTCGTCGGACCATGGCGAATACGTTGTCTTCCGCAAGAATGTCTCGAATCACACGATTTGGTTTGGGTCCATAATGGTAGCCAATTTCTGCAGGGACGTTACAACCCGTGAGCAAGCTGGCCTGACCGGTTGCGGATTGCGGCAGCCCGTCGACGCCCAGGCAGGCATCGACGGCGATGAGCGTCGCACGTTCGCCGACAAATGGCGTCGAGCTGGCCAGCAATCTGCGTCCTTCCAGGAGATCGACCAGGGCCGGCATGGATGCCACGGCAAAGGGGTTCTTTTCCGGGTCTTCTCCTTGCAGCCCGACTCCATCGAGGAAGATCATCAACACGCGCGCCATTATGTTTTCCGATTAAAGGTGAACCACGCCGTGGTTCTTTGGCGCTCTGTGCCGTGGGCGACATGCTGGCATTCGAAATCCGGGGAGAGGAGAGCGTGGATTTCGGCTTCCTTCGGTGGGTTCTCCCGGGAGAGATCTTCGTCATGCAGCCAGGCGTAAAGCAAGTAGGTCCCCGCGGGCTTGACCAGACGTTTGAGATGGGCGGCATAACGTGCCCTCGTCTCCAAGGGCAAGCTGTGAAAGCAGCCGATGTCGAGCACGAGATCGAAGGGTTCTGCGAGAAATTCCAGTTGGGTTACGTCTTCCTGGAATAAAGCTATCGACAGATTTGCTTTACGTGCTTTCTTGCGGGCGCGTCGGATGGCCAACTTAGAAACGTCTATGCCTACGACCTGCCAGTCCCGTCTCGTCATGGTGATGACATTCGTTCCGGTACCACAGCCCAAATCGAGGGCGCGGCCTGGGGGATGCGAATCGAGATATGCAAACAATTCCGGAGGTGTTATTCCAGTGTCCCAGGGTGTGCGGTGGAACAAGTACGAGAGTTCAAACAGGATTTGCGGAATCACGGGATATCTGAGAGCGCCTCGCGGAGGGATGTGGTGTTTAGCGCGCCGACGCTTCGCCAACGTTCGTTTCCATCGCCGTCTAGCAGGATGAATGTGGGGGTGTACTCGAATCCGTACACTTCCATGAATCCTCGAGATTCGAATTTTTGTACGTCCAGATGGATAACTTCGAGTTCGTCCTGGAATTCCGCTTCGAGCCCATTCACGATGGGCTTCATGGCCATGCAGGCCACTCAATATTGACTCTGAAATTCGAGAAGTACCGGCGTTCCGCTTCCGATTCTGGATTGAATTTGACCGACTTCACGGGATGAACTCCCCCCGGGGTTGAGAACAAGATACAGTATTGCCATAACGAGCATGAGACCCAGGATCAACAACAGTCGCGGGATCGTTATACCTGTGCGTAAAACGATAAAGGCCGCGGTCAGTATAAATAGACCTGAGAAGAATAAAAACGAGTGTTGGTTGATAAATTTCATCGCAGTATACTCACGATTGGAATTGTAACATCTTTGACAACATGCCCCTCGTGCTTTACAATCACTGGGCTAGGAAACCTCGTTGGAAGGGCCCCAATCGAATGAAAGAGTATGCAACGGAATTTATACGTAATGTTGCCTTAGTGTCTCACGGTGGTGCTGGAAAAACCTCCCTGGGAGAGGCAATGCTGTTTTTAACCGATGTGATCAACCGCATGGGTAAAGTCGAAGATGGCAATACCGTCTCCGACTTCGAGGAGGAAGAGATTCGTCGTACTCTCTCGCTCTCGACGTCCATTCTGCCGATTGAATTTAATAACCATAAGGTCAATCTGCTGGACACGCCGGGATACACTGATTTTATCGGCGAGGTCATTTCAGCGCTGCGTGTGACAGATGGCGCTGTGATCGTGGTTGATTCTGTCGCCGGTGTGGAAGTTGGAACAGAATTGGCCTGGGGATATTGTGATGAGTTCAAATTACCCCGATTCGTGGTAATCAGCAAAATGAACCGCGAGAATGCTAATTTCAAAGCAGTGTTAACAGCGGTGCAGGAACTCTCCAATGATGTCACTTTCATCCCCGTTCAGATTCCTTTGGGAGAAAAACAGGATTTCAAGGGTGTAATCGATCTCTTCAGTATGAAGGCACGACCAGGAGACGGATCCAAGCAGGAAGACATTCCTGCTGAATATCAAGATGTCGTCGAAGAAGCGCGCATGGTGCTGGTTGAGGCTGCTGCGGAGGGGGACGATGCCCTGCTGGAAAAATATTTGGAAGGGGAGGAACTCAGCGCGGAAGATGTGGCCAAGGGATTTCGAAGCGGCGTGCAATCGGGTCGTTTTGTTCCGGTATTTGTCGCTGCCGGCACAGAAAACATCGGTACGGCACCGTTACTTGAAGCCATGGTCGATCTGTTCCCCTCACCAGCTGACGTAGAACCGGTTGTAGCCAAAGGGAAATCTGGTGAAGAGACTCTATCAGCGTCGGACGACGGACCTTTAGCGGTCTACGTTTGGAAGACCACAGCCGATCCCTTCGTGGGGAAGCTCACTTATATGCGTGTGTATTCGGGGCTCCTGGACAGCGATCGCAAAGCCCACAATCACAGCCGCGACGAAGATGAGCGCTTGGGGAGCCTGCACGCGATGCGCGGCAAGGAGCAACTTTCTGTAGATAGACTCCACGCCGGAGATATTGGAACGGTGGCGAAGTTGGGTGAGACGGAAACCGGGGACACACTGGGTGACAAGGCGCACCCCATTCTGCTTCCCCAGCCCGAATATCCCACGGCGCTGTATGCGGTCGCCGTATCACCGAAAACACAGGCCGATTCGACCAAGATCAGTCCCACACTGACACGCTTGAGCGAGGAAGATCCGACCTTGTCCTGGTATCAGGAACCCAGCACCAATCAGACGATTCTTCAGGGCATGGGTGATCAACACATCGATGTCGCCATTCGCAAGGCGGAATCGAAGTTCCAGGTCCACCTGGATACCGAAATTCCCAGGGTGCCCTATCGTGAAACGATCACCAAGGAAGGCGTTTCACAATATCGGCATAAAAAGCAGACGGGCGGTGCGGGTCAGTTCGCCGAAGTGCACATGCGTGTCGAGCCTCTGGAAGAAGGGGAATTCGAATTTAAAAGCGAAGTGTTTGGTGGGGCGATCTCTTCCAGCTACTTGCCTGCTATTGAAAAAGGTGTGCGCGGCGTGATGAAACAGGGTGTGCTTGCCGGCTATCCTGTCGAGAAGGTTAAAGTAGCGATTACAGATGGCAAGGAACACCCCGTGGATTCGAAAGCTGTTGCCTTCGAAATTGCTGGACGAGAAGCTTTCAAATTGGCGATCCAGGATGCCGCTGCCGTGTTACTCGAACCGATCATGGATGTGCGTGTGATCGTACCCGAGAGCAACATGGGCGATGTGTTGGGTGATTTGAATACCCGCCGGGCGCGCGTGGGGGGGATGGAAACCGAACGCGGCCGCAGCGTGGTTACGGCCAAAGTGCCCCTGGCGGAAATCCAGCGCTACACCACCGATCTGCGATCGTTCACCGGCGGACGAGGCTATTACTCCACGTCCTTGAGTCATTACGAAGTTGTGCCGCATCACATCATCGAGGAGATCATCGCCGCTCGACAGAAAGAACTCGGCAAGCAAGAGGCTGAGTAGATACTGCTTGTCATCATCAAACGGGGAGGGAAACCCTCCCCGTCATGCTTCTCTGGAGTCACGGTGCAGAAACATCCATTGAGTTTGATCCTGTTAAGTTTGATCGCAGTACTGCTCATGACCTGGTCGGTGGTGAACAGCTTGTATGTTCTTTGTTTTGGATCCTACCTCGATGTAGGGGATGTGCAATTGCTCTGGTTTCACTCGCCCGAGAGTGAAAAAATATCCCCGTTGTCATTACCGGTTCCGCCGACGAAAGTTGCCTGGCCATTTCTGGTTTTCGGTCTCACCTGGCCCGGCGTCCTGGCTGCGCTCTGGCTGGGCATGCCGTGGGGCTCACGCTGCGTCGTTGGGCTCTTCGTGCTCTCCTTGTCGATCTTCGGTTTGGGAACGCTGTTATCCTTGTTGGGACTGATTTGCCACACGGCGGCGACGACGCGCCTCTGGATCACCCAATTCGGTGAGGCGCATGGAGTCTGATTGGATTCCGGCGCGCTTCATCGACGACGAGATCGAGGTGGGCTTCGATCGATCTCCCACACTGCGTAAAAAACCCAAAGTTCCGGATACGATCATCTGGGGGGATGAGAATCTGCGCGTGACGGAAGTGATCGCGGAGTGGTTCGACACCCACCGGCGAGGCGACATGTCTCGCAACATGGCCGAAGAACACCTGCGTGTGGCCGAGCGCCGCGGCTCGTGGGGTGTGGGGCGGTTCTTTTTTCGAATTAAAGTGGAAGACGGACGCGTTTTCGATATGTATTACGATCGCGCCCCGAAGAAAGCCGCCGACCGCATGGGACATTGGTTTTTGCTGCGGGAGATGAAACCGGGGAAGAAATCGTGATTCCTCTCAGGCGACACTTCGCGGGGGTTGAGACCTTCAATCAAGAGTGGGAATCATATCCTACGCCATCCCCAGTCTGACGAACAATCTCGGCGCGCCATAGGAAGCCCAGAATCCAATGGCAGCGTAACGCACGTAGCGTAAGACGTGGTCCAGCAGGCTGTTATCGTTGGGGAATATGAGCTTGAGCCCGATGTAGAGTGTCAGCAAGCCGATCACACCGACAAAGTAGCGTTGGGCACGCTGCTTCCACGGGCCTCGAGCGTTAAACCTACCCCAACGAAACAGCAGCACAGCTCCAGCAGCCAGTCCGAAAAGCGAACCACTGGCGGTGATTAGTTCGTCGAGGACACGGGGATCGACCAGGCCTTCAGGCTGCACAAGGCTGGCGGTTTCGCTCCATGCTTGTGGCACGGCGCGCTCCGCAGTCAACGCATTGACCCCCAAACCCAGTCCGATGAAAGCGAGTGAGACGAGGAAAGCGATCAGGATCTGAATCCCCGGTTTCAAGGCGCTGAGCCGCTGACCGATGGGTTTTTCAAGTTTTACGAAGCACACCAGTAGGATCGCACCAAAAAGCCATCCCCCCAGTATGTCTAAAGGAAAATGCACGCCCAGGTAGAGCCTCGATACGGAAATCAGCAGGATGAGCAGGATGCACGTTATCGTTAGCCAACGTTTACGCAGCCAGATGGACAGGCCGCCCCAAATGACCAGCGCGTTTTGTGCGTGCCCGGAGGGCAGTCCAAAGGTCGGCCGCCAGGCATAGGCTTTGATATCTTTGCTTATCCAATATGGGCGGGGAAGGCCGAAGGTCATCTTGAGGATGTTGTTGATCGATCCGCTCGTCAGCAGCAGCAGCCCGATACGCAATCCCAGCATGGCGTCGAAGCACCATAAAACCGTGGGCGCTACGAGGATATAAAATTCCTTGTTGCCGAGATAGGTGAATAATTTCATGGGCAGCACAAGCCAGTCTCCCAGGGCTTGCAGCCATTTGATGATCGGGATTCCCCATTCGAGTATCGGACTCATCTCTCATACTCCTTCCGTGATGGAAGTATCGATACGTTGTATGAAGCCTGTTACATTCTGGAACACCACTTCTCGTTCGGCGTCACAGGTGATCACATGGCTGCTGTCCTCGACCAAGGTCATGTGTTTGTCGCTTGATCCCAGGCGTTCGTAGATCTGCTGCATGTGTTCGGATGGGATGAAGCGGTCGTTCTTCGAGTGCATCAAGAACGCTGGAACGCGCACCTTTGGCAGCGCGGATCGCATGGCGGCCAGCAACGGCTCCAGTTCGAGGATGGCCCGCAGCGGGTAGGCCGTATACGCCACGCGTTCAACCTGGGCCTGGGGATCGTGCCAGGTCGGCGGTCCTTTGGGGATGGCCGGCAGCAGATAACTCAATGGTTTCAGGATCGGTTTGAGACGTTCCAAACGTGGATCGGGGGGCAGCCGAATGGGTGTTGCAAGCATCACGACTCCGGCGGGAGGGAAACGCGTGGCCAGGATCAAGGAAAGGGAACCACCGACGGAAGAGCCGATGAAAAAAAACCGCTTGCAGTGATTCGCAAGCAGATGATAGCCATCTTCGACGCTGGTGAGCCAATCGGTCCAGCGAGCGCGGTTCATGTCCTCGTGCTTGGTTCCATGGGCGAACATACGCACACCCAGGACGGTGTAACCCTGCTGCGCCAGGTGTTCGCCCAGGCGATGCACCTCCTGTGGAGAGGCCGTGAAACCGTGGGCGAGCAGGCATCCCGTTTCCCCTCCGGGATAGAAGAAGGGTTCCGCGCCGGACTGAATCTGCCTCATCCAGCCTCGCTCGTCACACGTTGGATAAAGTCTCCCGCCGCCTGGAAAGCCGTCTGGCGAGCGAGATCACGGGGGATGTTGTGTCCACCCTCTTCTAACATCAGGATTTGCTTGTCGGAAGAAGGCAGGCTTTCGAATATCGCCCGGGCATGTTCGGGGGTTACGGCTTCATCCAACTTGGAATTGATCAGCAGGACCGGTTTGTTCAACTGCGGAAGATTGCTGCGCATTTCCTCGAGGAGCTCTTGAAGTTCGTACCCGCCGCGCACGGGATAGCCATCGTAATCTACATGTACCTGCTTGGCCATTGGATCGAGAATTCCGGAAGATTCCTTGGCTCTGGATCTGTAGAAAAGGCTGAGAAGCGGCAGGATCGGACGAAGCCTGCGGACCGTGGGGTCGTGCATTTCGTAGGGTGCAGCCATGGCGATCACACCAGACACCGGCAGATAGCTGGATAGGATGAGTGACAGGGTGCCTCCCATAGACAATCCTGCAATGACGATCTTTTCGCAGCTGCCTTTGAGCAAGTGGTAGCCGTCCTCTGCGGAGGCGACCCAATCTTTCCAGCGTGCACGGAACATGTCGCTGAGCTGTGTGCCATGTGCGAAGATGCGTGGCGCGAGCACTGTGTATCCGCGTCCGGAGAGATACTCCCCCATCCAGTGCATTTCGTTGGGCGTGCCGGTGAATCCATGCAGGAGCAGACAGCCGGTGCTTCCAGCGGGTAGGAAGAATGGTTGGCCGCCTTTCATAATTTGTGTCATGTAATAACCTCCAGCTCGCGTGAATAGGTCGTGAGGCTTTCGACTCCCTCCGATGTAACCAGTACGTCGTCCTCGATGCGCACGCCCCCGCGTCCGGGAAGATAAATTCCGGGCTCGACGGTGAAAGTCATCCCGGGCTTGAGAACCTGCGGATTGTCCCCTCGAATGTAGGGCGGTTCATGCGCTTCCATGCCAATGCCGTGGCCCGTGCGGTGGATGAAATATTCGCCGTAGCTCGCTTCATCGATCACTGCTCGGGCAGCATCGTCGATCTCGCCGCATCGGGCACTGGGTCGTGCGACGTTCCTGCCGGCTTGATTGGCGCCGCGAACGACTTCGTAGATATTCTTCAATTCCGCGTCGATCTCGCCGAGTGCGAACGTGCGCGTGATATCGGAGATGTATCCATTTACACGGGCGCCCCAGTCGAGGATCAGCAGGTCACCGGTTCGAAGTTTTCGTTCGGTGGGTGTGGCATGCGGCAGGGCGCTGTTGGGCCCGGAGGCGACGATGGGATCGAAGGGGAAATCGGATTCCGATCCGGCCCGCAGCAGCTGTATGGTGAGTTCCGCTTCCAGCTCGCGCTCGGTCATGCCGATGCGGATTAATGGAATTGTGGCTTTGAGCGCTTCCTCGGCCGCGATGACGGCTTGACGCATGATCTCGATTTCGTCTTGGGTTTTTATTACACGCAAAGCTTCGAGGATATTTTCTGCGGAGACGAACGTCGCATTGGCGGCGTGTTTCTCCAGCAAATGCAGCTCCATCACGCGCATGCGCAGCGGTTCGACTCCTATTCGATTGTCTTCGATCGATTGACAGGCTTCCTGGAATGTCTCTGCGCGTGAGCTGGCGGTTTCGTCGTAGGTAAAGAGCTGTATATTGAAGCTGGTCGACTCGGCTTTGGCGCGTTCCAGATCAGGGGTGATAAGGATTGGATCCGATTTAGCGCTGAAAATGGCCAGCACGGGGCGTTCCATCAAATGGAAGGAAAGCCCTGTGAGGTAGGCCAGGGTCGGTCCCGGGTTGAGGGCCACCGCATCGATTTCATCTTCCACCATTGCCTGCTGCAGTCGGGTGATGCGGTCTGCGTACATACGCTCCTCCTACGGGCATTATAGTTGTGCTGGGGGAGGAGATCAATGCGTTTCTTGACAGTGCTATAGCGGTGAAGTACAATCCCAGCACCTCGGCGGGGGCCTGTAGCGCAGTTGGGAGCGCGCATCAATCGCACTGATGAGGTCGCGGGTTCGAATCCCGCCAGGTCCACACTAAGGGCCCATGGCGCAGTTGGGAGCGCGCCTCAATGGCATTGAGGAGGTCGTGGGTTCGAATCCCACTGGGTCCACCAAATAACTGAATACCTGGCTATGGCAGGAGTAGTAGGCCATCCGTCAGCGAGCCGGAGAGGGTGAGAGCCCGGCATGGCGGCCACGGAACGCCGCAGAAAGGCAGAACTCGCCTGTCGTCCTTTTGGACAAGCCCTCCCGGCGAAACGAGTAGTCGAGAGCGGGAATCGCCCGTTAGCGCGATCCGAGCAGCCCGATGACGCTGGCAAGCAGCGAGCTTCCAAACGGTCGGGAAGCAGGGTGGTACCGCGGAGCGCACCTTCGTCCCTGAACGGACGAAGGTTTTTTTGTGAAGCGGGTTGGGATTGTTCGAGAATCGTTGAATATCTGGAGGATGTCGATGGGAAAGAAAAAAGAAGCGGGAAAGGACGACCGGGAGCGCGCCTGGATCGAGCGATACGATCCAGGCGAAATCGAGGTGAAGTGGCAGGCGCGCTGGGAAGAGGATCAGCTCTATAAAGCAGAAATCGATCCCCAAAAGGAGAAATTCTATTTCCTGACCATGCTTCCCTACACTTCGGGTGACATGCACATCGGGCATTGGTTTGCCATGACGCCGTCGGATGCACGCGCCCGTTACTTGCGCATGAAAGGCCTCAACGTGATGTATCCCATCGGTTTCGATGCCTTTGGGTTACCGGCCGAGAACGCGGCGATCGCCCGCGGCATCCATCCCAAGGAGTGGACCTATAAGAACATCGCCAACATGCAGCGACAACTGCGCAGTATGGGAGCGATGTGGGACTGGTCGCGCCAGGCGATTTCCTCCGATCCCGAATACTACCGCTGGACGCAGTGGTTCTTCCTGAAGTTGTACGAGAACGACATGGCCTACAAGAAGGAATCGCCGGTGGATTGGTGTCCCCAGTGCAACACGACCCTGGCGCGGGAACAGGTCTGGGGCGAGGATCGGCACTGTGAACGCTGTAAAACGCCGGTGATCAAGAAGAATCTGGATCAGTGGTTCTTCCGCATCACCAAGTACGCCGAAGAGCTGCTGGATTTCTCTTTCATCGATTGGCCCGATCCCGTACGTATCCTGCAGGAAAATTGGATTGGGCGCAGCGAAGGCGCCAGCGTGACCTTCCACACCGAAGACGGCGACCCGATGCCGGTGTTCACCACGCGGCCGGACACGCTCTGGGGTGCGACGTTTATGGTGCTTGCACCCGAACATCCCCTGGTGGAAAAGATCACCACGGCGGATCAAGCGGAAGAAGTGGAAGCATATGTGCATCAAGCGGCACGCCAGGCGGACATCGAACGCGAAGCGGTCGATAAAGAGAAGACGGGCGTCTTCACCGGCGGCTACGCCATTAACCCGGTGAACGAGAAACGCATTCCGATCTGGACCGCCGATTACGTTCTAATGACTTATGGGACTGGCGCCATCATGGCCGTTCCCGCCCACGACGAACGTGATTTCGAATTCGCGCTGAAATTTGGCCTGCCGATCATCCCGGTGATCGATCGCCCGGATGGACTGACCAAATCGATCGCCCTTGTAAAGACCGTTAAAGACGGCTTTGCTGAGGCACTCAAAAAGGAAAAGATCCCCTTCGAGCAGCGCGATGGCACCTTCCAAATCGAGATTCCGCTGGAAAAGGTGGATCGCTATGTTGAGATCGCACAAGCGCATCTCAAGCCCGATGCCTGGATCGAGATCGTGGGGACTCAGTGGCTGTTCATCTTACACGACGAAGTGATGCAGTGGGATTCCGCCGAGGCCGACGAACAAATTCTGGCGCGCTGCCAGAGCCTGGAACCCAACGTGAAGGACAAGCGCACGATCATGGAGATGCTCTGGGGTGTGGAATTCTATCGGGATGCACTCTACCACGCCGAGCACGGCACGATGATCCATTCCGGTCCGATGAGCGGCACGCCGGGGGATAGTGCGGTGGATCAAACCAACGCCTACCTGGAGAAGAAGAAAATCGGCAAAGCCGCCGTGAATTATCGTCTGCACGACTGGCTGATCTCCCGGCAGCGCTATTGGGGCGCGCCGATCCCCATGGTCTACTGCGAGAAATGCGGCATCGTGCCCGTTCCGGAGGATCAACTGCCAATCGAACTGCCCGAGGACGTGGAGTGGAAACCGACCGGTGAAAGCCCGTTGACCTTTCACCCAACCTGGAAGCACACGGCGTGTCCGAAATGCGGCGAGCCGGCGGTGCGCGAGACGGACACGATGGACACCTTCATGTGTTCGTCGTGGTATCACCTGCGCTACCTCAGCCCGGATTACAACAAGGGACCTATCGACCCCAAGGAATACGATTACTGGATGCCCGTGGATACCTACACCGGCGGCATGGAACACGCCACCATGCATCTGATCTACACTCGTTTCTTCCATAAAGTAAATCGAGACATGGGTGTTACCGAGGGGCCTGAACCGATGCTGCAGCTGCGCAACCAGGGTCAGATTCTGGGGCCGGACGGCCAGCGCATGAGCAAGTCGCGCGGCAACGTGATCGACCCCGACGAACAGGTAGCGACCTACGGCGCAGATGTAGTGCGGGGCTATCTGATGTTCGGGTACCGCTGGTCGGAAGGCGGCCCGTGGAGCCCGGAGAACATTCAGGGCGTCGTACGCTGGTTGAATCGGGTGTGGACACTCGTCCTCGAGACTGCGGACGTCGAGGCGGGGGATGAGAAAGCGGAAGAGACTCGGGCACTTAAGCGAAAAGTCCATCAAACCATCCGTCAGATCTCCCACGACCTGGAAAATTTCGAGTTCAACACGGTGATATCGGCCTTGATGGAATTAACCAACGCCATCTCCGAGGCAAAGGATGCCGGCCTCGAAGATACACCGGGATTCAAGCAGGCCATCGAGACATTGCTGCTCTTGATGGCGCCGGAGACTCCGCACATCGCCGAGGAACTGTGGGCGCGCTTGGAGAAACCGTATTCCATCCACCAGCAGCCGTGGCCGGAATTCGATCCTGAACTGGCGAAGGAAGAGGAGATCACGCTGATCGTGCAGGTGAACGGCAAGCTGCGAGACCGCATCAACGTCCCAGCCGGGATAAGCGAAGACGATGCCAAAACACAGGCTTTACAAAGCGAAACCGTGCAGCGCTTCATGGAAGGCAAGCAGCCGAAGAAGGTGATCGTGGTGCCTGGCCGGTTGGTGAATATCGTGATCTAGTCGATAAATTGGTCACAATAGCTCGCATCATCATAACGTCAAGCTGTAAGGGCGACCCGGCGGGTCGCCCTTACTTTTTTCGTTGAAATTGGTCCGGTCCAGGCGTACAATCTTGTGAGATTCGAAATCCAGAAGGTGGAAGGTATGATGATGAAACGTGATGTGCTGATCGCGGACGATGCGCCCGCGGCCATCGGCCCGTATTCTTTGGGGATAAAAACCGGCGACATGGTGTTTGTCTCCGGCACATTGGGGGTTGACCCAGAGAGCGGGGAGATGGTGCCTGGGGGAATTGCCGCTGAAACACGCCAGGTATTAACCAATCTGGCCAGGATCCTCAACGCGGGTGGATCTTCGCTGCAGAATGTGGTTAAAACCACGGTCTTCCTGCAGGACATGGGGGAATTCGCCGAAATGAACGCCGTCTACGCGGAATTCTTCACCAATGAGCCCCCGGCGCGTTCGACAGTGCAGGTGGCGGCCCTGCCCAAGGGCGCGGCGGTCGAGATCGAAGCCATCGCCGTCGTAGGTGGGTATCTGGGGGACTGATCGGTCCGCTAGCGGGGGAATTTGTCGGGCATGGTTCCCTATTCGAGATTACAGGATCGCTTGGGGAGTATGCTGCCGTAAACTGGTTCTGGGGAAGGGAATGGTGATTTTGCGGTAACTATCCGGTAACCATGGCGTGCTATATTCGGTGGGAGATCTTGAAGACTCCATGGGAGGTACCGTAGATGAAGATCAAAGCGGCTTTCGCCCCGATCGTTTTAGTCATGATTGCGATATTGACTTCGTGTAAGCCTGCTGTAACTGCGCATGGTCGGCAAACCACGCGAACGGTTGTTTCAAGAACCAGGACAAGCACGCAGCCAGTCGAAGCAACTGCGATTGCGAGCTCCACAGTAACGCCGACGAGAAAGCCAACGCAAACGCCTTCGCCGATTGTCTCGCCATCCATCACAACTACGGTTTCCCCATACCCTTCAGTGGCGCCCACGTTTCCCCATACGGACGTACATCTGATTTTCCACGGCGATCGCGACGAACCCTACATCGCCCTGACCTTCGACATGTGCCAGAAACCGAAGCTGCCGGCATGGTTCGATGCCGATATTGTGGAGGCGCTGTTGGAAGCGGATGCGCCAGCCACCTTCTTTTTAGGCGGCGATTGGATGCGCACGCATCCGGAGGAAACGAAGCTGCTGGCGCAGTATCCTCAATTCGAGCTCGGGAATCACTCCTGGAGTCATCCCGACATGATCGACCTGGAAGAGATCGACATGCACCGCGAGATCGTCAAGACTCAAAACATACTCTACAGCCTTACCGGCCGGCAATCGCGCCTCTTTCGACCTCCCGCTGGCCTGTACAACACCATGCTGCTCAGCGTCGTAGCCTATCACGGTCTCTATACGATCCAGTGGGATGCGGATACTGCCGATCCGGTGCCCGACAATGACGCCGAGAATATCAACCGACTCGTTCGAGAGCGCGTGCAAAACGGCTCTATAATCCTGATGCACGGCAATGGACGCGGCTGGCATACGGCCGAAGCACTGCCGGAGATGATCCGCTACCTGCGCGACAGTGGGTACACCCTGGTGACGGTCTCCCAGATGATCGGCCTCGAAACGCTGCCTGATGAGCAACCTTGAACTCAGGTTGTTCCTGGGAGAACCGTGTTTAATCATCCAGTCGGAGGGGAGAATGAAGATCAACACCACGAACTTATTCGTACTTCTATTGATCAGTCTGCTCCTCGTTGCTTGTAACTCCACGCAGGCCGAGACGGATGGCGTGGTTGCACAAACCACCGATGCGCAGGTAGGGGTATCTACGCACTCGGTCGAAGAGACAAGCGATGTCGTGCCCAAAGATACGTTAACCGCTCCAGCGATGGATCCTTTGGACGGCGTGACGATCGAAGTTAATAATCTCGCCGACTCGGACCTTGTCCTGCCGCGCATGACGTTGCGAGGGACCTATGCGGCTCTCGAGCCGGAGATCACAACCATTCACGTCCTGCTTCAACCGCTGTCCGCAGGAGAGCTAGTGTTCCCGGCTGTAGCGTATTATTCAGTCCCCAATACGGCAGGGGAGTGGTCCATCCCGGTTCTATTTGGGGATGACGAATCCCTCGCTGCGCCAGAAAAATACAATGTCCTTTTAGCGTTTACCGCCAGTGAGGACGCCAGGGGAGAATTGAGCGCAGGGAAGAAACAAGGTTTTACGTTCTCCGATCTGCCTGACGGAGTGTTCGTTCTCAAAGATGTGATCAGCGTAGAACGGCAGGCGTATGTCCACGTCCAGGAAAATCGTCTGCTATACAACACGATTTACCTGCACGATGGCGTCAAGAGCATGGACATTGTCTCCATATCTTTGGCCGATCCAGATGAAATGGATTACAGGCGGTTGACGAACACGGCCGTCGCCGAGGTGCAGCCGGCACTTTGCCCGGGCAACCAGAAAATTGCCTTCGTCCAAATCCGTGGTTACCATGTGGAAGAGGACCCCAATTGGGCGATATGGGTCATGGATAGCGACGGTCAGAATATGCAGGCGCTCATCGACGAGGCAGAGGTTGTGTATGACAAGCCGGTCTGGTCCGCGGATTGTCGTTATATCGCCTATGCAGCCATGGATCGGGAGGCTGAAGCGCAGCGCTGGTTTATAACTCTGTTGGATTATGAGAACCTGTCCGCAGCGCCCATCCAACTCGCTCCGGGGAGATATCCATCCTGGGTTCCTGGCGAATCGATGCAGGAACTGATCTTCGAGAACAAAGGCGCGCTGTATCGGCTGGATGTTGACGCTTGTCTAGAGACTGTGAATCAAGAGCCGTGTGACGCTGCACACCTTGCAGGCGAGCGACTGGCGGGCACCCATCCGGCCATATCCCCCAATTTGCGGTGGCTTGCCTTTGCCTCGATTCCGGCGTTGGATGAAGCCAGCGGGAATTATTCTCAGGATATCTTTCTGTATGACCTCGTTCGAGGCGGGAATCCGATTCCTATTGCCGCCAACCCCAATCTGGATTGGCGGCCGGTGTGGGGACCGAACAGCCAGACGCTGTACTTCGAATCGGGACGAACGCCGTATTTCTCGATCTTTGCCGTCTTGCTGGATGGATCAGACCTGCAATTGTTGACCGATCCGAACGTCGAAGATCAGAATCCGCAAATTGCCTATCAGGATGCATACTTTCCGCTTGAGGTCGAGGTTTCGGCTGAATAATGGGATTTGTCCGGTAACCCCGGGATGTGATATTCAAAGCAAGATCCGCTTTCTTCCAAGGAGGGAACATCATGAATTCCAGGGAGAGTAACCTTCTCATGTTGCTTTTGATGGGAGCGAGCCTTGTGGGGTGTGGCCCATCTCAGGCTACTCAGTCAGGAGAGCAAACCAGTGTTTCAGTGATGCTTCCGTTTGATTTATCGAACGCTCGGAATTTTGAGTCCGGCGAGACCGCAATATCGGAGATCGATGGGATGGAGTTGGTTTACGTTCCGGAGGGCGCATTCCTGATGGGGCTTTCCGAAGAGGATATAGACCAGATTCTGCACCAATGCGGTTCAGCGTGTGATGGGTTAACGTTCTCTACCGAGCAGCCCCAGCATGATGTTTATCTGGATGAATACTGGATAGATCGAACTGAAATTACCAATGAGATGTATGCCGCATTTCTAAATTCGTATGGCAACCAGTGTGAGGGGGGTGAAGATTGCCTATCTACAGAGAATTCAAAACTTGTATATTCGGAAGGTGAGTGGCACTCGGAGAGCAACTATAGTAGTCACCCAGTTAGCGGAGTGACATGGTATGGTGCTCAGGCCTACTGTGGATGGGCAGGACGTCGTCTGCCTACGGAGGCGGAGTGGGAGAAGGCGGCGAGCGGGGAAGATGGCAGGCTCTATCCTTGGGGGGATGTTTTCACAAGTAGTCTGGCGAACACGTATGATGATCCCGCCACATGCAGCACATCCTCCTGCGATGGCTATGAGGGCACGTCACCCGCAGGAAGCTTTCCCGAGGGCGCCAGTCCGTACGGAGTGCTGGACATGCTCGGTAACGTTGAGGAGTGGGTGGCAGATAGGTATAACGATAATTACTATATTGTGTCGCCTGCGGAGAATCCACTTGGACCATCATCTGGCGATTTCCGCGTATTCCGCGGGGGATCGTACAGCAGGCTTGCGCATTGGCCGATTGGTGCTGCAGATCGCTTCATGGGAGATCCATACGACCACTCAACGGAATTGGGATTTCGTTGTGCATATTCGGCTCATTCTTCTGCGCGGGGTTTTAAGCTAACCTTCATCAACATGATTGACGCAGTCGACGGATGGGGACTAAACAACGCAACCATATTTACTACTCAGGATGGTGGTAAAACGTGGCATGATGTTACGCCGCTTCCAGAATACCGTGGAGATACTAGCTATCGAGTGACTGCAGGCTTTCTCGATGCAGACCATGCTTGGGTGGTTTATACGACAATAGGAGATGGAGACCCTTCTTGTGGCATCTCCTCCGATACATCGGTTCTCTTTACAACGGATGGTGGTCAAAACTGGAAAACCAGCCAACCTTTGGAAATAATGCCTTCTGGATTGGTTTGTGAAGCCTCGTTCAACATGATCGATACAAAAACAGGTTGGCTGAGAATATTCGAACGCAACGGCGAAGATCCTGTAGCTGTTAACTACTTCCGCACCATTGATGGGGGGTTAAACTGGAATCCAGTCATTCCAACCTGGTGTGATTCGGCGGACTCGTGTGGAACTAATCCTGAAATCCAACGCTATTCACAGGACATAGTCTTTGTCGATGAACAAACCGGCTGGCTATTGGATTGGTCTGTTGAAAGGACGGCGCCAGGGTTTTATGTAACCTCGGATGGTGGCTTCACGTGGCACACACACGAGTTATCTCCCCCAACACAATCCCCGGAACTGTTTACTCAATGGAGTTATTGTCTGCCATCGCAACTTAATCTGCTTTCCGAAGAGGTGGCACGATTGAAAGTATCTTGTTTTGATGATCCGAACTTTGAAGATCCAAGGTCCATTGAATTCTTGTATGCCACTGAAGATGGCGGTATCACATGGCATACACATACGCTACCGACGGTACCGTTTCAAATCCATGAGATAAAGACGAGATTATTGTTCTTCGATGAATATCATGGCTTGCTGCTAAGTCGAGAAATGTGGCGTACTGAAGATGGCGGGGTAACCTGGCAGAATATGAACATCGTGTCTTGGGATGGACAATTTAGTTTTATCAATCCATGGCGAGGCTGGGCTATCGCTATGCGAGGCGGCATAACCTCCCTGGTAGATACAACATATTGTGGCAAGAATTGGCGGTTAATGGACATTAAGATGCAGCCTACCGCCGACAGACTAGATAATATAGAAATTGAAGGAAAGCCACGCTCATCCGATCTGGAAACACGCCGGTTTGTCTTATGGGAGTTCCATAGTGATGATACTGTCCGTGTTGTCGAGGTCAAAACGCTCGCAGATTGGGAGAATCTCATGATAACCAATATATTTGGTCAACTTCTACGGCCGGAGGACACAATACTTTCGGTTGAGTGGATTGGAAGTAACATAATGGATGAATACACTTATGAAGAAGATGAGTATCTCAGAACGAATTACTTCGTCGAGACAAATTCGCGACGTTTTGGCTACGATATGTACTTCGATCATTTACCGCACCTCCGGATTCAGAGTGATGATTTACGGCTCATAACGCTTGGTATTGAACCCAAATCCTATGATCAAGAAGTAATTGCTGTCGCTGTTCCAATAGGAATGGAAATCGAAGAGGTCTTTAAATACATGCCTTACAAGCAGATCACGTTGGATGATTGGAACATCTTCTACTACGACACTACGGCGATATCGGGCACGGCATCGATACGCATCCGCTATCGTGTGGGCGAGGATTCTGAAAAACTCGATGCACGGGTCGTAGAGGAGAGTAGATAATGGATTCGACTCACGCTTGTATGAGAGCTCAGGGAAATCAGCCCGCAATCCAATCCTTCGAATTGGTGATAATGTAACCTTTCGTTTCCGCAGGGGGAATAGTATGCTACACGGAAAGCTGTTCCTACTTCATCCATGGAGTGAACCCGATGGCAGGTGAGAAGATCCTGGTCGTCGACGACGAAGCCAACATTGTCGATCTGGCACGCATGTATTTAGAACGCGATGGGTTCCAGGTCTGTGAGGCGAGCGACGGCGTACAAGCGTTGCAGGAAATCAAGCAGCAGAAACCCGATCTGATCGTCCTGGACATTATGCTGCCCGAGATTGACGGATTCGAAGTCTGCCAGCGCGTGCGGGCGGAATCGGAAGTGCCCATTATCATGCTCACCGCCCGCGACGATGACGTGGACAAGATCGTCGGTCTGGAGCTGGGCGCCGACGATTACATGACCAAACCCTTCAACCCGCGCGAACTGGTGGCACGCGTGAAGACGATCCTGCGCCGCATGGAGCGAACTCCGCGTGAAGATACAACTCCCCTGGATCTTGGCGACTTGTCCATCGATCCGGCCAGTCGGGAGGTTCGCGTTGACGGGGAAATGGTCAATCTGCGTACGAAGGAATTCGATCTGCTGCTGACTTTCTGTGAGCACCGCAGTATCGTACTCACACGCGAGCAACTGCTGGAATTGGTGTGGGGCTTCGACTTCTACGGCCAAACGCGCACCGTGGATGTGCACGTTGCCAACCTGCGCAAACGGTTGTCGAACAGCAAGAACGTACGCATTGAGACGGTGACGGGCGTGGGCTACAAATTGGTGTGTGAGTAGTTGCGTGCTTCGATCCCTGCGTTCCCGTTTGTTTCTTACCTTTTTAATGTTCGCCGGGGTGATCGTGACCCCGGTGATTTTGAGTTTGGTTTACGTTACGTTCAATAATCTCGAACGTCTGGAATACCGCCGATTGAACGTCTTTCGCAGCGCATTCGAACTGCGGGAGCGAAATGTGCTGGCGGATCTGTCCTCTGATCGCTTGACCGCTTTTCTACAGCGTATTGATGAACAAGCTGACGTTCGGCTCTTGATCCTCGACGATGCGGGAAACGCTGTTGCCGACAGCCGCCCGGAAGCACTAACCATGCCGGAAGATGTGCGTGAGCTGATTATTGCGAGTGATTCAACAGAGCAGGGCAGATTCGGGGGCCTGCTTTCCGGCTCGTGGATCTTCGTTTCTGCCCGTATTCCCAACAATCGTTGGGTTATCATGGCCACACCTTCAACCACGCTGCGGCGGTTTTCAACATGGGGGGATGAATTGATCCGGCCGCTCCTGCGTACGGGGATTCTGGCCTTGATTGTCTCGGCGCTGCTCGCCTGGTTGGTCGCCCGCTGGGTCGCTGCACCGTGGAGTAAAGCGGCCGGAGCGGCCCGCGCAGTTGCTGCGGGCGATTACGAGCAGCGCATCGAACCCCTCGGACCGATCGAAGCGGAGAGCATGGCGGTTGCCTTCAACGACATGGTCCAACGCGTCCAGCTCAGTCGGCGAGCGCAGCGGGATTTCGTGGCCAATGTATCCCACGAATTGAAAACGCCGCTGACTTCGATTCAGGGATTTGCACAGGCCATATTGGACGGGACGGCGGAAGACCGTGCAAACATCGAGCATGCGGCGCAGGTGATTTTCGATGAATCTGATCGCCTGCGGCGTTTGGTCGAAGATCTGCTGGATCTGGCACGGCTCGATGCGCGGCAGGTGGATTTCAATCGCGAAGCGGTGCAGCTGGTGGAGCTCATTGAGAGCATACTGAACCGGCTGGAAATCCGTGCGCTGGAAGGTAATGTTGAATTGTCGAATGAATTGCCGACGCTGCCGACCATTATCGGAGACGGCGATCGGCTGGCGCAGGTGTTTACCAATCTGATTGACAATGCCATCACCCATTCACCAGTAGGCGGTGAAGTGACGATCTGTGCAGATCAGGAGAACGGTTGGGTATCGATTCATGTCGATGACCAGGGCGCAGGGATCCCGTCAGAGGAACTCTCCCGCATTTTTGAGCGTTTTTATCAGTTGGAGAAGGCACGCTCGGCAGGAAAGAAGCGCGGCGCGGGGCTGGGCCTGGCGATTTCGCGCGAGATCGTGCAGATGCACGGCGGCCGACTCGTTGCGCAGAGTTCGCCAGGCCGGGGCAGCCGCTTTACCGTCCAGCTTCCGATCGCTCGTTCGGATGACAAAACCCTCGCCCGTCGCCAGCTGCGATAATCCGATATAATCCTGAATACCAAGCTTGGGGAGTATGTTGATGTCAACGGATGAGCAAAAAAAGGCGATTTGGTTCTCCATTGGCCTGGTCGCGACACTGACAGTTTGTCTCTGCATCGCTGTCAGTATTTTCGTTTTCTCGTTTATTGATGATGCCTTTGATGCGGTTTTATCTTCTGATCTGGTGACGCAAAGCACGGCGACGGATCGACCGAACGAAGCGGGTTACAAGTCCGCTGAAATGTCGTTATCGAAAATGTATGAGACCTTGATGCAAGCCGATATCGACATGGACCTGGCGTGGGAAATGCGAGACAGTTTGGCTGAGACGATCGTGCCGGAAAGCGATCCGCGATCTCTTGCGGAACGGTTTCGAGGTGTCATCAACATCCCGCATGTCCTCAGCGAAGCGGCCAGACCGATCAGGGTGGGCGCGACGGAAACCTTCTGGATCACGGACAACAACAATGGGGAGAGTTACGAGATCACGGCTGAAATGGCATACGCCACCGATCACGCTTACTTTTGGGTTGAAGAAGGTGTTGATTATGACTATGAAGATACTGTAGAACTCGTGGACACGTTTGAAAATGAGATTTACCCGACGGATCGCGAATTCTTCGGCGAGGAGTGGTCTCCAGGCGTGGACGGAGATGTCCATATTTACATTCTTTATGCACGTGGTCTGGGTTACGGTATCGCTGGACTGTATGGCTCGATTGATGAATATTCACCCCTGGTCCATCCCTATTCAAATGCCCACGAGATTTTTTACATCAGCGCCGACAACGTCCATCTATGGAAAGAGTTCACTTATGGTGTACTGGCACACGAATTCCAGCACATGATCCACTGGTATCGGGACAGCAATGAGAGCGCCTGGTTGAACGAAGGATTCTCAGAGTATGCCATGCTGTTGAATGGCTACAGCACAGGTGGGGCCGAGTACACCTTCGCAAGCAATACTGATAAGACGCTCGAATATTGGCCGAGCGGAGATGATAGTACCGCACACTACGGTCAGGCCTTTCTGTTCGTTACCTACTTCATTGATCGTTTTGGAAAAGAAACAACGCAGGCGGTGATCGCGCATCCTGCCAATGGATTGGATTCGATCGATCAAGTCCTGCAATCCATTAACGCCTCCGATCCACAAACCAGCGAGCCAATTGGCGTTGATGATGTGTCCGCGGACTGGGCTACTGCAATGTGGTTGAACGATCCGGACCTTTCGGATGGCAAATTCAGCTTCCACTCGTTTGATCCACCCAAGCCCCAGGCGGCTACTTCCTTCTTCGAATGCCCGTTCGACGAGCAGACTCAGACTGTCAATCAATACGGCATTGATTACATTCAATTTGCCTGTACGGGGACCTACACGGTAGAGTTCGAGGGACTGCAGAGCGTTCAAATCGTTCCCGAAGTCCCTCACTCAGGTGATTTTGCCTTCTGGTCGAATCGAGGGGATACATCCGATATGACGTTGACGCGTGCGTTTGATTTCACGGACGTGAGTGGGGATATTACCTTCGATTATTGGGTCTGGTACGACATCGAATGGGATTGGGATTACTTGTATTTACTGGCGTCTGAGGATGGTGGAGAGACCTGGCAATTTGTTAGCACGCCGTCCGGAACGGACACCAATCCTACAGGTAACTCGTACGGATTGGGATACACCGGTTACAGTGGTGGTGAGAAAATCCCTGCGTGGATCCGGGAAAGCGTCGATCTTTCTGCGTTTTCTGGACAAGAGATCTTGCTGCGTTTTGAATACATCACCGACATGGCGGTTAACGGAGAAGGGTTGCTGTTGGACGATCTTTCCATCGAGGCGGTTGATTATCAAACGGATTTTGAATCCGGGGATGGAGGTTGGGATGCATCTGGTTTCGTGCGTCTCTACAATCAACTGCCTCAGACGTATCGACTTGTATTGATCGAAGCAGGGCGTGAGACGCGCATCCGTGAGCTGACACTGGATGAGGACCAATCTGTCCAATTTAAGTTCTCGCTCGGAGAAGAATACGACGAAGCGATTTTGATTGTCATCGCCACTGCACGCTATACCTGGCAACCTGCGTACTACCAATTTCAGGTTCTACCATGATGAATGGGGGCAAGCCCAGGCGAACACAAATTCCACGAAACGAGCATTCATCGTAAGATCGATTGTGTCGATTAGGGTGCTTGGGTCTTCAGCGAGCTGGTGATGTTGGTGGAGGGAAGATGCATAGATTTCGGGTATTTCTTGCGCTTGGCATAAGTGGGCTGATATCGGCTTTTCTCATTCCACAACAATCCGGGATTGAGATTGTCGAAACGCGGGCCACGGTCCTCTTTCCAGACGAGATCGAATTCTCGATCGAAATCGAGAGTGATGTCATCATTGCAGTCGTCGAGTTGGAATACGGACTCGATGTCACTAGTTGTGTGACCGACGTCAATCGTGTGATCCCAGAAGATTTTCAACCCGCATACGATGTGAATACCTATTGGGTGTGGAATATGCGTCGTACGGGATCTTTGCCTCCCGGAGCTCGATTGTGGTGGCGTTGGCATGTGATTGATGGTGATGGCATCGAGTTGCGAACGGAAAAACAATGGCTGACTTGGCTGGATCATGTCCATCCCTGGGACGTCGTTCAGTCCGGAAATGTTTATCTGCACTGGTACAGTGGAGATGAAAGCTTCGCCAGGCAGCTGCTGGACGCTGCAGTAGAGGCGCAGGATCTTTTAGAGGAAGATATCGGCACTTATCTGTACCGGGATGTCCATCTTTATATTTACGCGGATACTGCCGACATGCGTGAAGCCATACTATTCGAACCAGGATGGACGGGTGGATTGGCGTATCCTGGTTTTGCTATCGTTCTCATTGGTATCACTCCGTACGATCTTGATTGGGGGCTCGAAACCATTTCCCATGAATTCGCCCACGTGGTCGTGGGTAACGCCGTTGACCACTGCTATAGTCGTTTGCCCACGTGGTTGGATGAAGGCCTGGCGGTATATGCCGAAGGTGGCCTGGACGACAACTCCGAATACCTGCTGAGCGAGGCGATTGAGGAGGATCAACTTCTTTCGGTACGCTCGCTAAGTGACGGTTTTGCCGAACATACGGGCATGGCGATTTTATCCTACGCTCAATCGTATAGCCTGGTCGATTACTTAATCGATACCTATGGGCGGGAATCGATGATAGCGCTGCTGCAAGCCTTTCAGGATGGCTATCGCTACGATACAGCTCTAGAAAAAGTATATGGTTTCGACGCAGATGGGTTGGATCGAGCGTGGCGAGATGCGGTGGGGGCAAACACGGATACGGTTGAAACTGCTTCATTCCTGGCGACGCCGACAGTCTTCCCGACCATCCAGCCGTACGTAATCGAGCCTTCCGCTGAAACTGATGTTGAACCGCCGGCGAGCGAAGTTGCGATCGCGGAGGTTGATAGCGAAGAGCCCGCACAGGATGGTTCATTTCCTTTATGGGTGATCTGCTTTATGGTTATGTCTGTTGCTGCTTTGGTAGCCATCACGTTTTGGGTGCGGTGGAGAAAATCTAGACTTATGGGGGGAGATACAAGTGACTGATCGTACTATGTTAATGAAGTTATCCTGTATCATTGTCCTTTTGATCGGGATTTTGGGGATGAGTTCATGCAGCGAAATTGATCGCAATGCCGGTCAAAAGGAATCTGCATCGACCAGTACTGAGAATGGGTTAACAGAGTTATCCCAAGGTTACGAGCCGGTTCGCTACTATAACGATGACGGTATGTTCTCCCTCGTTCCACCGATGAATTGGACCGTCTCCGAACCCGCAGATGGATTCGACTTGAGTTCCATGGTCGATCCCGAAGATGATGCAGAGTTCGCAATTGGCCATACTAGAAGCTCAGACGATCCGGCGACTGCTTTCGAAGCGGTCTTGATCGAATGGCTCGGGGACGAAGAGATTGGTGATATCAAGCTCGAAGACGACCTCGAGACAGAATCGGGTCTGTCTGTTTTATATCATGTCGGCAGCCTGAAAGCAGCATCCGATTCCGAGATGATGGGTTGGGCGATTGCTGGAATCCGCACAGACGTGGATCTTTTTTTAATGCGAGCGAAATATCCAGAGGCAGGTTCAGAACAGTTCCTGGAGACATTTCGAACGATGGCGAAAAGCTTCCGCCTCGAATCCGATGTGCCGCTTGATTATCCCCGTGAAAATGCGCTGGTGCTCGCAGGTGGCGAACCGCTGACTCTCGATCCAGCACTCACCCATTTTGGCAGCGGCGGCATGATCGGGGAAGTATTCAGTGGACTCGTCGTTCTCGATCCGCAGATGAGGGTTCAACCGGCATTGGCTCAGGATTGGGACATCAACGAAGAAGGGACCGTATATACCTTTCACTTGAATCCACAAGCGCGATTCCACAATGGACGTCCCATGACGGCCGACGATGTACTTTTTAGCTGGGAGCGCGCCGCTCATCCGGACACACATTCGGAGACCGTGTCGGTATACATGGGCGACATCGTCGGCTTATTGGATTTTCATGCGGGGAATGCTGATCGAATCGAAGGAATCCAGGTTATCGACATACATACGTTGCAGGTCCATACCGATGGATCGAAGCCATATTTTCTGGCAAAACTTTCCTATCCGGTTTCCTGGGTGGTCGATCGCGATCAGGTCGGTTTTCCAAATTGGGACAATCACCCAAACGGCACTGGTCCCTTCCGTCATGTTCAGCATCTTGAAGAAGCCTTCTTCCTTCTCGAACGCAATCCGCTGTATTACGCAGAATCACCGCACCTGGATTTCGTGGTTTATCAAATCTACGCAGGCTACACCCAGCGCTTGTATCAAACAGGGGACGTCGATTTTGCGGGATTGACGCGCGATCAACTCGAGCGGGCGGAAGATCCCCTGGATGGATTATTTGGTACGGTTGTATCAGAGACCGGTTTATGTACAAGTTACGTGACGTTCAACACCAGTATGCCGCCTTTTGATGATCCACTCGTGCGGAAAGCTTTCGTTCACGCCGTCGATACCGAACGCTATGTGGAAGCGCTTACTAATGGAGAAGCGGTCGTGGGGCGAGGATTACTACCGCCCGGTATGCCGGGCTACAGTGATGAAGTGCAAACGCCGGTGTACGATCCGACTCTGGCGCGCGACTATCTGGCTCAATCGGAATATTTCTCGCCAGGCGTAGAACCCCCGGAAATCATTTGGACGTTGGGGAGTTCGAGTGGCTACTATTCCAGCGCGGCGGCGTTCCTGGTCGACACCTGGAAGGATGTGTTGGGTATCGATATTCAGGTCGAGGGAATCGACTGGCAGAGTTATTACGACCAGGTGGATGCCGGCAATTACGGTCACTTATTGCTGGAGGGTTGGTGCGCGGATTATCCTGATCCGGAAAATTTCTTGGACATTCTCTTCCACAGTGGATCGTCGCATAACCACGCATATTATTATAATGATCCCGAATATGATGAACTGATCGAAGCTGCACGGACTGAACGAAATCTAGAGCTTCGGTTAGAATTATACAGACAGGCTGAGCAACACTTGCTGGATACGGCACCTACCTTGATTCTCAGCCATAGTTCACCTTCATATGGGGTGTGGAAACCATATGTTTTTGGTTATGTGCCTACACCAATCGATGTGCCGCAGAATCACTTGATCTGGATCGACCGATAAGTAGATATGTATTACGATCGTGATATCGGATGGTTGATGTTTGGCCAGAGGAGTAACCGATGACGTTCCCAACGCTATTGAATGATCGTCAAACCAAACTCTGGGAAGCCGAACGAACGCAAATCGAGCAGCTTATCAACTTGCTTCGAGATTGGGAGACGGCCCCAGCGGATTTGGAGCATTTGCAGCAGGCACTACAGCAATTGGATGAACTGTTCTTGCTCGTGGTTGTGGGTGAATTCAATAGCGGGAAATCGGCACTGATCAACGCTTTGCTGGGGAAAGCGTACTTGCCGCAAGGTGTCACGCCGACCACCGACCGGATTTATGTCGTACGATACGGTGAGGAAGGTTCGCCTGAATTTGTCGCCAAGGATGTGCGCGTGGTGCGTTACCCGGCGGAGTTCTTGCGCGAAGTCAACATCGTCGACACGCCGGGCACGAACGCCGTCTTGCGACATCACGAATCCATCGTCCGCGATTTCATTCCCCGCAGCGACCTGGTGATTTTCGTCACCTCGGCCGATCGCCCTTTTACCGAAAGCGAACGGGTTTTCATGGAACACATCCAGGAATGGGGTAAGAAGGTCGTCGTGGTGATCAATAAGATCGATATCCTCGACGATCAACAATCGATCGAAGAGGTGCGTGATTTTGTCCGCGATCGGGTGCAAGAACTATTAAAACTCGCACCGAATTTATTTTCCTTCTCGGCGCGGCATGCACTCGAAGCCACGAACCCGGAAGATTTGCCCGCGCATGTAGCTAAAAGTGATCAGTTCAAGGATTTCCGAAAATACCTGCTGGAGAGCCTGACGCAGACGGACCGCATTCGTTTGAAGCTTCTCAGCCCGCTTGGCGTGGCGAGGAAAATTGGTCGTCAATATGACCAACTTGCTGATTCACGCCTGGAAATTCTCGCCGAAGATGTCCAGGTGCTGGAAAAAGTCGAGCGCCATCTGCAACTTTATGCGGAGGATACCGACACCGAGTTCGAACGTCATTTGCTCAGCATCGATAACAAGCTGCTGGAAATGCGTCTGCGCGGAGAGGAATTCATCGATGATCGAATGCGGCTGTTAAAGGTCCGCGATATGCTGCGCGGGGGACATTTACGCCAGGCCTTCGAGGACGATGTGGTCGGGGAAACGCCAAATCAAATCGCCGACGATGTTCAGGAGATCGTCGATTGGTTGGTCGAGCGCGAGATTCGGCAGTGGCGTTTAATGGCCGAGGAATTAAGTCGGCGTCGTGAAACGGACACGCTCCGTGCGGCTGCCGAAGAAGCATCCGGTGGCTTCGCCTACAATCGCCGGCAGCTTCTGGATAATATCGGTGTCAAAGCCGACCGCGTGGTTAAAAGTTTCGATAAGCAAACCGAAGCGGCGAGATTGGTAACAACGGTACAGGAATCGATCGCTATGATGGGATTGGTGGAGGTCGGTGCCGTGGGTTTGGGAATTATTCTCAATGCGCTTTTGGTGGGTGCGACGGCGGATGCGACGGGGATCATCGCAGCGAGCGTGCTGGGCATCTTGGGATTCGCAATTATCCCGTTTCGGCGCGGTCGAGCGAAAAAAGAATTGCGTACGAAAGTCCGTGAACTGCGTGCAAAGCTTGGACGCGTATTGCGTGAAAGCTTCGAACGAGAATTGGAACAGTCGATTGGGAGACTGCGGGAGGCGCTCGCGCCTTATCGGCGCTTTGTGTTGCACGAAGAGAAACAATTGAAGGAGATCGATAAAGGGATCGAAGCGGTACTTGAACAACTCGATGCATTGGAAGGTGAGATCGAGAGTATTTAGCGATCCCACTTTAATGGAACGCATCCCGTTTATGGGAAGCAATATCCTTCATGAAAAGACTCTATCTGGTTAGACACTCAAAATCTAGTTGGAAGAACCCCAGCTTATCGGATTTTGAAAGGCCTTTGAACAAGCGCGGCAAGCGCGATGCGCCCTTCATGGGCAGGTTGCTTGCAGAGAGAGGGATATTTCCGCAATTAATTATCTCAAGTACTGCGAAAAGAGCGCTAAAAAGTGCTACAATCATCGCGGAGGAAATCGAGTATCCGGAAGAGGATATCATTACACATGCGGCACTCTATGGCGCCAGTGTTGCAGAATTGCTAGAAATCGTTGGTGACATTGATGACCTTTATCACGAGGTGATGCTTTGTGGACACAATCCGGGGATGACGGACTTCGTGAATTATCTCTCGGATTTCGACCTCGACAATTTGCCAACGAGCGGAATCGTTTGTATCGATTTCGATGAACAAGCGTGGCACGCGATTTCGCAGTATAGCGGTGAAATGGTGTTCTTCGAATACCCGAAAAAATACTCGTGAGGAAACCATTGGCGCGGGTAAGTGAAAACTCGATTGGCCCAACGATGTACTTTTCCACACGAAATGATCCATAACAGTGTGGCATTTCGGTGAGATTATTTGGAGGTTCGATAAATGTCAAAGCAAGATCTGCAATCTGTAGCAAAGGCACTTGTTGCCGAGGGAAAGGGTATCCTCGCTGCTGATGAAAGTTCGGGGACGATCAAAAAGCGTTTCGACAGCATCAGCGTGGAATCCACAGAGGAAAATCGCCGCTCTTATCGTGAGATGCTCTTCACGACGGAGGGTGCAGCGGATTATATCAGTGGTGTGATCCTTTTCGATGAGACCATCCGTCAGAGCACTAAAGACGGTGTCCCGTTCCCAGAAGTACTGTCCAAGCAAGGCACGATACCCGGGATCAAGGTGGACACAGGTGCCAAGCCGATGGCTGGCTTTCCCAATGAACGAGTCACCGAAGGCCTGGACGGCTTACGGGACCGCCTGGCGGAATACGCCAAGTTGGGAGCCAAATTCGCCAAATGGCGAGCTGTGATCACCATCGGGGATGGTATTCCGACGGTGGCGTGTATGAACGCCAATGCGCATGCCCTGGCGCGCTATGCCGCACTCTGCCAGGAAGCTGGTGTGGTCCCGATCGTGGAACCAGAAGTCCTGATGGACGGCGACCACGACATCGACCGCTGTGAGCAGGTTACCGCAGAGACGCTGAGCCGAATGTACGACGCCTTGTTCGAAATGGGTGTTGTCTTGGAAGGAGCGCTGCTGAAACCCAACATGGTCATTTCTGGCAAGGGTTGTAAGAAGCAAGCCAGCCCTGAGGAAATCGCCGAAGCCACTGTGCGGACCTTCCTGCGAACCGTCCCGGCCGCGGTGCCCGGGATTGTATTCCTCTCCGGTGGACAGACTGCCGAGCAAGCGACCGAGAATCTGAGCGCAATGAATGCTCTGGGCAAATTCCCCTGGGAACTAAGTTTCTCCTATGGCCGTGCCCTGCAGGCTCCGGCTCTGAAAGCCTGGTCCGGAAAAGCGGAAAACGTACCGGCGGCAAAGAAAGTCTATCATCACCGTGCAAAGATGAACGGCGCTGCCCGTTATGGAAAGTACACGGCAAATATGGAAAAGGAACTCGCCGCCTGATCGGCATGGCAGCTGAAAACGATCCGAAGATCGCTATACCCTCCCGGTCACCGGGAGGGTTTTTTGTTTCCATGACAATGCGAACATCGAGTCGATCAACAGAGGAAATTGCCTTTGAACAATCATGCTTCTGCGGGGTAGAATGGTGGTAATTATCAGGACGGAGATGAGCGTGGGAGGAGAGCATGGAGTACTTGGAAATCTCCACTACACAGGGCATCACGACGATTACATTGCGTAGAAGCAAGGTCAATGCTTTACACGAGCCCATAGTCGAAGAACTGCAAGAGGTATTCCTGCAGTTGGAAAGAGATCCGGATGTAAAAGCGGTGATCCTGACGGGTTATGGCAAGTTCTTTTCCTTTGGTTTTGATATCCCTTCTTTACTCGGCTACCGGAAGGAAGCGTTTAGTCTGTTTTTAACCAAATTCACCGATCTCTACTCGAATCTTTATCTCTATCCAAAACCTGTCATCGCCGCGATCAATGGACATGCAATTGCTGCTGGATGCATGCTCGCTTTAGCCTGTGATTACCGTCTCATGGTACAAGGTAGAGCAAAGATTTCGTTGAACGAAATCACTTTTGGCGCCTCCATATTCTCGGGGTGCGTGGAAATGCTGCGTGCCTGCGTTGGCCAACGGAATGCGGAGCGGGTGCTGTTGAGTGGGGATATGTACCCGGCAGACGAAGCCCTTGAAATGCGCCTTATCGATCAAATTACGAGTCGCGATCGACTGCAGCGTGATGCGGAAATATTGGCGCATCATTTTGCCAACAAGGATGTCGTCTCGTTCAGGTCCATCAAACGCCTTTTACGCGGTCCCATCCTGGATTCAATGCGGGCTAAGGAAGAAGGTTCGATTCAGGAATTTTCAAACATCTGGTATTCCGAAAGCACCTGGAAAAACCTGCAGGAGATTATCATTCGATCCTGAAGTGGAGAATGTGTTGAAACCGTTTCCTATCGCATCTCGTATAGGAATTGTACGATCATCAGCGAGCGCCTTTTCGGAGTTCTCTTGCGTACAAGGCAAGTTGGCGTGATGTGGCCGGGAGACTGGAGGACAAATGGGAGAGAAGCGTTCTACTGATCGATACAAAATCAAACCGGGAAGCGAGGTGGATCTCCATCAGTGGGATCCAGGGGATAAGAGCGTTTTTCCGATCGATAAAGATGAAGGACGAGAAAAATCCCAGGTGTTGACTGCGCGATTGGAAGACCTCCAGGAATTATTATATGCACAAGGCAAGCATAAGATCCTTATTATGCTCCAGGCGATGGATACGGGTGGCAAGGATGGAGTCATCCGGCATGTCTTCGATGGTGTCAATCCCCAGGGTGTCAAGGTGGCGAATTTCAAGAAGCCCACGGCGCAGGAATTGAGTCACGATTATCTCTGGCGAGTGCATCGGCACGTTCCCGGCAAAGGGGAGATCGTGATTTTCAACCGCAGTCATTATGAGGACGTACTCGTGGTGCGCGTACATAGCTTGGTGCCCGAAACGATCTGGTCCAAGCGTTTCGAGCAGATCAACGAATTCGAACAAATGCTGGCTGAAGAAGGCACCACGCTGTTAAAATTCTATCTGCACATCGATCTCGAGGAGCAGAAAGAGCGGCTGCAGGCTCGTTTGGACGAACCCAAGAAGCACTGGAAATTCAATCCGGACGATCTGAACGAACGCAAGCTCTGGCCGGATTACATGCAGGCCTACGAAGCAGTGTTGTCGAAAACGAGCACACCCTGGGCACCGTGGTATGTGATCCCTGCAAATCGCAAATGGTACCGCAACCTGGTTATCGGCACGGTGATTGTCGAGGCGCTCGAATCCCTGGAGATGCACTATCCATCTCCTGATTTCGACGTTGGTGAGATCGAGATCCTGTGATTCATAACAGACCCCGACTTGAGTCTTGTCGGTAGGATCGACAATGCAAGTTTTGTTACGTTGCGTCAATAAATCTGGTGTTTGGTTTCGAAAGAAACAAGGAGGAGAATATGCAAGATCGCAGGAGCAATCAACCGTATCGGTCATTTTTTTGGCCACTGTTATTGATCGGGGTCGGTATCGTCTGGATGCTGGCAAATGTCGGCGTCATCGAATCGTTTAGTTTGGGGTTTTTATTACGTTTGTGGCCGGTCGCTTTGATCGCCATTGGCCTGGATTTGATGTTTGGACGTCGTTCGCCGATATTTGGAGCACTGATTGGTCTCGGCGTGGTGGCATTCGTCGTATTGTTGCTGGTGATGGCTCCTAATCTCGATGTGAATTTGGGACCCGAATTAAACACACTCAACCTCAGTGAACCCTTGGATGATGCATCTTCAGCCCGCATCGATCTGGAACTGTCCCACTACCCTACGACGATTGGAGTTCTGGAGGATTCGAATGCACTGATCGAAGCAGAGTTGGATACCCTGGAGGATGTGTCTTTCAACGTTCGAGGCGCGAACAATAAGGTCGTTAAACTCGAGCCTCATGGCGTGACTTCTGTTTTTGATTGGGTAGGCACGCTTGGGAATGACGCCCGGTGGGAGATTGCATTGAGCCCACAAGTCCCTGTCGATCTCCGAGTAGACGGTGGGTCTGGATCGGTGCGGCTGGATTTGGAAAATATGAATCTGGAACGTTTCAATATTGATGGCGACTCGGGGAGTACCCGTTTGATACTACCGTCCAGCACAGAAAGCTACGATGTTCGCCTCGATGGGGGCTCGGGTTCTTTCACGGTCGAAATCATCGATGGGGCAGTACTGGATGCGAATATCGATGTAGATTCCGGTTCGTTTAAAATCTCCTTTGATGGTGAGGCCGAAGCCGAACTCGATATCGATGGTAGTTCTGGAAGCACGACCATTACTGTGCCCGATGGCGCAAGCGTTCGTCTTGTCGTGCGTGACAGCGGATCAGGGAGTGTTCGTGTTCCTGACGGGTATACGCTGGTCAGCGGTGGTGGAGATGACGATGACGATACCGGAACCTGGGAATCCGAGAACTACGATGATTCCGAGTTCGGCATCGAGATCACGTATAAGGGCAAATCGGGCAGTTTTACCTTGCGCGAAGATTGATTTCAACGCACAAATATAACGACAATGATCCAGCAAAAGATGCTGTCTAAAAAGAACATGGTGCAGCCATGAGGGAAATCCTTCGGGGACCACGGATCGTGCAGTGATCAGGAACAGTTCATTGTGATCGGATGTTCAGGCGGGTTTGAAACCTGACCTTACAAGGGTTCAAAGAACAAATCTGTAGGGGTGGTCCCCTGTGACCGACCAAAAACTGGGCAACCACAGGGGTTGCCCCTGCATTATCGTTATCTGAGGGGAACCATAGCCTTAAGACGTTAACGACCAAACGTGTCGTGAAACCCATTTGATTATTTAAAACAGGGTTACCTTTTTGGGAAAGTCTCCTGCTTGATTACAGCACTCGAGTAGCGATGTCCCAGGATCAACACCCTTGAAACCCACTGCCGCTTTGAGTATGCTTACCCCATGATCTCTGTGACCCAAGATATCGCAATCGATGAAAACGAATTGCACTTTGATTTTGTTCGCGCTGCCGGTCCGGGTGGGCAGAATGTCAATCGTGTTGCCACAGCGGTGCAACTGCGTTTCGATGTTCGTGAGTCAACCTCATTGCCTGAGGACGTGCGTGCGCGTTTGATTCGACTGGCTGGTAACCAGATCAACAACGACGGCATTCTGATCATCAACGCCCGCCGTTTCCGCACACAAACCCGCAACCGCAAGGATGCGATCGATCGTTTAAGCAAACTCATCCGACGAGCAGCACAACGCAAAAAGCCTCGCAGGAAAACGAAACCCAGTCGAGCGGCCAGTGAACGTCGTTTGCACGAAAAGCGAAGGCGTTCGCAGATCAAGAAGCTGCGGCGTGCAAAACCAACCGACACGGATTGAGTTTGGTGGCTTACTGAACTTCACTCACACAACATGACCAGCAACATTTTGAAACGTTGGGTCGCTTTTACCGCATGGGGAACATTGGCGGGGAGTTGGATGAGGTTGCCTGCAATAAGATGGCGCTGAATGGATTCGATGGACAATTGAGTCTCTTCTTTTGTGTAATGAAACCGGCAGATCACTGTGATCTATTAGGTATAAGAGGGATGTTTTTACAAATTTTTAACAACTTGTAAAAATCCAATTTACATCCTCCCGATAACCTGTGGATGAGATCAGAAACCATCCAATGACAATGGGAGGTGTAGCATGCATAAGTTCGTACGAATAACCTCAATACTCGCGCTGCTCGTGATTTCATTCACCAGCGTCAGCGCAGTGTTTGCGCAAACCGAAACACCCACAGAAGATCGACCGGAAAGGCCGTTGCGGGACTACGTAACGGCTGCCTTTACAGCTGCGCTCGATCTCGACCTCCTCGATGTACAAATTCGTATGGATGCCGGAGGGACTTATCGTGACATCGCTGCTGGCCAGGGTGTTGAAGGTCGTGAATTTCTCAACTTGATGGCCGAGGTGATCGACGAAGCCGTAAACGAGGCGATTCGGGATGGTGTTATCACCGAGGAAGACGCCGATCGTTTGCGCGAGAGGTATCAAAGACGCAGAGATTTTCGAAGAAAGCGACGGAATAGGAGAATCGGCGAGGCGGTTCTGGAAAGGCTTGGAATCACGCGAAAGGAATTGGCGGATATGCTGGAGTCGGGGATGTCCTGGGCTGAAATCTTAGAGTCCCTGGGCATCGATATGCGGTAGCCGAACGTTGGAGAGGGGTTACTCGAGGCACTAGACCTGAGTCGAGAGGAGATTCGAGAACCCTTGCAGCGGGTGAGACGCTCCGGGAAATATTCACCTCGGAGGGGGTTGATTTCTCGAACGTGCCGGAACATTGATCTCTCATCCAGTGCAAAATCGGTCTGTGTTTAAATTCACTCTCAGGAAAAAAAGCCAATCTAGAAAGAAGGAAGAGATCGCAGTTATTTCTTCCTTTCCTCTCTGCTAAAAATAGCGAACCAGCATTTGATCGATTTGATGCCAGAAGCTATCTGATTCGAGATTCATTTGCTCTGCTATTTGGAGGTCGATTTCCTCTGGGCAGCGTCTTTTCGTGAGAACCTTTTTTAGAAATTCCGGATCTTTTTCGTACAGGTATCGTGTGAGCCAATAGGCTCGTGTGGTGTGATATACGATGGCCTTGCCTTGCATGCGCGAAAGCTGACGGTAGGTGGGAGGCAGTGCTTTGGGTTGATAATCGAGCAGCAGTTCGAGTGTGTCCTCCATGATCGTCGCCTTTCCCAAATAGCGGTCGACGGTGACCGTGGCGATGCCTTCGTTAAGCCACATCGGCAAATGCAAATGGGCGGAACAGGCGTGGATGAGTTCGTGACAGCTGACGTGCTGCAGTTTCAGACTCATATCTTTCTCTTCAACAAACATGCGAATACCGATGCTGATATCGCTTTGACCCAATATTCGTGGTGGCTTCACGCCAATCACAGTGCGCGTACCGAAACGCTGCGTCCAGCCGGCGGCATACGACCACATTCTGCGTGCACGCGGTGCCCAAAACGGGAACGTGGTGGCGAGTAAGATCTTCCAATGCCACGGCGCAGCACGAAAGAAAAATCGCCACCACGAAGTCATTACATACATGTGGCAGTTCTTTGGAGGATTTAAGCCCCACATTTCTTGCGCAAGCTGCATCGCCCGTGCACAAGTCTTCTCGATCAAATCAACCGTCTCTTGCTCCTGTGGATTGGCGCCGATGCTGATCCCATCGATTTTCCTTCTGTCCATCACGGATAAGCTCCCTATTTTTTTAATATGAGGTATTGAAGACATCATATCACTCCGTTTGCGATTGAAGCGAAGATTTTCTATTGCTTGGGTGATACGTTTTTCCCTGGCGTATGTATGGGAGAAAGCGCCGATTGGTGGTATCAATCTCGAGTATCGTCTTGTCGCCTCGATCGGCTGGACACCGCCATCCTGGGAGCGTATACTTCGAGTAATTTCTGTACACTGTGAGTGGCAAGTTCGCCTTGTTGCTGGATGGTATCCTCATGGTTTATGGTTTGTGCTAAGATTCCACGATCGAATGTATACAGGTTGACGGATGACAGATGAGTTGATTCAGGCCGCACAACCGCTTATCGAATTGGCGATTGCAGAAGATATCGGACCCGGGGATGCGACATCCGAGGCCGTGATCGCTTCCGGTCAGTCACTTCACGGAGATGTTGTTGCAAAAGAGACCGGCGTCATCGCCGGTTTGCCCATCGCCAAAGCGGTATTCGAACGCGTGGATGCTTCGCTGCATTTTACAACCCACGTACAGGACGGGGCTGTGGTGCAGGTCGGCGATGTGATTGCTGAGGTTTCCGGACCGGGGAGAACATTATTGGCGGCAGAACGCATCGTCTTGAATTTTCTACAGCACCTTTCCGGAATCGCAACCTACACGCAAGCTTTCGTGCGGGCGATTGAGGGCAGCAACGCCGCGATCCTGGATACGAGGAAAACACACCCCGGATATCGTCGGCTTGAGAAGTACGCCGTGCGAATGGGGGGTGGCGAGAACCATCGGATCAGCCTCTACGATATGATTCTAATCAAGGACAACCATATAGCCGCTGCCGGTGGAATCTCAGCGGCTGTCAAACAAGCCCAGCAGGCATACCCTGATTTGCCCATCGAGGTCGAAGTGGAGCGTATGGACCAATTGGAAGAGGCGCTGACTCTCAATGTGGATCGGATCATGTTGGATAACATGGATCTTGAAATGATGCGCGCAGCCGTTCAGTTAGCGGCGGGCCGAACACCGTTGGAAGCATCGGGCAACGTGGATTTGTCCTATGTTGCAGACGTCGCGGCAACCGGTGTGGATTTCATCTCGATCGGTGCACTAACCCATTCCGCACCAGCGCTTGACATCAGTATGAGGATTTAATCTATGCAACCCGTCGATCGTGTTTTGGAACTGAAATCCGAGTTGGGAAAACGATTGGTAATCCTCGGGCATCATTACCAACGAGACGAGGTGATCCAGGTTTCGGATTTCAGGGGCGATTCGTTGAAACTGGTGTTTGACGCCGTTAAAAGCCGGGAGGCGGAGTATATCGTCTTCTGTGGCGTACACTTCATGGCAGAAACCGCAGCCATTCTTGCCCAACCCGGGCAGCGCGTATTCTTACCCGATCTTGACGCAGGTTGTCCCCTGGCGGACATGGCCGATTTAACCGATGTAGAGCAAGTCTGGGGACAACTGGGCGAGGTGCTGGATGTCGAAGATGAAGTCACGCCGATAACCTATGTCAACTCTACGGCATCGTTGAAGGCATTCTGTGGTCGTCATAACGGTCTTGTATGTACTTCATCGAACGCCGAGAAAATGCTCACGTGGGCTTTCGAGCAGCGACCCTATGTGTTCTTTTTCCCCGATCAACATCTCGGCCGTAATACGGGCAAGAAGATGGGCATCCCGCTCGACGAGATGTTGCTCTGGGATCCCAAACTTATTCGCGGAGGCTTTGAGACGGAAGCAATTCGGGATGCTCGTATTTTTCTTTGGCGCGGCTGGTGTAACGTGCATCAGGTTTTTACAGTGGAGGATGTGATCCGATGGCGCAGTCAGGAACCTGACGTTCGCGTGATCGTTCATCCGGAATGCTCGATGGAAGTTGTCGATCAGGCGGACGAAGCGGGTTCGACGTCTTTCATCATTCAACAGATCGAGGCTTCCCCTGCCGGGAGCAAGTGGACCGTCGGCACCGAATTCAATCTTGTCAACCGTCTCGACCAGGAAAATCCTGACAAACAGATCGTACTCCTGTCATCAACGACAGCAAGCTGTCATGACATGAATCTGATCACATTGCAGAAAGTCGAACGGATATTGGAAGGCCTTGCAGCGGGTAAGTCCATCAATCAGATAACCGTCCCTGCAGATACTGCCCGGGACGCCCGGATCGCTTTGGAGCGTATGCTGGAGGTAAGCAAGTGACTCCCGTTCGTGCGGATGTGCTCGTGATTGGTTGTGGCATTGCAGGTGCCGCAACAGCATTGCGTCTGGCGCAGGATCGAGAGCGTCAGGTCGTGGTAATTACACGAGCCTCCGAGCCCGAAGAAAGCAATACACGCTACGCGCAAGGGGGAATCGTCACTTTGGGTGAAGAGGATAGCCCTGATTTACTTGTGGACGATATTCTGGCGGCGGGCGCGGGGTTGAGTCTGCCTTCCACGGCTCGCATTATTGCCGAACAAGGTCCTGCGCTGATTCACGAGATGCTGATCGAGTACTGTGGGGTGTCCTTCGATCGTGCCTCCGATGGCCAATTATCATTCGGCCAGGAGGCGGCGCACACCTGTCCACGCATTCTACATGTCGGGGATTCGACGGGAAAGGCGATCATTCAAGCCATGGTTGCCACCTTGCGAGCACAGCCCAACGTGCAGATCGTGCCTGCAGCCACCGCCGTCGATCTGATCACCTTTCCGCATCACGCCAACGATCCACTCAGTGTTTACGAGCCGATCACGTGCTATGGTGCCTATGTTTACGAGCAGGAAAGGCGCAGTGTCCGCCGTTACCTGGCGGGAAAGACCATCCTCGCCAGCGGCGGGTTGGGGCGGATATATCGTCATACCACCAATCCGGAAGGCGCTCGCGGGGATGGACTGGCGATGGCGTATCGTGCAGGCGCGCGGGTCATCAATGCCGAGTACGTACAGTTCCACCCGACGACACTTGCCGCGCCAGGCGCTGAGGGGTTTCTCATTTCCGAGGCGGTCCGGGGTGAGGGAGGGCGCCTGTTGATACCCTCCGGGGAAGCGTTTATGGCGCGGTACGACCCGGAGTGGGGCGATCTGGCGCCGCGAGATATCGTCTCCCGGGCGATCCACCGTGAGATGGTCGAGAACGGCTACCCTCATGTTTTACTCGATATCCACTCTGCCATGCCGGCCGATGCGATCCGCGAGCGATTTCCCACGATCCATGCGCGCTGCTTGAATCTTGGTCTGGACATCACCCGTCAGCCCATTCCGGTTGTGCCTGCTGCACATTATTTCTGCGGCGGGGTGTGGACAGATGAGTGGGCACGCGCGAGCGTTCAAAACCTTTATGCCGTAGGGGAGGTGGCGTGCAACGGCGTTCACGGCGCCAATCGATTGGCGAGCACGTCACTCGTGGACGGTCTCGTATGGGGAGTACGTGCTGCGCAGGACATCGCCAGGTGCGGCGTAGTTGACCAGGTCACGCCAGACGAGGTTCCCCGATGGGAAGAGGAGGGTTTGGAGGAAGAGGCCGACCCGGCCTTGATCTGGCGCGACATACGTACCATACAGCACACCATGTGGCACTACGTCGGGTTGGTACGCTCTACCCGGCGTCTGGCGCGCGCCTTGCGGGATTTACATCACCTGAAAGAGGACATCGAGGTTTTCTACCGCACGACGCGTGTAAATGATGCCTTGATTGGTTTGCGTCACAGTGTGCAGGCCGCCATCATCATCGCCGCGGCCGCGCAGCACAACCGCGTCAGTCGGGGTTGCCACTATCGCGATGACACCAAGGGCACGGCGGTGATTTAGCCCCATCATTTTATGGTTGGATTTGGAAATCAAAACCCGCAAGCGTTCGCTTGCGGGTTTTCGATTATCCAGTGAATTGAGGTGTTGCCAGCTAGGGAACCGTGATTACGCCTTCCTCTTCTAGCGACGGGAGCGGCAACAAGAAGGGATTGTCGTTCGGCACGAGCATCACTTTGATCTGATCGGCGAGTTTCTGGATGTATTCGAAGGTGAGTACTTCGGGATTGTCGCGCACTGCGTTGGCGATCAACTCGAGCGCTTCGGCTTCCGCTTTGGCTTCGATCAAGCGGGCTTCGGCGCGACCCTCGGCGTTGATGACCAAGGCGGCAGCCTCACCCTCGGCGACCTTGCGCGCTTGCAACGCCTCTTGCTCACGCTGCTGGACCACGAAAACGGCCTGCTGCACTTGCTGCTCGGCGATCTGTTTTTGCTCGACGGCAACCTGATATTCTGCAGAGAATTGGATGTAGCGAAGTATGAATTCATCCAGGGCCAGTCCGTTCTCACTCATTTTGGTGGCCAGCGTTTCGCGGATACTCGAGACTAACTCCTGACGTTTGGCACTGTTAATTTCTTCCACCCCGTATTGTGAGGCTTCGTCGCGGATGATGCCGCGAACATGTGCTCGCACGAGTTCGTCGATGTAGCGATCCTGCCACTTGATGTGGACACTAATGACATCGTCGATGTGAAAGATTACGGATGCGTCCATGTGCACGATCTGCCCGTCGGAGGTGCGCACTTCCACCGAGTCGTCTCCCTGTATCGTGCCCTCTTCTTGGGCGATGGACATGGTGTATGTCTGACGTGAAATTGGATACGTGATCACGCTTTCTGCAAATGGAACAACCCAACGTAAGCCAGGTTGAAGTGCTTGAGTCTTGTAACCTTGCGGATCTAACGCCGAGATCACCACGCCCCGTTCTTGGGGTTGAACGAAAACGAGTCCGGCCGATATGGTTGTTAGAACGATGGCAAACAGGAGCGCAACGATAACCATAGCTGGTGCGGATTTCATGCTGCGACCTTGTGTTGAGCGCACGACGGCCAAGATGACTAGTCCTACTGCAAGTAGCCAGGAAATCGTGGACAAGGCGCGTACTACGATAGCGATATTCATGGAATTTTCCTCCTCAGGTAATTCATAGATCAAAAATTCGTGTTTTGTGGGATTATATCACGCAGGGTTTTGCACTTTCGACGCACGGCTGACGGTAGGCTGTCGGGAAGATATATGAAGCGATCGATTTATTGTGGATTATGACGTTCGAGCAGAATAGTGACCGGCCCGTCGTTTTCGATTTCCACCAGCATGTGCGCGCCAAATACGCCCGTTTGAGTCGGCACCCCTTGTGCGTGTAGGTGTGCGGCAAATTTGTCGACGAGCGGTTCTGCCACATCCGGAGCTGCGGCATGTATGAAACTCGGCCGGCGTCCTTTGCGTGTGTCGGCATACAGCGTGAATTGGGAGACCACGATCGCTTCTCCCCCGATATCCTGGATGGAAAGATTCGTCTTGCCATCATCGTCCTCGAAGATACGCAGCGAGGCGCATTTTTCCGCCAACCAGCGTGCTTCATTTGCTGTATCCTCTTGGCCAATCCCTAAAAGAATCACTAGACCTTGATTAATCTCTGCGATGGTCTCGTTTTCAACCGACACGCGCCCTCGGCGAACGCGTTGTAGAACGGCACGCATGCTGGATGGGGCTCCTTTTGGATATCCCAAGATCTGGAGTAGGAACAGTACGACAAATCCAAACGAATGTTACGGCAAGCCGACCGCCTGGCGGACCTCGATCATGGTTTCTTCGGCGATTTGATTGGCCCGTTTTGCGCCATCTGCCAGGATGTCCCATACCTGCTCGGGGTTTTCACCGAGTTTGGATCGTTTCTCTCGGAAGGGAGCAAGATGCGCGTTCAGGTTCTCCGCAAATCGTTTCTTACAGTCCACACAGCCGATGCCGGCGCGGCGGCACTCGGCGTCGATCTCTTGTACGTCTTCGTCTGTGGAGAAGACTTTGTGCATCGTGAAAACGTTGCACACGTCCGGGTCCCCCGGATCGGATCGACGTTTTCGCTGTGGATCGGTCACCATAGTCATTACGCGTTGGGTGGTCTCTTCCGGTGTAGAGGCCAGTTCGATGTGATTGTTCAGGCTTTTACCCATTTTATGCACACCATCAGTGCCGAGAACCTTGGGAATTTTCGTGCTCTTCATCTGCGGTTCGATTAACACATCGGTTTGATAACGGTGATTGAACGAACGTACGACCTCGCGGGTGAATTCGAGGTGCGGCGCTTGATCGATCCCAACCGGGACGAATCCCGCTTTATAGAGGGTGATATCGGCCGCCATCAATATCGGATAGCCAACCAGGCCGTAATTTACGTTGTGCGGCTGCTGGCGTGCTTTCTCTTTAAAGGTGGGTAAGTCGGTTAACTTGCCGAGTCCCACGACCATGGAAAGCATGGTATGCAGCTCAGTGACTTCCGGGACATGCGATTGAATGAAAATGATCGTTTCCTCTGGCCGCAATCCGGCGGCAAGCCAATCGAGTGCCATCTCGTAGGTGTTCGTTTTTAGGGATTTGGTGGTATCTAAGGTCGTCAGGGCGTGCAGATCGACGATGCAGTAGATACATTCGAATTCGTCTTGAAGCGCCACGTAATTCTTGATTGCGCCTAAATAATTCCCCAGGTGTTGGCGCCCGGTTGGCCGCGCGCCGGAAAAGACGCGTCCCTTCTTCTTTGTCAACGGTGTTTCCTCCTAAAGCTTTTCACCAACGCATTTCGCTGTCTCACCTGATTCGACGTGGCGTCCTGTGGCGAGTTTCGAATAGACCAATTTGCCATCAACGGTTACTTCAAATCGACCTCCGTCGGAGGGGATCAGCGTAATTTCATCAATTTGCATTTCATATTTCTTCAATACTTCAGCCATCGCACCGATAGCTCGATCTGTGTAATGTCAAGCGGCGCAATACTCGATGGTGATTTTTGCCATGACATCCTCCGTTATTCTTCAACTCATTCTTATACACAACCGGGAGGAGCGCTCCTGGTTTGTGGTTCGGGTGCATATAGATAGTGACGATTAACTCAAAAGCGAGTATATCGCAGATGCTTTGGGAAAGGCAACCAAATCGAAGGAGTTGTCGTTTTAGGTTGTGGAAAATCTGTCACAGCCAGTGTTATCGTGTTCTCTCTACTTGATCTGCAGTGGTGAGGCTTTGCCCGGAGACAGGTGTTACAATCGATGGAACGACTATCGAAATCGTCATGCAGATCCGATTCGATGGTTATCGACAAGCAATTTATTATCGTGCATTTCTTGGACTTCGTTTTGATCTATGCGATAATCTCCCGGGAGGAGGTGGACAATGCGACGTTTCATGACCTTTCTCACAGGCATCATGTGTGGTGCGCTCGTCGGAGCAGTAACCGTACTGTTGCTGGCCCCAACATCCGGCGAAGAATTTCGTGCGCGTGTGCAGAAACGTGGAGAGGAATTACGCGAGGAAATTCGAGAGGCCTATGACACGCGGATGGCGCAATTGGAAGGCGAGTTGAGTGCGTTGCGGGAGCGGCGTAATCCGGGTGAGGAGTAAAGACACGCAAACGTTTTTGGATTAAACAGGGTTCATCATTACAACGATCGACGAAAATGAAATTCTAGTCTTCGAGGCGGGAGTGGTGTGCAGCGCAAATTCGCTCCTGCTTGTATGATCCCAATGTTTTACTACCATTGAGCATTCCATTCCAGGAGCGGCGTCTTTTCCCTGGATGGGAATATCGTTTTAACGAGTAGATTTCTACGAATCGATGTGTTGGCATAAAACGTGCAGCTTTTGAGTATTGCATTTATGGGATAGAGCCTGAATATTATGTACCACCGTTGTACCCCAGTTGTACTCGTTGTCGACGATGATCCTGTTTATTGTGCGATCATGCAGGAATTATTGACTTCTGACGGATATGAAGTCCATCTGGCTTATGACGTCCACCAGGCATTGGCGCTGCTTGAGTGTTGTACGCCGGATTTGATCCTTTCGGACATCATGATGCCGGAAGTCGATGGAATATGCCTGGTGCGCAAGATACGATCTGCACCTGCATGGTCTCAAATTCCGACGATCATCATCAGTGCGAAGGCAATGCCGGAAGATCGAACGAAAGCTTTGGAGGCCGGCGCGAATGCTTTTGTGCCCAAACCTTTCTCGATCAAACAATTTCGCAACGAAATAACGAAGTACCTCCCGGCGCATTTTGGTTGATATTGCTCGTTTGTTGCGATCATTCTACAGGTCTAAGTGGAAATTCTGTTTCCCCTCCGGATCGATTTTTATCGTAACACCTTTTCCTCTCTTTGATCCTAAAAAAAGTAAATAATTACGCAAATTTACCTGAAAGGCCTGATTTCTGTGTTCTCTGCAGGTGCAGATTGGAAGTTTCGTGTGGTGAGGTAAAATGTAGTATATAGATAATCTAGGGTGACATTCTTTTTCTTGGGTCGGTTATTCCAATGTGGAGGTTGAAATGGTGAAAATACGTTCCTCAGAGATTACGCCGGAGCATTTGTATTATTCGAGACGAGATTTCTTGAAGGGGGCGGGGATACTGACCTCGGGCTCGATCCTCCTGGCTGCTTGTGGCGGAAGAACAACGCCTGTTATTTCAACAAGCGAAGATGAAATGCCGCCGGAGACAACGGCAACGGTTGACGAATTGGGTGATCCGCTTACCAGCTTTATTGATGTCACGAATTTCAACAATTTTTACGAATTTACCGTCGACAAAACCGGCGTCGCTGACCTCATAGGGAATTTTCGGACTTCTCCCTGGCAGGTCGAAGTGGGTGGTTTGGTCCATAATCCAAAGGTCTACGATATTGATGATTTACGAAGCTTCATGGACGAAGAGCGGATCTATCGCATGCGGTGCGTAGAAGGTTGGTCCATGGTGATCCCGTGGAATGGCTTTCCCCTGGCCAGTTTGTTGCAGGATGTCGAACCAATGGCGGACGCCAAGTATGTGCGTTTTGAGACACTCTATGATCCGGATCAGATGCCGGGGCAGAACAGCCCCTGGTACACCTGGCCGTACGTGGAGGGGCTGCGTATCGATGAGGCCATGCATGATTTGACGATTATGGCCACCGGACTGTATGGCAAAAGTATGCTCGCTCAAAATGGTGCGCCCATCCGTTTGGTCGTGCCCTGGAAGTACGGGTTTAAGAGCATCAAATCGATCGTCAAGATCGATCTGGTTGCGGAACAGCCGACATCTCTTTGGATGGCGGCCGCGCCCAATGAGTACGGATTTTACGCCAATGTTAATCCTGAGGTTCCCCATCCACGCTGGTCTCAGGCGACGGAACGCCGTATCGGAGAAAGCGGACGAAGAGAAACCTTGCTGTTCAACGGCTATACCGAAGAAGTATCTTCTCTTTATCCCAATCAGAGTCCTTCGATATTTTTCTGATGACAAACACTCGACGCGCCGGGATACAACTCGTCACACATGCAGCAGCGTTGACGCCAATGGGTTTGCTGCTCTTCGATTGGGTTCAAAACGACCTCACGGCCAATCCCATACAGGCGGCGACATTGCGGACGGGTAAAACCGCGCTGGTGTTATTGATCGTCTTGCTTGCGATCACCCCGTTGAACACAATATTTGGCCTGCGGCAATTGATCCCGATGCGTAAGTGGCTGGGGCTCTACGCGGCACTTTATGTGGGTGTGCATTTCTTCATTTTCATCGGTATCGACTACGCTTTCGATTTTGGGTTGTTGAAGGACGCACTTTTCGAAAAACGCTACGCACTCGTGGGCCTCGCATCTGGTCTGCTGCTCATACCCCTTGTATTTACCTCTACCCGAGGTTGGCAGCGCAGGCTTGGAAAGAAATGGAAACGGCTCCATCGTTTCGTATACCTCAGTGCATTCCTGGCGACAGTGCACTATGCTTGGCTGGTGAAAACGGGTGTTCGTGTGCCGCTGGTTTATATGGCGATCGTTGTCTTGCTGCTCGTTCTGCGGCTTTCACCCATCCGCACAGCTGCCAGCAGGCTTCGTTACAGCGCTTTGAATCGCATCGCTACTTTCCGCAAGCGTTGGAGAAGAAAAGCTGCACACGACATCTCAGAAGCGCTGGACTAAATCCTGCTGCGTTCGTAAACCGTCGCACGCTCGTCGTTTTCGATCTATAAATACAAGGCACATCCCCTGGTTGTTCCGACAACGCAATTGATAAATTGAGTTCGCAGATTTTCTCGTGTATCATATTTTCAATGAATGTGCGCTTCGTTTGGTATTCGTTTGGATGCCGGTAAACCTAAATTGGATTGCGCATCGTCGAAATCAACTGAAGCGTTCCTGCGTGACGAAAAGTAAGAAGCCTATCAAGAATAGATCAGGAGGAGGAGTGACGTTATGAATGACAAGCAAAAAACCCAGATGAGCGAAAAAGAAGAGAAGGAATGGGGGATGGATGAAAAGATGGATGAAAAGACTCAAGAGAAACAAATGGGCAAGCGGTGGGAAGAGAAATGGAGCCGCGATCCGCTTTCATCCATCATTTGGGCCGGGATATTGATCTGGGCCGGTGTATTTTTCCTGATCTGGAATATGGGCTTTCTGGATGACATCAGTTTACCCGGAAATGCAGGTTCGTGGTCCTACGTAACGGCTGGAGCCGGGCTATTGTTGTTGGTGGAAGTCTTGATTCGCCTCACCGTGCCGGCCTACAGCGGTCCGATAGGGGGCAGCCTGGTTCTCGGTGTACTCCTGTTTGGCAGCGGGTTGGGGGACATCACCAACTCGAACTTGATCTGGCCGCTGATCATTATTGTGGTCGGTTTGTGGATTATCGTTCGAGGCGCTCGAAAACAAACCTGATCGGTTCCCTGGGTTTCGATTGTGATGGGCCGGCTGGAATTTACAGACGGCCCATGTTTAATGTAGAAAATTCGCTCCACGCATAGTCCAATGGTGTCCACCAGCGATCTCGTCCGATACAGCGGTAATAGGGTTTCTTGATGCAAAGGATGCGATCACCGATTGCATAGCGAGGCAAAATGGGCGTGGATACGACGAGGTTTCCCATTTCCCCATTACGCATCTCGTGCAGCATCTTGACCCCAGAATGTGTCGATACCTCCAGGAAGAACAAGTCGTAGTTTGGTCCCCAGGCTTTTTTCTCGTCAAGCTGCTGACCGAACATGCCCTCCGTCGTTCCGTAGATCTCCCTGATGGCGACTGATCCGTAGAGCGCCGTCAGCGCGGCCTTGTGCCGCGTGTTGATACCAGGAACGCTGCCGAGGGTCATGATTTGTGTTTTCCACAAGTTTTTGGGATATAGGCCGTGCTTTTTACGCAGGTAGCGTGCAAAACGTATGGCTGTTGGGGCAACGCCGCCCACGAGTGTGACGTTTTCCTCCTTGCATTTTTGGTACGCCAGCTCGAAACGAGCTTCCCAATCCCGTATCGTCTTGCCACCGCCGAGCGCATCGATCTCGTCTTGCGTCGGCATCGAGCGAATCGGGGTTTTCTCCGAGACGAATTTGGTGTAGATACCAGAGCTGTAGCCGTACGCCAATTCCTTCTCGCCGACTTTGACCGTGCCGACATGAGAGGGGAAGTTCAAGTTTAGGTTGACACCCTGGAAGAGGTCGAAACGGCCGCTTTCCAGGACATAATTCATCATTGCGCGGCCAGCGGCCACGCGCATTCCCATGTCGGTCGGTGTCATGGGGATGAATTTCGATTCTCCGGCAGTCGTGCCCCGGGTGATCGCCCAGCCGATGGGCTGCTCGGCAAGGAGGAGATCGGTTTCACCTGCCATTACACGATCGATGAGCGGCTTGAAGTCTTCGTAGGTGGCAATGGGGAAGGACTGGCGGTATGCTTCAATCGAATCGATCTGCGAAGCGCCGTGTTCTGCACCATATTTTGTCTTGGCGTAATCTTCAAGCAAGCGATGAAGCACGTTCTGCTGTGTGTTGGCCGGATCGGCGATAGCTTCATGCCAAGGTTGGAGTTGAGCCATCAACATGGCTTTTGGGTCGCTGGCAATCATCGTTCTCTCCTCGATGGTTTCGGGTTTCCATAAGTGTATTCAAAATTGCAGAAAATGAGAACTATAATTTACAGCTTATTGATTGGTCGGATGGGAATATCAACTCGTTAGCAGGAGCTATTAATATATGATGATTTGGATGTTGTCATCCATTGCGAAATCCTATACTATTCAGCGTAAGCAAAACGCAGGCTGTGGTTTGTTTGCCAGGCAGGGAACACTGCACGACTTGCCAGATTTGTAAGAGGTGTTTGATGAAAGGTAGATCAAGAACGATCATTGCGATTTTGGTGATTGCGAATGTCGGTGTGTTGATTGTGGTCGGGGTGTTCGTGATCGCCAACACAGGAATATTCGAGAACGGCTTTGGTTTTCTTTCCGGTTCTTCACAATCCATAAAAGCTGAGGCGCGCACGCCTTCTATGGTCATGGTCGGAGAAACGTTCGAGGTTTTCATCGCCGTTGAAAACCTCAGCGGTGACAATCTGGTTGTGGATCAGATTCTGCTACCGCAGAGTCTCCTTGAGGCTGCGGTTGTGCTCGATGTCTTCCCTGGATCGCTCAATCAAGTGAATGATGGTTCCATGACGGGTTTTGTGATCGATTTTATTCTCGTCCCCCAGGAAGTGCGCGAATTCCGCTTTCGCCTGCAGGCAATCGACGCCATTGATTTCAATGGAAATTTCGACGTAAAGGCAGGTTCCAGTCGGGTGTCGGCAAATACACGTGTGGTGATTAGCGCAGCGGCAGAAGAGGTGGCTCTAGAGCCGGAAGGAAGCGTCGATGAGACTGAAGCTCCGAAACCCACATCTGAAATTCCGTTCTCCTCTGTTGTGAAAATAACTGCTATGTATATGGACAACGGAGAGTTGACCTCTGGTTGGAGTGGATCGGGCTCGATCATCTCGAGTGATGGTTTGATCCTGACCAATGCACACGTTGTATCGTCGGATAAGTTCTTCGCCGTCGATGCGCTCAAGATTTCAATGACCGGTGAAGCGGATCAGCCGCCTGTCGATACGTATTATGCCGAAGTGCTTCAAGCCGACTGGCAGCTTGATGTTGCCGTGATTCGCATCACAACCGATATGGATAAGAAAGCGGTTGATCCATCCGAATTACAATTACCAGTTGTTCCTTTGGGACAATCCGGTCAAATTCAATTGGGTGACTCATTAATCATTCTGGGTTATCCAGGCATCGGTGGGCAAACGATCACTCTCACCCGTGGTGAAGTGAGTGGTTTTACCTCTGAAGAAACGTACGGCGACCGGGCTTTTATTAAAACTTCAGCGACAATCGCAGGCGGCAACAGTGGTGGATTGGTGGTCGATGCATCTGGATATCTGGTGGCCATTCCCACGCAGTTGGGGTATGGAGGCGATGATCAATACGTAGATTGCCGTGTGATCGTCGATACCAATCGTGATGGCGTCGTGGATGGTCGAGACAACTGTATCCCCACAGGTGGATTTATCAATGCGCTGCGTCCCATCGATCTGGCGATGCCCTTGATCGAAGCCGCACAGCGCGGGGAATATAACATCATCGAGCAACCCAAACCCGATATTTCCATGCCACGAGGCAATACGATCGTCTACCAGGATGATTTTTCCAAAGGATCATCGGGATGGGACCATGGAAGCTATGAGGGTATATTCGTGGGGTATAGGAATGGTGAGTATACAATTCAAATCGATATGAAAGGATATATTTTTTGGGGAACCCCTGGCGAGAATTTTAGCGACATCATTCTCACGGTCGATTCCCGCATCATCACACCCGTTGAAGGTGGTGACTTTGGTGTGATGTGTCGCGCAGATGATGAAGGTAATTTTTACGCCATGACAATGACGGGAGATGGCTGGTTCTCAATCTGGAAAATGGAAGAGTACTACAGCGAGTGGCTGTGGGAATGGGATTACACGCGTGAGATCCCCCAGGACGGATCCTACTCCATCACGGCGGCATGTATCAGCAATGAACTGACCCTGGCCATCGATGATGTCGTCGTCGCCCAGGTTACGGATTATTCCTTCACGAACGGCGACATTGGTTTGATCGCCGGAACGTACGAAGAAGGTGGTTTTTCGGTCGCTTTCGATAATTTGGTTGTAAAGTATCCTTGAGTGGATTTGGCGATGTTTTTTAAACAGGTACGACATTTGTCAGCCTTGATGGATGATCTACAGGTGATGGGGAATTTAAGTGTGAGCCATCTTTCTCGGGATATATCCCCGGTGTGATTAAGATCGTAATAATCCCTGGGTGGGGGTCGCGCAGGTCTTCGGGCAAACGATCAAAGAGAGTAAAAGACATTCAGCAGATAGGATCATGTACCGCCTGCGGTACGAAGAGGATGGGATTGTACGTGGGCGATGTATAAGACGTAAAACAGTCGTTATACCTATGAACCGCCTCCGGAATTCGGATTTAATCCCTCCCTCGCTCGGTCTCCACCCACAAGCGTTTCCCATCGCTGACGCAGTGTATCCAACCATGACGATCGGTGCGCAGGACCGTCGTTCCCTGCAGGGCTGCCAGAACCCGCGGGTCGGGCAGCTTGCGATCGTTTCCTGCTTCAACCGAAACCAAGGCCAGCCAGGGCCGCAGGCTTGTGAGATAGGTGGGTGGATTTACCGCATGATATCCACTGTCTGCAAGCATCAATGCCGTAAGCGTTGTAAAGCTGCGATTATGCTCCAATTCACGGATCATTTCGGGATTCGCGCCGGGCGTAAGCAGGAAGCTCGCCCGTTCGAACGTAAGCAGTAGAATCGCACCGTGTTGACTGACCGCAATGACCTCGAGGGTGGCACCTGAACCGAGGTCGAGCTTTTGTTTGCAGGCAGCTTGCTGAATATTGATGCCTTTTTCCAACAGCGCGTCCAATAACTTGCTGTATGCAGGACCATTTGGCTCTCCGGTGATGAGGACACCGCCGATCGAGAATCGATCGATGGCGCCTGCCAATCCGGCGATCTGGTCTTCGCGGGTGCCGCCGATTACGAGCCAATCGAGATGTGTGGCGAGTAGTGGGAGACGTTGTCCAAGTGCGGTGGATAAGCGCATTGTGCTGGCGCCGCCGTCGACAAGGACATATCTTCCGGTAGGGGTCTGGATCAGAATGGCATCGCCGCCGGTTGTTTCGAGCATGGTGAGATGCAAACGTCCATCAGGCCGGTTCACGACCGCGCGCCAGGTCAACGCAGTGAGTACCGCAAGGGTCGATAGCAACAATGTGCTCGAGAGACGCAGCGATGACGCCCAAGTGCGTATGCGATGCAAGCGGGGATGCTGCTCCGTCGATATTCGCAAGAAGGCAGTGATCCCAAACAAAGCAAGATAAGAAAATGAGACCACGACGATCGGTACAGGCCCCAGCGGGATGCTGGCCGAATGCCATGTGGCGAAAAAGTCAACCGCTCGGATCGTAAATGCGGCGAACGGCCATGCAATCCAGGCGAGTACCGTCCCTAAAGGCAGCCAGAGACATCCCGCCAGGGCGGCCAGTCCTGCCAGGATCATCACTGCAGGCTGCACCGGTAGAATCACAGGATTGGCGAGAAAGGAAACGATCGAGATACGACGGAAGTAGTAGGCGATCAGCGGCAGTGTGGTGACTTGTGCCGCAAGGGTGAAGAGGATGTATTCTCCGACGGGTTCGGCGAGGCGTTCAGGAAGGCCGTCTCCCAACCATCGACTGGTTGTACGTACGAACCAATCCTGGAGGGTTTCTGCGTACAGGATGAGTCCCAGTGTGGCTGCAAATGACAGCTGAAAGCCCACATCCCAGAGCACGCATGGATTGATGACGCTCATCACCATCGCAGCGCCTCCCAGAGAAGCCATGCCGTGGGTTTGCCGACCGATTCGATTGGCCAGCAGAACGAAACCGCCCATGATTGCTGCTCGAACAACGGCTGCATCCGCGCCAACGAGGACGGTGTATACGGCGATGGCCAAACCTGCAGCGACAGCGCCGCGTCGAACGCCCAACCAGCGACCGAAAAGCGAGATGAAAAGTGCACTAATGATGGTGATATTGAATCCGGATATGGCGATGATGTGAGTCGTACCTGTGGCATCGAATGCTTTGCGGACTTTGGGTGCGATGCCGCTCTCGATGCCCAATAAAATTCCGGCCAGTAACGATGCTTCAGGATCGGGGAAAAGCTTTTGCACGATTTCCAAAGCGCGGGCGCGAAAACCATATATCGTCTGCAGGAGGGGATTCCCCACACGGTAGTCTATTACGACGATCTCGGGATCCTGTATCAGGCTGTGAATGCCCTGTCGGGCGAGGTACTCACGATAGGAGAATGTTTCAAACTCGGGAGGGGTTTCCAGCAAACCAGTCACACGGACTTTATCACCGTAGTGGTAATCAATAAACGGCGAGACATATGCCAGAATCTTGCCGCTGATCGGTCGCGGACTTCCACTCTCAGGTTCTGGATCGCGCAACGTCCCGATTTTCAGGCCTGTATACGAATCGCGCAAATCGGGTGATGCGGCGACGATGCCCTCAATGGTTACCAATTTACCGCGATCGTTGTAACTGGCAATGTGCGAAGAATCGATCTTGGGGATGGATGTCACATAGCGCAGTCCTCCGAATGAAAAGAAAAAAGTGGCCATGAAGATCAGGCGAGGGATGGGATTCCGGCGGAAAACGAGCAGCGCCAGCAGCGAACCTCCCCCGAGTATCAGCCATTGTGCGGGATTAATGGAGACGGCACGACCAATGCCAATCCCGGCCAGCCAGGCCATGCTGAAGAAAAACAATCTCATTGCATCCCCCTGAGTCAATGTATACGAAAAATCATAGCTTAAAATCACCCCAAAACCAAAGACAGTCGTTCCTTGTGCGTATAAATCAATGATTGCAATCCGGTACTGCTGACTATTCATTGTGCAATCTTTTCAGATAACATTCAGGTGCTTGCCAATGCCGGCTTATGAGGAATAAAATGAGGTTTGATGAACCTGGTTTCAGGGGGATGCGCATCCATTCTGGTTCACCATCAGCTTTCGCCATAGCGATTTGTATGATTTTGGAGGATATCGTCATGATGGATAAGGAATCAACCCAAGAGTCGATTAATAGCTTGATCGATCATACATTGCTCAAGGCAGATGCCAGTGAGAGTCAAATCCGGCAGCTTTGTAAAGAGGCCATGGAATATGAGTTTTGCTCTGTGTGTGTAAACCCGTATTATGTGAAATTGTGTTCGCAGCTGCTCGCCGGGACGGGTGTGCTGGTCTGCACAGTTGTCGGTTTTCCATTGGGCGCTACGCTCGCAGAGGTAAAGGTCTTCGAAACGCAGCTGGCGCTGGGGAACGGTGCCAACGAAATCGATATGGTGATCAATATCGGTGCATTGAAATCAGGAGATCGGGAAACAGTGCAGCGAGATATCGAAATGGTGGCGAATACCTGTCATGAGGACGGGGCCATTCTCAAAGTGATTATTGAGGCGGCAGTGTTGACCGACGATGAAAAGGAAGTTGCCTGCCGGCTCGCCGTAGATGCAGGAGCCGATTTTGTAAAAACATCAACAGGATTCGGACCCGGCGGGGCGAGTATCGAAGACGTAGCGTTGATGCGGCGCACGGTAGGCCCGGATATCGGGGTGAAAGCCGCAGGAGGCATTCGTACGTATGCGCAGGTGCAGCAGATGATCGCGGCAGGCGCAACGAGAATCGGCGCGAGTGCAGGGGTCACAATCGTAGAAGAATCCAGATAATCAGGGGGAATACGATCGTCTACCTGGGTTCTGGCGAGACACATTTTGAATTTTAAACCAGGAAACAGCGCACTGCTATTCAGTGTTCGTTTACTGTATAGTGCAAAGGCGGATGGTTAACCAGCGTCATCTTTGGGCTTGGGTATCTCTTCCTTCGACAACAAGGCGAGGCCGTCGACCATCTTGCGATTGATCAGACCAACCGGTGAACGGGTTCGTACCGCAGGGAAGAGGACGGCATTGAAATCGATGTGGTATATGGGGACAAACAACGAATCGCCCTCGAAAATGATCGCCCCAAAGTTGAACTTACCGGAACTTTCTACCATTCCACGCAATTCGTACCCACCCATGAGAATTCGCACCCAATGCGGCACCTTACTTGTGTAGCCACCCCGAGCGAAGCTTGCTGCGCCGAGTTCGGAGCGGCTGCTGAGCAGGAGAACGACCACTTCACTCTTCACCAGCCACAAGGTTGGATGGCGGGCGACCATTTTGGATGGTTGATGCAGCCGAGACAAATGGGCTCCTTCCATTTCGATGTAGGAGCGTGTCGGGATGTTGATGTAGCTGAACAGCCCTGTAGGCCCAGCTTGAACTCTGCCCAGAATTCTGTGTGTTGTTGTGTAGACTTCGATGGACGTTGGTTTTCCGTTCATGATCCCGCTCCGATTAGGTTATTGGAAGAGAGAAGACAATCGTGGTGCTTGCGGGTGTATGCTCGTACCACAATCTGCCTTTCATGCTCTCAAGCATCATGCGAATCTCACCCAGGGAAAGCCCTGGTCCGATCTGTCCGGCGGACGGATCGATTTCTTCTTTCGTCAACGCGTGAACCGTATCTGGTGAAAGCCCCGGGCTTGTGTCTGAAATTCTCATGATCGCCCACAAGCCATCATCCAGTTGAATGTGCCTTGGGATGGGAATGCTTGTGCTGCGGCCTCGTTGGATTTCAACACGGTGGGCTTCCAGGATGATGCGCCCACGCGATGTGCGTCGGATCGCAGCTGCGACAAGGGTTTGGATGATGCGATGTGTACGGTTGCTGTCACCGCGGAACAAAGGCATGGGAGGGCTTTCGTCAATTATGATTTCCAGGCCTCTGCGTGATGCCGGGCGACGCATTTCCCGGAGCACTTGCTCCATAATTCCGGGTAAATCGACCATTTCTTCGGCTTCGTCGACGTCAAGCGTCGCCATGGGCATGGCACGCAGCATAAGCAGATGCCTGTGGAGTTCGTTCAGACTTCGACGATTCTGTTTGCCCAATTCCTCAGTGGGGCTGTTGACGATCGGGTCGACGATTGAAATGCACTTGTCGAGGCCCTCGATCAAATCATTGGGAACGGCGGTTAGAGTCTGCTGAGATGCCATGGGGTGTTCTACCTCACGCATCAGGTTGGCATATTCGAGTGCTACTCCCGTCCAATGACCGAGTGCCATTAACAGAGTCAGATGGTGTTGGCTGAATCGACGTGGGGTGATGCCGTTGTAAATACCGAGCACGCCGACGATGCTGTTGCGTGCTCGTAAGGGGACTTTCGCCAGCGATTGAACCATAAAGCCGGTTTGAACCTTGATCGGGCCACCTTCCAGGGATGGTTGGCGCAGCATCGGTTCTCCGCTCGTGAATACCTCTCCTACCAAGGTGTCCTCTACTCGTAAGCGCTGTAAGGTGGCATGTCGTTCGTTCATGCTTTTTGTGGCACGCAGCACCAGCTCTTTGGTCCCCGATTCAGCGAGATAGATGTTGGCTTCTTCGGCGTCGGTCATAAATGCGGCTGCTTCTACGACTCGACGTAAGATTGCATCCAGATCTCCAAGACTTACAACCACACGTCCAATTTCACTCAGAAGGCGAATTTCCTCCGAACGGCGACGGAATTGTTCGCGCATCCCTTCCAGCCTTCTCGCCAGCACTTTGGTGTTCGTTTCGATAGAGCGGCTTTCCCCCATGTCGCGGACAGCCTGGCATAAAGCTTCCGGACGATAGGGTTTGAGGAGAAAATCATTAACACCGAGGCGGAACATGTCTCGTAATCGCGAATGAGGGAAGTGAGCTGCAAGAACGATAGCCGGCGCTTCTTCACCTTGGGCGCGCATGGTACGCAAATTTGCCAGAGGGTCTCCGCGCAATTGGGTGATGTCGAAAACGAGGATGTCGGGCGGTGGGCCATCTGTGTTGGAGCTAGAGGCTTCAATGCCGGCAGGGCGAAAGACGCGATCAATGAGCGCTTCCGCACTACTATCGACATCCGCGATCACCAATACGCGCGGCGCAGTCGATTCTTCCTGCGTGTCAACCATGCAAATGCCCTTTATCGGGTGTACTAATAAACAAAATCTCTCATCCTCATCGCTTCGATCCGATGGGATTGGCGTTGAGGTTCTTGATCGAGCGACTCATTTTATTCCAGAATCGAAGGCTGTACCAATTTAGCAATCGCTAACGGATAGTCGACACTATCAAAATGATGCCCCAGATCTCCCAATCGTACCAGATCGTTGCTGGTGTTTCTGTGAGTCGATTTTAGCACAACGTATGGGATTCAGGCGAGTGGAACTTGTTACTCTTCAGCAGCTCCGACGAGATCGTAGTGAGGAATCAAACCGACAGTGTCCAGCGGCCAGTAAACGAAAATCGCTTTACCAATGATTTCATCGATGGGTAAGCTACCCCAATCGGGTGAATCAGAAGAATTATTGCGGTTGTCTCCGAGAACAAACACCTTGCCACGTTCAACCGTCCACTCGCCGGAGAAGTTCGCCGAGGCGGCGATGTAGGGTTCCTCCAGCGGAACGCCATTCACGTAGACCTGGCCGGATTGAATATTGATGGTATCCCCCTGCAAGCCAATCACACGTTTGATGAAGCGCCGGGACGGGTTCTGTGGAAAATAGAAGACAACGATGTCTCCACGTATGGGTTCTTGCCATTCGTAGGCCAGCCGGTTCACGACCACAAATTGACCATCGTGAAGGCTCGGTTCCATGCTGATACCCTCGACACGAATGCGAGCCGTGATAAGGTTGACTGCCATGAAAAGCAACACTGCGATCAGCGCTGTATGGAGTAACTCGCCGAAGTAGCGTACGATCCGGTTCCGCGTTTTTTCCGGGGTCGGCATCTGCCATTCGGCAGGTTGGTTAAAGGAATATGGATTGGACATCGCAGCAAATTATATCATTATCGACCGGTGTGTTTCCTCAGTCAGGTGCGGGATTGTGAACGAAGACGACTTAGGATTGTCTTCGAAAGGAAAGGCGCAAAGGTGTTCCGGTAAATTGATATTCCGCCCGGATGCAATTTTCGAGATAGCGCATGTAACTGAAGTGCACCAGCTTGGGATCGTTGACGTGAAAGAGAAACGTGGGAGGATCCGTACGAACTTGGGTTGCGTAACGAATGCGCAGTCGTTTCCCTTTTCGGGTTGGTGGAGGGTGGTCGTGGAGAGCTTGTCTGAGAAGGCGGTTCAGCTGACCGGTTGGTATGCGCCGCAAGCGTTCTTCCTGCACTAGGAGTGCGGTTGGAATGACCTGACTGACACGCAGTCCTGTCTTGGCGGAAATGAATAAAACGGGGACGTAGTCCATGAAGTTCAATTCCTGTCGTAAGTGTTCGGTGAAAGCAGGCATGGTATGGGCGTCCTTATCGATTGCGTCCCACTTATTGACGATAACGACGACGCTTTTGGCTTTATCGATCGCCATCCCAGCGATATGGGTGTCCTGTGCGGTGACATTTTCCGTGGCGTCGATGAGTAGTAGGACGACGTCCGCGCGCTCGATGGCCTTTAAGGCGCGTAAAACGGAGTAGCGTTCCACGCCGCTTTCAATCTTGCCTCTCCGGCGGATTCCCGCGGTATCGATCAGAATAAGCGAGGTGCCGTAGTAAGTAAGCCTGGTATCGATGGCGTCGCGTGTGGTTCCAGGTATTGAGGAAACGATCACGCGTTCTTCTCCGAGCAAGCGGTTCAGCAGACTGGATTTCCCCACATTGGGACGCCCGATGATGGCGAGTTTTATCGTAGCGTCCTCATCATCGTCGAATTCGGAGACGATTTGTAAGGCGTCCATGAGCGAATCCAGCATGTCGCCCGTGCCGGTGCCATGCAAAGCAGAGATGGGAATCGGATCGCCCATGCCGAGTTCATAGAATTCGTGAATTTGACCACGCCGCTGTTCATTATCGCAGCGATTCACCACGAGAAGGATTGGCGGCTGTTTACGATCTCGCCGCTGGCTTTGATATTTCCGCAATCTCTCGGCTAACTCCACGTCCGCGGGTGTGACCCCGCTTTCGACATCCACGATGAAAATGATGGCATCCGCATCCTGCATGGCCAACTCAGCCTGGGTGCGGATCTGTTCGATAAAGTCTGCGGAATCTAAGGAGAGCGGTTCACTACGGCGGATGTTGGTCGGATCGATGCCGCCGGTGTCGACGATGTCGAATGAGATTCCTTGCCATTCTGCTTCGGCAACGAGACGATCGCGCGTCGTGCCAGGCCGGTCGTCCACAACGGCCAAGCGTTCACCTGCAAGGCGATTGAACAAAGTGGACTTTCCGACGTTCGGCCGTCCAACGAGGGCAACGACAGGTTTCGACATAGGCGTTCAAGAATCTATGCTTGATGTGGGTAGTGGGGATGCGCTGATTGTGACCTGGATGGTGGCCGGGATTGGGCCGCTGGCATCGATGTCCGTAGGAATACCTATGATCTGGGGTGTAATCTGGTAGGTTCCGGGTTCTAAATCGGTCACATCGACGACAACGATGATTTCTTCGGGTTGCAGTGTGTTGAGGATGGCCGCCGGACCTGTGAGAATAATCGAGACTTCATCCGGAGATAGGAGTGCGTAAAGATTGTCGCCGACGCCACGCACATCCAACGGCCGATTGATGGTGACCGAGTTGGTGCGGGGTTCGATATCGACTTTCACGGTCACACTCTGTTCGAAAGCGAGTGAAAAGCCCGGTGGCAGGTTAAGCTGTAGCTGCTGCTCGATATCATCCACGGCTCCGGCCAAATTGAGAGGTACGGTTTCGATGAACCCCGGCAGGTCTTCAAATGCTTGAGGGTCGGAGGAAAAAATCGTCACCAATTGGGGTGTGACGGTTACCTCGGTAAACAGATAGCCGGCTTCCACCAGATCCGTTTCGCCTTCGATCTTGGGGATTACGGAGACGAGGCGATAGTTCGGCTGCTGTGTGATCTGCACTTCAACACGTACAGTCTCCGGCGAGATCTGCACTCCATCAACTTCAAGACCGTCTTCATCCAAAGCTATAATCGGAGCCAATTGGTCCAGTCTTTCCTGCCGATTGGTTAGATTGATTGGGGCGCGCAATTCGACAACACGCGCCACCAGGGATGCCGGTCCGGTAATAATTGCATTTTGGGGATCGGCAAGGGGTTCTTCTGCAGAATAGCTCAATGCCGGGCTCCCCAGGGTAACGACATGAATGGGCAGTTCTTTTGTTTCTTTGATTTCCAGGGTTACGATCACAGATTCTGGATTGATGTCGGTGACCTTAACCAATTGTCGGGAAATTGCCGACTGGATGGGCACCTTGTATGTCCCCTGATCCAGTCCCTCCATTTTCGCCACCAAACGAATATCCTCAGTGGATAACTCATCCCAAATCGATTGCGTTGTCAGTAGCGTTACGCTGGCTTGATTGGCAGACGGGTTGGTGATTTGATAGCCCTCTGGGACGCCCTCATATTGAATTTCAATCGGATCTTCCAAGAGGCGCTCGACGCGCGGATCGTCTTGATTGACGGCGATAAACCAGACCGTGAGCGCGAGGATCAGTGAAAGGAGAAGCGTTCCGAAGTTAATCTTGAGCCATTTCAACATGGAAGGCTTCAATCTCCCTGGGCTTCGCTGCTTGTTTGTTGAAAACGAACGAGCCATTGATCTAGCCAGTCTGGGAGGCGACTGGTCGTACGAGGTTGGAAAAAGGCGGTAAGGATGTTGCGTAGACGGTTTTGATCCAGCCGTCTGATCATGCGTCCGTTGTGGGTGATGGAGACTGATCCCGTTTCCTCGGATACGACGACGGAAACCGAATCGCTGACCTCGCTGATGCCCAACGCGGCGCGATGGCGCAGGCCAAAGTGATGGGTGGGTGATCTTGAGAGTGTGCCACTGGAGGAGAGCGGCATTACACAGGATGCCGCGATGAGACGACCGTCCCGGACAATCACGGCACCATCATGCAGCGGGGTGTTGTGAAAGAAGATCTGAAGCAGTAGTTCGGGGGTTAATTGTGCCTTGAGTAGAATGCCAGTTTCGACATATTCATCCAAGGGTACTTCTCGTTCGACGACGATTAACGCGCCGAATCTGCGTTCCGCGAGACGTTGTGCCGTGCCGCAGAGTATTTCGATCATGTTTTCGATGGCGCTGGGTTGTGTGCCGAGAACGAAGAAATCCCCTGCTCTCCCCACCTGTTCCAGTGCACGACGGATTTCCGGGGCAAAAATGACAGGAATGGCTACGATTAATGCCGGTAATACTGTTTGAAGCAGCCATGAAAATGCGGGCAAATCCAGCACCAGCGTGATTAAAGCGATCCCAACGGTCAATAGGATGATGCCGCGCAAAAGGATTTCCGCACGTGTACCACGCATCAATCTCAAGAGCAAGAACATCACCATGGTGACGAGTAAGATGTCAATCAAGCTCAGCCAGTTAAAACGTTGTATGAATAAATCCAGCTCATTGATCAAATTGGTCACGGTCGAAACCTATCTTACATCAACAGGATCTACGCTTGACCCCCCTTTAAATTGCGGAGCAGTTCCTGGTAGCCTTCGATATCGGGCGGTCCAAGCGATATGATCCTTTCAATCGTTCGAATCGCTTCGTCGTTATTTCCAGAATCGAGAAGGATCTCGCCCAGCGCGTCGAATTGTGAGATGGCATCCGCGGTACGACCAGCGGCGAGATACGCCTCGGCAAGGCGTTCATGAAGAATCTGTTTTCCAGGATGTTCACGCGCCAGTTCTTCGATGAACGTTAAGGCGTCCTGGCCGCGATCATGTTGGACGAGATATTCGAGATAACCATCCAATTCCTGAGCGGCCTGGTTGTCCTGGGCGAGTCGTAAATTCAAATCGATCACATGCGTTCGTGCTTTAACATCGTGTGGATCCAAGGTGCGGATTTGCGAATACACGCGTAGGGCACGGCGCCAATCCAGGCGAGAAAGGTCGATATCGCCCATTTCCCGCAAGATCTTTACAGACCATTCGCGGTCGACGGATGAATCCTGCGCCAGGCTGAGAGCAGCAGCTAAGGCTTTCCTGGACGAATCGATTTCTGCCATCTGTTGATAAATTTCCGCCAGGTTGAAGTAATTTTCCAGGGCTTCCTTGTGTTGATCTTGTTGAATATAGAGTTCGATCAAACGGTTCCTGGCCGGGATGTTGATCGGAGCTTCGCGAATAATCTTTGCATAGACATCCGCCGCTTGGGGTGTTTCGCCTCGTACGCGATGTGTTTCGGCGACGATCCCCATTTTTTCAAGTCCGGCTTCCTTGCGACCGCTGCGGATCATGATCTCTGCCATTCTCATGTGGAGTGCCAGATAGGATGGGGCGTGATCGAGTGTTAGCATCGCTTCTTCCATTGCGGCTGTGTACAATTCTCGAACGAGAAGATCGTCGATTTTCCCAAGGGATTGAAGCACACGGTCGGTTCCGCCGACGGCGAGCATTTCTGCGATAGGAACGACCATGGAGCTTTCCGTTCCTTCACTTTCCAACTGCATGCGTGCTTGACGTAGACGGCGCATCCAATCTGGTCCACTCAGAAAATTGAGTGTGCTTTCCACGATGCGATCCAGTTCTTCTTCATTGCCTTCTTCCTGAGAGACGAGCATGGCATCGTAAAATTGATTTAGTGAAGAGGATTGGCTCGAATCGACAGAAAGCGAATCGGCGATTCTCAATGCCTGGAGCAAGTACCGGGCGGCTTCAGGCAGGTCTTTCTCGATTCGGGCGATTCGTCCGAGCGAAAGATTGGTGCCCAAATCCAAATCCGCGTAACCCAAAGCGGCGGACAGGCTCTTTTTGGCGGCTTGATAGTCTTCCTGTTTTTTATACAAGATGCCGACGTTATAATGTGCGGCGCGATGATCCAACCCCGCCTTTATCGCCCGTTCAAATTCTTTTATGGCTTCTTTATCTTTGCCGCGAGTTTGTAGATCGATCGCTTGTCCGAGATAGCGATACATCTGAGGTTGACCGACGGATTTCCGGCCCGAAAGGCTTAAACCTCCTGTAAGAATGGATCGGCCGGATGACCCATTTCCTGAGTCATCGATTTTGTCATCATCATCCCCCTTTGGTTCATCGAAGAGCAAGCCGGCTAAAATCTTGAGCGCATCACGCTGTGCCGCGATTTCCGGGTCGGCCACCTCATCGTCTTCTTCTTCCTTTTCTACAGACTCGGCCTTGATGTATTCTTGGACTTTGGCCATGCGCAGCGGTGCAGTTGCGCCGCGTGGTTGTGATGGAGGCGCCAGGGTTTCACCGACTTTGAGGGCGCGTAAAGCTTTGCCTGCTTCCGGATGTCCTGGGACGAGGCGTAAGGCACGTTGTACGGCTTCGATGGCGCGTTCGGTGTTCCCGGCTCGTTGCAGGATGGAGGCGACATTGATGTATTCATATACCGCCTGGCGGGCATTTCCAGTTCGTTCATACGTGACCGCCAATGTGGAGCGCGTGTGGAGATCATCAGGCGTCAGCCGTGCAATGTGTACCCAGTTTTCGATGGCTTTCTGGGCATCTTTACGGGCCAGGTAGCGTTGGGCGGCGGCGTTACGCTGTATCACCGCATCGCTGATCTGCCCCAGACGTTCGAAGATCTCGGCACACCGTTCGAGTGGGATGGGATCGTTGGTGGAAACCTTCGCAGCCTTGTGATAAACCGAGAGCGCTTCCTTATACTGCTCGGTCTCCAGCAATGCCAATCCCAAACTGGTAAGGGCATTGGGATCATCCGGCGCTTGCACCAGGGCTTTGCGGTAAAACTCGATCGCCCGGTCCCATTTTAGGTCCCAGGCAGCAGAGTGCCCCAAGCGCATGGATTCTTCGAAAAGGCTTTGCTGTTCGGTCATATCACGATCTTCTTGTTATATAAATTCTACAGCGAGGCGAGTATAGCATAAGTCATCATCGGTCGCTGAGTGATTCGGAAAGAACGTTATCCATCTGCTGCTCTCGCAAACATCCAACTCCGGGTAGGTTTCATTCCATCGGTTTCATGCTTGCCCAGGTCGTTCCCGCTTTCGCATCGGTTTTCAATGGCACACGTAACTCACATGCATCTTGCATGACTTGTTGTACGGTCTGGGAGGTACTTGCAAGTTCACTCTGGGGACACTCGAGGACGAGCTCATCGTGTACTTGAATCAGCATGTTGGCTTTCAATTTGTGCTCGTCTAGTGCTTCAGGAAGTCGAATCATGGCAATTTTGATGATGTCGGAGGCCGTGCCTTGGATTGGGGCGTTGATCGCTTCCCGCATCGCTCGAGCGCGAGCTTGTTCGGATACCGAAGCGTCTGCGGTCAGCTGTGGGAAGTATCGTCGGCGACCAAGCAGCGTTGAAACGTAACCGACTTGTTCGGCCTGTTGTCGGGTTTCTTCGAGATATCTTTCCACACCGGGGAAGCGATCGAAGTATGCCTTAACAAAATCCTTGGCTTCAGCGAGGGTTAGGTCCGTGGTTCGGGTCAATCCGAAGGGGCTCATACCGTAGATCAATCCAAAGTTGATTGCTTTTGCCCGCCGACGCAGATCGGAGGAGACGTCAGCGGGATCGACGCCGAAAATGGCCGCTGCCGTGGCGCTGTGGATATCTTGATCGTCGAGAAAGGCTTGCAGCATGGCTTTGTCCTCGGATAGATGGGCGACGATACGCAGCTCGATTTGTGAGTAGTCCACGCTGAGCAGCGTGTGACCTTTTTCGGCGACGAAAGCCCGTCGGATTTGACGGCCTATCTCCGTCCGCACGGGTATGTTCTGTAAATTAGGATTGGAAGACGCCAGTCGGCCGGTTACCGAACCCGTCTGGTTGAAGGAAGTATGGACGCGACCGGTCTGCGGATTGACTTGTTGAGGGAGGGCATCCGCATAGGTTGATTTAATTTTGGTGATTTCACGGTAAGCGAGGATATGTTCGACGATTGGATGGGCGCTGCGTAATTCTTCAAGTACAGATGCAGCGGTGGAGTAATGACCGGATGCAGTTCGACGGGCGCGATCGGGTGGCTGGAGGGATAGATCGTCGAAAAGGACGATCGATAATTGTTGTGTTGAGTTAACGTTGAACGTTCTTCCCGCTTCTTTGAAGATCTCGTCTTCGATTTTAGCCATTTGATCATTTAACTGCTTAGAAAGTTGCTCCAGAAAGTCGATGTTCAGGCTGATGCCGGTCATCTCCATTCTGGCCAGAATGGGGATCAGCGGCATTTCAAGCTCCTGGAACAATTTCGTTTGCTGCTTTTGCTTAAGTTCTTCCCGGAGGAGGGGAAGAAGCCGCAGACAGATTTCGGCATCGGCTGCGGCATACGGAGCGACTTCTGAGATTGGGACCACGGCCATGGAGCGTTGATTCCGTCCATGACCGATGAGGGCTTCGATGTCCGTCATTTCGACGCCCAGACGAATCCAGGCCAGACTCTTCAAACCAAGATTGCGGGAAGCAGGATCGCAAAGCCATTCGGCCAGCATAGTGTCGAAGCTGAGTGGCGATACCTGAAGCCCATGACGAGCGAGGAGCGTGTAATCATACTTGAGATTGTGACCCACTTTGCCCTTTTTCGGATCGGTTAGGGGAGCGCGCAGCGCTTCGAGCACAGTATCTAGATCGAGCTGCGATCCTTCTTTGGCTGGGATATGCCCAACCGGGATGTAAAAGCCTTCTTCGGGCTGCGTAGCAAGCGAGATTCCGACCAGCTCGGCCTGGATCGCATCTGTGCTGGTCGTTTCGACATCGAAAGCAATCTGTTCCGCCGCGTCAAGACGCTGGATCAGGTTGTCGAGTTTTTCGCCGTTGTCGACGATGTGGACTGTTCGGGTTTGTGTTTGTTGGGTTTGTTCCTCGCTGACGAACAAACTCATCTGTTGTTCACTGCCAGATGAGTCGGTTTGGATGCGGTTGAGTAATGTGCGGAATTCAAGTTCTCGAAAAAGGTCGACAATTTCGTCCCGATTGTATGCCTGGGCGCGGCATGCTTCGAGATCGAATTCAATCGGTACTTCCGTTTCGATTTGGCCCAGCTTTTTACTCAGATATGCACTTTCTCTACCATCATCCAATTTACTGCGGAAGCGTGTTGGAACATCGTCCAGATTGGCGAAGATATTATCCAGATTCTTATATTGTTGCAGCAGCGAAGTTGCTGTTTTCTCCCCAACGCCGCGTACGCCAGGGATGTTGTCGCTGCTGTCGCCTACAAGAGCTTTGTAATCGACCAGCTGCCCGGGTTCGAGGCCATAGCGTTTGCGCACCTGTTCCGGACCATAGTCCGTGGCTTCGGAGAGTTTCTGGCCGGAAAGCTGGATGGTCACGTTTTCACTGACGAGCTGCAGGAGATCTCTATCTCCGGTGACGATGATGGTGTGAACATCCTGCGATGCCGCTTTTCGAGCTACCGTACCGAGCACATCATCTGCTTCGAAACCCTCGGCCTCCAGAATGGGGATTCCAAATGCCGTAATGATCTCTCGAATTCGTTCGATTTGCAGACGCAAATCATCAGGCATTTTTTCACGCGTAGCTTTGTATTCATCGAAAAGATCATCACGGAATGTTCGACCGGTATCGAAGGAGACGGCGAGATACTCCGGTTCTTCTCGTTCAAGAAGCGAAAGGAGTACGGATACGAAACCGTAAGTCCCGGCGGTTGGCTCACCGGATTTCGTTATCCAGCGGGAGGGATCACCCGCACGCGTCAATGCGAAGTACGTGCGGTATGCAAGTGCATGACCATCGATGAGAAACAGACGGGGTTGATTCGTCATTCTGGACACTCCCTTGGATTAATCGGTGAGGTATTAAATTGTAGCACCAGGTGTGAAGTGTTGGGAAAATCGATGATTAGATTTCAATTCCCTGGCCCTTGCGTGTGCCTTGCACGAAGGCTTGCACTCGTTCGACAGGTGGTGGTCCGCCGGTGATTAAAAGGTAACTGCGGGCCCAAAACCGTCTGGAGGGAAGGTTTTCGACAAATTCCGGGAAGGCACTCAGTATGCGTTGTGAAAGATCATCCCGAAGTCGCTCGATGGCGATTGACGGCGCAGTCTCTGGAGAAATGTTCATGGTTAGGCAGAGGTATTCGGGTTCGATGACTACCTCATCCGCACGCCAATCCCATGCCAAACAGAGTCGAACAACCCATTCGTGTACATTGTCGGCCAGAGCACCGACCAATTGCTGTTCCGGGAATCGAGGCACCAGGACTGCAGTGACAGGTAAATAGTATTCCGCATCGGGTAGCGGGACGTGCTCCTGGGCGGGTGATGCTGGTTCCGCCGGTGAAGGTGTGCGTTCTTGGAGAAAGGGCAGATGGGATTCGGGTTTGGGCTTATCGGGCACCCAGTCACCCGGAATAGCGGCAGGTGTCTCAACAATTTTGGGTTGTTCTACAGGGGTGTGAGCAGCTGCGTCCTCAGGTTCCGGAGGCGGTAAGTCGAGACCGTCTAAAAAAGGCATCTCTTGAATCTCTGGCTCCGCATCCGTGTAGGAATCGGGTGAATCATACGCCTGGAATGGAGGCGTGATGGGAGCGGTTTCGGAAACAGAGTCCGTTTCGGAAAGGGGTTCTTCGTCGTAGATTTCCGAGTCGAAGTCTCTGAGCCTATCCGCGGCATGCTGTGCCTGGCGCCGAATCACGCTGAACGAGGTACCTGACGGATAGATCATTGCCAAGATCCAGTCTTGAAGCAAGCCATTGGCGTAAAGTGTGCAATCGAGTTGCATACCTGGTATATGGGTGACGGTTGTGATGGCGCCACGCGTGCCATCACCAACACCGATTTCATTGATCTTGGTGGCAGCTTCTTCTGCTTGAGATGGCGTTATCTCTCCAGCTTGTGCCCATGGTCGGCCGAGGTATAAAAGGATCAAAGCCTCGGCGGATATGTCATGACAAATCCGGGTTAGGTATTGGGAGGCTTCATGGGTATCGTTTGCCCAAGAGGCTGGTGTACCTGAGACCCAGGTGAGCGCTTCTTCCTGCGGATTAAAATCCTCGGTTTGTATGCTGCTTTCGACATTGGTTGGCTGATCAATCGCTTCTGAGACGATCCTGTTGAGTTCGGGAAGGTAAAAAGGTTTAGTGAGTAAGGCGCTGATGGGAAGACCTGACAGCACGGGGTCGTTTGGATTGTTGTTTGGGGGAATGGCGATAAGTGCGAGTCCCGGATTGGCGCTTTGGATGCGTTGAATGCAGGTCGGCGCATCGAGGTCGGGAAGATCGAAATCGATGATCAGCAGCTGCAGACCGCCCTGTTCTCCGATCTCGATCGCCTCGGCAGCGTTCATCGCCAGTTCAACTTGATACTGCCCGGTCTCTTCGAGTGTGTTGTGGATCAAGGACCCAAATTCTTTGGTTGCTTCAACCACCAAAACATTTGCAAGCATATCCTGAATCTATCACGCGTTCTTTAAATCTGCCAATTGATTCCAGCAGAATCATTGAAAATGCACATAACGATATCTTCGAATGGAAACGCGTATCCCCGCGAGTTGGCATTCCTCGCGGGGATTTTTACGTGTAATGAATCGAAGTGTTTCTAGGGCACGTAGTAGGTTACTTCGATAGTTGGTGTGCCCCAGGTTATGTAATCGCCTCCATGGTCATTGTCGGTTTGCTTGTTGAACTGCAAACGTAACTTGAAGCGACTCGATCCCACTTTGGTCTGGAGGACATTTAGCATATCTTGATCCGAGACAGGGTTTCCCAGGCTCGAAGTCGAACTCCAGGAGATGAGTCGACCGGATGCTGGTGTGCTGCCGACGAAGTCAGAGGGGTCCAAACCGCCATAGTCATCCTTGAAGATGAAGAGTGACCCTAAAACCGAGAAAGGTGTCCCGTCTACGGAGAAATCGCTCAGATCGATGACGACTTTCGTGACCACGGCATCCGCCGGGATCCCGTTGATATTGAAGCTCAGGAAAGCTTGTGAGACATTGTCTACTACGTTGTCTCCCGCGATTACGTTGCCAAGTACAAGACCGCTTTTCGTAACCTGTCCGCTTTCACCAGAGACGAAGGGGATTGATTTCGTGGTCGTATTGGGCGCGACTTCGATCTCGACCCAGAAGGGATTGGTGCCGCCTGTGCCGATGCCGAAGTTCACTCCCGATCCGTTGCGCAGTTTCCAGTAGCCTTTGTAGGTCCCTGGCGAACTTGGTGCCGTAAGATTGACGGAGATATCAATGTTTGCGCCGGGCGCCACAGTGCCACTGGTGAGCTGTTTGGAGGCGGGCCCGCCCATTGAATCACCGCTGTCGAAAATGAGCGCATAGCTGGAGGTCCAGGTGCAGGAGCCGTCATTTTTCAGGCGCCAGGTTTTGGTGAAGCTCTCGTTGGGCTGCAGTTCCTCCCCGTCGGGGATGGTGACGTCCGTAACGAAGGCGACGCGATCGCAGGGTATGGTGGTTTGGGTGATCGTGGGGGTCAGCGTTACGGTCGGCGTAGGCGGTTCCTCCGTCGGCGGCGCTTCTGTTGTAGCGATCTGCGGCGGTTCGGGCGGCGTTGTCCCGTCCGTGCCGGGTCCTGCCGGTTGGGTGAGACGGGCGGATACGGTTTGCGCCGCGGAGGTGGCGAACAGATCCGGCGTGGCACCCATACCGGGGAAATTGCATGCCGAAAGGATCAGACCGGCCGAAAGGATTATGACGAGAGTTGACGTTTTTCTTCGAGTTAGAAGGCTCATTTCCTAGTCTCCTTCATATTGAAATCTTCTTCTCCGTATACCGGACGTGGAATTGATAATTCCAGGCCGGTAGTTAGTATCAGGATGCTACAGTGAGCCGCCGATTTTGACAAGTGGCCCATTACGCATAGGTCACACTCCGTTTCAGCTTAACCGCCGATCAATAATCTTATCGGCATATAGGGGGATGATTGTGGTGGCAGCACTGTCTGCAGCAATGCGGGTAAGTGGATCGCCAGGGTATGGCCTGCAAGTCGGCAAGCAATAACTTGGGCGGTATGTAAAAATCCCCGCCGAGAATTGGATTGGCGGGGATTTTTTCTTGATGCAACGCGCTTATGGTGTGTAGTACGTTACCTTGATCACGAACGAGACCAATTCCAGATAGTCGGCACCATGATCACCGTTTGTGTCATTGGAGAATTGGAATCGGACTTTAAAGCGACTACTGCCCACTTTGGTTTGCAGTGCATTGACCATGTCTTCATCTGAGATGACGTTCCCCAAACTCGACGAGGAATTCCAGGAAATCAGCCGGCCGGATGATGGCGTGCTGCCGACGAAGTCGGAAGCATCCAAGCCGCCAAAATCATCCTTGAAGATGAACAGTGCGCCCAGATCACCAAACGGATCTCCGGTTTTATTGTAGTTGCTAATCTTCGTTGTAACCTTGGTGATGATGGCGTCAGATGGTATCGCACTGATATCGAAGCTGACGAAGGCTTGCGTGGAAGTATCTAAATGGCTGTCGCCTACATATTTTCCAAACCCAGTTGAGCCAGTAGAAGTCGCTTGTCCGCTTTCACCGGCTTGCATCGGAATGGTAATCGTGGTCGTGTTGGGTACAACTTCGATTTCGACCCAGAACGGATTGGTGCCGTCTGTGCCGATGCCGAAGTTCACTCCCGATCCGTTGCGAAGTTTCCAGTAGCCTTTGTAGGTCCCTGGCGAACTTGGTGCCGTCAGATTGACGGAGATATCCATGGTTGCGCCGGGTGCTACAGTGCCACTGGTGAGCTGTTTGGAGGCGGGCCCGTCCATTGAATCACCGCTGTCGAAAATGAGTGCATAGCTGGAGGTCCAGGTGCAGGAGCCGTCATTTTTCAGGCGCCAGGTTTTGGTGAAGCTCTCATTGGGATCCAGTTCCTCACCGTCGGGGATGGTGACGTCCGAGACGAAGGCGACGCGATCGCAGGGTATGGTGGTTTGGGTGATCGTGGGGGTCAGCGTTACGGTCGGCGTAGGCGGTTCCTCCGTCGTCGGCGCTTCTGTTGTAGCGATCTGCGGCGGTTCGGGCGGCGTTGTCCCGTCCGTGCCGGGTCCTGCCGGTTGGGTGAGACGGGCGGATACGGTTTGCGCCGCGGAGGTGGCGAACAAATCCGATGTGGCGCCCGTGCCGGGAAAATTACATGCCGAAAGGATTATGCTTGTAGAAAGCAGTAAGACGAGTGCTGTTGTTTTCTTTCGAGTTGGAAGGTTCATCTTGGTGTCTCCTTCGTTTTGATATCTTCTTCTCCGTATACCGGCCATGAAATGGTTTGTCAATGGCAGGCGGTTGGTATCAGGATGCTACAGTGAGCTGGCAATTTCGACAAGTAGCTCGCGGCGCACAAGCCACATTCATGTTTCAGCCTCCCGGACGAACCTGCATATTAAGGACAGATACAGTGAAGACGACCCGTAAATCCCTCAGACCATAGGCCGCCGCTTGCGATGCAAGCTTCCTCGTCCAAATCCATAGTGCATGCTCGTGGTGTTGACGTTGGCGGTGGCGGCGGATCGATGACGGAGACATCGCAGTTTCCGTATGGATTTTCAGGGCCGTCCAGCAGCCCAAGCCAAATCCAACATTGTCCTCCATCGAGTTCGAACAAACCGTGGCTGAAATCCGGATTCAGTGCAATCAGTTGCGCTGTTTCTCCAACGAGTAATTCATCAACGTAATCTGACTCCGCATAATCGCTCGTACGACAATTGCTGTTCACGCTTGCCGTGTAAACACACGCGGATATCTCTGCTGTGGGGGTTGGCGTGGGGGTTGACGTGGGCGTCGAGGTGGGCGTATCTTCCGGTGTCTCCTCTTGTTCCAGCCCTTTGAAAGAAAACGGCATCCAATAGGTTGGCGCACAAATCCCCTCCCCTAGAGCACCTGTAGGACCTGCCTGCAGGGCGGTGATACGCCAGCGGAAAGTCCCCCCAGGCAGTGGAGGAAAACCGAAACTGCTGAATGTCAGGCTGGTTTCCTGCGTGGTTTGATTTAACGTGGTGCCATCCGGGCTCAATAGTTCGATCTGCCAGGCAAGATCTTCCTCCCCCGGTCTTGAGAGTGGTGTCCAGGAAAGCAGCGGATCTTCGCTGGTGTCGAAGACATCGCCGGCTGGCGGTGCATATCCGTCCGGTAGAAGCAGTTCACTGCAAAGCGGATTGCTTTGTTCTTCTTCTGCTGCCGGAGGGAGGAGTTCCAGGTGCACGTTGGGAAGCGCACTGCCCAGGGTCAGCAGGGCTGCTCCTAAAACCGCTCCTGCCACTCCTCCTGCGGCGGCGAATCGTCCGGCTGGTGCACCTTTTGCATGACCTCTACGTCCGTTACCAAGGACGCCAGCGAAAACCAATACCAGTAAGGAAAGCAAAGGCCAGGGGAAGACAAGCGTCAGGCAGCTGGCTAGGATATTTTTGGCGAATTCGGAGGTATTGGCCGCGCCGTCGGTGGCGGTGGCGGTAAGCGGATCGCAGTAACCGACCCCGCTCAACGCGACCGAGAAATGACCGCTTGCATCGGCATTTCCGCTGCCTACGAAAGTCATGCCTTCTCCGAAGGCGCCTTTCCCCGAATCGGCGATGAAAACCTCCACGGTGCAGCCCGGACAGGCGTCTCCTTCGGCCGTGTTCAAGTTAGCGGATTGGAGCACGGGGAAGTTCAGCAGGGTGTTGGGTCCGACGTCGGCGTCTCCGGGATCGTTCAGCGTGACGCCCGCGGGTTCCAAATCGATTCCCAAAGCTCGATGGTGATGGATGCTGTTCTGGCTGAAGGTGTTGGAGTAGGGTAATCCCATCGAACTGGTGCCCAGAATGCCCTGCGTGCGGCCGTATGCGATCTCGTTCCCCATGATGATGTTTTTATGTGCGACCGCGTACAGGCTGATCCCCGATTCATGGCTGAAGAGAATGCGGTTCGTTTGCCCCGGGTCAATTCCCCCGATGGTGTTCATGTTCCCCATAATGGTGATGCCGTACCGGTTGCCCATCACGGCGCTGCCACCCAGGTCGGTGCCGATAATATTGCCATAGACCTGGTTGTATTCTGCACCGCAGTACAGATCGAGCCCGATGCTGGTGTTGTTGGCGATGATGTTGGCTTCGTTGGGGTTTGTACCACCGATGCGGTTGTGATCGCCGTTCACCTGGATTCCGCCCTGATTGGGGATGGCGATGTTGGTGGACCAATCCGTGCCCACGCGGTTCCCCAGAATCTTATTGTTGTCCGAATACACAGCCATGGCGCTGATGTTGCCCGATACCACGTTGTCCTGGATAGTTGAGCCGTGGGCGGTTTCGTAGATGTAGATGCCAAGTCCGTTGAGGATGGCTATGGTGCCGGAGGGATCGACGCCGATGAGGTTGTCCCTGATCAAGTGGCTACCGCCCCAGATATCGATGGCCGTACCGTTGCAGTTGAAAACATTCTTGATGATGCGTTGATTTCCAGCCTCGGGTTCGATGCGCACGCCGTACTGTGTGTTGATAATTGGGCAGCTGGGTTCATAGCCAATGTGGTTGTTCTCGATGAGGTTCGCAGTACCTTGTTCGATGTAGATGGCAGCTTCGTGCTGAATATTGGGTTGTAGGAAGCCGATGGTGTGCAGGCCGCGGATTACGTTGCCATCGGAAAGAATCCAGATGCCTCGGTGCACGGCGGCGCAGCTGGGATCGGCAGAAGGTATCAGTGTGACGACAGGCGCGCCAGCATAGTCCGGTTCCGTCGTAGCGTCGATCGTCGTTCCACCGTCGGTAAGTTTGGGCAGTAAGCTGCACAGTTTGATGACGTGCGGTCCGGCGCCGGGGATGTCGAAGGCGATCGTGTCCGCGCCAGGATTGGCGTTGGCGGCGGCGATGGCCTCTCGCAGGGAACAGTGGTCGGCGTCGCAGTTGCCATCGTCGAGATCGTCGACCGTGTTGACCACGAAGGTGCTGGCTTCTGCGGAAATCGGAACGGCGACCAGAATTATTGTCATCAGGATCATATAGAACCATCGACGTTGCATGTGTTTACCTATAATCATTACTACACTCCTTGTGTCCAGCCAGGTGTTCATTCACCATTCCATTTTGCGCTCAAGCTATCAGTCAGGCCTGCGATTACTCCGGGCAGACGCAATAAGGCGCTGTCGTTAGCGAATCGCTCATATGTCCCCCGGCCCGTTCACAGGCTTCTTCATCCAGCTCCGGTGTGCAGGCAAGCGGTGTATCCGTCGGCGGTGGCGGGGGATCGATAACCGGTACGTTGCAGGTATGGAACGGATCCTCCGGCCCTTCCAACAAAGCGAGATAAATCCAACATTGTCCATTCTCGAGATCGAATTTTCCATAGTTGAATTCAGGATTCAGGGCGATCAGCTCGGCGGTTTCTCCAACCAGGAGTGCATCGACGTAATCTG
>DAOUDW010000037.1:0-4772 GCA_034430895.1 Anaerolineales bacterium | reverse complement strand
GCACAGCGCGGGCGATGACGACGTCCCCCCGTTTTTCGATGAAGAAGGGATCGTCGGCACGTTTATGCAGCAAGCGGCCTTCGGCAGTGAGCGCGTTTTCCTGCCACTGCCGTTCGACGTGGATCAAGGCCCACTGCCGACGGCAGAATACGAAGTGCTGGATGCCGGAGAGGGGCAGTAGTTCGGCAGGCGCGTATTCGGGTTTCATCGTGTTTCCTGTCATTGCGAGGAGCGGAGCGACGAAGCAATCTCCAGATATGAGGGGATTGCATCGGGCTGCCGCCCTCGCAATGACATATCATCTCTATATTTCTTCATCCAAATCTTTCCATTCAGGATTTAGGTTATCTATCAACGCGACCTTCTTCTTCCGTGAGCCGCCTTTGATCTGCTTTTCCCTAGCAATTACAGAATAAACATTGTCGCCAACTTCATAATAAACCAACTTGTTGACATTGTACTTTTTGGTGAACGCGCCGCCCAAACCTCGTTTATGCTCATATACCCTGCGCGCCAGATTATTCGTCACGCCGGTATACAAAACAGTATGATGAGCATTGGTCATAATGTAAACGCAATATTCCCTGCCATCTGTCATGCGGTCAAATCCTGTCGCCTATGTCATTGCGAGGAGGGCCTCCCGAGCAGAGCGAACGTTCGTCGAGCCAAGTTGCAGGACCCCGACGAAGCAATCCCCTTTTTTGAGGAGATTGCTTCACCACTCCGCGGTTCGCAATGACATATCAGACTTTATTCACCATCAATCACTTCACTCTTCAAGCCATCCAACTCATCCAGGCTAATATCGTAATCTTCGATGCTATCAGGTTCATCCTTGTTCGGTTTCACATTGAGCAAGCGATGTACCTTCGCGGATGAATATTGTCCGTTAGGGCTGTTGTGTTCCCACCAATATAGTTTATGCACTTCCATGCTTCCTTCGGGGCGGGCAGAAGAGGCATCATTACGGAACAAGGTTCTAAGGGCCTCTTTGATTGCCTGAGCGTCTTCATCGGAGAAACCGGTTTTTGTAGCAAGCTGCGGATTCATGCTGCCGTAGAAAACGTAGATGCCATGATCGACACGATGCTTCATGCCCATAGTGTCGGAGGCTTTTTTCTCACCTTCGCCTTCACCGCTGACGCTCTTTGTGATCTGGATGCTAGAGATTCGATCAAGGACGGGAACAACGGAGAATGCGGGGTGAACCGAAACCGGGCCGCGAATACCGACCGATACTCCTTCACCCTTTTTCTGAGCGCTATAAGCAAACAACTGTCCAAAGGCACGCACATCTATCCACTTCTGGCACACTGCCTCACGAAATTTCTTGTCATCCTTCCACTCTTCTTTCTTGATTTCCCCTTCGGCGCGTTTTCGCAAGCTGGGGTATTCATCTACCTTGTTATCGTCCGATTGAACGAAAACGTCGAAATCCTCATCCATCAAGCGGTTACGGATTTTGCGTTTGATGGCCACGTCGGAAATTTCACCTCGCCCTTCGTAATCGTAGCGGGGACGGTTGCCGTTCAATGGATCGCCGTTGGGGTTGGCATGCTTGACATTGATGATGGCGGCAAAGTCGATTTTGTTTGACAGGATAGTCATGGCATTTTCTCCTTATCAGTGAATAGATTTTTTTTCAGGATTCTTCAATTTCATCTTGGGTTCCGTGATCGGGGCGCAAAGCTTGGCGCTGGCTATGGTAACCAAGCAGGAATTCACCGCTGAGACGGGTATCTCTCATAAAATCTGGGGGATCGAACAGATCGACAACATTGTCAATTTTGCGTTGCAGATTGGTAGATTTGCCGCCTAAACGGGCGATATAAGGCCGCAACGCCAGTTCAATTTGCCGCCATGTGCTGAATGGATGCTCCGCAAAACGCTGCATCAGGCGCGCAGCACTGGTCTCGCGCTTTTCATTGGCATCTCTCAGCGCCCAGCTTTCCAAGTTGTCTGCTAATGCGAGCAATCTCCCATAGAGATAATCTCGCGTGGTTCGAGTTTCATCGAGAGCCATATCGTACTTCTCCTTTCCTTCTTTGAACTTTCTGAATAAAGCACATGCAATACTTAACACTTTATTCCATTCCCGTTCTTCCAATCCTGCTCTGTTAGATGCTCGTCGGACAACCGACTCCACCAGGTCATGCGGGATGATATGTCCATCCACGATGCAGGGGAGCAAGCGCTTTATGGTGGCTTTTTTCAACTTATCATCAAGCAGAGCACCATAGGCGGCTTCGGCAATATCTGCAGGTGCAGGCGCTCCGGTGAAAGGAATGTAGCGTCTTACGTTTTTCCCTTTTTCGTCTTGTTTCTCCACATAGCGATAGGTGTGTAGCCAGGCACAGGATTCGTGCCAGCGCTCAATGCGTTCTAGGAAATCGTATCCGGTCAATATACGGTAATACACAATGGAGAGCCGACCAGGGGTCGCCGAGTCGACTGCCATAACCACAAGTCCAGCAGTTTCACCGATTTCTTGGCGATAGCCGGCAATCTTCTTTTTCAAACGGAGAGCAACTTCCTGTGCTGTATCTGCTGGGGCACTTTCTCCCGATGGCACATCCTTATCAAGCGCATCGATGAGATCATCAGTAGGTTGTATCACCTGTGCGCCCGAAATAGGCCAGGCAACGATAGCCAAATCGCCCTGCCGGTAACCTTGGCGGCTAATAAGCCAAGCAAGCGCATAATGAGCCTTCTGCGATGTTTCTAACCCAACACTACAAGCTTGCTCATCGCCTATAAAGCGCCCCCTGAATGTAAAACCGCTTTTATCATTGGAAGAAATCAGTTTGGCGCCATCTCCCTCCCGGCGAATGTATTTCGGGTGGTTGGTCGTGAGTAGTTGGGTTTTTCCTGTTACCAAGCACAAACCCGTATGTGTTCTGCTGTTCAGATAGTAATTTTCCCAGCTTTCCCACAGGGCTTTATCAAGCCAAACCCTGTGTTCGTTACTCTCTCTTGTTTCCACAACCCAACGAATAACAGCGTTACCTTGTGATTGTGATTTCATAACCGAAAAGATATCTCTGGCATCTTTATCTCGTTTTACATTTTCTTTACTCACAAGTTTCCCATCACAGCCGACAAGCAAGACATCATGAGTCACTAAATCTTGCATCAATGTCTTTTTTTGGACATATTTCAGGACTGCGCGTGCTTTAGGATGGCTGTACTCTGATTGACACCACTTAGTCAGCAAATCAACGAAATTACGATGGGGTTCTTCGGGGTCTTTAATAAAACCTGAAGTAACAGCACCGCCATAATCCGCGAAATCACCCGCCAGATATTGAAGCCTGTCGCACAAGGGGTGGCATTTCGGTTTGCTCCCCGATTTACTGGCCGATGTTTCCGTGGCAGGGATAATGGTGGTCGAATCTTCTTTGTCGACAAGCTGCGACCGTCGAAAATTGCCATTACTATCAATCACAACTTCAATGTGAGCCTGCACTGTGATATGGCAAATGGGCAACAAAGGTCTTGGCGCTCCGGAAGTATAACCAATACTGCTCTGGCAATTCTCGTACGTCTCGAACAGAGTTTGAATCCAGTTCATCTCACGCCGTCCCCTCTTCATAGCCTTCCAACAGCACCTCTTCTTCCAATCCAACAGTCTCCGGTGGGGCTGCTTTCATTTCTCGGATGAACTTGCGAATAATGACCTGCTCATTATTTGGGTGCGGGAAGCTCACAACCCCATCCTTCATGACTGCCCCCCAAAAACGTACCCAAAGCTCGCCATCCTTAACTTCATCGGGGTAATCAAAACCATGGAACATCATGCCAAAGGACAGTTCGCCATAACTATCGTACGCGCCTTTGCCATCTCCAAACGTACACGGCTCGACATAGCCTTGGCATTCGCGTGTTCCCAAGAACACATCCCGTCTGCCGCCGCGGGCAATCATGCGTTTAGCGACATCAAAATGCTTGTGTTCATTCCTATCTTTTAATAAATCTTCACGCTGCATATTCCACTCGAAGTGCGCTTGTACCTGGTATTCCACATCCGCCAGATATGTATAGATGGCAAGGTCATGTCCACCACCGCCATACTTCACCGGCTTGGCACTTCGGGTTTGGGTTCGGATGGGCTTCATCACCCGCACCTTATCGATCACCCACACGATAGTAGGCTTCCAATAAACCGAACTCAAAATGCCCTTCAACGCCTCATAAGTGGGAATTTGGTACGAGAACTTTTCGCCACCGATTTTTGTAATCGGGTCGGTGAAAAGCGCGTACTTGCCCCAAACTTTAAATTCAACTATGTTTGGATATTTCATAAGAACCTCCTTCATGCGATATGTATACTCATGTCAGCGACTGGGTCATCACTCCAGCCGAAATCTTCGCTGTAATGTTGTTCATCGAGATGGTAAATACCTACTCCGGGTTGTACCTCACTGATAGCTCCGATTTTGAATAATTTATCGAATTGATGGTCAAACAAATTGACCGAGAAACGCTGCGCTTTCTTAAGCAGTTTGTACTGCTTATCCAATTCAGAGGCTCTACATAAATCTGCAATTACCGTATTCCCATCACGGTAGGGCACGACGACACCCCGTGTTATCGAATCGATTACCCAAAATGACTTCGCTGCCGATCGAAACGATTGACGTAGAGGAATGTCTGGTGCTGTTTGATGAATTCGCTTATAGGAAACTGTCGAAAGTGTGTTTCGTGAAAGCAGATTAAATAACGTGTCATCTCTTCCTATCGGTGAATTGCAGCCAACCGGATAATCCATCTCA
>DAOUDW010000036.1:0-1917 GCA_034430895.1 Anaerolineales bacterium | reverse complement strand
CCGAGTGAGTAAGAAAATTTACCCTGAAAAGTATGATGGACCAGAACCTGAAGAAATCAAAGCATCTATGTGGCTATGCGCACTTATATTTTTGTGGTTTTTCGGTCGATTCTACATGCGGGGGCACACAGTGTCACCTAAAGCATAAGTTGGCCGAACGGCCAACTTATGCTTTATAAAACTCTCGAAAGAAAAGTGTCAATATTGTTGGCCGCTCTTCTTATCGCGGCATAAAGGGACAAAGTAAATATTTTGCAACTGATTTTCTTAGCGCTTGCCACAAGTTAATGTGCTATTTCATACATTGAAATTTGCTGAACTTCCGATATTGATTTACAAAGTTGTACTTTCTATTGAGTGAATCCCACTTGGAAATACCCTGTAGGGTGGAAAAACATCATCCGTGTTTGATTTATCCCGTTATTGGATGACATTACGCCTGAATTCAGTATAGATATAGTATTTCCCCCCTACATATATCCCACTTTATTGAAAACAAGATTGCATTCAACTTAACGTTATCTGCTAATTAATCACCCTCACAATCGATATTACCTGATTCTACCTCCCTGGCCATGTTATTTCCAATTTTGGCCAAATTTCTGTGGAATAGCGTCAAATACGAGTGAAAACCAACATCTCCGATGGTGATCTCCTCACCTGGGTTGGGTCGAAAGGACATCTCGATGACTCCTTGATCCTTCAGTTTCCCTTCGAATAATTGCATTGCAATATTGTTGGACCTTCGTTTTTTCTACCACTCTTTCCTTATCCTCACGCAAAAGCGTGGAAATGAGTTTTTATTATTATTTTCAAATCCGTAGATCGCTGCGGCGTACAGAACCCAGTATCCAGAAACCAGCACAACATCAAGGCGATGCGGCACAACGAAATCCGAGGTCGGTGTATGTGACATACGGAAGGCGCCCTTTGCGAATGGCAGCCCGAGCGTTATTCTGAGGGCTGTACCACGCGGCGCCACGAACAACTCGATATGTTCCATTAGATGGGCCTGTCGGGGTAATCGTGAGAGAACTGTCGTAATACCCATCGTCATACCAATCTGCCACCCACTCCCACACGTTCCCAGCTATGTCGAGTACCCCGTATGGGCTCGCACCATCCGGTCTCATTCCCACCACATCAGCTGCAGATCCATCACAACCTCCGTAATTTAACAAGTTACAATTAGGGCTTTCATCGCCCCAGGGGTACAGCCTCCCATCCTGCCCCCGTGCCGCCTTCTCCCACTCCGCCTCCGTCGGCAGCCGCCGCCCGGCCCATTCGCAATACGCCTTCGCACCGTACCAGGTTACATCCACCATCGGATGGTCCTCGAAGCCGCTCATTGGACGCCATTCCCCGCCGGATTCCTCGATCCGCACATTATTGTCATTTGCATCCAGCCAGGTTGCACCACCCTCGCTCTGATTCCCCTCCGCATTGAGGAACGCAGCGTACATTGCATTCGTCACTTCTGTCCGATCAATCCAGAACGCATCCAGATAGACCTCATGCTGCGGAAATTCGTTAGCATTTGCATTAGGATCGTCGCTTGTGCTCCCCATCAAGAAAGTCCCCGCTGGGATATACACCATCTCCATCCCATCTATTTCCGAGACCGCCGTCTGCACCATGCGTGTCTCTCCCAGGTCCTCCATGACAGGCGTCAGCGCCACGCGCGCCTCTCCCAGGTCTTCCATGACAGGCGACAGCGCCATGCGTGCCACTCTCAGTTCTTCCATATCCCAAAGTACGACAGTGCCGTCCGAAGATCCCGAAGCGAGTGTCTTGCCGTCCGGGGAGAATGTTACACTGAGCACATCATATATCCACCTATGCCCCACGAGCGTGGCAAGCTGCTCCCCGCTACGGACGTCCCAAAGGGTCACAGTTATTTTGCCCGATCTCATTGCG
>DAOUDW010000035.1:0-212434 GCA_034430895.1 Anaerolineales bacterium | reverse complement strand
TAACTTATAATTAGACTGCAACCTTGCGCCTTATTCACATCTTCTAGAATATTCTCATACCGATATGTGAGAGATTACCCCCTCAGGGTATGGAAACGCGCGAATTAGTAGTATAGCATTGCATCTAAGGCGGAATGGATGTACCTTTGAATAGCATACACCTTCAAGTACACGGTTTTAAGAAGCTAGCGGAATCCGCTTTGAATTCCCTGATCCTCCAACTCCCTGTTGAATTCGTTTCCGGCTGCGTATCAGGCTAAACCCAGCGCTTTGGCAACACCATCACCGTATGCCGGGTCTGCCTTTCGGAAGTGGGCGACCATCGTTTCTTGCAGGCCCTGCGGGATTTTCTTCAGGCTGCCGGCGATGTTTTCTGCCAGCTCTTTCTGCTGCTTGGGCGACATCAGCCTGTAGAGGTCGCCGGGATGGATGCAATCATCGTTGACGCCGCGCTCCTGTTCGTAGCGGTCAGCATCCCCGGATATCTTCAGGGGTGGCGAGCACGACCGCCTTCGAGCAGCTACTTCTCTTTCTCCTTCTCCTTCTTTCTTTTCCTTTTCTCTTTAATTGTCAGCTTGGGCTTTTTTTGACTTTCTCTTTTCGATTTGTCTCGTTTTCCTTTATCACCCATGTCAACCTCTCATGTATTGGAAATGGCAAAATCAGCGGGTTTGTTCTCGTCCGTTTTCCGGCATGGCGTACATCTAATGAAGCGTACAACTCGTGATCCTGTGGCGTATTCAACACCTATTATTCTATCAAAAGATGATCCTTTCAAATTGGGATGTACCATCACTCCACTGTGCAGGTCGGCAGCTAGATCTACTTGCTCGCCGCGCTGCGCCAGGTCCGAGGCGAGGCTGGAATCGCGTACGTGGTCGATCATCTCCTCGACGGAATGCGCCATCGGGATGAGGAAGGGAAGCGCGCCGCAGTTTATCGTTCGACCGCTCACCCACAGCATGGATGACGTCTCATCTCCCACAGCCCAAGCGCTAGCCAGATCATAATGCCTACGATGCCGGCGAAACCGCCAATGAGTGGGTTTATGGATGGAAAGATGATAGTCCATACACCTAGCTTCTGACTATTGAATACACCGTGAACCCAACCCGCTAAAATTGTACTCCTGTGACGCAGAGTCAACTCGTTTAGATAAATCCCAAGTGTGGTGGTCAGCGCGATGAAGGCCAATAAGCCAAGTATGGGTTGGCCAGGATACGTGAATCCAATCAAGATGAGCGGCATATGCCACAAGCCCCAGATGATTCCTAGAAGCAGGTAAGCTTTGCATTTGCCAAGCACCATCAGCTTGGGCAGCAGATAACCGCGCCAACCGAGTTCTTCGCCGAGACCAAACAGCGTATTGACGAAAGGCGATACGATGAGCGTCAACCCAAACAGCGCAGCGAGCACCAAGGATGGCGCAGGCGTGGGAGGAAGCGTGGTCCCGGCGGTTTCGCTGACCGCTGCCAGGAACTGCTCCATCTTCCAATCTGGTTGGCCTAGATCCAGCAGCCAAGTCAAACCGTAAATGAGAACAAAGCAGATTGGCACGAGCAGGCCTGAGGTCAAGTAAGGTTTCCATGAGCCAAAGCGAAAATTTAAGACCGTAAAACCTTCACGCGTAACGCGTTTGATGGTAAGCCACGTCGCCAACGCCGGCACCCACATGACTGCAGCGATGATCAGCTGACCATAGATGGCCGGTAGCCGTGTTATACGGAAACCGCTTAAGATTAATGCCCCTTCAAGCCCATATGTGATGACAAATGTGATGGCGAGGAAAGAAAAGATGCCTCTGCGGTCAAGATTGGTTTCTTCCATCCGACACAACCTTCCACTATTCCAGTAATGCGAGTTGGCCGACTCGTGAATCTTTGGCTCTTTTGCTGCCGATCGTGCTATAAGGGAATGTCATGAATACAAACTGATGCATATCTTCCCCAGCTGGCGATAGATCAGCGTGAAATTGGGTTGGACCATCGAGCGGGCTGGCGACCTAAGCATACCACCAATCACAGCGTTGAAGACTAGCGCGCCTGATCCGAGCCGCGCCACCAGGCGAAGGTCGCCATGGTGCCTACGAGGAAAGCAATGAGCACCACGACCAGGCTGTGCGCCGGGAGCGTACCGACGGGAGCGCCGTCCAAACTGACCAGCAGCGCCGGTGCGGCCCAGGGGAACCATTCCGCCCGACCGAGCACGCCGTAGAACTTGGCTGGAACCCCGTGAGAAAAACCCACGCCATGGGGCGCGGATTTTCTGTTACTGGCTACGGTTCACGTTAAACCCAGTGCTTTGGCAACACCATCACCGTATGCCAGGTCTGCCTTTCTGAAGTGGGCGACCATCGCTTCTTGCAGGCCCTACGGGACTTTCTTCAGGCTGCCGGCGATGTTTTCTACCAGCTCTTTCTGTTGTCGGGCAGGTATTATGATTCTTCGATCGGGAGTTTCTTCTGAATTACCCGGAAATTCCAACCTACGCTTCCATGTGATATCGGGAATCTTCCAGTTTCTTGGTCAGGATTTTCTATCTGTCTTGAGCCTGTGATGTGACCTGTCAAGGGGTCACCGGAATCAAGCATCTCCTGAAGCGTGATCGAGGGCGTGCCTCCCATGAACCCATGTGCAAGCACCGAGTAAAAATTCTTGAAAGGAAAACTCTGATTTACGGCGGTAACACATTCAGGGGGATCACCCTGCTCGCCTTGGAAATTCCAGTGCTGATTGATGGTTGCGGAACCAGAGCCGGGGAGTATCTTGAAGTTGTCCATGACGAACTCGAACCCATCGTAAGATCCTTTGGCGGTCAACATGGGTTTGACAGTCGGGATTAGAGTATAGGTGATCTTCATCGGGCATTCTTCTGAGGCGTCGTACTTAACTACCGGAAATAGGTACATGACGCTGTCCTCGGCGCGCGAGGCAAACGTTTCAACATTCGTCCCTATCCTGACGGTGTGGATTTCTATCCAGGTGTTTCCCGACACACGTGTAAAACTATCATCGTGTGGAGCGGTTTCCAATGTCGGCATATGGACAATTATCTTTCCTTCCCAAATATCACAGTCATCCACCAAATCCGCATAGGTTTCGACTATTTGAGTTGCAAGAGCGTTATTAGCAAACAGAAAATTCTGTTCAGCAATCCGAAATGCTTCTTTGAACTTTCCGCAATCGGGATTCTTAAGGATTTTATCCCCCATTTCTTTTGAGATCTTCGCGGCTTCATCAATCATAGCCTGTTGCAAGTCATCTGTTCCAGCAAGGGATGCTATTTCTGCAGCCAACATAAGATGATATTTGCCACTTTCGTTTCTGTTGGCGTTCGCGTAACGCAGCGCGGCATCTATAAGATCGTCGAGAAGATCGAGGAACTCAGGATCAGTCAAAAGGTCGAACTCGTCGTCCGAAGGTGTGTAAAATTTGAATTGATTTTGCTTGATCCAATCCATTAGCTTGTCTCTCGCCTGTTTGTAAGCTCCATCAAGATTCTCGTCCTGCAGAAGCGGTGACCACATGATGAGGCTTAATTGGTGCCCGCCACCGGACTCGGATTGATTATTTCTCGCATCGGGCATATGAACGGATGTTGCTCGTTCCATTTCGCTGAAGATACCGAAGCTGGGCGAGAGCCTATTCAAATCACAGATCAGAGTAGTGCTGGATTCTGATGTACACAAATCCGTGAGGGCTTCCCATTCACCATCGATTGGATTGAAAACAGCAAGAATCGGTAGGCCTTCAAATTCGTCAGGAAGATAGATATGGGTAGTGAAAACCGAGCCCATTTCTGCGCTTTGCTCAACCCAGGCTGCATCGAAAGCCTGCAGTGCGAAGGCGTAATGAAGGTTCAAGTCGTCGCGATCGTCTACGGTCTCGTGTGCTGGTCCAATATCAAGGGGATCAACTTCAGTAAGTGCGATCGTAATTGGAGTTACCGCAAACGAATCCGCGGAAATCTCCACTTCGACATCGAATGCATCTTCTTCACCGAGAGACAAGGTTACCATTTCACCTGACTCTAATGTAGCAATGGCTGCGAATGGCGTAAGGCGAGCCTCAAACAATTCCACTCCCTCAATTTCACCAAATGATTCGGTAAATCCGGTCGCATATCCCGATGACTCGACTTCAAGCCATCCACTTTCGCTTACCTCAAGATCCCCGGAAATCACGCCATTGAAATCGCCAATCTCACCACCGACTTCGGCAAGTGGAATGGGTATGCCAGCGGGATCCAGGGCTACGCCCATCATCTCCGGAAGTTCTAACTCTTCTGGAACTGTTACGCTTTCAGGAGATGATGATGGCCTCATGCTGTTGCAGAAAACCAGCGATAGCGTGGCGAGAAGAATGATGAAGATTTTGCCTAGAAATTTATAGGAGGGGATATGGTAATGCATGTTGCGCTCCTTTCGAGGTTTAATACTCATAAGGTACTAGACCTGTCATGGAAATGGATCTACTTCATATGCATCTTCCGATAAAATGTGGGTTCATTCCGATTTCCTATGGCGTTTCCGAGAATCGGATTAATATGAATATACTCTAAAGTTAAGGACGTTGCAAATATCTACTCATTCTCTCGATAACCCGCACAAATCCAAAATTTGGATTCAATCACTAAGTGCAGCAGCGTGTGAATGATTAAAGCAAGGCTTGTTTGTAGAATTTTGGTGGGCATACGGCAAGATTTCCGATCAAGTAACATCCGCTAAGCCACGCGGCTATTCAACCCTGTGCAGTAGCGTGAAGTTCGGTTGCCCCATCCCGCGTGACTCGAGCCTACCACCAATCACAGCGTTGAAGACTAGCGCGCCTGATCCGAGCCGCGCCACCAGGCGAAGGTCGCCATGGTGCCTACGAGGAAAGCAATGAGCACCACGACCAGGCTGTGCGCCGGGATCGGTCCCGCGGGTCCGCCGTCCATACTGACCAGCAGCGCCGGTGCGGCCCAGGGGAACCATTCCGCCCAACCGAGCACGCCCATGATCTGGGCTGCCGCTAACGTGAGTACCGCCCAGCCCAGCGGGAGAAGGTAGCCACGGCCCGCGCTGGCGAAGAAGGCCACGAAGGGCATCATCAGCAGGGTCAACAGCGAAATGAGCAGCAGCGTCCCGAAGGATTCCCGAATCAGTTCGGGCGACCCGCCCGGGATGTCCACGACCGCGCCCATCCCCAGCCCGAGCACAAAGATCAGCAGCGTGATACCCAGTACCCAAAGCGATATCAAAGCCAGCTTGGCAGTGACGATCGTCTCTCGCCGCGTGGGCGTAGCCAACAATTCCTTTGCGGTGCGGTCGCTGTGTTCGCGCCCGAAAACCCAGGCGGTGATGAAAGCAAAGAGGATGGCGCCGGCGATGGCGGCCCCCAACAGCAGCACCTGAAAGAACGTGGGCCAATCGGCCACGGCGGCTGTGATCTGCGCCTTGACGTTGATCAGCCCCATCGACTTGGCACGCTCGGGGTCCTTGATGATGAACATAAACAGTCCATCGATAATGGGCAGGATCGTGGCGGCCGCGGTCGTGAGGATCAAGATTTTAGAACGACGCGCCTTGAGCGCCTCGGCCCAAAGGGCGGGGAAGAAACCGTTCATGCCGCACCGCCCGTCAGGCGCAGGAAGTAATCTTCGAGATTCTCCTGAGTCACGACCAGCCGCGTGGGCGGCACGCCCTCTTCGACCAGAATCGTAGCGATCACATCCGGCGCCTCCAGGGCGTGATCTTCGTGTAAATAGAGTGAGTCTTCATTCACGATTGCGGCATAGCCAGCCAGGGTGAGTGTTTCCTCCGCAGCCGCGAGATCGCGCGTCTTCACCTCCAGGCGCCGCCCCCGCAGGGCCTCCAGCTGGTCATGATCGAGCTCTTCCAGCAAGTGCCCTTTGTGGATGATGCCGATGCGCGTCGCCAGACGATCCACCTCGGTGAGGATGTGGCTGGACATGAAGACGGTCATGCCGCGTTCTTTGGTCAGATGGGCCAGTAGTTTGCGAATCTCGACCACGCCGGCCGGGTCCAGGCCGTTGGCCGGTTCATCGAGGATCAGCAGTTCGGGTTCGTGCAGCAGGGCGCGCGCCAGCCCCAGGCGCTGCAGGTTGCCCGTCGACAGCCCGCCCGCTTTGCGATCGGCGTAAGTGCCGAGCCCCAGGCGTTCGATGGCTTTGGGCGTGGCACCCCGATCCGCGATCTTTTGCAGGCGGCGGGCAATTTCGAGATTTTCACGCACGCTCAATTCAGGATAGGCGCTGGGCCGTTCGACCATGTGGCCTACCTGACGCCAGGGGCCGCGCCCGTTGGGGCCAATCGGTTGATCGAGTAATTTAACCGAACCCGCGCCCGGTTTGATCATGCCCAGTAGGGCGCGGATGGTCGTCGTCTTGCCGGCGCCGTTCAGGCCCAGGAAGCCGTAGATTTCGCCGCGCTCCACGCGCAAGCTGACCCCCTCGACGGCGCGGACTTCCCCGTAGGATTTGGATAAATTATGGGTTTCGATGGCAGGGTTCATGTTGTCTCTCCCCGCGACAAACGCTTCGCCCCGAAATAAGCCACCAGAAGCAGGGCGAAGGCGCCGCGCAGCACGGTACCGTAGTACATCTTGCCCCACCAGGCGGATTCGATGTCCGCAAACTTGAACACCGCGGCGAACAAACCCGTGTTCAACAATGCGTGATAGAGGTAGCAGATGAAGATGCTGCCGCGTGTGTTGTTGAAGAGCCAGGTCATGACTATCGAGATGAAAACGGCGTTGAACACGAAGATGATGAACAGGGTGGGGTTGAGTTCGACCGGGAAGTTGGCGCCGGGAACCAGACTGATCGGCAGGTGCCACACGCCCCAGATCAAGCCGATGATCACGCTGGCGCGCAGCGCGCTATGGTTCTCCTGCAAGCGGGGCAGGGCGTAGCCGCGCCAGCCGGTTTCCTCGGCGATGGCACCGCCAAGGATCGCCGACCGCAGGAAGGTCGGGAGGAAGCCGGCCAAATTGCCCCAATCGATCTGCGGGGTGGTGTTAGCGTAGCCGATGTAGAGCTGCGTAGCGAGGTACTCGATCGCCAACTGGCTGAGGAAGAAGGCCAGGTACCAGAGCAGCCCGACACGCCACAACTTCCAGCCTGAGAGCAATTCCTTGATTCCCTCACGGCCATCCTCCAGACCGGACAGGATCAGTGCGGCAAATGTAGGCCCGAAAAAGCCCAGAAAGGCCAGCAGGATGAGGTAGACGGGCGTATCGGCGAACGAGATAGGAAATGGATTGCGGTGATACTGGATCACGATCGGAGTCCAGATCGCCCAGGAGATCAGGGTGGTCAGGGTGAAGTAAGAAATCAGTGGATATCGGATGAGCAGGTTTAATCTCTTGACCATGGGTTTCCTCTTGTCCGGCATTGTAGTGTGTATTGGGTGATGCATCAAGCCGGAGCTGCAAATTTCCTTTTTCACTGCAAGCGCGTTTTCATGCGCTGCACAAAGAAGATCAACTAGGTTGATTGGGATCTATACGATCGGAGTGGTGCACAAACGAACGACGCCCGGTTTGGTTTTCGACAGTATTCCAACTTGCCGTTACCTATCACGGCTTGTGGCCAACATATAGTCCATAGCCGAAATATTCTTCCAGATTTTTCGGTACGATGCCGCCTTGGCTTATTTTTTTCACGAAAGCCCGATAGTCGCTGCTGCGAATATACAGGCCGATGAGCCGCCCGTAGATACGTAAGATAGCGCGGCAGCCGTAGCGTCCCATCATGCCCTTGGCTTCATCGGCGATCTTGATCGGGGAGACGATACCCTGGACATCCTGTAGGCCGGCGTTCTCGAGCATCGCCTTCCACGCTTCCGCCGTTTGCGGTTCGGCGTTCCCGCCTACGTCCTGTTTTACCCAAGCTTCCATTTCCGCTGTCGGGGGGTATTTGATCCAGGTTGATTCGTTCAATCCCACATAGCCACCGGGTTTGGTAACACGGAAATACTCGTTCACGGCTTTCTGCTTGTCCTCGGGAAGGGCGGTGACAGATTCGGTAATTACGATGTCGAATAAATCGTTTTCGAAGGGAAGATCCTGGGCGTCGCCGACGCGGCATTCGACCAGATTGGAGACGCCGGCGCGGGCGGCAGCTTCATTGGCGCGCTCGACCATGCGCGCTTTGAGGTCCACGCAGAGGACCCGACAGCCGTATTCCTTGGCGATGAAGACCGGCGTGGCGCCTGCGCCGCAGCCTACATCGAGCACCTGCTCCTCCTGGTCGATGCCGCAAAGGGAGAGCAACTTTTTGGTGGCTTCCAGACTACCGATGTGTTTCGTCAGGCCAACCTCGGCCGCAAAATCGAAAAAGTCCGGTTTCCGGGTCATTTCGAGTATCCTTTATGTGAATCTCTACCTCACGGGTGAGGTAGAGAACTGCTGTCAGCATAAACCATACGGAAAGGTGTTGTTTGACATAGGGGGGACAATCTACGGACAATCCTGGGACGGGAAGGCACCTCCCCATTTTTCGAAGGCGAGGATTTTGCTAGCTGCGCTTGAAATTGAGCACACCATTCCGTTTGATGGAAAATGTGAAAAATCCCGATCTAGTGATCGATCGCCGCATCCAGCTCGCCGGCCACACAACCAGCACACCGTCCAGTTTGAGGATGCGCTGTACTTCGGGAAGGAGCCGATCCAGGGGCAGCATGGGGGCAGGAATAACGCCGAAGAGAAGCACGGCATCCACGCTCTGATCGTCCAACTTAGTGTTAAAGGCATCCCCCTGGACCACGCGCACGTTGTTCAAATTGGCGGTTTGAACCTTCTTTGTGACTACTTCCACCGACTGCGGCAGGATGTCCATGGCAATCAAAGTGCCTCGTTCGCCGAGACGGCTTGCGATCGTGGGGGTGAAGAAACCAGTACCACATCCCAACTCCAGGATGGTTTGCCCGGGCTGGAGTTCTGCGCCGTCTACGACAGGCTGGGGTTGGAAGAAGCGAGAGCGGAAGCGGCTCTCCATCAAGCTGGCCATGATGCGAATGAAGAGATGCCCGATTTTGGATGAAGAGAATTCTAAAACGCCCACCTTCGTTTTATCCTTCGGGTAATATGTTATGGGTTGATTGTACCGTTCTGCGAAAGAGGATGGCCAATAAAATGGATACTACAGGGAAGCTGAGGCACCAAATAACCAGCGAGAGCATGGTCACGATCCACCATTCCAGGAAACCGGCGATGACCACAGCGACCTGGACTCCATTGAGGATCAAGAGCCTGCGGATCCAGGTTTCGAGTTTACCTCCGGAAAACACGGGTCCGGCGAAGAGCATCGATAATCCCATCAGGCTGTAGCCCAAACCTTCCAGTGAGAAGGCGATGGAAACCGGGCTGCCGATCACGAAGGGGGTCAGCCCTTCGGTGTGGCCGGCGACCATCGCAGGGGAAACCACAGAAAGTTGGATCCAGTAATTCAAACCCAGGATCACAGCGTAGATCAGGGCGAAGACCAGACCGAGCAGCCCCCAGATTTTCTTATCGTTCGATGCGAGCTGGTAGATGCTGGCCATTAAAACGGGAAAGGTCAGGGCGAGTAAAACACAGGGCACGACCCAAGCCAGGAATGGGGCGGATTGGAACGCAGCGGCGTAGGTTTGGATGTCCCGCCATTCGCTGGGTGGGGAGACGGCGTACCAGGCGAAGAACGCAACGGTGAACCAGATGGTGAAAATTGCCGTCAGTATCCCCGACCAGAAACCGATTCGGCTTAAAGGTTTGCGCATAGCCAACATTGATGTCTCCGTTTTTGTTAAGAATAGGTTGAATGATTTGTCAATCGAGATCCAGGATGCAGGGATCAATCTCCAACCATTCGCAAGCCTCGGCTGACGTGCGGAAGACAGCAACATCTTCTGCATTCTCGTCCGTGATGCTGTCGTACATGCGACTCAGTCCGAAGGAAAGGTCGTCGGGGGCGACGATAGCCACTTTCGACATCGCATCGGTATCGGCGTAATGGCTTCTCGTCTGCTCAGACAAGTAACGCAGTGCCTGCGAACTCCTGCTCCGGCTGTCGGCTTCGCGCAGATCGATCAACTTGGAGAATGCGGGGTCGAAAGCAGGATCGGCATACAACGCAGTGTATGCTACGATCATCTCATCATCTTCCGTAGCACCTTGATGGCGAGATACGACCAAGCCTACACTCTCGTGGATTTCGTATGAAACCGCCATTCAAGTAACCTCCATTAATTCTAGAAATGCCAAAGCGCTGTTTCAGATTGTAATACATTCTATATCGGATTACGGAACTGGCAAATCGGGAATTGTATGTCAAAATGAAACATAACAATGACGCGGATGGCTGTTGCGGGGAGTTATTTTGCTGCGGGGGAAGTTACCATCAAACAGAAGGAAATGCCGTGAGTGATGAATTTGGGATGGTCAGGATAATCTTGGACTGTATTGAACCCCAGTCTTTTAAAGGAGGATTGCGACGTATTCCGTGCAATCGTCTTGATCTTGATCGGAGAGGAGATCGACATCTTGTCGATCAAATATTGAACCAACGCTGTTCCGTTTCCCCTTCTTTGGTATGACTCTTTCACAGCAATGTGGCGGATTTCATACTTGCTGGTGTTGGATGAATTCACGACCATTGCTCCTACAATGCGATCGTTTACCCGGGCAATCAGCCGGATCTCTTTGCTGTCCAGTTTGAATTCGTCCCGGACGCCTCGCTCGAAACCCAACGGTCGCCAGAGGACTTCCCAGAGTAAGGTTTCAAGTGCTTCATTCTAGTCTTCAGCAGCAATGGAGATCTGCACTGCATCAGGATTCATCATCGTGCTCAACGAGTTGACCCGCAAGTCGCCGTCGCTTTTCGTAGGCCTCCTGAGTAATGCGGATATCCTCCAGAAAGGCGGGCAGTTCGTCCAGGTAGAGGGCTTGCGGTCCGTCCACCAGGGCGGTGTGGGGCTCGGGATGAAAATCGGCCAGAACTGCATTGGCGCCAGCGATGACGCCTTGGGCTGTGGCGTGAAAGATTTCCAGAAGGCCATCCGGTGCTTTATCGCGTACGCCGACGGAATGCGATGGGTCGACACACACGGGCATGCGAGTCAACCGTTTCACCACCGGTACGTGGGAGAAGTCCACGAAGTTGCGGTGCGGATCGCCGAAAGAGGTCTTCATACCGCGCAAGCAGAAGATGATGTTGGCGTTGCCTTCAATGGCCAGGTACTCGGCCGCGTTCAACGATTCGCTCAGCGTGATTCCAAAGCCGCGTTTCAATAACACCGGGAATTCCTGCTGCCGCCCGATTTCTTTGAGAAGTTCGAAATTCTGGCTGTTGCGCGTGCCGATCTGCAGGATGACGCCGGTGGGCTGACCGGTTTGTGCCAGACATTCGCTGATTTCAGCGATCTGACGTTCGTGGGTGACTTCCATGGCGATGACTTTAATGCCGTACTTCCCGGCCAGTTCGAAGATGTACGGAAGACAGCCCTTGCCGTGTCCCTGGAATGAATAGGGATTCGTGCGCGGTTTGTAGGCGCCCATGCGCGTGCAGCACTGTCCGTTTTCCTGAAGCGCTTTCATCATTTCTTCCGTATGTTCCTTGGTGTCGACCGCACAGAGTCCGGCAAAGACGTGCAGGTTATCCTGGTTGAATTGAACGCCGTTGTATTCGAAACCAACGGCGCGTTTGGTGTCGTGATGCCGGCCAAGGATGCGGTATCCCTCGGAAATCCGGATCACCCGCTCTACGGCCGGGAGTGCGGCGATCTGTTCTTGCTCGACTCTGGATGTGTCACCGATGAGGTATATCTCCGTGAGAATTTGCTGTTTTCCGGTGACGATGTGCTTCTTGAGCTTGATATCCTGGAGATGGGTTAGGAAATCCAAGGTCTGGATGAATTCTTCTGAATTTTCATTCGTGTTTGGGCGCAGGATGACGAGCATTGATAGACTCCATGATCATGATGTGAGATTATTGCGATGGTGAAGAGAACGATTCTAAAACCCACTCAAAAATTTCTATCGGCATTCCACCTGACCAACCATATACTCTAGCAATACCAATTCCAGGGCAAATCCAATTACTGGTTGTGTCAGGCTGCGTGGTCAATTGAATTAGGCAGCAACCGTCAATTATGCCCAATCCGGTTTCGACGCTTTCAATGTCGAGTATTGACCAATTGTAGTATGAAGTAGCTCCTTGCGGTTCTGCGAGATCATCCCAGGGATCCCAGATTGCTCCCACCTCGAGAGGCCATTTAATCCAGCGCATCGATTCGTCATAGATACTATTATTCTTGACGATTAATCGCATTTCTTTGTCGTCTGTAACGATTCCTTCATGCTTGAGTTTCGGAAAATCCTCGATCTTGACGATGAAAGTAGGATAGCCATCAGGGGGATCTTCGACTTGTTCGATGATTTGTTGCGTCACCAGACCGGTCCACGTATCCGGTGTTGGCATGATTAATTCGCCATCTTCGGTATACGAACCAGCACCCATCGAATACTCGATTGTAACTCGATACACCCATGTCGTACCTACTTCAAGCGGAAAGTCTTGCATTATCTTTGCCAGGGGTATCTCTGGAGTGGCGGTGGTAGAAGGCGTTCGCGCCTCGACGGTCAATAATGCGTTCTTCGTTGAAGCGAGAAGATACTCATGGGCAGTTTTTGTGGCTGAGATTGAATTTCGTGTTGATGTTTTTTTCTTCGAAAGCGTGGAATTGGCCGTAGAATCGGAGGCAACTACACTCGTTGGGTTTTTTGCGAGTGTGCATGACGTAATCCATGTTAGAGCAAGCAAGAAAAGGCATAATCTCAGATATTTCATCGAATTGCATTAGTCCATTGGTTAGAAGCGTTTTTTTTCGCGATTACTCCACGCGATGCAGCAGGGTGAAATTGGGAATTCCCATGGCGCCAATCGGCAAGCTGGCGACGAGAACGACCTGATCGCCGCGCTGCAGTAGGCCTGAGTCCAGGCTGGATTCACGCACGTGATCACTCATCTCTTCCACGGAATGAGCCATGGGCATGAGGAACGGTTGTACGCCCCAGAGCAGCGCCAGGAGTTGATAGGTAGTTGGATCCGGGGTGAAAGCCCAGATGGGCACGCGCGGCCGCACGCTAGACATTAATTTCGCCGTACGTCCTGAACGGGTGAAAACGGCGATTGCCGCCACATCGCGATCGTGGGCCAGCATGCGCGCGGCATGAGTGGTGGCCACGGCGTCATCGTTAGTCTCCAGGATGTTGTTGTAGGTGTTTTGACCCCATTCGGACATATGTGCTTCAGCGTCAATAATAATGCGGGCCATAGTCTCTATGGACTTAATTGGATATTTGCCCACAGCGGTCTCGCCGGAGAGCATCAAGGCATCACTGCCGTCAAACACGGCGTTGGCCACGTCCGAGGCTTCGGCGCGTGTAGGGTGGGGATGCTCCATCATTGTTTCCAGCATCTGCGTGGCAGTGATCACGATGCGGTGTTCTTCGTTGGCGCGTTGGATGATCTCCTTTTGTATGGAAGGCACGCGTTCCGGTGCGACTTCCACGCCCAGGTCGCCGCGAGCCACCATCACCCCATCGGAAGCCTCCAGGATGGGATCGAGGCGATCGACTGCTTCTGGGCGTTCCAATTTGGCGATCACCGGCAGGTCCTGGCGTTCGGCACAGCAGGCAGCAATCGCGCCGCGCAATGTGTGAATATCCTCAGCGCGTCGAATGAAAGATAGCGCCACAGCATCAACGCCTTGATCGATGCCGAATGCCAGATCAGCGAGGTCTTGTTTGGAGAGAGCAGGGGTGGAAAGGACCACGCCAGGCAGGTTGATGCCTTTGTCGTTGCCCAGTAAGCCGCCGGTAACAATCTCGGCCCGAACTTCGTTTTCCGTCGTCTTCAGAACGCATAGTTCGATGCTGCCATCGTCGAGCAGGATGCGGTCGCCGGCTTTCAAGTCGGATGGCAGCGACTCGTAATCGACGTAGATGTGTTCGGTCGTCCCAAGAACGGGTTTTGTGGTCAGGGTGATTTTGTTTCCGCCTTCGAGTGGGATGGGCTCGTCGTTTTCCGTTTTGCCCGTGCGCAATTTCGGGCCACTCAGGTCCTGAAGGATGGCGATGGCCTTGCCGGTTTCCTCGCTGACCTGGCGCAGCTGGCGTATCGTCTCGGCGTGAAAATCGTGATCGCCGTGGGAGAAATTCAGGCGGGCGACGTCCATACCGGCGGCGACGAGTGCTTTTAACTTATCGACGCCAATCGATGCGGGTCCAATTGTGGCGACGATTTTGGCGCGCCGGTTCATGGCTGCATCCTGAGATTACGATAGATCGATTGTTGTAATGGATTAAGTCCTATCAAATCAATATTTCTCCATGTGAGCTAAATCAGGCCAACAAATCAGCCAGGATGGCCTTCTGGGCATGCATGCGGTTCTCGGCTTGTTGGAAAACACGCGACTGTTCGCCATCCATGACCTCATTAGTGATTTCCTGGCCGCGGTGAGCGGGCAGGCAGTGCAGCACGATGGCGTTCGGATCAGCTTGCGCGACGAGTCCTTGGTTCACCTGAAAAGGTGGAAATACTTTTTCGCGTTTTTTCGTTTCCTCTTCCTGTCCCATGCTCACCCAGGTATCGGTGTAAATCACCTGCGTTCCTTTGACGGCTTCGTGCGGATCTTGAATTGAACGAAAGGCGGGACAGGATTTTCCCGCCAGCGATTTTGCCTCGGCAAACACGCTGTCCGGAAGGGAATATCCCGAGGGAGATGCGATGGTGAAGTTCATGCCCAGCAGCGCGCAGGCAAAGAGCAGGGAAACCGCCACGTTGTTGCCATCGCCTACGTAGGTCACATTGATCCCGTCGAACGATCCGAAATGTTCCAGGATGGTGAGGACGTCTGCCAGCGCTTGGCAAGGATGGTTGTAATCACTCAGGCCGTTGATCACAGGTACACCGGCGTGGCGCGCCAATTCGAGTACATGCTCGTGGGCGAAGACCCGTGCCATGATCCCATCGACGTACCCGGAAAGCACTCGACTTACATCGGATATCGCTTCACGTTTTCCCAGGCCGGTCTCGTTTGGGGATAAATAGAGCGCATCACCGCCAAGATGACGCATCCCCATTTCAAAAGAAACCCGCGTGCGCAGGCTGGGTTTCTGGAAAACCATGGCCAGGTTCTTGCCAGCCAAAATGGGTTTGTTCGAACCTGCACGCCGCTCTTCCTTCAAGCGAATGGCCAGATCCAACAACGCCTGGATTTCTTCGCGGTTGAAATCGGATATGGCTAGGAAATGTTTCATCGTATGTTCTCCGTGTACATTGTTGGTATCGGATGGAGTATAGCACAATCGGAACTCCGTCTATACCGGGGATATTCTAATACCAAATTTACGATTCTATTTGAATGATGACTTAGTTGTTTCGCCGGAACCTCGGACGCAGCCAGCGCAGCCAGCCTTGCGAGCGGGGCGGCGAGGGGGTTGGCTTATCCGATCCGACCAGGATCAAAGCGGCCATAAGCAGCAGAGGCCTGGGTTTGCAGGATACGGGAGATCAGCAATCTGGCGTCGGCATGATCATCGACGATGAGGATATTGTGAATGCGGTCAGTGTCGACCAATTCGAGGGCGGCCAACAAACCCTCTTCAGGTTGTTCCGAAGGCGTGAAGTCTGGGAGGACCACATCCTGTGCCCATCCGTCGTGCAGCAAGCTCTTTTCGATCGGCATGGTATGGCCGGAGCTGTTAACCAAGATGGTCTGCTGCGGATCGATCTTTCCGTTGCGAGCGAGTTTGAACAGCACGGCGAAAGCAACCGCAGCGGCCGGTTCGATCGACAGTCCTTCCATTTTCGCCAGCGTATGCATGGCCTGGAAGACTTCTTCATCCGTTACGCTCTCCATCGCCCCGCCTGCGCTGTCGAGCATACTCGAACGAAGCAGCGTGTACGTTCGCCCTGGATTGCCGGTGCTCAATGTGGATATGAGTGTGCTGGGCGAGTGAACAGGCACGACTTCTTCAAGCTCTTTGTGCCAGGCGTCGACCAATGGCCGCGATTGGTCATACGTTCCCAATTGTTCGCCGATTTCATAGGCAAGAGTTTTCATCGATTCCACTGCGGCGATGCTGCGTACGCCGAGGTCGATGTAAAGCCCGCGTTCTTGAGCGAATTGGTCGGCCAACTGCTTGGTTAAATCGTAGGTGTTGGCGACTTTGATCAAACGTGTTCCGTAAATTGCCATTTCATGCATTTTCGAGGCGGGAGCCAGGCTGGTTATAAACGCCCATAGTTTGACGCCCGCTCTGTCGCAGTAGGCTGAAAAGGCGATGGCCACATTCCCCGTAGATGCAATGATGGTTTCATCCAGGTCAGCTTCCAGGAGCACTGAAACCGTCAGTGCAGCTTGACGATCTTTGAAGGAAGCCGTCGGTCCCTGTCGTTCGTCCTTGATGAATAGATGGGGTAAGCCCAGCAAGCGGCCGAGATTTTGCGCTCGAAGAAGAGGCGTACCCCCTTCGCACATCATCATGGAAGGCTGCATTTCGCGGTAACGCCATAGGTTAAAAGCACGTGAAGGCAAGTTTTCGATCAAGGATTGACGGGCGTAATCGAGATCGTACTCAGCCTAACGTCAGGCGCTGTCGCATGACGGGCAGCTGAAATCAAGTGGATGGAATGGGGTTGACGCACAGCAGTCGATGCAGGTGATTTTGTAATGCTGAGCCATCACAATAGTCTGGTGGTAAATCTATCGGCTGCTAACAAATTTGGTATGTTTGTTCGCAGAAAGGACTCTCGAATAGGCTGGAGCAGAAGGGGGAGATGACGCATCCAGCATCCGAGCCCTGACTACTCCGCGCCAGTATCTTTGTTCGGTATCGCGGCTGCTGTAGGTTTGACGGGCAGCGTAAAGTAGAACACACTGCCTTCGCCTGGCGTACTGTTGACCCAGATCTCGCCACCGTGCAGCTCGACAAGATGTCGGCAGATGGACAAGCCTAATCCCGTGCCGCCGGTTTTACGGGTAGGAGAAGCGTCCACCTGGGAGAAGGGTTCGAACAGTCTCTCCTGATCGGCTTCTTCAATCCCTTGCCCGGTGTCAAAAACCGAGATCCGGATTTTTTCAGGTTCTTCGTCATCTACAATGCGTACTGTAATCCCAATCTTGCCTTGGGATGTGAACTTGGCTGCGTTGGAGAACAAATTAAGCAAGATCTGACGTACACGGATGTTATCCGCCCATACTGATGGAAGTTCGTCCGGGATATCGGAGATGATCTCGATGTTTTTATCTTTGACCATGCCAACTGCTGTTGCAAGTATGCCGCGGATGATTTCCTTGACGTCAACTTCGGAGAACGTCAATTCCATCTTGCCGGCTTCGATCCTGGAGACGTCTAGCATGTCATTGATCAGACCAAGCAGGTGATGTCCGGCGTTGTAGATGGCGTTCAAATCTTGTTCCTGGGTTTCGGTGACAGGTCCGTCAATACCTTTTAGGATGACTCTTGAAAAACCGATAATGGAATTAAGCGGTGTGCGCAACTCGTGGCTCATATTCGCCAAGAATTGGCTTTTGAGTCGGTCGACTTCACGCATTTCATCCAGCGCTTGTTGGGTTAACTGGTATGTACGGGCGCTTTGCAGGGCGAGGGCAAGGTCATTGGCCACACCTTCAGCGATGTCGCTTTCCTCGATATCCCAATGCTCCGTATCGAATGGTTTTTCAAGTTCGATCACGCCGAGCACACGTTCCTGGTCGCGAATGGGAATGCGAAGGACGTTATCATTGGGTTCATCGTCCAAAGCGATGAGGTCATGGGGAAGCGAAAGCGGTCGGGCACCCATTTCATCCGCAAGGTACCCTGCCGTCTCTCCCCAGAATATACCGGGAGAGAGATATTTCAGCGTGGCAAATCTGGCTTCGTCCGTCGGTGCGGCTTCTTGTACCGGGGGTGTTTCTTCGAAGAAGATCGCTTGCGCGACGCCGCGGTAACCGAGTCGGACGCCGGCAGGATCGGCTCTTACCAGGGCGTTGAACAACAGCGTCAGCAGTTTTCCCGACGGATTGCGAGCTTGTACTCGAAAATTGTAGATCGGCTGCCCAGACTCGATACGTTCTTTGAAATCGTCTATTTTTGACGACGAAGAAGCGATATCAAAAATCGATGTGCCTTCAAGTTCGTCAGGAGATTGGCCGAGGATGCGTTCGACTTCCGGGCTGCACCATGCGAAATTACCTTCCAGATCGGTTTCGAAAACGAAACCCTCCGGTTCGAGTTTCTGGGACGGTGTGATGGTCTCTGCACCGAGGGTGCCAGTTCGTGGCGTAACCTCAAGCAGCCCAGAAAGAAGACTCTCGAGTCGATTACGGAGATTTTCCAGCGAATTCATGGACATACTTCCTCACTTCTTTCGCTAAATCACTATATTGTTGGGCACCACGACTGGAAGGTGCATAGACAGTGATCGGTTGGCTGAATAAAGGACTTTCTCTAATCTTTGTGTCGGTTTGAATGATCGTTTTGAAAACAGCTGTTCCGAAAGCTTTATTGATTTGCTCCAATAAGCTGCGGTGCATGCGATTGCGAAGATCGACCATGGTCATAAGAACCCGATAGTGCAAATGTGGATTGGCTTCCTGTCGTACCGATCGGATGAGATTGAGCATATTCCGCAGCGCGTTGGCCGAGAAGAATTCACATTGGGTCGGTATGATGAGTAAATTGGCTGCCACCAACGCGGAGTGGGTGATCGGTCCTAATGCAGGCGGGCAGTCAATTAGAATGAAATCGCGGGATGCGCTGTTTGCGAGGGCGCCCCGTAATATATACTCGTAGCCATCGCGCACTGTGAGATAGCGCTCAGCCATACTGAGATCCTGATTCGATGGGGCTATAGACAGGCCTGGAACCTCGGTTTCCTGGGATATCGAGTCGATATTATGGTTTCCGAGAAGGATGTCGGTCACCGTGCGGTGTTGGGCTTTTGGTTTGATGCCCAAGGCCAGCGTCAGATTCGCTTGCGGGTCGAGGTCGACAACAAGCACTTGTTGCCCCTTTTGAGCGAGTGCAGCGCCCAAGGACAAGGTTGAAGTTGTCTTGGCGACGCCGCCTTTTTCATTGGCTATCGTAATTACACAGGTCATACTGCTCCTTCTTCTGTGAATAATCCCCCGGTCTCAAGGGAATCGTCAGCAGGGCGATGGCTTTCATCCGGAATATCTCCGTCTGTGTCGGGACGTATAGCTTCTTCGGCCAGTTGGATTTTTACTCGTCGAGCCCCAAGCGTATTCTTCATCTCCTCAACGGCTGTGCGCAGCATGTCATCGATATTGGCTTTGGAACGGACTTTCATGGTGATATCCATGACGGCTTGTTCACGTTTGGCCCGAGATAGCGCTTCTTCGTAGTTCTTGGCGTTTTGAACGGCAACGGCAAGTTGATCGCCGAGAATTTCAAGCACGGCGATGTCGTCTTCGCTGAAGGTATGCGGCGTCGTATGATGCACATCCATGGCGCCAATGACATAATCACCGATACGAAGGGGTACTCCCAATTGGGTCCGTGTGTCTGGAAGCAGCGGATTGGATTGATAGAATGGATCCTGGTAGACATCGTGGGCGACATAACATTTTCCGGTTTGGGTGACGTGGCCAATTACAGATGTGGGCTCGATGGGGAGAGAAAAACCCTCTCGCTTCATCGTTTCACCAGCGTCACCGGTGCCTTCCTTGATGATGATATTTTCGCCATCATCGTCAAGAAGGAACAAGGAGACGTGGTACAAATTGAAACGCTCACGGATAAGATTGACCGTTCTCCCCAGCAAGGTGTCGAGATCAAGCAAACCCGTTGCATCTCGAGCGACTTCTGCGGCGGTTTGAAGCTGGGTGGCCCGGCGTTGTAATTCTTCCATGAGCCGGGCTTGTTCGAGAGCGCTCGCGACTTCATCTGCCACCGCTTCCAGAATGGCTTGATCGTCCTCGGTCCAATCATCCGTGCTTTTACGAAGGATGTTGAGGCTTCCAATGATCTCACCGCGCAGTGAGATATCTGTTTCAAGTGCGGGCGCGTTCTCCGGGATGTCCATCGGTGTATGCCCGCTGCCGTATTCGACGATCGTTCCTTGATCAATTGCGCGCAGCGAATCGAAAAGATCGTCCCATGCGCCTGTTGTTTGTTGTTGAAGCAATGCATCGACGTGTTGAAGACTCTGCTGCATCTCACCCAGGAGCTTTGTATTATCGAGTGTAATCGAAGCTTGGTTAGCCAACATCTCCAGCACTTCAATATCTCGCTCACCCGGGCGAATTCCTTCAAAAGTCACAGCGAGCGCGCCAACAACCTCGCCACTTGAAAATATAGGGGCACAGATTGTGGTGGGTATCCCCTCGAGAGAAGCCGTGACTCCTGTAACGGTCCGCTGTGGTGTGCCGACAGTGACAAGGGGTTTCTTTGCTTCGATGACTCGTCCGTAGATGCCATGGCCGAGTGGAACACTCATGCCTACCGGTGTTTTTAACCGAGGTTCGCTGGCAGCGGAGCTTTGGACGACGATCTCATTTCCCTCGACCAAGGCGAGAGAAATGCCGCCAAAATTTAGGTTGTCTCGCATGATCTGTGGAATTTCGTTCAACAGCTGTGTGTAGTCCGACTGGCTGGACAACCTGTTGTAGATTTCGATGATTCTGCGCAGCGTATATGCAGTTTGCATCTCGTCTTGCAGCAACCGGGAATTTTCGACTGCAACAGATAATTGATCCGTCATGGTCTGCAAAATCAGGACGTCCTCTTCATTGAAGGAATCCGGCTGTGTGCTTTGTACGTCAAGTACACCAATCAGCCTCTCGCCTGAGAGCATGGGCAATGCCATTTCGGACCTTGTTTCGGGAAGGTCGGGATTGGCGAAAACGTGCGATTCGCTGCCAACATCTGAAACGATGCGAGATTTCATGTTGCTTGCAACGTAACCGACTACGCCAGCTTTAACTACCGGCATGCTGTGGCCGCGATTGAGCATGCGCTGACCGCCCTCGGAAGACGCAGCCTTCAAAACGACGTTCTCTCCGAGTTCGTCGAGAAGAAATACGCCAACGTGGTAATAGCCGAACCTTCTCGAAATGAGGTTGACAACTTGAACAAGCAGTCGATTGAAATCCCGAATCGTTACAGCGTCGCGAGCGACCTCCGAAGCGGCGCGGAGTAATTGTGTGCGGTCACGTACACGATCTTCGAGGGCAAGATATGTATTCTGCAGCTCATCAAGCATCTCGTTGAGTGCAAGACCCAACCTTCCAAATTCATCTTCATTCTTGACGGTAACCCGATGCCCCCATTCTCCTCGCGAAATATGTTCGATGAGCTCGGTCACTTCCGTTATCGGCATGAGAGAGCTCTGCGTAAACTGGAGGATGACCGTTGAGACCAGAAAGGCCATGATTACGATAATGATGATGAAAAGTGGGCTTGTGAGGTTGATGATCCCGGACAATATCAGCAGAATAACTGCGATCAGTAAAATTGTCAGCAGTGAGATCAGCGCCAGCCGGGTTGCAAATCCAACGCGGCGTGAGCGAAGACGTATACGGGAGAAGAAAAGCGCAATTCTTGGGATCATAGGACGGACTCCTCGGGGGACTCGTCAGCATCACCTGTCTCCTGATCGTCACCGTCTTCAGGAAGTTCCTGCGGCAATTCACTCTCTTTGGTTTCACCCAGGCTGACGGTGATTTTGGAGGCATGCAACGCTTGACTGAGTTCGCGAGCCGTGGTCTGCAGAATATTGCGCATATCCGGGGCTCTACGAACCTTACTGGCGATTTCTCGTGTCAGTCGCTCTCTCCTGGCTGCGCGCTGTACCTGGCCAAGAAGTCGTTCGTTCTGGATGGCGGAAGCAACCTGACTCGCAATCGTGCTTAAAAGTGCGACATCATCTTCCGTATAGCGATGCTCGTATTCCAGATCCTGGACGGTAATTACGCCAATGACTTCATCACCGATCATCATGGGAACACCAAGCCATGATTTCGCCAGCGCGCCGATTTGCCTTGCGCCCAGTGCGGATGCAATTCGTTCCGCATCTTCGACCAGAAGAAGAGGTTGTCGAGATCGTATCACCGTGGAAGTCAAACCATCACCTAAAGGAACGGGTTCCAAATCGAGAATTTCACCTGCTTCGGAGGTATAGGGGAAATTAACCATTCCATTTTCAGGGTTGTAAATGGCTACGGACATGTCAGTATCGCCGAGGATTTGGTGAATTTGTCGGTGAACGACGCGATAGAGTGTGTCTAATTGAATCATCTGTGAGACAGCCTGGCTGACGCGGTTGAGGACTTCGAGTTCGCTCAGGCGGCGCTGTTCTTCCGCACGTTGACGGGCGTTTTCCATCGAAAGCGCGGCTTGCCCGGCAACAGCTTCGAAGAAGGCAACTTCATCATCCGCCCAACTTTCCTCCAGGTAGGGTTTGCGGGCTGCAATCGTGGCGACAATTTCACCGCGTACGATAATCGGAACGGCAATCTCACGATCATTGTCAGTTCGAGCGGGGCTGCGTGTCTCGGTCGCCATCTGGATGGATGGGAAATCTTCATCCACGAGTGGTGTAATTTCACCGGATGGGCTGAGGTGAATTACAGGAGACACATTGCTGCGGCTCATCCTCTGCCAGGATTCGCGTGTCTGAACGCGGGAGATTTTATCAAGGCGTTCCATCTCGTCCATCATCTGGCGTTGTGTCGTGGCGGTGTCGATAGAAGATGACAGCTCCTCAGCAATCGCTTCCATGGTGTGCACATCCGCTTCCAAAAATGCATTTAATTCCTTGCTTTGAATATCAAGCGCGCCCAAGAGAACATTCCCGACCATTAGTGGTACGGCCATCTCGGAACGAGTATCCGGAAGAAAAGGATTTGCAAAGTGGAATGGATCTTGTGTGACATCGTTGGCCACGCGGGGGAGGCGGTTTCCAGTGGCCCAGCCGACGATGCTTGCACTACCGACGCCCAATCGATGTCCTCTGGCCAACATGCGCTGGCCTACATCACCCGTACTCGCAGCGAGCTCAGCCCAGTTCCCTGTGGTATCCATGGTGAATACCGAGGCGTGGTAGTAGCCAAAGCGATCGCGGATCAAATCTACTGCGCGGGAGATAATCATGCTGGGGTCGCGAATTTCATTGGTTAATTTCGCGATCTCGGCCGTTGTATGGAGTTGAAGCGCACGTCTTTGAAGGTCTTGTGTGCGTTCTTGAACGAGTTCTTCCAGGCTGCTGCTGTGCGTTTGCAATTCTTTTGCCAATGAACGCTCGCGGCTTAACGCATTTTCCATCTCGCGCATCGCCAACCAGTTCATGACCACGATAACGACAAGCCCCAGGCCGAGGCCGATGGCGTCCAGTTCGATGGATGAGGTGGGCGGAACTGCTGTTGGAATGAGATCGTGTAACTGCGCAGTACCCGCCAGGAAATAGGCTGCCACGCTTAGAAAGGAAAACAATACGGACGCACTCAACCCGATCAGGACACCGGCGGTCAAAATCACCATGGCGAAGCCGATGATGGTGACGTGTCCGATGCCGAGGAAGAAGGATCCAGTGGCCATGATCAGGAAGATGGACATGGTGGGGATGTAGCCGGCGATGGTGACTTTTTCGCGCCTTCCCAGCCAGTAGGCGAGTATGTAAAAAAGTTGTACGCCTAATCCGGATATTGCTCCAATCGCTGCAGCCGGGGTCGGGCCAATGAGCCAAATAACGGCCATGATGAGGCCGAACAGAAAACCGGGCCCTGCGAGCCCGAGCAATACGATATTGAGGATATATTGCCGGTGTGCGATTTCGGGATTTTTAGATGTCGGTTGGAGAATGGTTTTCAAACGTTCGAGCATATTATTCCTTCCAATTATTCGCTACCGAGTTAACCCTGAATGCCAAATGTTCCGACAATTTCCTTGTAAATTGCCGAAGTCGTGTGCTTTGGTTTCCAGCCTGCATCGCGGAGTTTGTTGTTTCTGGCGATGAACGGATGCAGGCTAATGAGAATCCACTCCAGTGCAGCAATCGTTTTTCCTGTTCGCCATAAAAGCCAAAGCAACGGTTTCACAATGAAGAGTGGCAGGGCTACAACGCGTCCGCCTCTGGATTCGGCAGCTTGTCGCAGGCTCTGTGTACCATCCCCTGTAACTTTGAAAATCCCGGGAAGATCCTTGTGGATGGCGAGTTTCAACGCCTGTATAACGTCGTCTTCATGGACCAGTTGTGCAGGTGGATCGTAACCCCGAACGACGATGGCCGGATCGCAGATATATGCGTCGAATTGACCTGGCGGTGCGTTCCGGCCGGCAATCGCGCAGGGTCGCAGTATTGTTATCAGCATTTGCGGATGTTTTGCTCGGATTTCATGCATCTTATTTTCGCAAGCCGCTTTATGCATGCCGTAATAAAGTCCTGCATTTGGGCGTAATGGATGTTCCTCTGTAAGCGGTATTGGATTATCCGCATGGATGCCGTATGCAACCGTGCTGCTGGTAAAGATCAATATCTTTACATTTGCGTTCAAGGCCGCATCGAAAAATTTGCAGGATGCTTGAACATTGACCTTGTCGAGGTCCTTCGAATCGGGATAGCGCCACAAGATATAAGCCATGTGGACCAGAACATCAACTCCGCTAATCGTCTTGCTGATGTCATCTTTGCACACGTCGATTTGGATAAACTCGACCTTTTTCGATTTATGTGGCTTCGATGGCGGCAATATATCCATGGCGATGACACGTTCAACTTTCCGGTCCTTTGCTAGTGCAGATAAAAGCAATTTACCTAAATAACCCGATGCTCCAGTGATAGCGACGATGGATCGGCTCATGGCGATATTTTCCCCATAGCGAATTTCAAGCTCATCATTCCGATTCGCTTGATGTGGGGTATTCCGTATAGAAACTCGACTCTTCTTCCGACCTATGCAAGCGAACAACAATTTCGGGATTTCCCAAGGCGCGATGGAGTGATTTCGCCGTCGTTTGCATTACATCCTCTACTGTCATCTGACGACTGAGTTCTTGCGTTACCTGACTCATGAGGCGCGCGCGATCGGCGGCTGTGATGGATGAAATTGCCAGCTGTGCGTTTTGGATGGCAGCACAGAATTGATCGGCCAGAGTTTGCAGGATTTCTATATCCTGCGGTGAGAAAGCTTCCGGTTGTGTGCTTTGTACATCGAGTGCACCCAAAACTCGACCAGCCACTTGAAGTGGAACGGCAGCTTCCGAGCGTGTTTCTGGGAGCAGTTCATTTGCCAGGTGCAATGGGTCCTGTGTTACGTCATAGGCGATACGCGGTTGGTTGTTGGCGGTAACCCAGCCGATAACGGATTGGCCTCCAATTTTCAGGCTGTGGCCGCGTGCCTTGAGCGCTTGCCCGACTTCACCGGATGATTCTGCGAGACGAGCGCTTTCTCCATCATCATCGACCAGGAAAATGGAGACATGATAGTAACCGAATTGGGACTTAATCAGCTCGACACCACGTCGCAGGAGATCCGCTAGCGATGGTGATGAAATAACAACTCTTGCGACTTGGGAGGCAATGCGCAATTGGCGAGTACGGTCGGATACACGTTCTTCCAGGGAGCGATAGGATTCGCTAATCTCTTCAGCCATCATGTTCAAGGAACTCGAGAGCATGCCGACCTCGTCTTCACTCTCAATGGGAATACGATACTCATAATCGCCTTGCACCATACGTTGGGCAAACTCCGTTAAATTTGTAAGTGGCCGCAATAGTCGATTGCTCGCAATTGGTACGACAATGGCCGTAAACAACAATGCCAGGAGAATCAGAAGGATAGAGTAAGGAGTGAACGAGTTGATTTCAGAAAGGTAAGCGCTTCGGGGAAGCTCTGCCGTAATGCCTATCCCGGCTTCGGGTAGCCAGGCAAACGAGCCGATAACGCTGTCGCCAAAGATGTCATTGTATTCCATGGTTCGAGGGGACGAGAGATTGGGATTGGCCAGGGTGGGGTGGTCGCTACTGACGCGACGTACCGTTATTGGGCCGTCAGGATAAATGTCAAGAAATATATTCGGTGTGAACATGATATAGGCATTCAATCCACCGGTATCTTTTTCCGTTGATGAAAGCCATTTTCTTTGAATGTCTTCGATGATCTCTGACTTGAAGGTGTTTGTGCTCACGCCAACGAGAATGGCTTCATAAATTCCACTTTCATCTGTAGTAATTGTTGTGTGGGTAAGAACAGCAAAATTTTCTTCCTCAGAAATATAGAACAAGGGATGATCATAGACAGTGTATGTATTGGTCGCGCCGAGTATGATATCCCGCATGGTGTCCGCTTCAATGCTCTCGCCTTCCCAGGCTTCTTGTGTCGATACGAGAATCTCTCCATTAGAAGTCCGAATAACGAGATAATCATCAAATGTGATAGTGGCAGATGAAAGAAGATTGTCGAGCAGGCCGTTGACTGTATTTTTCCGTTCAACATACAACGAATCGGACCTTTGTGTATTAATCAGTAGAGAAACGCTATTGGGCAAAAAACCTTCTTGCGCGACTAAATCCAGTTGTTCTTCGCGATCGGAAACCCAGTCTGTGAGATCGATAAGCTTGTCGCTTACGCGTGAGGCCAACTTATCTTCGAGTTGCTCCTGCATGATGTTGCGTGCCTGGATGTATGCAGCAGCTCCCATGACAATCATGGGAACAAGAACGAGCGGCATAAGCACGACCATCAATTTTCGGCTCAGGCTGGACTGTTGCTCGAAACTGGAAAATCTTGGACCAAGGAAGTCTAGAAATCTTTGTAGCACGGCTAATTTAACTCCCATACCTGCTCGCCAGCAATTATACGGCGAACTTGCTCTGGAAAACGATCGGCGTCGAGTGGCTTACCCAGAAAACCATCAAAACCGGCTTTAAGGGATTTCTTCATTTGTTTTTGACTTGCATAAGCGGTCACAGCGACCACGGGAATATCCTTCAGATTGGATGATCGCAATTTTTCTAGGGCTTGATAACCGTCTTCATAAGGCAAGCGAATATCCATCAGAATCAAGTCGACGTGCGGGATTGTATATGCATATTCAACGACTTCATAGCCGGATGAATTCCATTCACAGCACACACCCAAAGGTCGTAACAATCTTGCCATTAATGAAAAATTCGCCACATTATCTTCCACAATCAATACAACCAGATCTTTGATCATTGTATTCATCAACGCAACTCTCGTAGTTCACGATTGAGTGGGTTGTATAATAAAGTGTTTGATCTGCGACGGAAACAGGTCGACATCGATCGGTTTCTGGATATAGCCGTCGCAGCCTGCCCGAAGACTTCGTTCGCGATCGCCGCGCAGGACATTCGCAGTGAGCGCAACGATAGGTACGTTAGCTAATTTCGGATTGGATTTCAACCGTTTCGTAAACGTCAACCCATCCACCTCGGGTAGATTGATATCGACGAGAATTAAATCAGGATGCTCAGAAAGAGCGAGTTGCAACCCTTCTTGCGCAGACTCTGCTTCAAGAAGGGTATAGCCTTCCGCTTGAAGGATACGTCGCACGAGGATTAGGTTGTCGACAGTGTCTTCGACATAGAGAACCGTATAGGATTCCATCGTCGCTACCGCACCCATGTTCAGACCTAAAATAATGGATAGCTAGATTATAGTGCAGACAATCCCCAAGGCAAGTGCTGCACCGATTTCCTTACATAACATATAACAAAGTAGAGCCCCCGTGCCAGCGAGGGCTCTGAGGAGGAGGAGAGCAATAAGCCTGACCTACTTGGGTATCTCGAGGACTTTGATTATCGAGATCCTTACGGGTTTTATGTGGGTGCCCGTAGGACTTACTCAGCCTGAGATGTGTTTATTTGTGTTCTTCCCCTGATACCGACACGGCGGCTATTGCTTGACCCATCTTAGCATTTTAAAAGGAATGACTAGCTTACGAAAAGCTAACAGATCCGATAGGTATTGTAGGGATTTCTTGGGATCGTGATCAGTCGATTCCGAAATAGCTTTTCTGGACGATCGGGTTATTGCGCAAGGCTTCTGCGGTGTCACTGATGACGATTTCGCCAGTTTGCAGGACGTAGCCGCGATGGGCGACTTGAAGTGCCATGTGTGCATTTTGTTCTACGAGGAGAATGGTTCTGCCTTCACGATTGATTTCCTGGATGGTGTCGAAAATGCTTTCGACAAGCACGGGAGCCAGGCCCATGGAAGGCTCATCGAGCAGCATCAGGCTGGGATGTGCCATAAGGGCGCGGCCCGTGGCCAGCATTTGTTGTTCTCCGCCGCTCAGCGTTCCGGCAACTTGATGTTCCCGTTCTTTAAGGCGAGGAAATAAAGTAAATACGCGGTCCAAATCTTCTTCAATACCGTCGCCATCCGTACGGTGGTAGGCACCCATGTCCAGGTTTTCGGTGACGGTTAGCCGAGAAAAAATACGTCTACCTTCAGGGACCATGGCGATTCCTTTGTAGACAATTTCATGCATTTTATATGGCGACAAATCCTCTCCGGAAAATCGAACCGATCCCTCGCGTGGTTTGAGCACACCGCAGATGGTCCGTAGTGTGGTTGTTTTACCGGCGCCATTCGTGCCGATCAAGGTGACGATCTCGCCCTCATCGACGTCGATGGAAATCCCTTTCAAGGCGTGGATGTTGCCGTAATAACTGTGTACGTCTCGAAGTTCGAGCAAGGACATTAATCAGGCTCCTGAAATACTATGTGGATGCATATGTCGTAATGCCGGAAGCAGCGCCGCGTCCGAGATACGCTTCGATCACTCTTGGATTGTTCTGAATATCTTCGGGTGTTCCTTCGGCGATTTTTTGACCGTAATCCAAAACCGTGATCCGCTCTGAAATACCCATAACCACGCGCATGTCGTGTTCGATCAAAATGATCGTGATGCCCAATTCATTTCGTAATTGTTGGATGAAGTGCATCGTTTCCACGCTTTCGGTGATGTTCATACCTGCGGTTGGTTCATCCAGCAGCAGCAATTCGGGTTTGCTGGCCAGCGCACGTGCAATTTCCAGGCGCCGCTGGTCACCGTAGGAAAAGTTCTTTGCAAGATCGTCGGCTTCGGGCGAAATGCCGACAAATTCGAGCAGGTGGACAGCTTCCGCATGCGCCAGTCGTTCTTCATCTCGAGTGAATTTCGAGCGAATCATGGAGCCGAAAAATGTAGATCGCAAGTGAGGCTCCATGCCAACCAGGATATTCTCTACGCCCGTCATGTTGGAAAAAAGGCGAATGTTTTGATAGGTTCGCGCGATCCCGCTGCGGGTGATGCGGTCGGGTGAGCGGTCGTTAATAAGATCCCCTCTGAAATGGATCTCGCCACCGTCAATCTTATAGAAACCGGTGATGCAATTAAACACAGTCGTTTTCCCTGCGCCATTGGGACCGATAATGCTCACGATCGAGCCCTCTTCGCATTGGAAATCGAAATTATTTACGGCTCCAAGGCCGCCAAAGCGTTTCACCAAATCGCGAATTTCGAAGAAAGGCGTCATATCTAACTCGTTCATTCGGAGGCTATTCCGGATTCAGCTATGGCTTCACCGCGCAACTCGCGTTGCCGTCTTGCAGACGGCAACAATCCTTCTGGACGCAGGATCATCATCACTACCAATAGCGCACCGAAGGTTAGGATGCGGTACTCATTTACACTGCGTAAAATTTCCGGAAGACCGATGAGCGCGATCGAGCCGAGAACGACTCCCTCGATGCTGCCCAGTCCGCCGATGATAATCAGCGAAAGCACGTCGATGGACACGAGAAGCGTGAAATTATCCGGAAATATGTTAACCTGCCTGGATGCATACAACGCTCCCGCAGCGGCGGCAAATGCAGCGCCCGTGGCGAAAGCAAGAAGCTTGATTGCTACCAGGTTGATGCCCATCGCTCGGGCAACGTCTTCATCTTCGCGTAAGGCGATCCACGATCTCCCTAAGCGAGAATCACGCAAGCGGATTGTTATAAAAGCTACGATACCGCTAAAAAGCATGCCTAGATAGAATATTCCCTTTGGATTTCCCAGGTCTACTCCGAATACAATGGGGGCAGGAATGTTGAGTACACCGCCAGGACCTCCGGTGAAATCGCGCAGGTTGAGTAACAGCAGACGAATAATTTCGCCAAAACCCAAGGTAACGATCGCCAGGTAGTCGCCGCGCATTCGCAACACCGGAATGCCAAGCAGGACGCCTGTAATTACTCCAGCAAGGATAGCGATCGGCAGACCACTCCAAAAAGTGACGCCACCAAAAGCAGGCAGGTTTACGAGGACGAATGATTCGGGGGCAGAGAGCAGTCCGAAAGTATAAGCGCCGATGCCAAAAAAGGCGACGTAGCCGAGATCGAGTAAACCCGCATACCCCACGACGATGTTAAGCCCCAGCCCCATAACAACGAAAATTATCACCGCACTGAGAACGGCATTTTGAAAGAGATCAGTAAGTTGAGGCAATACCAGTATAAGAAAAACGATCGCGATCGAGATTAATTTTCGTTCATTGCCCGGCCTGGCACCGCGAAATGCAAACAATGCTGTGCTGATGAAAAGAAATACAAGCAATAACCCAAGTGTGTTCTCATCTTCGCCGCCGATTTGTACCCCCTCGACTTTTAAGAGCATGAAGGAACCAAAGAGCAGAAAGGGCAGGACTAAAAGTGCATAGCGGCCATATGGAGAAGAAGAAAATTGCTTTGTTCTTGAACTGGTCTTGTCACTCTGTAAAGCGGTCAATCCCCCGCCAATGGTTCCGGCCACAATAAACAGGATGCAAAGTTTCAATATACCAGGCCAGATACTGGCGCCGGATAAAACTTCCACCTTGGTCAGACCCGTGAGGGCGCCGGTGTGTTCGGGGAGAATCTGTGCAAACACTTTATTGACGCGAATGCCGTCTGCCTGCAATCTGGCGAATATTGTCGTGATTGTAACTATGCCGATGCTGCTAATCGCCCCAATTATCGATCCACTGATCGAAGCGTTGAGAAGAGTGCTCCGCTCTCCGTTTCGGTTGCGCAGCATTAAGAAGGAGAGTAATCCGACGACGATTGTAAAAATAAATACGATAGCGCTGCCGGATGTAAGTGGCAAACCGATCAAGTCCAGGAAGATGAGTATTCCGGATGTGATTAAACCGAGGCGTATGCTTTCTTTGAAGTTCATGGATCAAGCCTTTTCCTCGGCAAGGACTTCACCCAATAAGCCCATCGGCCGGAAGATTAGAACAAGAACAAGCAGTGAAAAAGCGATTACGTCTTTATACTCAGTCGGTAATCCAAGAGCGCTTGGCCCAAGCGCCTCAAGGACACCGAGTAGAATCGCACCAAACATGGCGCCTGGAATGTTTCCAATACCGCCGAGGACGGCGGCAGTAAAGGCTTTTAATCCTGGAATAAATCCAGTATTAAATTTCATAAGTGTATTGTGGAACCCGATCATCACGCCGCCGGCACCGGCAAGCGCTGAACCGAGTGCAAAGGTAAAAGCGATAACTTTATCGATATCGATACCCATCAGCGAGGCGGTTTCCTTGTCCTCGGCGACGGCTCGCATGGCGCGCCCGATTTTACTGCGACGTACGATGATGAAGAGGCCTATCATCATCAGGGTGGAAATCACAGCGATCAGCACACCTGTGCGCGTGACGATAATTCCGGTTTCACCAAGCGACCAGCCACCTGCGATTAGCGTAGGCTTTCGGTAATTCACCGGAGAAGGGCCGAAAATACGCAACGCAGCATATTGCAGGAAGAAAGATGCGCCAATGGCGCTGATCAGCGGAACCAGGCGAGGTGCCGTGCGTAAAGGCCGGTAGGCAATGCGCTCCAGAGTCATACCAGTTAGCACGGATGCAACCATCCCCGCTGCGATGACCAATAGAATTGATAGGACGGCAAGATAGGCAGGACCTTCAGTCCAACCCAGGGTAGTAAATATTTGCAGGGTAAAGTAACCTGCAAATCCTCCAATCATCATTACTTCACCATGGGCGAAATTGATCATAAAGAGGATCCCATATACCAGGGTGTAACCCAGGGCGACGAGTGCGTAAACGCCACCGAGTAATAGACCGTTAATGGTCTGAGAAACCCAGTACTGAGACGTGTAGGATGTTTGCTCAGCAACGACAACAATGCGCCAGATGAGAAGGCTGGTGATGATAATGCCAAATGAATAAATCAGGATCCTGCTAAGAGTCCTTTGGCGAATCCCCCCCAATATTTTTTTACGTGAAGCGGATTTTGTCGAAGTCTGCATTTGAAGGTGTTCACTCGTACAGAATTTTGTTCAGAATGAAAAAATAATTGCATAGAATTGTAATCGAGAAGACTGGGGTAGAAAGCTCTACCCCAGTCATTGTTCTATCGATCAGATACAGAAGTGGTTACTCGAGGCCAAAGCCCGATACCTGAACCCAGGCGCCATCCTGAACCTGGAAGACCTGGATACCACCGGCACCACAATCGCCGATCGCATTACAGTTCATCACACCAGCCAGACCTTGCAGCCCAGTTGTGGTGCGAACAGCAGTAATAACCGCCTCGCGCTCGATGATCAAGTAACCTTCACCTGCATCATCGGCCATGGCGACGCTTTTAATCGCCTCTGCGAGAAGATTGATTGCGTCGTATGTCTGAGCGTGGAACGGCCCAAGAGAATCCGGAGCGACGCCGTATTTTTCGAGATATTTAGCATCGAATTCAGCGTTGGCATCTTCGGTCTCATCGCCGGCCACGAAGCTGGCATAAGCACCTTCGGCGGCCGCCCCCGCTGTGTCCAGATACTGTTGCGTGTATGTGCCATCGTCGCTGAAGAAGATCGTATCCTGCAGACCTTCTACTTCGTCCATTTGAATGGTGATCAAACCGGCTTCCGTGGAGTAGCCACCGAAGAAAATCAATTCAGGATTACTCGGTGCAATCTGGCCTAGAACCGAACGGAAATCAGTGTCACCAACCTGAGCACCCTGGAAATCAGTGACCGTGCCACCGAGCAACTCAAACGCAGTTTGGAAGAGTTCGGCGATCCCAAGCCCATAATCCGAGTTGTCGTGCATGATCGCGACTGAAGTGACATTTAGCACATTTGTGATGTAGTCGGCATCAACGTCGGCTTGCAGTTTGTCGCTAAGCACAACGCGGTTACAGACGTCACATTCCTCGCTCGTGACGGCTGGGTTGGTGGAACTGGCTGTAACGAAGGGGATGCGCGCTTCGGTGAAGATCGGGATCAATGCCAGAGTCTCACCCGTGCACATGCCGCCCTGAATGGCTACGATCGAGGGATCGGCAGCGAATTTGTTTCCGACTACCGTTCCGGCATCACCGTCGCAGGCGCCGTCTTCAGTTATGAGTTCCCAATCGTGACCTTCGAAGCCGCCTGCGGCATTGAGGTCATCAACTGCGAGTTCGGCGGCTTGTTGAATATCGAGACCTGGGTCAGGGAGCGGCCCAGTCAGACCGACGGATTGGCCAATGCGGATGGTGCAACCAGGGCCGACGACGACGTAACCAGCATCAGCAAGTTCGCTGGCAGTCATGCCCATGGTGAGCACAGCATCGGGATCAACTTCACATTTACCGCCTGAGCAACTTACGAGAAGCAAGCTGGCAACGAGAATTACGAATAGTGGCGAATGACGTTTCATGGTTATCCTCTCCTCCTACATTCAAATTGACTTTGATTAGCCAAAGTCGTTTTCGGGGATGTTTTCGTAAGTGGAAATGTTTGATCTGTGGCGCGAATTCCTCCTTTCGATTGGTATAAAACGTATGCAAATAATTCAGGAAATTAAAATTGGATTGAAACGGATTGTCAAGAAAATTCCCTTGCCAGTAAACAACAAACACCTCCCGGCTGGGAGGTGTCCCACGCGAGCCTTCACGATCCTGTCGCGCACCGCCCTGGACACCGGATACTTTTTGGATTACGTCCGGACGCCAATTCAAGGTGCAGGACATCCAAACGACAAAGATATTTTTACCACAGCTATTACATATATACGAAAATAGCGGAATTATATAGCTATTAATCTATCATAGCTTTGATGCTTGTCAATAATCAATTGTCAGACAAGTGCTCCGATGATAAAAAAGAGCGGGTGATGGGATTCGAACCCACGAATGGTAGCTTGGGAAGCTACTGCCTTACCACTTGGCGACACCCGCATCTTCGTGGCGGATTATAGAAGTCGCTGATCGGGTTGTCAAGCAAGATGGCGGCGCAAACGATCGAGGGCCACATTCGCTGCCCATTGTGCTGCATACGATGGAGGACCGCCGTAGGTACGTGTCAGCAACTCATTTCCGACCGGTGAGTTGATGAAAATCTTGCAGATGTGGCGCTCACCTTCCGATGTCAAATATACACCCATTCCAAGTCGTGCCATTTGGGATTGCTGCAGAAGCCTCAATGCGGCGGAGAATTGCTCTTGATCTTCATCGTGAGTCAAGATCTGACCGCACACAAATGGATCTTCCATTGGAGCCAGCGCGGCGGTGAGTGCTCCGTTCGTGCCACATTCAACGACAACCAGGCGCAAACGGTAGGCTGCGACACGGGCCAATGTGGCGGCTTCCAAAGTGTGGTCGTCTACGCCATAAACATGCTCGCCCAGGCGTTGACGGATCGTGGATTCGAAACGAGAGATCAACTCATCCGCCTGATCGATAGTTTTCGCCTTCGCCGTGATGCGAACATCAACACATCCGGGGTGTGCCGCCAAACCCACAGTAGGGTTGTTGAGTTTCTCCAGGTCCTCGATGCGTGTATCCACGGCGGATTCGCCCAGGCCTGAAGTGCGAATAATGCGTGTCTTGATGACACTCTTCAAGTTAAATTTTTCGCGCAGATATGGAATCACAGCATTTTCCACCGCGTACTCCATCTCTGCTGGAACGCCTTGAAGGGCGAAGATGACGGATGTAGCGCTTTCGAAATAGAATCCTGGGGCCGTACCGATGGGATTCTCGATCGCCGTTGCACCGCGTGGCAGGTGCGCTTGACGGCGATTGTTCTTTGTAGGTTTTCGCCCAAAGCGGGCGAAACGGTCCTGGATCTGCCGCCAAAGTTCAGGACGGAATTCGAGCACTCGCTCGAGCGCCAACGCAATGCCTTCTCGTGTGGCATCATCGATCGTTGGACCCAGGCCGCCTGTTGTGATCACGATTTGCGCACGCTGAGTGCTCTCGCGAATGGCCTCGGCAATTCGATCGGCGTTATCCCCGACAGTGGATGTGCGGAAAACATTCACGCCAATTTCGCGCAGCGCTCGTGCAATGAGGCGCGTGTTGGTGTCGACGATTTCGCCCAGTAGCAATTCAGTGCCGATAGAGATGATCTCTGCTTGCATGATATTCTTTATGGACAGCTCGTTTTTCTATGAGTCGATGATTTGATTATGCCTATTATATTCGCGCGGACCGGATTCTGGTCCATGAATCCTGTACAATGATATGGTTTACCGTGGAGTGAATATTGTGATGCGATCGCATGAATTGGGCAAATGGGGAGAAGATGTGGCAGCGCGCTATCTGCAGTCGAAGGGATTTGAAATATTGGACCGAAATTGGTGCTGCGAGGAAGGCGAGATCGATATCGTCGCTCTGGACAATGAAACCCTGGTGATTGTGGAGGTTCGCACACGTACATCGGATGCCTACGGTACGCCTGAGGAAAGCCTGACGAGAGATAAACGCCGACACATTCAACAAGCGGCTTTAAGTTATCTGCAAGAACACGATCACTTTGATACGAGTTGGAGAATCGACGTTGTAGCCATTGATGCCCATCGATACGGGAGTGTGGATCGCATCGCACATTACGAAAATGCGATCGAAGAGGAGCAGGGATTGTGAATATCGCCAATCGGGTTGCTGCCGTTTTCGGGCCCACCGCCGTTGGTAAGACCGATGCGGCGATACTCGCAGCCCGAGAAATGAATTCGGAAATTATCTCTGTGGATTCACGTCAGATCTACCGCGGCATGGATATCGGCACGGCGAAACCGACACCGCAACAAAGGGCACAGGTTCCCCATCATCTCATCGATGTGGCCGATCCTGAAACGCCTTGGTCATTGGTCGATTATTGTCAGGCTGCATTGGATGCGATTGGTGAAATCCATGCGCGAGAGCGACTGCCGATGCTCGTCGGGGGGACGGGGCAATATTTTGCCGCCATTTTAGAAGGATGGCAGCCACCGCCGAAGGAAAGCGATCCAGAACTGCGGCGCGAATTCGAGGCGTATGCAAGGGAACATGGCTCCCAGGCGTTGCACGAAAGACTTAACGAAATCGATCCGGTTTCGGCGCAGCGTATCGATCATCGAAATGTGCGCCGCGTGGTTCGTGCCTTGGAAATCAGCCATATCAGCGGCGTGCCGGCAAGCAGTATGCGCAGAAAAGCGCCGCCAAAATTTGATGTGCTGCGGATTGGACTTCAAATGCCGCGTAAGCAGCTGTATGCCAGAATCGATGCACGCATCGATGCCATGATCGAAGCAGGTTTTATCGAGGAGGTCCGGACGCTGTTATCCAAAGGCGTAGGTCCGAAGAACGTGGCGATGTCCGCAATTGGATACAAGCAAATTGCAGAGCACTTGCAGGGAAAAATAACTCTGGATGAAGCTATCCTGCAAATCCGCCGTTTAACGAGGCAATTTGTACGCAGGCAAGCGAACTGGTTTAAACCGGATGACCCAAAGATTCATTGGCTGGATGCAAACCTGGATGTTGGTAAAGAGATGGTTTCGATAATATCGGCGTGGTGCATGGAAACGGATTAGAAGGCTTCGAAAATCAGGAACAAGAGGGCAGATAATCCGGCTGTAAGGGGGATGGTAAAAAGCCAGGCTACGACCATCTCGCCCAAAACCTGCCAACGCACCATGTTCATGCGCTGACCCGCACCAACACCCACGATGGCGGAGCTCATGACTTGAGTCGTGCTGACCGGTCCGCCAAAGATAGCAGCGCTGAGAATTACGGCCGATCCAGCGACTTGAGATGAGAAGGCGTGCACGGGGCGGATGCGGAAGATCTTGCCGCCAAGTGTGCGGATCAGGCGCCAGCCGCCGATTGCAGTTCCCAACGCAATGGCGGCCGCGCTGATCGTAATTACCCAGATCGGTACGGTAAAAGTGGATATTCTCCCCATTAATACCAGGCCCAGGGTAATAACGCCCATTGTTTTCTGGGCGTCGTTGGCGCCATGGCTCAGAGCCAGACCGAGAAGGGTCAAAACCTGAATGCGTCGAAAAAGGGTGTTGACTTTTGGTGTTGCTTTGCGAAACAACCAGAGAATAAGTCGAATGAAGAAGAATCCGACCAGCATCCCGAGCAGAGGTGAAATCAGCAATGTGAGTAAGATTTTGAGTAGACCAGCGATTTGAACGACTTTAAAGCCATCCGCAAGAATGGCGCCGCCCAAAAGACCGCCGATCAGTGCGTGTGAAGATGATGATGGGATACCAATATACCAGGTGATCACATTCCAAAGGATCGCTGATGTCAGTGCGGCTGTGACAACGTTCAGATCGATAGCGTCGATGTCGAGCAGGCCATCGCCAACAGTCTTGGCAACTGCCACGCCAAACAAGAATGGACCGATGAAATTTGCCACCGCAGAAAGCGCCAACGCGTTTTTGGGCCGCATGGCGCGAGACGAAATCACACCGGCAACGATGTTGGAGCTGTCGTGAATGCCGTTTAGAAAGTCAAAAATCAGTGCCAATGCCAGCAGGGTGACGATCAAGTCGTTTGCCTATCTGACCGAAGTATCTATCTGTGAGAGGGCAATAAGCCAAGCCATAATCCCATTAATCACAGCACAGGAACGATGTTGATCCAGTTTACCACACTGAATATCAGATTGGCACTCAGCGAATGTGTGCAGGGAATTCCGGAGCGGTAAACGAAGCACCGATGTGGTGGATGGACAAAATGGTCATCGTAATCGCGGACCCTGGCGCCAAGACGAACCAGGGCGCTTGTGTGAGAAAGGAACGACCTTGATTGAGGATCGATCCCCAATCTGGAAGGGATGGATCGCCGGCCAGGCCGAGGAACGTCAGAGTGGTGATACCCATGAACGCCCAGGCATAGTGGGTCGTGGCGAGGATGACGATCTGGCCGGCAGCGTTGGGAAGCAGATGTCGAAACACGATGTGCGGACGAGTGGCGCCCAAAGCCTCTGCGGCGTAGATGTATTCTTTTTCCATTAACTGCAGACAGATCGTGCGCGTCACACGCGCGAAGGCAGGCGCGCCACCCAGGCCGATCGCCACAATTACCGTCGTGATGCCCGGACCGAAACCGGCAACAAGAAGCATGGCCAGTAAAAGAGCCGGGACAGCAAGCGCAGCGTTGACAACTGCGGAGAGGATACGATCGATCTTCCCGCCCAGAATGGCGGCGACGAATCCCAGTAGACTGCCAATGACCAACGTTAGTAGTGCTGAGAGCAGAGCAGCGCCAGGGCTGATCCGGCAACCGAACAGCAGCCGCGACCAGAGATCGCGGCCAAGATTATCTGTCCCAAGGGGAGGGTGGGCATGCGGCGACAAGAGCGGATCGGCGACGGGGTGGTAGGGATTTGCAGGTGCGATCCAGGGAGCGAGGATGGCGAGGATCACAACCAGCGACAGCCAGAAGAATGCCAGGTAATCCGCCAGTCGTTTCATTGGGAACGCCTGCGAAGACGGGGGTCGATTGCCACAGAGACGAGATCGGCGAAGATGTGACTCAATGTGTAGAAAATGGCGACGATGGCAACGATTCCCATGGCGATGGGATAATCCCCATCGAGGATCGAATCGATCAACAACCTTCCAAGTCCCGGGCGGGCGAAGATCGTCTCCGTGACAACGGTTCCGGAGAGCAAGAAAGCTGCTTCCAAGGCGCTCATGGAGACAGCAGGTGGGAGGGAAGGTTTCAACGCGTGCCAGAGGAATCGAAAGCCTCGCTGTATGCCTCGAGCTTGCACGGCGAGCATGTAGGGCTTGCGCATACTCTCTCGCAATCCGGCATGAACCACACGCGCAATGCCGCCTGCCGAAGCGAATCCGAGCACGAGTGCAGGAAGTACGAGATGCTGAATGGGGGATAAAGATCCATTGGGTAGATGTTGGTAGCTGGTTCGTACGGCGTAGAGGGCAAGGATGCCTGTGAAGGCGACGGGAAAACCAGTCGCCATGCCGGTGACCAACGCGGCAAGTTTCCCAGTGAAGTGATGCTCTCTCCAGGCAGATAGAATCCCAAGAACGAAGCCGAGCGAAATGGCAATCAACAGTCCAGAGAAGGCCAATTCCAGTGTCGACGGGAGCTGCGCGAAGATTTCCTGGCTGACAGGACGACGCGTGTAGAGCGAAACGCCCAGGTCGCCGCGAAAGATGCCGGCTAAATAACGAAGATACTGAATGAGTAATGGGGCATCGAGGCCAAGGCTGATGCGAGTGGTTTCGATCTGTTCTTGAGTCGCAAGGCCTCGGCTGAACAAACCCGAGAGCGGATCACCGGCAGTGAGATGAAGCGCAAAAAACGTAACCGTTACCGCTGCCCAGGCGGTGATCAAACCCTCAAGCAATCGGCGAGCGACGGTTCTTAGCGCGCCGTTTCCAGATCGATCAGTAAAGGAAACCATCCTTGGGCTGAGAAATGTAAACCTTCCAGGCGATTGCTGGTCACCACGAGATTGACGTAATCCCGAATCGGTATCAGCAACGCCTGATCGCGTATCAGTGTGGCTGCTGCCGCGTACAACTCCCAACGCAGTTCAGCGTCCAGGGAAGCCTGTGCAGCCTGATTGAGTATGCGATCTAGATCCGGATCGGAATATCCGCTCCAATTATAAAACCCCTCGCTGGTGTAAAAGGACCGCAGCAGATCGGGATCGGAATCAAAAAGATTGATTCCAATAAGATGATACGCTCCCGATGCTTGGACTTCGTTGAGTGGGCCGAAACCCGGGGCGATCTCGATTTCGACGGTGGCGCCCACTTTATCCCATGCCGCACGCAGCAGTTGGGCGACTTCTGAATTCGAGCCCCAGGGTGGCGCGACGATGTGAATGTGAAGCTCTTCACCTTCACGCCTGCGGATTCCATCACCGTCATCGTCTTGCCATCCGGCTGCTTCCAGCAGATCTGCCGCATGGCCCGGATCGTAGCCGGGGAAGGGCGCCTCGGGCGAGTAACCTTTTGTGACGGCAGACAACGGGCCATTTGCGACCGGGGAGTGTGTCCCAAATACAGTCTTGACCACATCGGCGCGATCGACGGCGGCGATTAACGCTTCACGTACACGCACATCGTCGGTTGGGCTGCGCAGCGTGTTGAACAAGAATTGCATTGGCTGGCCGGGTATGGCGATGGGGTGCAGCTCGAAATCCTCATCCGCATCCAGCCGGGTGGCATCGAGATGCGGCACCTCGCCAATAACATCGACTTCACCACTTTCCAGCGCAAGGGCGCGTGTGGCGGAATCTTCATAGAAACGGAAGACAATGGTTTCGATCGAAGCGCTGCGTTGATTGTAAATCGATGGCGCCCAGTTGTAATCTTCATAGCGGGAAAGGGTAAGGTGATCGTTGGGAACGTATTCAACGAATCGATAAGGACCCGTGCCTACTTGATGGTATTGATATTCACTCGGTCCCCAGGTTTCCAGGGCAAGCGGCGATGCCATTCCCAGATAGACCTGTGAGAGGGCGTCCAGCAGCGGTGCATAGGGTTCTTCGAGGCGGAAAACGACGGTGTATTCGTCGAGTACTTCGACGCCCGCCAATGGCCCCAGCATGAGAGCGGCTTTAAAAGAATGGTTCTCGGGATCGGTGGTGTAGTCGATATTGGCGATCACGGCGTCGGCATTGAATGGGGTTCCGTCGTGAAAAATGACGTCGTCGCGCAGGTCGAACGTGTAGGTAAGACCGTCGTCGCTGATCGTCCATTCTTCGGCGAGCCCGGGAACGAACGCACCGCTGTCCGGATCTTGAAAGATCAGCGTGTCGTACACCGAACTGAGTGGGATACCCAGTTCGGCGGAGGCGTTCAAATGCGGGTCGATGCCGGAGGGTGCCAGCGTGAGTCCGTAGACGATCGAATTCGCCTCGTTTGAACTCGAACAAGCACATACGATCAGCGCGCAGGCAAGGATAGTGATGGTCAATTTTGATGTGATTTTATTTTCCATGTTTATATTTGATGGGCGAGAATCATTGCGCCTACGAGCCCGGCATCGTCCCCCAAAGCCGCAGGGATGATACGCAGACCCTCTAGATAAAACGGGTGAATGACGTACTTTCGAATGGCTTCTCGGATGGGCTCAAAGAATGGTTCTCCGATCTGCGAGACTCCTCCACCGAGAACGAAAATTTCAGGATTGAATGTGTGCGCCAAATTCGCCAGGTGATTGCCGAGAATGTCTCCGATTTCGTTGAGCGTTTCCAGGGCCAGGGAATCGCCTTGGTGCGCTGCCTGGCCGATGTCTTCGGCTCGGATTTCTCCTCCGGCTTCGTACTTCTCGCGCAACGAAGATTCCTGGCCGGCGGATAATTTATCGTTTGCCCGACGGGCGATTGCAGGGCCGGCGGCCAATGCCTCCACGTGTCCGTATTGGCCGCAGCCACAGCGGGGCCCGTCGAGCGATATGCTGACATGGCCCACTTCGCCGGCATAACCATGCGCGCCGGTCAGCAGACGCCCGTCGATGATAATCCCGCCGCCAATCCCGGTGCTGATGGTCAAATAAACGAGATGCTGCGTGCCTGCGCCGGCGCCGAAGCGCCACTCGGCAAGCGCGGCCATGTTGGCGTCGTTGCCCAGCAAGACCGGGCAGTTGAAATACGCCTGGATCCGCTCGACAAGGGGGATGTTTTTCCATCCAGGCAGATTGGGCGCCTCGAGGATCACGCCGGTGGCCGGATCGAGCGGGCCCGGCGCGCCGATGCCGATGCGGATTTGATTGTTTTCAACGTTATCGGAAATCTGGGATTCGATCGTTTTGGCGATGCGTTCGATGACCGCATCCGGACCTTCAGCGGCGAGCGTTTCGATTTTGGTCTGCGTAGCCGGGGTCGGTTCGAATGTCGGGAAGAACGCCGCCCGAATGTGCGTACCGCCAAGGTCAACGGATACGATTTGCGACATGCGGCGAGTATATCATAGACGCTTGAAGTTTGAACGTGCAGCGCTTAGAATGCAACTGTCATGAGTGCCAAAATCACCCCGGTTCGTAAACAGTATCTCGAGATCAAGAAGCAGCATCCCGATGCGATTCTCTTCTTCCGTCTGGGGGATTTCTACGAGACCTTCGACGAAGATGCGGAGATCACCTCCCGGGAATTGGACATCGTGCTTACTTCGCGCAACGTGGCCAAGGGCGCGCGTGTGCCCATGGCGGGCATCCCCCATCACGCCGCTGAAAATTACCTCTCCCGCCTGATCGAGAAGGGCTATCACGTTGCAATTTGCGAACAGGTCGGGGACGGACCGGTGAGCGGTTTATTCCCCCGCGAGGTCGTACGTGTAATCACGCCGGGCACGGTCGTCGAGGCGGAATTGCTGCCGGGGGATGCGAATAACTACTTGCTTGCTATCGTCGTGGAGGACGATGGCGTCGGAATCGCCTATGCCGATGTTAGCACGAGTGAATTCGCCGCCACGCAGGTGGAGACATCGACGGCGATGGCCGTGATTCGACAGGAATTAATTCGCCTGCGGCCGGCGGAAGTGATCCTGCCCGAGTCGCTCGATCTCGAGGGGGAATGGTCCGGGCACAGCACGAAACTGCCGGATTGGCGCTTCGAATTGGACCGTGCAGCGGAGACCCTGAAAGATCATTTCAAAGCGGGGACGCTGGATGGATTCGGTTTGGGTAAAAAGCCGCAGGCCGCACGCGCCGCGGCTGCCATTCTCGAATATCTGAAGTCGACTCAGAATGAAGCCGTCAAGCTGATGACCGGATTGTCGAGCTATTCGCTCAGCGAGGCGATGGTGTTGGATGCGGCTACGCGTCGGAACCTGGAGTTGACCGAGACCCTGCGCACGGGAAAAGTGCAGGGGTCGCTGCTCGGCGTTGTGGACGCGACCTTGACTCCAATGGGAAAACGCCTGATCCGGCATTGGATCGGCAATCCGCTGCTCGACATCGAACGGATCGAGGTACGTCTGGACCAAGTGGACGCATTTTACGCTGATGGGCTCTGGCGGGCCGAGATGCGGGAACACCTGAAGAAAATTGGCGATATCGAACGGCTGACCAACCGTATTTCGATCGGGGTCGCCGGCCCGAACGATCTGACCAGCCTACGGGAGCTGCTTGGGCGGATACCCGCGTTGATCGAATTGATGCAAGGACACAAAGATGGACCATTCGCATCGACAGGCGAGCAGTTGGATGCATGTGAGGATGTGTGTGATTTGCTGCATCGCGCCATTGCCGAAGATCCGCCGGCGACGTTGGCCCACACTGGTGTGATCCGTGAAGGGTTTTCCCAAGCGTTGGACGATGTGGTTGAGGGAACCAGAGAAGCGCGGGAGTGGATCGGAGCACTGGAATCGGTGGAGCGGGAACGCACGGGGATCAAAAGCTTGAAGGTCGGCTACAACAAAGTCTTCGGATACTACATCGAGGTCACCCGCACGCACAGCGAAGAAGTCCCAGAAGAATATATCCGCAAGCAGACGCTGGTCAACGCCGAAAGATTCATCACGCCGGAGATGAAGGATTACGAATCGCGCGTGCTTACGGCGGAAGAGCAAATCCGTGAAATGGAAACACAGTTGTTTCGAGAGATATGTCAGGAAATCGGCGAACAGGCGCGGCGTTTGTTGAACACCGCTCGCGCCTTGGCGCGTTTGGACGTGGTCGCCGGTTTGGCGGATGTGGCAGCTAACGAGGGCTACGTGCGCCCCCAATTGATTGAAGGCGACGCGCTCGATATCTACGGCGCACGGCATCCGGTTGTCGAAAAGTTCCTCGAATCGAAACGCTTTGTCCCCAATGACGCTGTATTCGAGGACGGCGAGAAGATTCGCATCATCACCGGACCGAACATGTCCGGCAAATCAACCTATCTTCGGCAGGTGGCCTTGATCGTCCTCCTGGCGCAGATGGGCAGTTTCGTACCGGCGAAATCGGCGCGCCTGGGAATAACCGATCGTATTTTCACGCGCATAGGCGCGCAAGATGAAATTCACGCCGGCCAATCGACGTTCATGGTGGAGATGGTGGAAACGGCCAATATCCTCAATCATGCCACAAACCGAAGTCTGCTTGTCCTGGACGAGGTCGGGCGCGGTACGAGTACATATGATGGCGTCTCGATCGCCTGGGCGGTCGTGGAATACGTGCATAATCACCCACGTTTACGCGCCCGAACACTCTTCGCCACGCATTATCATGAATTGACGCAGTTATCCGAAGTGTTACCCGGCGTACGAAATTACAACGTGGCAGTGTCGGAAGAAGGGGGTGAAGTCGTATTCCTGCACGCCATTGTGCCCGGCGGTGCGGATAAATCGTACGGTATTCACGTGGCGGAATTGGCGGGCATGCCTCGTCCGGTGATCCACAGGGCACAGGAGATCCTGAATCATTTTGAAATGGATTCGAACGCCATGCGTGATGAGAAGAATGTACCGGATCGTCAGCTAAACCTGTTCCCGCAGAAAAACCCCATACTCGAAGAATTAAAGAAAATCGACCTCAATAGTCTTCCGCCGTTGGAAGCGCTCAATCGTCTGTATGAATGGCAGCAGCGTTTCATGGATGATAACGGTGATGATCCTTCGGATGGCGAATCAAAAGCCTAGCCATACAGCCGGACAATTTATGGAGTATTAATCCGAGACAAGCTGCGGATATTCCGTCCGTACGGTATCGGCATCTCCCGCGCCCAGCGCATGAAGAAGACGGGAAATTTTGTCCGCCTTTTGCTGCGCATCGCGTCGCGACCACGTGCGGCTTTTAATTTCCAGGAAGCAGCATTCCGATTTGGGCTTAATCAGCCGGTCGATGTTAACGAAGAGTTCGACACCTTCGTAGCGCAGCAGCCAGCGGAGACGGTCCTTATTGACCTCGATGGAGGAAGCGGGGTTGAAGTACTCCTGATAGAAACGGAGGCTGTGGATCGCCGGGGCGATGAAACGTGAACGCGAGAGGAAGATGGCGTCGTGGTATTCACCTTCGGCTGCCGGGCCCGTTAGCGTCAGGCGGTAGCGCATGTTGAAAACCTCACCGTCAGCGTCGATGAATTCATCTTCCCGATAGCGCAGACGATTGACTTCCGGGGCGTCGAAAGCGAAATAGGTATCGTATTCCAGATAGTGCGCCGTGCGAACGATTTCGAATTCGCCGCTGTTCAATCTTTCGACAAACGGTGCTGAATCGGGGATGCGCACTTTGATCTGTACCTCGTAGCTCTCTTCCTGCTCGGCACCGCCGATGGCGATCAGCTTGGATAGGACCGAACCTTCGCGTTCGATGAGGAAGGCGTCTATTTTAGCGGCATACTCGTCGGCTTCTTTGAGTAAAGGCTCGAGATCGATGGTTTGTAATTGTCGCTCTCGAAGCACCCATTTGCCATCGATGATCACATCCGTCACGTCGGTCGCTTTGGCGGTGTAGACCAGACGAGAATAGACCGCATCGGGGCTGCGGGCGAAGTGGGGGGCGTTGTGCACGGACTGGAGGTCGAGCATGATGATATCGGCGCGTTTGCCGGCTTCGAGTGAGCCGGTGATATCGCCGAGGTAGAGCACCTTCGCGGCCATGCGCGTAGCCATATCGAATACCGTTTTCGCAGGCAGCGCCGTCGGATTCTCGCCGTAGGCTTTGGCGATGAACGAAGCCAGGCGCATCTCCTCCCACATGTCGAGGTCGTTGTTGGAAGATGGACCGTCTGTGGCAACGCCGACGTTGAGTCCGGTTTCCAGCATTTCGGTGACCGGTGCGAAACCGGATGCAAGTTTAAGGTTGCTGGAAGGGTTGTGCGAAATTCCCGTGCCCGCGTGTTCCAGGGTATGAATCTCGCCATCGTCGATGTGCACACAGTGGGCGGCAACGACTTTGGCGTCCAAGAGACCAAGTTTCTTGACCCAGGGTACAACGGGCATGTCGTAGGTGTCGCGCCAGTTTTCCACCTCGTCCATTGTCTCAGCGATATGAGTGAGCAGGGGAACATCGAATTCCATGGCAAGTTCGGTACAGGCTTTGAGAATCTCCTCTGTGGTTGTATACGGTGCGTGCGGCGCGATGGCAGGTATGACGAGTGGATGATCCCGCCACTTTTCCATATAACTGCGTGCGTAATCGAGCGCATCTTCATAGGATTCCGCATCCGGCGAGGGAAATTTAAGCACCGTTTGACCGCATATCGCCCGTATGCCGGCTTCTGCAGCAGCTTCGGCGACCGCCTCTTCGTAGTAGTACATATCCGCAAAACATGTCGTCCCGCCGCGGATCATCTCGGCGCAGCCCAAAAGTGTGCCCAGGCGGCAGAATTCCGGCGAGACGAACTCACGCTCGACGGGCATCATGTAGCCCAGCAGCCAGACATCCAGGCGCAGGTCATCGGCAAGACCGCGCAGCAGCGTCATCGCTGCATGGGTGTGCGAATTGACCAGGCCAGGGGTTATCGTTTTACCGGCGCAGTCGATCGTTTCCTCGGCTTTGTATTCGCTGGTGATCTCTTTGGTCTCGCCGACGGCTTGAATCGAATCGCCGCTTATGGCGATGGCGCCGTCTGCAAGCACACGCTCGTCCTCGTCCATTGTGACGATCAAGGCGTTTTTTAGAATAACATCAACCTTTTGCATAGGATCCTCTGTAAATGGAATACATCATGACGGATAGAGAAACATCAAATGGAAGAGTGAAATCGTTGGATGTTGTTAAATCGTATCACGGATACGTTCGTTTCGCTTGATAATCAGCGTATCAAAATGAATGAAGTGCGAAGCTATGTGGCGAGTTACAGGCTGGAAAGTATAATCAATACACGATCCAGGAGGCGATGTATGCGCGCCGTAGACATTGTGATCAAAAAGCGTGAAGGGATGGAACTCAGCCGGGATGAGATCCGATATTTCATCGAGGGCTTCACGCGCGGGGAAATCCCGGATTATCAGGTTGCAGCCTGGTGTATGGCGGTGCTGTTCCGCGGGATGACGCCGCGCGAAACGGCGGAATTGACACAAGTGATCGTCGAATCCGGTGAACAGATCGATCTGTCGAGCGTCGTGCCCATCGCAGTCGATAAACATTCCACAGGTGGTGTGGGAGATAAAACCTCGCTCGTCGTTCTGCCGACGGTGGCGGCATGTGGTCTTGCGGTCGGTAAAATGTCCGGCAGGGCTTTGGGATTCAGCGGCGGCACGCTGGACAAGATGGAGTCGATCAGCGGCTTTCGATCCGATCTAAACAAGGATGAGTTTCTGGCTCAGCTGGGCGAAGTAGGGATCGTGTTATCCGGTCAGACGGCGAAACTCACCCCGGCAGACGGCAAGCTTTACGCGCTGCGGGACGTCACCGGGACGGTGCCGTCCATTCCGTTAATCGCTTCGTCGATCATGAGTAAGAAAATCGCCGGCGGCGCACAGGGGATCGTGCTGGATGTTAAAGTTGGCAGAGGGGCGTTCATGCGAACGATGGATCAAGCGGTCGAGCTGGCGGAGTTGATGGTTGAAATCGCCCGCCATGCGGACCGTCGCGCTGTGGCGCTGTTATCGGATATGAATCAGCCACTGGGGGATGCCGTGGGCAATGCGTTGGAGGTAAAAGAAGCGATTGCCACGCTGCATGGAGAAGGTCCGCAGGATTTTCTCGAACACTGCATCGAAGTAGCGAGTCATATGCTCGTGCTCGGGAAGCGCGCAGAGGACGTAGAATCCGCTCGGGCGATGGCACATTCGGTCATCGAGAGCGGCAAGTCCTATGATAAGTTCCTCGATCTCGTGCGGGCACAGGGCGGCGATACAGGTATGGTGGATGATCCCGGTCGTTTACCTCAAGCCAAATATATCAAGATCGTATCTGCGCCTTCGAGTGGAACGGTTGCGCAGATCGACGCGCGTGAAGTGGCTCTCACGGCCGTGGATTTGGGCGCTGGACGGGAAAAGAAAGGTGATTCCATCGATCATGCCGTGGGTGTGATCGTGCACACCAACATCGGGGATCGTATCCAGGCGGGAGATCCCCTGTTCGAAGTCCATGCCAATGACAAGAAACTTATTAATGAATCCGCCCAGCGCTTGCTTGACGCGCATCGGATAGAAGATAAGAAAATCGAACCGCTGCCGTTGTTTTATCGGACTGTGGGTGATTAATACATTGTGTAATCGAATACTAAGAATTATTGGATAGCCTAGGCAGCCTGATGGCAGCCAGGATTCCCGCCAGTAGATAAAACCCGGCGGCAAAAACGAACGTGGCCTGATTGCTAAACCAGGTTGCGATTCCGGCGCCGAGGAGGGGAGCTACGGAGCGTGCGCCGGCGCGCAGCGAATTCGACAACCCGTATACCGTTCCTTCCTCTCCCTGAACGGTGAGTTTAGCCAGCAAGGCGCCGATCGATGGCAGTATGCCCCCCATGGAAATACCCGATAAAGATTGAAAAATTAGAATCTGCCAGGCTTCATCCACGTAAGCTTGCGGAAAGTAAAAAATCGCAAGCGTGATCAAACTAACGATCAAGATCATGCGGTGGCCGATGCGATCTCCCAGTTTGCCCAGGTAGATTGCACTCAAGGTCATTGTTGCCGAATACACACCGAAAACGACGCCGGTGATAGTGTTGACGGTACCGAGGTCGGTGATGAAGGATTGGATCAGAATGGGCAAGATCGGTATGACCATCATGCGCGCAAGCTGCGAGATCATATCCAAAGCATACGTAGTCGTAACGCCGGGGGATTGGAAGATGTGGCGCCAGTCGGAGAAGAACCCACGCAGATCGATCCTTGGCGCAGTCGTTGGAACGTAGGTTTCTTCTACACCGAAGTGGACCATGATCCCCGCGATGAGCAGGAGAGCCGCGGTGATATAAAATGCGGCGCTGTATCCGAAAGCGTCTGCAATGGCGCCGCCGATGAGTGGTCCCAAAGCGATGCCAATTCCGAGACCCGTCTGCAGCAATCCCAGGGCGTATCCGGTTCTCGTGCGAGGGGCTTCTGCGGCAATTAACGCACTGGATGCTGCAACAGAACCGGTCATCAGCCCTTGTATGGCACGCAAAAACACCAACTCCTCGGCGGAACGTACAAAGGCCATGAGAAAAATGACCGCAACACCGCCAAAACAGGCGCGCTGCACCATGAGTTTCCTTCCATAGCGATCCGCAATCGCGCCCCAAATGGGGGAAGCAAGCATCATGCAGAAAGCTTGGGCAGAGTACACCAAACCCGCAAGGAATTCGATGCTTAGCTGGGATGAAGAACCCAGCGACTCAACGTACAGCGGCAAGAAAGGAAAGATACTAGAAAATCCGATCGCCGTAAGAATCTGGGCGATGAAAGTGATATACAGCGTGCGCTGCCATGATTCTGAAAATTGAAGACGAACGCGGTTTCCAAACATCCATTTATCCTGTTGGAATTTGAAGAAGAGATTTACGTGAGATGTTGAATTGTAATCGCTGCGAATGGATCAGCAAGGTCGAATTCGAAAATCTGTGCGTAGAACGAGAGCTCGGCTTCGAGGCTGCGCTTGATGCTATCGGCACGTCGAAACCCATGGCCTTCACCGGAGAAGGTCAGATAGGCGTGGGGCAATTTCTTTTCTTGCAAAGCTTTAACCAAGATCTCCGCTTGCGATGGGGGAACGACATTGTCGTCCAGGCCTTGAAAAACGATCAGTGGGCATGAAATGCTGTCCGTGTGATGGATCGGCGAGCGTTTGACATAAAGCTGCCTTTCATCGGGATAGGGCCCGATAAGATATTCAAGGTAATCGGCTTCAAACTTATGAGTAGTTTTCGCCAATTTCTCGGCGTCCGCAATTCCGTAATAAATGGCGCCGGCCTTGAACAGATCGTGAAATGTAAGCGCACACAAGGTCGTCCAGCCCCCTGCGCTTCCCCCGCGCATAATCAATCTCTTTGGATCCGCCTCACCCCGATCGACAAGATAAAGCGCTGCGGTAATGCAATCCTGCGTGTCGAAAATGCCCCATTTCCCCTTCAATGCCTCACGATAGGATCGACCGTAGCCGGAACTGCCGCGGTAATTCACGTCGAGGATGCCGAAGCCGCGGCTGGTGAAATATTGGAATGTGGGCTGCAGGAAGGGATGCGCAGCAGAGGTCGGTCCGCCGTGGCAGCGCACGATGAGCGGGATCAATTCGTCCGTTGGTGCAGCATAATCCTTATTCGTCGGGGGGTAATACAGGGCGTGGGCGACCTGATCGTCGGAAGCCGGAAAATCTATGGGCTGGGGATTGGAAATGTATCCGGAATCAAAAATAAAAGACGAATTACGATAGACAACTTCAGGGTTCGAGCCATTCATCTTCAAGCGGACGACCGAAGGTTTCAATTGGAAGTTGCCGCCCAGAAACCAGAGTTCGTCCTCGCCGTTGCTGGTGATGTAGGGGATGGCTGAGTAGTCCGTGTTGATTCCTTTGTAGCTTGAAGAAACCGGATCATAGAGGCCCAAATACTCGATGCCATTTTCCCAGTAGACGAAGGCAATGCGGTCATGGGACAAGAACGCATAACGCGTATACCCGAATGTCCAGGCTGGCCGATCGAGGTCGGCGTTAATTTGAAAAACCTGCTCGACCTTATCGCCATCCCAGCGGTAGAGATTGCTCCAATCGGAACGATCCGAGAGAAAGTATAGATCGCCGTTTGAGCTCCAGGCCGGGTTGGAAATCCACTCTGCGTCGCCTCCAGCGATTCTTACCGCTGAAGCAACGGAGACGTCGGATTGAAGCTCCGCAACCCATAATTCCGTGCCGTCCCAGGGCATACGGGGTAGATTCCAGGATAACCAGGCTACTTTCTTGCCGTCCGGACTCACCCGCGGGCTGGCGTAAAAGTCGCTGTCTTTAACGATGGGGTGAATTACGAATGTGCCATTGATTTCGATCGCAATGATCTCGTTTTCCACCACGCCGGTTGAAAGGTGGCGTTCATGAACGCAGAGCAGGGTTAGACCATCTGGCGCAATCGAGCCGTCTGCATAACGCCAGGATTCGTCTATAGGAGGTGCGGCCGTAAGGGGAACGGGATCGGCATTCGGCGAGAGAAGATATAAACGCTGATCAACGGCGTTGGAAAAAACAATCGTGCCTTCACGGACACAATAATCGCCGCCGCCGTAATCGTGGACGCGTGTTCGTATGCTGTAGTCGGCGGGAAGGATTTCAGCGATGCTTCCATCTTCGCGGCACTGCATGAGGGTGTTGCGCCCACCTTCTTGCGGTCTGGGAAGGATCCAAAATACATTCTTTCCATCCACCTGGATTTCACGCATCAAGCCACCCCATCCAGAGCCGCTTGCAGCGACATGCTCCGCTTGTATCGGAGATTTCCAGGAACCATAGGGGGCGAATTTTTTGGAGGTCATCATAACATCACGGACAGGCGTTTTGGAGGTGTTCTTCGAAGGTCTCGGCAAAGGCGTGGCGACCCGATCCGTCACAAAGTGCACGAAAATACAGATATTGGCTATCAGAAGGAAATGCAACCGCCTCAAGCGCCGCTAACCCGGGATTGGCAATTGGCCCGGGAGGAGTACCTGTGTAGATGTATGTGTTATAAGGAGAATCGATTTCAAGATCGGAGAGGCTGAGCGGCGCCTTCCACCAACCATCGAGCTGTAGACCCAAAGAGTACTGAACGGTTGGATCCGCTTCCAATTTCATCCCCAGCGCTGTGCGGTTCAAGAAAACCGATGCGATAAGTGGTCGCTCATCCGGGATGATCGCTTCGCGTTCGACAATGGAAGACAATGTGATGGCTTCTAATACACTCAATCCCTGCTGCGCAAAGCCTTCAAGTGTTTCTGTATCAACTTTCGTGTCGAAGTTCTCCAGCATGGCGAGGATCACTTCCTCTGCGGTAGCATCGAAGTCGAAGAAATAGGTATCGGGAAATAGGAATCCCTCCAGGGAAGGTTCTGCCGGCCATTCCACCGGAAGGTTGTTACTTTGTGCGATTTCGCGGCACGCTGAAAGGAAATCATCGTAAGTGATGTTCAGACCGCTGAGTGCAATTCGTTCGGCGATTTCTTCCATGCGCCAACCCTCGAGCACGATGAAGGAAATCGACGCAGGGCGAGCAGTCTGGAGCGCTTCCGCTAATTGTCGTACCGACATATCGCCAGAAAGTTGATAATGGCCAGCCTCAATGCTGTAGTCAAAGCCGCGATAGCGAAGATAATTTCGAAGCAGGAAACCATCGCGAATGGCTCCCGTTTCCGTCAATCGATCGATGACGTCGCTGGCGAGATCTCCTTCATACACTTCGAAATCGATGGAAGAGCCAGGCGTGCCCGCGGGTTCATCGAGATTCGACTCGTTTGACAAGAGGTATATCGACAGCAGCGTGCGCATGAGCGGATTTAAGTGAGGGTTAGGAGTGCCCAGGCGTTCATTCGCCTTGGGTACACCAAGAATGACGAATCCCACAATCCAGATCACTCCACAGATAAGAAGTATGACGATGGCTGACGTGAGTAAACAGGTAGGTCGTTTAAGTATTTTGGGCATCGAGATATTCCTGTAATAAGACGGCGGCTGCAAGGGCATCCGTCATTTTGTCTCGCTTACCGGCAAGTTGCAACGCCGTTTGCGTGGAATCGGTTTCATCCCAGGTTTCAATCTCTAATTCTGTGATCGTACGTAGGGCATCGACCAGGCGGAGTTCCTTTCTGGCTTGATGACCGATTTGGCCTGAAGGATCCAATGCAATCCCGACGAGTATCATTTCTGCATCGTATTCAACTGCATGCTGCACGATGCTTTGTGCGTCTGCTTGCCTGGAAACGTGCTCGATCACAAAAAGAGGCCTCGCGATCGTACCGCTCGGGTCGCTGACGGCGATGCCGATGCGTTTATCTCCGGGATCGACAGCAAGGATGCGGGTCATGAATCCACTTGCCATGAATACCGAATAGAAATTTGCGTGACAAGGAAGGGGATGCGCGGCAGCCATGCGGGGTGGAGATTCAACTTGGGGGGTTCCGTGACATTAATTCTCTGGGATACGAGCGAAAGCGCTTGCGCCGGCTTTTCCCATTGAAGGATTTCCCGCAGCAAGTCTTTATCGGGGGGTAAAAAGATTTCCTGCCAGGCTTGGGTGTCGATTTCGAAGTTATCATTTTGCATGCGGACATTATCATGCCTAACTTCGAAGCCAAAACTAGATGGGACGGGCTGGAAGCCAGTGAGTAGTTGATCGTCAAGTGAGAATTTCGCTGCAGTTTGGGCATCGGATTGTAGATATGCATAAACGCTGAACTCAACATCCATCGTCAATCCCAGGGTGTCCGCCGGCTCACCGATTTCTCGATCGAAAATCCGTTCGTATTGATGCGTCAGATTAAGAGAATTTACCAAGAGGATTTGATCGTCGATAAGTTGGGCGCTCAGCATTTGAAGTGCCTGGTCTTCCAGACTTTCCTGGAGCGCTTTTTCAAGTCTATTAAAATCCTCTTCGGCAACTGCCGCATGGATTTCGTTTTCGCCACCCGAAAGATAAACGATGTTGGTAACCTCAACTTGTAATCCCAATGTGCCTTCCACGGCATCTATGGCGCCAGTGGACAGGTTCCCTGCAGGACCCGGCACGGCAGCTTCGATTGCTGCTTCCACTTCCGCACCGATTTCACCGGATAGGGACACGCTTTCAAGCGTCACAAAACGTTGATTGTCGAAATTCGTTGCCCGAAGCCCCGTTCCTGATTCAATGTCGATGGAATCTGAAGTCAGATTTGTAAAAGTGACGAAGCCTTTCGCTGGTGAATCGGGAACGGCAACTTCGCCGCTGGTAGGCAACCGAAGATCATCCGAAACCCGTACTGTGAGGAACTGGCTCGGGATGGAACCATCTAGTCCAGGGGCATCCAGGGATGGGTCGAGAAGTAGTACAAAATCAACGGCTTGCGTTTTGGTAAGCGGTGTAATTACCAACTCCGCATGGGAGACGAGCAGGATCGCAAAGCAGCCAAACACGGTGAACGTGAATATTAGTAACAGAACTCGAAGGATCTTATGCAACGACGTCATTGTTGTGGGATGAGTTTCAATGCGAACATCGGATGTTGGAATGGGGATTTCTTTTCGTTTTGGAGACGCTGGCATGGGCTTCGGGCGGCCTCTAGCTCGGCGGCGCCAGCCAGCATCGGTGACGTTGTCTGCTTTGTCAAATGTTGGGATGGACAATGCTTCTGCGTTGTCCAGAACTTCAGCGTCGTGCGTCACAAGTCCGATTTGAAGATTGTGCTGCGAGGCGTAGCGTTGAAGCAGCACAAGGTCGAGCCTGCGGTTGAGGATACGGCCATATTTGGGCCAAACGATAAGCACGCGCGGCGACTTCGCCCAACACAATTTATCTCGGGCGGAGGCATAATCGTCATGGGAATCAAGATGAACGATGTGGACTTTCACTTGGATACATCGCGTGCAAGCAGCATCATTTGAGCTCTGATTTCACCCAATCCGCAACGAGTTCAAAGGCCTCGTTCAATTTGGATGAATCTTTGCCGCCGGCTTGCGCTAACATCGCTTTCCCTCCACCGCCTCCGCCGATAGGTTTGGCGGCGAGCTTAACCAATTTGCCAGCATGCAGGTTTCGGGAAAGGAGGTCCTCGGTAACGGCTGCAACGAGAATGGGTCGCTTATCAACGACGGAAGCGAGCAACACCACACCTGACTTGTATTTGGCACGGAACCGATCCGTCAAATGTCGCAAAATGTCGGCGTTTGAATCGGGAATTAATCCTGTGAGAACGAGCACACCATCGTGTTCTTGCGGTTCGATCAAATCGAAAGCATCCATCGCTTGCTGCGTTCGATAGGATGCAACTTCACGGTCCAGCTGATTGCGTTCTGTAATTAAACTTGTCACCCGGTCATTGACTTCATCCACGGGAGAATCCAGCGTCGCTGCAATATCTTCCAGAATTTGAAGGCGCTTATCGATAATGGCTTGCGCTCTGCGCCCGGTGACAGCTTCGATGCGGCGAATTCCTGCAGCAACGCTGCCTTCGCTTAAGATCAAGAAGGGGCCGATAATGCCGGTTTCATCGACGTGTGTTCCGCCGCACAATTCGTATGAGTGTCTTTCGTCTTCGCCGATGCTGACCGTACGCACGATTTCGCCATAGGTTTCGCCAAAAAGCGCCATTGCGCCTTCCTCGATCGCCTCCTCGCGTGATTTGTGATTCACGGTCAGTTTATGGTTCGCTAAAATGGCGTTGGACACGTGGTCTTGAACCAATCGAATTTCCTCAGGTGTCATCGCCTCGGGATGGGTGAAATCGAATCGCAAACGGTCTGGGGAAACTAGAGAGCCGGCCTGGCGCGCATGCTCTCCAAGCGCCTCTCGCAGCGCGGCGTGAAGCAGGTGCGTGGCGGTGTGGTTGCGCATGATGTCCAAACGCCGATTTGCATCAATCATTGCCTGCGCTTGATCGTTCGTCTGTGGGGTGCCCTTGAGTACCTTGCCTTCGTGTAGGATCAACCCTTTTACGGGTTCACGAGTGCGATCAATTTCGATCTCCCAGGCGGAATGATCGGCAGCGGAAATCTTTCCCTTGTCGGTTACCTGCCCACCGGATTCAACATAGAAGGAGGTTTGTGGCAGGACAACCTCAATTTGCTCGCCTTGATTGGCGGATTGGACGGGTTCGCCATTCCGAATAAGCGCCAGGATTTTTCCTTGTGATTGGCTCAATTGATATGGATCGTAATCCACACCATCCGGCCCCAATGATTTTGAGGTTTGCAGGTCTTCGAGAATATGCCGATAGAGATCGATGTTTTCATCCGCATGCGCTTTGTCGTCGTCATTTCCGGACGCCAGTCGGTGCTGCTCCATCGCCTCGTAAAAACCCGTTTCGTCTGTTGAAATTTGATGTTCCTCGGCGAGATCGCGAGTAATTTCGTAAGGCAGGCCGTATGTCGCGTAGAGGTCAAAAGCAGATTGCCCGGAAATGGTCTTCGAGCCTGAGGATTGTGTTTGCTCCAGCAACGTCATGAAATGGGCAACGCCGATATCAATCGTGCGGTGAAAGCGTCGTTCTTCTTCGCTGAGTGTTTGAAATATGGCTGCCTGGTTTCGTTTGAGCTCCGGATAGAAGTCACCGTAATTTGCGATCACCGATTTTGCAACTTCCGAGAGAAACGGCTCATCGAGACCGATCATGGCGCCGAATCGACTTGCGCGGCGGATGATCATGCGGCAGACGTAATTGCGGCCAACGTTTCCCGGCACGACGCCATCAGCAATCAGGAAGGATGCTGCGCGACCATGATCTGCAATCACGCGGTAGGGCGTAAGATTTTGATTGCGCGCTGGTTCATCGTCCCCAGTCAGTTGCTGTACGGTATCCAATAGGGGTGTGAATAAATCAGTTTTGTAATTGGAATCGACGTCTTGCATCACGGAAACGATGCGTTCGAAGCCCATGCCCGTATCGACATGTTTCGCAGGTAAGGGCTTGAGTTTGTGGGGGCTGATTCGGTTGTATTGAATGAATACCAGATTCCACAACTCGAGATATCGTTGGCATTCGCCGTTAACGGCACACTTGTGACCTTTCACATCCTGCATGTTGCAATATTCGGGACCGCGATCGAAGTGGATTTCACTATCCGGACCACATGGACCGGTGTCTGCCATTTCCCAAAAATTCTCTTCCCTGCCGAAAAAGAGCAAGTGATCGGGATCGAAACCCGATTGCTGGCGCCAGATCTCTGCCGCTTCATCATCGCGAGGAATCTCGTTCAATTCGTCTTCGAAACATGTGGCATAGAGCCGGTCTTTCGGCAATCCCCACACATCCGTCAGCAATGTCCACGCCCAGGTGATGGATTCATGTTTGTAATAATCCCCGAATGACCAATTCCCGAGCATTTCGAAGAACGTGTGATGCGTGTCATCTCGACCGACGTCCTCCAAATCGTTGTGCTTGCCAGCAACACGCATGCATTTTTGGCAGTCGGCTGCACGGACATACGGCCGCGACCCACTGCCCAGGAAAACATCTTTAAACTGCACCATCCCGGCATTGGTGAAGAGCAGGGTTTGATCCCCTCCAGGCACGAGCGATGCCGACGGGACAATGGTATGCCCGTATTGCTTAAAAAAATCCAGGAAGGATTGACGAATTTCTGCGCCTGTCCATTTTGTTGACGGTTTATTTATCGGTTTCTTCGACATCATAACTCCACTTGGTTAGCGATTATACGTCATGAGCACTTACGCATCAATAAAGTGAATTGCAATAATATCCCTTCCTAAGGTTATACTTATATCAATTGGACAACATCGTCACAAAAAAGAGAGGGGTAACGTTATAGTTTATAGAAAACAGGACGCGATGGATAATTCCATGGAGGAAATCATGATGAGGATACATAGAGATATTGTTGCTCTGCTTCTGATGATGTTGATTTTGGTTATTGCTGCTTGTGGCCCGAAAGCAACATCCCAGGAAAGCGATATTAATGTCGCAGCATCGCAAACCATGCAGGCTTTGGATATTATCGTTGAAGGGACACTTCAGGCCATGGCTGAAGATGAAGGCGAATCGAGCGAAGCTCCAGAAGAAATTGAAGCAGTGGATGAACCTGATGTTGATGTGACCCCAACGCCAACAGTAGAACACATGGTCCGCCCAGAAAATCCGGGCAGCTTAACCAGTTACATGACGGATCGTTCCACACGAGATTTTGCTGCAGAACGCAGGGCGATCGCAGATAACTTCGATATCAATCTCATTGAGCGACCGTACACTTCCGAAGTGATGGATTATTTAGAGCATCTTGATATCGTCCGCGGCGAACTGAGTATGAGCGGGAACTGGGTGTACGTGACCATTTTCCTCGAAGGCGAGCCACCTGCAGACTCGCAAGCCGTGTACGCTGTGGAGATTGACTCAGATATCGACGGCCGCGGAGATTGGTACATTTCTGGAGTCGTACCGGCGTCGAGTGAGTGGACCACGGATGGCGTGTATGCCTGGAAAGATAGCAATAACGATGTTGGTGGTACAACACCGTTACACGCCGATAGCCCTTCGCCGGTATGGGATGGATATGAAACGCAGCTGTTCGCGCAGGGCATTGGCAATGACCCGGATGCAGCATGGATACGCAGGTCGCCGACGCAGCCAGATCAAGTGCAGTTGGCATTCAAGCACACATTGATCGGTTCGATCGGTGAATTCATGTGGGGAGTTTGGTCGGAAGAAATGGTCATCCAACCCGGATGGTTGGATTACAACGATCATTTCACACCGGAAGAAGCTGGTTCACCGGAGATCACCAGTTCACTTTATCCGATCAAGCAGGCGGCGATGATGGATAACACATGCCGATGGGCGGTAGGCTTCACACCGAGTGGAACAGAACCTGGTGTCTGTTACATTCCGCCCACACCGACGCCGACCTTTACGCTCACAATCACACCCACGCCGACAAGGACACTGATACCTCCGCCGAAATGATATCTGGTGATTTCCGCGTAAGCGGTGAATCTTGACGTCAATTCTGCGGCTGTGGTACACTGCTCAGCGACCGGGGGTGTAGTGTAGCGGCTTAACACGCTGCCCTGTCAAGGCAGAGATCGCGGGTTCGAATCCCGTCATCCCCGCACAAACGCCTGATTTTTATCAGGCGTTTTTTCTTGGAAATGCGGCTGCAATGATCGGAGCATATCGGAAGAGTGGCTATTGAAAACGAACCAACTTGACACTGACAGAATCGCTGTGATAAGCTCGGACGGCTTTTGGAGGCTGAGATGGGGGAGAAAAAACAATATTGGGTAGGTTTCAATCTTGTTTATGGTATCGGGCCACAGCGTATGAAGTATTTACTGGATGCTTTTGGAGACGTAGAGCTTGCCTGGAAGGCGGATCGAAAAGAGTTGAAGTCTGCCGGATTAGGACCGAAAACAATAGACGCATTGATCGAAATGCGGAATCGGACCGATCTGGGAATACTATGGGACCAGATTAAAACAAGCGGATATCGAGTCCTAACATGGGATTGCGACGAATACCCGCAAAGATTGCGCGAGATCGCAGCGCCACCGCCCGTGCTGTATACATTGGGTGAATTCCTGCCGCAGGATCGATGGGCGGCAGCGGTAGTAGGGACACGCAGGATGTCGACATATGGCGAAACGGTTACTCGTGATCTCGGAAGAACACTCGCGGTAAGTGGTGTTACGATTGTTTCGGGCATGGCACGCGGCATTGATCGGATCGCGCATGAAGCAGCATTGGATGCGGGTGGACGAACGATAGCTGTCCTAGGATCCGGGTTGGATCGGATCTATCCGCCCGAGCATCGAAAATTGGCTGAGAGAATCGCGGAGAACGGAGTTATCATAAGTGATTATCCGTTAGGAACCAGGCCGGAGGCGAAGAATTTTCCACCTCGCAATCGGATTATCAGCGGACTTTCGATGGCGGTTATCGTCGTCGAGGCAGGTGAAGGAAGCGGGGCTTTGATCACTGCGGATTTCGCCGCTGAGCAAGGGCGTGAGGTCTTTGCGGTACCAGGAGATATTCATAGAACAACAAGCGAGGGAGTCAATCGCTTGATACAATCAGGCGCAAGGCCGTTGATTAATGCGCAGGATGTGCTCGAAGCGTTGAACTTGGAGGTCACAGTTCGGCAGGAGGTAGTATCTCAGGCCTTGCCGGAGGATAAAACCGAGCGATTGATCCTGGAGATCTTGGGCATAGAACCGGTTCACGTGGACGATTTGAAAGAGTCTTGTGCATTGCCGATTTCACAAATTTCGGCTGCCCTGGCGATGCTTGAACTGAAGGGGCGTGTGAAGAAGTTGAGTGGTATGCAGTACATCAAAATAAGAGAATCGCGAACCATATACCAATAGGAAGAACGGCAAATGGAAGACGATTATTTTGCAGTGATCATGGCAGGTGGAGGGGGAACGCGACTTTGGCCGTTGTCTAGGCGTAGTCGGCCAAAGCAGATGCTGCGGATTTTTGGAGAACAGACTCTCTTTGAAGTCTCGGTAAAACGGTTGGGGCCTGTGATGGATCACGATCGGATTTTTGTAGTTACGGTTGATGATCAGGCGAAAGTATTGGCAAGACAGGTGGAATCGCTGCCAGTCGATCATTTCATTCTAGAACCCAGCCCAAGAGGGACGGCATCCGTTGTTGGGCTGGCAGCTATTAAACTCCAGAGACAAAATCCCGATTGCGTGATCGCCATCCTTACGGCGGACCACTATATTGCGGATGAGTATAAGTTCCAGGAACTCCTGCAAGCAGCAAGGGAATTGGCGCTGGAGGGAGATCTGGTGACATTGGGTATTACACCTCGTTATCCGGATACCGGATACGGTTATATTCATCGAGGTGAACAACGTGGCGTATTCAAAGGCTATAAGGCCTACTGTGTTCAATCCTTCAAAGAAAAGCCCGATTTTGAACTGGCGCAAGAATATATCGCCAGTGGGGAGTATGCCTGGAATTCAGGTATGTTTGTGTGGAAGGCCGAAAGCATACTGAAAGAAATTGAAAGACAAATGCCTAAATTATTTCAAGGGCTGCAGGAAATCGATCGTGCATTGGGCACGGATGCAGAAGCCGAAACCATCGAAAGCGTATGGTGTAGATTAGAAAGCCAGACGGTTGATTTTGGCATCATGGAAGGTGCCAGGAACGTGAGCGTCATACCTGCTGACGATCTGGGATGGTGTGATGTTGGCGGTTGGGCGCGTATGTTCGAGGTCAAAGAGATCGATCAACATGGCAATATGATCCAGGCAAAGAACAGTTTGATTGTCGATGCGGAGAACACCTTGCTGTATCAGGATGAAAATGCAGCCACAAATCGAATGATTGTTGCGCTGGGAACGAATGATTTGATTGTGGTGGATATGGAAGACGTATTATTGGTATGCCCCAAAGAAAAGGCGGAAGGCGTACGAGAAGTCGTGCGTTTGCTGCAAGAGAAGGGGTTGGAGAATTACTTATAGGAGTGTGTGTGTGGAAGCTTATTGTGTAAAGTGCAAACAGAAACGAGAAATTACTCAGGCGGAACCGACGTTCACGGCAACGGGAACGCCGGCGACGAGAGGCGTCTGCGGTGTTTGCGGTACAGGTCTCTATCGGATGGGGAAGACTGCGGCACATGAAGGCTTAACGCCGCCGGAAGTGTCGGAAACAAAGATGCGTCGAAAGAAGCGACGCAAGAAACGCAGCGGAAAGCTGGTGATCGTCGAATCCCCGGCAAAGGCGCGTACAATTTCTCGTTTCCTCGATAAAGAATTCAAGGTTATGGCATCAATCGGACACGTACGGGATTTGCTGCGATCGCAAATATCCGTTGATGTCGAAAACGATTTTCAGCCGAAATACCGTGTACCCAATGAGAAACGGGAAATCGTAAAGGAACTCAAATCAGCAGCCGCAGAGACAACACAGGTTTATCTGGCGACGGATCACGATCGTGAAGGGGAAGCCATTGCCTGGCACTTGTTGGAAGCCGCAGAGATCGACCGGGATATCGCCAAACGTGTGGTCTTCAATGAAATCACGAAACCCGCCATCCAACATGCTTTTGAGGAACCTAGAGATATCGCCATGGATTTGGTCGACGCGCAGCAGGCCCGTCGTATTCTAGATCGGTTGGTAGGCTACAATCTAAGTCCTTTGCTGTGGGAAAAAGTCCGTGGAAGACTTTCTGCAGGCCGCGTGCAGTCGGTTGCATTGCGGCTAATCGTTGAAAGAGAACGCGAAATTGCAGATTTCGTTCCCCAGGAATATTGGACGATTGATGCGGAATTCTTAAACGAAGAAAAACCGCCAGCCTTTATGGCCCGGCTCGTTAAACATAATGGGGAAAAGCCAGAATTAAAATCAAACGAGGAAGTAGAATCGCTCGTATCTGACCTGCGAAGTGCAGACTACCAGATTTCGGGTGTACGCCGAGGGCAACGTACACGCAAGCCATCCGCACCATTTACGACTTCAACAATGCAGCAAACAGCTTCACAGCGGTTCAGCTACACCGCACGCCGCACGATGGTCATCGCGCAGCAATTGTATGAAGGCATTGATTTCGGCGAAGGTGAACGCGTGGGTCTTATAACGTATATGCGTACCGATTCTACGCAGGTGTCAAAACAAGCGCAGATGGAAGCGCGAAAACTCATCACCGATCAATATGGGGAGACGTATTTACCTGAACAGCCTCCTATCTATCGAACTCGTGGCCGTTTGGCGCAGGAGGCGCACGAAGCCATTCGACCGACCTCGGTGATGCGTACACCAAAATCATTAAAGCCCTATTTATCAGCGAATCAATATAAGTTATACAACTTAATTTGGCAGAGATTTGTGGCTTCTCAAATGAAGCCCGCGATTTATGACACTTTGACAATTGAAGTCACGGGTCAGTCTGTGAACGACGAGTATTTATTCCGGGTTACGGCTTCCAGCCTTCGTTTTGATGGTTTCCTGAGTGTGTATAAAGCCGATCGAAATGGCGAGGAAGAAAGAGCCAATGTTAAAGGCGGATTAGATCAAGAATTAAAAGCCCAGCTTACTCAGCTTCCGGATCTTCAAAAGGGAGATTTTGTTCTCCTCAGGGATATCAATACTGATCAGCATTTCACGCAGCCACCGCCGCGGTTCTCGGATGCATCCCTGGTGCGCGCGTTGGAAGAAAATGGGATCGGCAGGCCATCCACATACGCGCCCATTATTTCAACACTGCGTCAGCGAGGATATATCGAACGCCAGAATAGGCGCTTGATTACCACGGAAATTGGCGAAATTGTGAACGACCTGATCGTTGCCCACTTCCCGAACATCGTTGATCCCGGTTTTACGGCACGCATGGAAGAGCAATTGGATGAAATCGCAGGGGGAAAGCGCGATTGGGTTGCAGTCATCCGTGATTTTTACGAGCCGTTTGCAGAACAACTTAAAATTGCAGAAGACGCGATGCCAGAGATGAAGGCCGAACCAGAAGAAATTGGGCGTGAATGCCCAGAATGCGGCAGCCCGCTTGTGCTGCGGCATGGTCGATATGGAAAATTCATCGGTTGTTCCAATTTTCCCGAATGTCGACATACAGAACCATGGCTTGAGAAAATTGGTGTGAAATGCCCAAAATGTGGAGGCGACCTAGTTGCTCGCCGAACACGAAAAGGCAGACCGTTTTATGGATGTGAGAATTATCCTGAATGCGAATTTACATCATGGAAACGGCCGCTCGCTTCTCCATGCCCCAGTTGTGGGGGATTGTTGATTGTCGAGAATCGTCAGAAAGCGCGCTGTACAGAATGTGATGAGCAATTCGCTCAGTCTATTTTGCAGAACGAAGAAAGCGATCCGGTATAAATCCTGCAACGTGTCGATTGCTTAGTTCTAAAGATAGGGCTAGAATGCTCGAGATTTGAAGCAATCCAAGGAGCGTCTAAGTTCAAACAGAGGGAAGAGACGCAATGAATGAAATTATGAACAAGCTAAATCGGAATGTCATGATCGCACTCTTAACCTTGGTCGTGGGTATTGTGCTGGGTGTGTTTTATGCATGGGTTATTAGTCCTGTCGAATGGGTGGACGGGGAAGTGAACCAATTGCGTCGTGATCTTCGTGTGGAATATCTGAGGATGACGATTGACTCGTTTGCATTGAACGAAGATGTGGACCTCGCGATCCAACGGTATGATTCTATCGGATCGGATAAAGACAAAATTCTGGCAGAAGTGGGCGGGGATCCCGGAATGGTGAGCCCGAGTAATATTCAAAGGTTTAAAGAGATCGTCGAGACCTATCTGGAGGCGGAAGATACCAGCGCGACTGCATCAGAATCAGGTCACGAAGAAGGGTTTTCTCTATCTAGATTATTACTGCCCGTCTGTGGAGCAACTTTGCTGCTCGGTCTGCTTCTCATCGTCGCACTGGTGTTAAGGCGAAGAGTGGATGCCGGAGGACAGGAAGAGTATTACGAATACGAGGAAGAATTGGCGCCGGCGCAGATGTACGATCAAGAAGTTCCCCTGCAAGACGATCAGCCGCTGGCTACATTCAGAACGACGTATGCATTGGGGGATGATCTGTATGATGACTCCTTCAGCATCGAAAGCGCTTCCGGGGATTTCCTCGGCGAGTGTGGAGTAGGCATCGGCGATGTTATCGGCGTTGGAGAACCAAAGAAGGTAAATGCGTTTGAGATCTGGCTTTTTGACAAGAACGACATTCAAACGGTAACCAAGGTCATTATGAGTCGCTACACATTCGAAGATGGAGAAACCCGTGCGAAGCTTGCTGCGAAAGGGGACCCCATAGAGGCGAGAGGCGGCGATGTGGTCACATTGCAGACGGCATCCTTGACTGTTGAAGCTCGCATCGTTGATCTCAATTATGGGGATTCGGCGTTACCAGCAGAAAGTTATTTTGATCGACTTACCATCGAATTGAAGGCGTTGCCGACTGTGCTGTGAGTGTATTTTATTTTCGAAGTTGATTTTCAATATCGGAAAGAAAGAGAGCGAGAATCCTCGCTCTTTTTTAATTACTGAATCGATATGATTTTAATTTTGATCTTACCACCTGGTGTTTCGGCGGTCGCGGTTTCACCAACACCTTTACCAATAAGCGCCTCACCGATGGGCGATGCGTAAGAAATCTTTTGCTGGCGCGGATAGGCTTCCTTGACGCCAACAATTTGGTAGGTTTCTGGTTCCCTGCCTTCTTCGACAACTCGAACCGTACTTCCGATTTCAACTTTTTCATTGGATACTGTTTGCTCGATGATGATTGCATCTCGAAGAATAACCTCGAGTTCCTGGATGCGTCCCTCCAGAAAGGCTTGCTCTTCTTTGGCGGCGATGTAATCCGCATTCTCGGATAAATCACCTTGTTGAATTGCAAACCGTAGTCGTTTTGCCAAATCATTTCTCTTGGGCCCGCTCAATACTTCAAGCTCGGTTTGCAACTTCGCCGCACCTTCTTGCGTGAGATAATAATCTTGATTCGATTCCATTGTGAAGTGAAGCCTCTTTCCATCAGGTTCGGTTGAAATTACCTTGCGTGCAAGATGATAGTCTAATCGAGTCCAAGTAAGGATGTCAATGTAAATCTTTGACTCTTTACGAGGATTGGATCATAATCGCCAAAATCGATTTACGAGGAAAGCAATATGGCTTATCCATTCCCGAGCGAAGAATGGCTGTTGGCGCTTAAAGATGAACTCAATTCGGATTCCCGTTATGCAGAAGTGGCAAAAAATTGGGAAGGGGAAATTGTCATTGTTATCGAACCGAATCCAAAAGAGGACGATCCAAGAATACCAATCGCATTTTACCTCGATCTATGGCATGGGAGTTGTCGCGAGGTTTGTGTTGTTGACCCTGCGCGCGAAGAAATTCCGAATGCTTCCTTTGTACTGAGAACATCCATGAAGAACATTATGAGTATTATCCAGGGTGATTTGGATCCGATGCAGGCAATGTTGACCCGCAGAATGCGAGTGAAAGGCAATCTCGGGTATATGCTGCGCAATGTGCCCACCGTATTGGATTTTGTGCGTTGCTGTCGCAATGTGGAAATCGCAATCGAAGGGCAAGTCTAACCAATCGATGTATTCATGAAACAAAAACTTCATGCCAGAACGAGAGGTCCTCATGGATAAGTCCAAACCGCATCGTGAGAATCAATACGTCTATGATTTTGTGATAGTGGGTTCTGGATTCGGGGGCAGCGTATCCGCTTTGCGATTAGCCGAGAAAGGTTATCGCGTACTTATACTGGAGCGAGGGAAGCGTTACGAGGATCACGAGCTTCCAAAGACAAATTGGGATATTCGACGCTATCTTTGGATGCCTGCCATACGTTGCTACGGAATACTTCAACTTAATCTCTCCAAGGGATATTTTCTATATCACTCCAGCGGTGTAGGCGGAGGCAGCCTGGTTTATGCAGCAGTTCTCATGGAGCCGGATCAGAGCTTTTTTACCGCAGAATCATGGCGGCATTTGGGTGATTGGGCGAATAAATTAAAACCTCACTATGCTAACGCGCGGAAGATGTTGGGTGTGGAAAGAAATCCCGAGATTTGGCCTGCAGATGAAGCCTTGCGACAAATTGCGGTTGAGCTAGGACGTGAAGATAGTTTTCGGACGACAGATGTGGGGATTTATTTCGGGAAACCTGGGGAGGAAAGCCCGGATCCATATTTTGGTGGTGAAGGTCCGCCGAGAATCGGATGCATTCATTGTGGCGCTTGTATCGTCGGTTGTCGTTATGATGCCAAAAATACCTTGCCGAAGAACTACTTGTACTTCGCAGAACGGTTGGGTGTTGAAATCAGGGAGGAAGCAAAAGTCGTAGGCATCGAACCAACAAACGGCGAATCATTCGCGGATGCACGATATATCGTGAAGTATCGACCTTCAACGAGTTTCATTGGTGGAAAGAATAAAAGTGTTCTAACGAGGAACGTTGTCGTTTCTGCAGGCACATTAGGGACGGTCGAACTGTTGTTGCGATGCCGTGATGAAACCAAGACACTTCCCCTTTTGTCTTCTCGACTCGGAAACATGGTTCGTACGAACAGCGAGACTTTTTTCGGCGCTTTTCGTCGGAAAACAGCGGAGGACCATTCAGAAGGACTTTCGATCACCTCGATTTTCAAAGCAGACGAAGAAACGCAAATCGAACCGGTTCGTCTGGAGGAGCGATCGTCGATGCTGTTTCGCGTATTAGCAACTCCGTTAATTGAGCCAAGCAAATCAATTGTGGTGCGTGTGTGGCGGAATCTGATCGAGATATGCCGTCATCCGATCGATTTCCTTAACGTGCGAATAGTGCCGGGTTTGACAAGACGCGGGATTGCGATCATGGTCATGCAAACGAAGGATAATGTACTAAGCCTGCGGTTGGGGAGAAATCCCTTCGCGTTCTTTAGGAAAGGCCTCGTGGGGGATCAGGATCCGGAAAAGACCGTGCCGGTAAAAATCGATCTGGGAGAGAAAGTTGCACGTTCTTTGGCCAACAAAATTGGTGGACATCCAAGCGGTGCAATAACGCAAGGTTTGATCAACGTCCCTATGACGGCACACATGTTGGGAGGATGCGTTTTCGGAAAGGATGAGGGCGAAGGCGTGATCAATATCGATTGTGAGGCGTTTAACTATCCAGGATTGTATGTCGTAGACGGATCGATCATCCCTGCAAATCCTGGCGTCAACCCCAGTCTAACCATCACGGCATTGGCCGAATACGCCATGAGCAGGATCGAAGTAAAAGAAAACCGCTAAGTAGAAGCAGATTTGGACATTCAACATGGCTGAATTCGTTTTTCGAATTTTGCACATCGACATCGGAACGGGGGATTCCCATGTGATTCAGGTCGATGCGATGATGCTGCGGGAGACATTGGGCGGTGCGAGCCTCGCTGCCCATCTCTTGCTGCCGTATTTGGATGAAGACCTTGATCCGCTTTCAGCGAATGCACCGCTCCTATTCCTCACAGGCCCTCTGACGGGAACGAAAGGCCCTGCTGTTGGGCGCTTTGTTATCTGCGGGAAATCGCCTGCGACGGGGATATGGGGCGAATCCCACGTTGGGGGTTTTTTCGGACCCGAGATGCGTAAAACGGGATACGACGGCATTTGGATTACCGGGCAAGCTTCCCGTCCGGTGTATATCTGGGTGCGGGAAGGAAAAATAGAAATTCGTGATGCGGAATCATACTGGGGAAAGTGTGACCCCTATGAAACGCAGGCTGCAATACGTGAGGCGCATGCGGACAGATTAATTCGTGTAGCCAGTATCGGGCTTGCTGGAGAGAATCAACTTAACTTTGCTTCGATAATCTGCGATCGCGGAAGAGCAGCCGGAAGAACCGGGATGGGTGCGGTAATGGGTGCCAAGCGATTAAAAGCAATCGCGGTGAGAGGCAGCCAGGAACCTTTGATCGTGCATCCGGATCGGTTTACAAAGATTCGCACGGAATCGAATAAAGATCTACGCACAGACAGCCTGTCCGATGCACTGCGCCAGTACGGGTCGTCAAGCGCCGGGGACTACCTGGATTATTTGGGGGACATGCCCAAGAAGTATTTCTCGAAGGGGATTGCTGAAGGAATTGATCGTATGACTGGTGCAGCGATGGCCGAGACGATACTTACTTCCGTGAGCGCCTGTCATGGTTGCGTCATTGCATGTGGACGGGTAGTGCGGCTTAAAGATGGCAAAGATCGAAAAGGGCCAGAATACGAGACAATCGTCGGTTTTGGGCCGAATCTCGGGATCGATGATTTATCTTCGGTTACGCTGCTGGGAGATCTGTGTGATCGATACGGAATGGATACGATTTCTGTTTCGAATACCATTGGGCTTGCTTTCTTGCTTTTTGAGAAGGGTATTCTTACAAAAGAAGACACGGATGGGGATGTATTGACTTGGGGGAACTACGAAGTTGTCGAGAAACTGGTCCATGGAATTGCAAGAAGAGAAGGATTCGGCGCGATTCTGTCTGAGGGGGCAGTGAAAGTGGCTGATCGATTCGACGCCAGCGACATGGCCGTGCATGTTAAAGGGTTGGAAATTCCCTATCATGACCCGCGCGCATTGTCTGGTATGGGCGTGGTATACGCGACATCGCCTCGCGGGGCTTGTCATAATCAAAGCGATTACTTCATGGTAGAAATAGGACAAAGCGTAGAAGAGATCGGAGTGGAATTCTTTGAAAGACATGCGGGTGTAGAGAAGGTTAGAAATGTAGCCAGGCATCAAGACTGGCGTACCATCTTTAACTCACTCATCATGTGCAATTTTGCAAATGTGCCTCCGAAAACGATTCTTGAATTGGTTAATGCTGTGACTGGTTTCCATTACGATCTGGATGAATTGATGCGTGTAGGAGAGCGTGGCTGGAATATTAAACGGATTGCAAATATTCGCATGGGAATGAAAAGAGCGGACGATCGGTTACCCAAAGCATTACTAGAGCCGCTAAAAGAAGGTGGCGCGGCAGGGTATCGTATACCGATCGAAGACATGTTGGAAACTTACTACCAGGCGCGCGGCTGGGATGTCGAAACCGGCATTCCTGGTCCGAAAAAATTGGAAGAATTGAACATCGCTGAACTTATCGAAGATGTTTGATGCTGCACAAGAAAGTGAGAACCGTTTTGACCAAAATCGTAACTGTCGAACAAATGCAAGTAATAGAGAAAGCCGCGGACGCTTCGGGATTGAGTTACGCGCAAATGATGGAAAATGCTGGTTGTTCCATTGCGCATACAATCCTTGTGCATTGGACCAGGATGGAGGGAAAAAGCGTTGTAATTCTGGTCGGTTCCGGAAACAATGGTGGTGACGGGTTGGTTGTGGGGCATTATTTAAATAATGCTGGAGCAACAATTCGTGCTTATTTGTCGAAACAACGCGCGGCAGGAGATACAAACCTGAAGCGGCTGACGGAAGATGGATGTGAGATTGTCGTCGCAGCAGAGGACCCAAAACGAAAAAAACTGCGGGAATGGATAGGTGAGGCGGATTTTGTCATCGATGCAGTTCTCGGAACCGGGTTCAAACTTCCGTTACGCGGAAATGCGAAAAGTATACTGGGTGAAGCCAATCAGGCGTTGCAGGCCAGAGATAGAATACCCATAATCGTGGGCGTGGATTGTCCTTCAGGGCTGGATTGCGATCACGGTGAAGTGGCAGATGAAGCACTACTGTGTGACCTGACCGTTACGTTGGCCGCAGCGAAACCGGGCCTATTCATTTTTCCGGGCGCAGACAAAGTCGGGAAATTATTTATTGGCGACATTGGGATCAAAGAAGATTTAAAGGAGATAACCAGCGTGGAGCTTGAACTTGCAACAGCAGATACGGTAAGAGCCTGGGTCCCTGCACGACCGAAAAATGCACACAAGGGAACATTCGGACGGGCATTGATTGTCGCCGGATCGGTAAATTACCCCGGTGCGGCAGCGCTTGCTGCTTTAGGGGCTTACCGCGTCGGTGCCGGATTGGTTACGCTTGCTGTGCCTGCACCGGTTCAGGTAATGTTGGCGCCACAAGTGCCAGAAGCAACTTGGATCGTGCTGCCGGATGAGTTGGGCGTCATCGCTGAAAATGCGACAGACGTGTTGATTAAAGAAATGGAAAATTCACAGGCGATGCTTATAGGTCCAGGTTTTGGGCAAGAACCACCCACCGCGAGTTTTCTGCAGCAATTATTGGGCGGCGAGCGTTTGAGTACGCGTGGGAAAATGGGTTTGGTGCCTACGGATGGGGAGAAAGCTAAGAAGCCAAAGGTGGGAATTCCATGCGTCATCGATGCGGATGGTTTAAGGTTATTAACCAATATTTCCAATTGGCCATCCTTCCTTCCACCGTTGACCATATTGACGCCTCATCCAGGTGAGATGTCTGAGATGACAGGTATTGACAAGGATGATATTCAAAACGATCGGGTAAAAAACGCGCAGCAAGCCGCAAATGAGTGGGGACACATCGTAGTGCTTAAGGGAGCATTTACCGTAATTGCGGCACCTGATGGTAAATGTGCCGTTTTACCGTTCGCTACGCCAGCGCTTGCACGGGCCGGAACCGGTGATGTCTTGGCTGGTGTTATTACAGGCCTGCGTGCACAAGGTGTGGGTCCATATGAGGCTGCAGTGTTGGGCGCGTATTTGCACGGCAGAGCCGGGGAAATTGCAGCGGAAATGGTAGGCTCTTTGGCCGGAGTAATCGCCGGTGATGTCGCGGATTCGTTGGCTCTGGCGATGTCTGAATTGGATGGTGGGTTAAGCCGTGTATAAGAAGAAACAACTGAACTGTTCAATGAAGTTGAAATGGCACGATTTGCGGCAGTTTTTATTGGCGATTGATCGCATGGTTGAATAACACAACACCACTATAGGATGAGAAAACAGGGCGCGTAATAAGCCGCCCTGTTTTTATTATTAATATTTCGAGATATGCATGTCTGACTCGTGTGAAATGGAAGACTATGAATTGGATTTTGAGTCAGATTTCTTTTCAGTCTTTTTAGGCTCGGTTGTTTTCTTCTTGCGGCGTGTTGCCTGTTTGCCTTTCTCAACGGCTTCCTCGATGCGGGTTTTTTGTTCTTCGAGGATCACCTGGCCGCGTTTTTGGAGATCTTCGGCTCTTTCACGTGCCTCACGGGCGAGTAACTCTGCACGCGACCGTGTTTCGGAAGCAGTTTGTTCTACTTGCTCGCGCAGTTCGATACTCTTCTCGCGAATCATGGTTCGAGTTTCTTCTCCAGATTGTGGGGCGAGCAATAAAGCGACAGCAGCGCCAACAACACCACCAATGATAAATCCAGAGACAAAGGTACCGAAATCACTATCACGATCAGACATGGTTATCACTCCTCTACGTAAGAACTTCAGTGTGGTTTTGAGCGTCCGGACTTGATCAAATCGACTGCTCGTCGAATGGCAGCGAATGTACTGTTCATTTTAATAACCGGTCGAACCATTTTATCACTAAGGAATTGAGATGTTCCCCGTAACGTATTGATGGTTTCGTTTCCAGAATCAATCAAAGGTTTTACTTCATTTTGGATGATGGCAGTAAGACGGGAGATTTGGACGATTAATAAGATCAGGGCGAGCCCGATGATTAATGATTCGACAGCGACGAAGATAATGACAATGTCTCGCAGTGCCTCCGTCTGTTCTGGATGATTGAGTAATACAATCACAGCAACTACCAAGCCGGCAATGACAATCAAAACGATAGATATAATGAGAATTACCAACCATGGAGAACTTCCGTCTTCTTCGTTGGGTTGGTTTCGGTTTTCTTCGAAATCCACGCGAATAACCTTGCTTTCTGGATGATTGCGAACATTATAGCATAAGGATTATTTACGCCTGCGTATCCTCTTGCGAGGCGATGTGTCGGATTTACTTTCCGGGCCAGCCAGAACATGCGCCGTCATCAGGCCGATGAGCGTGGCGATTAAATCGGGAAGGAGGTTGAGCGAGCCGAAACGCAAGACACGCCAGGAGATCCATTCGCTTACCAATTGTCCGGCAAAGAAAGAAACCCAGGCTGTTGCGATGTACAGCAGCATTCTCGACAGGCGACCTCCACGCAGTAAATGAAACAACAGGCCGCAGATTGTGGCGATAACCAATCCGAAAAAGAAGGAAGGAATGCTCATATGCGAATGATGCCTCCACCCAAACAAATCTCACCTGAATAGAATACCGCAGATTGACCGGGTGTAATATCCGCAACGGCATTCGATAAGTAGACTTCGACAGACCTGTCTTCTTTGATATCGATCGCTGCAGGAACTTCGACCGCCTTGTAACGAACCCTCACAACGAGAGGCATCGATGGATCGGGCGGATAACCGGCAATCCAATCGATCGGTTCTGTGGTGAATACCTTTCGGCCAAGCGCGCTGCGTTTGCCAACGACAAGTGTGTTCGATTCAATTTGCTTATCGACAACATAAAGCGCCTCGGGGGCAGAAATGCCAATCCCGCGACGCTGTCCGATAGTGTAATTTGAAAGACCGGCATGCGTGCCGATCTGCGTTCCCCGTAAGTCGATGATTGGGCCAGGCGGTGGAAGACGTGGCGCTTGTTGGCGCAGGAAGGAACGGTAATCTCCGTCAGGGACGAAGCACAAATCCTGGCTGTCCGGTTTTTCTGCCACAGGAAAGTTGAATCGCCGAGCGAGTTGACGTACTTCTTCTTTGCTGAGTTCACCAAGGGGGAAAATAGAATGGGCGAGATCGGACTGTTGAAGCGTGCTGAGTACGTAACTCTGGTCCTTCGATAGGTCTTCTCCTCGAAGCAGGCGAAATTCTGAGTCTTTTTTATCAACGCGTGCATAATGGCCTGTGGCAAGATGGGATGCGCCCATCTCTTGTGCTTTTTCTAATAGAAAGCCCCAGCGTATGCTGCGGTTACAGATCAAACATGGATTGGGCGTAATCCCGCGGAGATACGCATCAGTGAAGGCGTCAACAACGTTTTGTTTGAACAAGGTCATCACGTCGAGTTCATAGAAAGGAATATCGAGGAGGGATGCGACGCCGCGTGCGATCTCGACGTCTTTTGGCGTGCAGCAACGGTTGGGGAGATCCGGGCTTGTACTCCAAAGCCGCATCATAACGCCCAAAACTTCATATCCGTTATCAACGAGTAACGCCGCTGCAACCGAACTATCGACGCCGCCACTCATGGCGATGGCAACGCGAGTAATGGCCGAGATCATTTTGACCTACGCCTCGGAATATCCGGTTTGCGATGTGTGTGTGGTGGGTTAATGGCAAAGGATTTCCATGCGGGATATGTCATGCGCGAATTCTATCACGTACTCAAGTAATCTTGGTGAGTTATGGATTTATTGCGGCGATTGGCGAAAAGGTCGGTATAATGGTTCGAGTGAAAGAAAAGCTATCAAAGGAGATACTCGTACAATGAATACTATGATTGAATCGATTCACGCCCTCGAGGTTCTTGACTCGCGGGGCAACCCGACGGTGGAAGTGAATGTAATTCTGGCGGATGGTAGTTGGGGTAGAGCGTTGGTGCCTTCTGGCGCCTCGACTGGTGTACACGAAGCGCTGGAGTTGCGGGATGGGGATAACAAACGCTTTCGAGGGAAGGGCGTCACGAAAGCCGTCGAGAATGTCAATACGACGATTGCGGAAGCATTGTTGGGTTGGGATGCAACGGAACAGCGTTTGATCGATCTGGAAATGATCAGCCTGGATGGTACACCGAACAAGGAAAAACTGGGGGCGAATGCGATCCTGGGCGTAAGCCTGGCTGTGGCGAAAGCTGCTGCGAGTTCGTTGGGATTGCCGCTGTATCGCTATATCGGCGGCGTTCACGCTCATCTTCTTCCCGTTCCGATGCTCAACATCCTGAATGGCGGTGCACACACCGGTTGGCAATCTACGGATGCGCAGGAATTCATGATCATGCCCTTCGGAGCACCTACTTTCGCAGAAGGCCTGCGTTGGGGATCTGAGATATATCACCAGCTGCGAGATGTACTGAAAGAACGAGGCTATACAGCTTTGGTCGGTGACGAAGGTGGGTACGCACCTGCATTGAAAGCGAACGCAGAAGCCGTAGAGGTGATCCTGGAAGCCATCGAAAAAGCCGGATACAAACCGGGAGAGCAAGTGGCCATTGCACTCGACCCGGCTGCTTCTGAGTTCTATGATGCAAAAAGCGGCCGCTATAATCTCCGCCGTGAAGGCAAGGAACTGACCGGCGAAGAAATGGTGGCTTTCTGGAAGGAATGGACGGAAAAATACCCGATTGTCTCAATCGAGGATGGTCTTGCACAGGATGACTGGGAAAGCTGGATCGTGATGACCAAAGAATTGGGTGACAAAATTCAAATCGTGGGAGATGATCTACTCGTCACCAATCCCGAACGAGTGCGTTTGGGGATTGAAGAAAAAGCATGCAATGCTCTGCTCGTGAAGTTGAATCAAATTGGATCGTTGACGGAAACCATTGAAGCTGTAGAGCTCTGTCATCGGGCAGGCTGGGCAGCCGTGACTTCACATCGCTCCGGTGAGACCGAAGATACAACCATAGCTGATCTTGCTGTAGCACTGAACATGGGTCAGATCAAGACCGGTGCGCCAGCGCGTTCGGATCGAGTGGCGAAGTACAATCAACTGATTCGAATCGAAAGTGAGTTGGACGAAGTAGGCATGTACGCTGGTTGGCAAGCGCTAAAACGAGCCAGTATATAATCGCTAGATCGAGGATTAAAAGAGAGCGACTGACCAAAAGTCGCTCTCTTGGTGTTTGTTGGAGATATCAGCTAGTCGAATACTGGAGTTGCGTTTGATGAAGGAGAAGAATCCTCATGGTTGCTGGAAGCAGGTGTGCTGCAGTAAGGACAGATCTGCCAGGGGAGTTCCATTAGTTTCCCGCAGCGTACGCAAGGTTTACGCAATCGCGTGTGACACAGCGGGCAAACTTGCCAGTCGATATGCGTATTGGCGCCGCAGCCCGGGCAAGCCATGCGGCTTTCGATTTGGGACAGAAGTGCTTCTTCTTCGAGGGATTGCTGATATGCTTCGTCCAGTGTTTGCCGCGGGCGAAGTACGTAATATATGACGACCCCCAAAATATTGAGGACGAGTACAACGAGAGCCGCCAGGATATGAACGATTCGATCCTGCGTTCGTGTTCGCGCGTCACGATAGGTCCAGAACACCAGGCTTAACCATAAAGCGGCGAGAAACGCGCCAAAGAAGGCGGTGAGCGTGGTAAGGACATTTCCAAGCGATCCAAAATTCAACGCATCAAACATGTTGCGCTCCTTCGGTTGCGGATTATAGCACAGGGAAGGAAAAAGAATTTTAATAACGAAAACGGTAAACGGAAATGCTTTAATCCCTTATTGAGATCCGGGTTTTGACACTGTTGTTCGTTATACAGTATAGTGACGCAAGCATCTTCTACATTGTGGAGGGGGAATGGGGGACAGCAAAGCATATTACCGTATCACCGATATGGAATCCTCGGATCGACCAAGGGAACGTCTTTTAATGCTTGGACCGACTTCGCTATCGAACGCGGAGTTGATCTCTATTTTATTACGTGCGGGAATCGAAGGGATGAACGTACTCCAGATGGCACAAAAATTGCTCCTGGAAATGGGAGGGTTGACTGGGTTGCATCAAGCACCTTTGGAGGCGTTGTGCGATCGTCGAGGCATTGGTCCGGCAAAGGCCGCACAGATAAAAGCAGCGATCGAACTGGGGCGAAGATTGTCCATCGCGTCGCCCGAAGAGCGACCGGTTATTCAGTCGCCGGAGGACGCCGCTGCGTTGCTGCTGTACGAGATGGGCGCACTGGAGCAGGAGCATTTACGTGTGCTGCTCTTGGACACACGCAATCGCGTACTGCGAACGGTGGAAGTCTATCGGGGTTCTTTGAACAGCTCGATGATCCGTATCGGGGAGATTTTCCGAGAGGCAATACGCGCCAATGCCGCGGCAATCATTGTGGCGCACAATCATCCCAGCGGAGATCCTACGCCAAGTCCGGAAGATGTGCGGGTTACGAAAGCGCTCGTTGAATCCGGAGAGCTGTTGGATATCGAAGTGTTAGATCATTTGATCATCGGAAAGAACCGATATGTGTCACTAAAGTCCAAGGGATTGGGTTTCTCGTAAAACTTTGGGGAGGGGCGAATGGATTATCAAATTTTGTTACTGCCGTCCGAAGACTATTGGACTTGGGTGCGAGCAAGCAGCTCGTACGTGATGCGCTTTGGTCCCAACATAACATACAAACCAAAAACCGCCGCGGTGTACATGGCGCCTCGGCAGGTGATTACATTCCCGGAAGTTGCGGAAGGCTATGGTGAATACGGAGACATGCAGCAGTGGCTCAGGAATGCCTGTCCCGGGATTCGTTTGGATGCGGTTGAGGCCAAAGACCCCATTTGCTTCAAGGAAGCATTGGCTTCACGCGTTAAGGACAATGATCGATACGGTCAAAAACAACGGCCGTTTTATTTGATCTGGCCCACGGAATTTGCGGTTATCACACAGGAATTCCGGGCACATCCGGAAATCTATGGACGTTGGGGTTTTCCCGGACACGAAGGGGTGGATTTCCGCGCAAGGCCGAATACCAACATCTATGCCTGTGCGGATGGTGTTGTATATAGCGTGCACAAAAATCCGGACAATCATCCTTATGGTATTCACGTTCGAATTCAACACGATCATGGATACAAAACGGTCTATGCACATTTCGCCAAGTCGCTTGTCGTAAATGGGCAAATGGTAAAAGCGGGAGATATCATTGGAAAAGCGGACTCCACCGGCGCATCGGTAGGTTCCCATCTCCATCTGACTCTCAAACAGGATGGCGCAACACAGCGTGGTGAGACAGATTATCCAAAAGACGTGATCGATCCTACACCGTTCCTGGTGTGGCCGGAAACGGCATGCAGCAAGAGCATCGTGAGCCATGGCTGGCCTTTGGGAAAAATGTTATTTGGAGCTCATGGTCGCATAGGCGCGCCGCTTACAGAAGATGATCTTACGTTGATTTCCCGTGCCCGACTTGAATGTATCAAAATCGAGAACTGCGAGAAAGAAGAGGCAATACCGCAATTGCGCGGGTTAAATCCGGAGATCTTTATTATGGTTCGTTTGACCGCAGATTTTTCAGGAAGCCCGGTAACGGCAGATGATTTTGTGCGAAAAGTGGAAGCCGACGTGGGTCGTTTTTACCGCCAAGGGGTGCAGTATTTTGAAGTGCATGCCAATCCAAATCTTCAATCGGCTGGTTGGCGTCGATCCTGGATGAACGGGAGAGATTTCGGTGGGTGGTTTCTACGGGTTACGGATCAATTGAGGCACAGTTTTCCTGATATAAAGATCGGGTTTCCCGGATTATCGCCCGGTGATGAGATTTCTGGTAGGCGGGAAAATTCCGATCAGTTCATGCATGAAGCAGAGGATGCAATGGACAGTGCGGATTGGATTGGTGTTCATTGCTATTGGACGGGCATGAGCGGGATGTACGCTAAGCAAGGAAAGGGCCGGGTGATGGCCTATCGAAAGGCGTTTCCGCATAAATTGCTTTTCGTTACGGAGTTCAACAACCCGTCGATTGCCGGAAAAGCTGAAATTAAGGCGCAGCAGTACTTGGCGTTCAAGCGTCAAATCAACAGCGTGCAAGGCGTGGGAGCGATTTTTTCCTATGCGCTTTCGTCTGACGATGGAAATGCTACTTTCATTTGGTCGTCGGAAAACGGAAATATCGCCGATATATTGGGAAAGCGCGAGGATTGATAACGAGTGACAGGATTGGGACCATCTCTGCGAGATCCGATTCATTAAGGCCAGTTTACATTAACGGAACGGCGGCGACCGTTACGATCCAGGAAGTAGACGCAGCCGTGTTCTACTCCAAATTCCCATAACTGCTTTGTGACGGCAACATCGATTTCACAGTACTTCATTACCTCTTCCATTTTTCCTTCTTTATACCAGGCCACGGCTTGCAATCCGTCGGCACTCTTCTGGGTTTGCATGGAAGCAGAAGCAAGATTGTCAAGCGAGACGCGAAATCCAAGGGCTTGATAAATGTCCAGCAATAAATCGGTTGTCTTTTCCATAAGGGATGAAGACATAGCCAGGCCATAGGGTTTCAAAACAGCATAATCGAATCGAATGATATTAAAGCCGATCATTCGATCGGCGTTGAGTATGGTATCGACGAGCGACTGGGATTGATCTTCTGTAAAGTGAAGATACGAATCAGATTCAATGTCGAATAGAACGGCCACGGCAAGACCAAGTCGATCAATATGATCCCAACCGCCAACTTCTTGAGCCAGGCGTTTTGTTTCCAGGTCGAAGACAAAGGTTTTTGACATAGCTTGAAAATCCTCTCGATGTATATGGTCGGACGACGGATAAATTTGAATCGTGCCAAGACTAAACACCAAGCACGAAAAGCAGGGCAGTGACGGTAAGTGGGCTGATCAATGTCGTCGCCACTAGTGCGCCCGTAACAAATTCGGATTCAATATCATACTTGGTTGCAATAACCATATTAAACACAGCAGAGGGCATGCCTGCCTGAAGGAAAGCGGCATCCCGGGCGATTGCATCAAGATTGAATAACGGTGAGATTAGCCATGCCACGAGAGGTGAGATGATCAATCGCAACAGGACAGTTTGGGATAGAAGACCTTTATGATTGAAGGTGTTCAGGCGACCGATTTGAATTCCAAGAACTACGAGCATGACGGGTATCGAGCCGGATCCCATCATTTCGACGGGATGTGAGATCCACGCGGGAAGTTCGATCCCGTTCGAGCGGATAATAAGCGCAAGGGGTATCGCATATACAGAAGGCACTTTTAGCAAGCCGAGAAGTGCATTAAAGGGTGATTGTTTGCCAACGCTTGCTACATAAACCCCCAAAGAATTAACCATCATCGCGCTGGTGACAAAATAAATACTTGCCCATGCCAATCCACTTTCGCCAAACGCCAATCGCGAAAGCGGAAGCCCATAATTTCCAGCGTTCATGAAGCTGGATGTGAGAATAAAAGCCGAAAGGAGGGGCGCTTCGAGTCTCCGAACGCGGCCGATTACAACGCATAGGATGGCAACAACGATGATATTGATCACAGCCAGAGCGGCCATTTGCATCAATTCGTTGCCTGATATTTCGGTAGATATTAAAAGACTAAAAACCAGGGCAGGGGATAAGGCGTAGAAAACGATCTGGGAAATTGGGTGAGGATCGATTCCAATGCGTTTCTGCAGCGCAAAACCGATTCCGGCGACGAGAATGATCGGGAGTAAGTTGGAGGAGAAAAGATGGAGTAGTTCAATCAAGATTCGGGTGCCATGAAGTTTTGATCCTCATCGAAATCGAACAAGAGCAAATTGCGTGAGCCCTCCATAAAGGCCATATGATCGATAGCGTCCTGGATCACGTCCTGCAATTCGCTGTCTTCAGATTGTTCGCCAAGCTCGACGAGCGCATTCGCCGCGGCTTCGCCGCCCAATTCGGCGAGCGACCAAATTGCGGCGAGTCGAATCCCGTCATTCACGTCTTGAAGTAAATCGATGAGTGAATCGACGGCTTCGAGGACCTCGAGTTCGCCTGCGGCGTGAGTAGCCTCCAGGCGGATTAAAGGACTTGGGCTGGATAGTTCAGCGAGGATGTACGAAGCCCAACGTTCATTTGCTGAACGCCCCATAGCGAGAATGGCGGATTGCTGCATCTCCTCGTTTTCAGAGTTGTAGGCTTCTTCGATGTGTTGTGGAACTTGGTCATGCGATGAATATCCGATAGATTCAAGAGATCTTTTCCGAACATCATGAGCATCGTCGTCTCGGCATGCAGCGAGCAAGCCAGATTCGATTTGTCGTAAGAGTTCAGGGGTGATCTTGACGATCTCGCCAAGCCATACGAATTTCCCTAAGGCTGTCGCTGCGACTGCGCGAATTTGGGCATCGTCTTTGCATGTCAAGGATTCTAATAAAATCGGGATGAGAGAAGGGTCTTCGCTTTCCCATAAATTCTCAATCGCGATCGATCGTACTTCTGAAGCGGGATCAAGAATTGCGATTCGATTGATCGCTTCGAATGATAGTTCGAAATGATCGAATGCTTGCTGTCCCATGACCTGAAGAAGTTGCATTTTTCGCTGCGTTGGAATGGAAGTCCACACAGTGGAAAATTGTCGGCAATGTTCTTTATCGAGATCGGATAATTCATCGAGACGTTGAGCCGGAATCGATTGATTTTCATCACGCAAGATCTCAAGCAGTTCTAGAAACGATTTTTCCATATCGATACCATCGGATTCAACTACGGCAGGGGCAGCGGATCGGTGAAATCCTTGAGGTTGATGTAGATCATCAGCACGAGTAAGAAAGCAAATCCGACAGTGTGGATAATTGCCTCAAATTTTGGTGGGATTCTTCTTCCCAAAATTGCTTCCGCAAAGACGAATAAAAGCCTTCCGCCATCAAGCGCGGGAAACGGAAGTAAGTTCGCCAGGGCGAGTCCGACACTGATGACGCCAATCAGGTTGAGTGTCAGAAAAGGTCGTTGTGCAGAACGGTCGATCTCGTTTGCCCATGCCAGCATATCGTGGATCCCTTTTAAGCCACTGAGACGTGTCTCTTCCGGTTCTGCGATGCCTTGAATCAGTCGGGCGGGTAAACTGAGCAATGCGTCGACTTGCATGACGATAGAATCCGCGCCAAGCCGTACAGCTTCAAACCAGCTCGTTTCGAGTGCGGGATGGCCAAGCGTAACACCGATTGGACCCTGGTCCGATGGATAATCGAGGCGAGGGGCAAGTTCGAAGGTGAACGATTGGTCCTCTCGTTCGACAACAATTCGAACGGTATCTTCCGGTCGATTTTGAATGGCATCAATCATGGTTTCAAAACTGGTGATTGCATTATCATCCACGTATTTGACCAGGTCGCCGACCTGGACGCCGAATTCATCTGCGGGAGCTGATTCAACCACATCCGCGATAATGACACGGTTTACATCGGGGGCAGCGAATTTAAACGCCAGGACAAACGCCAATAGACCAAGAAGGATGTTCGCAATGGAACCAGCGGAGAGAACTAATACGCGCACACGTTTGCTGGCTGATGCAAGGCCATCCGGGATTTCGGGATCATCTTCGCCAGCGATTCTGTTGAAACCTCCAAGAGGGATTAAATTAAGCGTGAACTTGGTGCCACCCGCTTCAAATAGTGACAAGATGCGAGGCGGGAATCCAATTCCGAATTCATCAACTCTGACCTTGGTTAATTTGGCTGCAATGAAATGGCCAAACTCGTGGGCTAGAAGCAATGTTCCGAGAACCACAATGAAAAGAAGAAAATCAGGCACGACAAATATCCTTTAGGCTTTTGATCTTATGGATTATATCACTGTGGCAAATGAGCTTCTTGGTTTTGTGGGGGTAAAGAATACCAAGTAAGAAGTTAGCGATCGAGCGTAACGGCACCATCACCGGGTGGTGATTCGAGAATGTCGACGACGCCAGGGATTTTCTTGAGGACATCATGAGCAGAATGGGCATGTTCGCGCGTGCAGATACAATGCACGTTTGGGCCGGCATCAATGGTGTAACAAATATCGAGGCCTTCGTGACGCAAGCGGGAGACGGTTTTCATGATCTCGATCGTCGCCGCAGACCAATACAGCAGCGCAGGTTTCGATGTCATCATCACGGCATGCATCATGTTGCTGTCCAGCTCGACGATCGAAGCCAATGCGTTGAAATCGCGGTCCATGATCGCTTGCTGGCAAATCTCAAGCCGACGGGGAGTATCCTCAACGCGGATGATCTGCAGGGGGCTGGTTTCAGCCAGCAGATGTCCTTCGGAGGAGCCTACAGTCTTATGGCTGGTATTGACAATGGTGATTAAGTCGACAATCGGCCAATGATACTTATCCGCGATGGATTCTGCGTAGGATTCCGCATCCGTCTTGCCGGCGTACCAAATAACGAATCCGCCAAATATTGAGCGACTTGCAGACCCGGAGCCTTGACGAGCCAGGCGAGAAAGTGCGCGCGAATTGATTTCAAGGTTGCAAGCCGAGCAAGCAGCAAGCGTGAGGGCGGCAAAGGCAGATGCAGATGAGGCAATACCTGCACCGGAGGGAAAGTTACTGTTGCTTTCCACATAAGCATACGTCTTGATGTCTGCCAAACGGCGAATACGGTCAAGATGCAAACAAACACGCTGGCTGGCTGAATCGCTAGCGGGAACATCATCGATGACGACCCGATCCGAAGTCAATTGCTCATCGAACTGAACTGTCGTTTGGGTCTCGAGGGTGCCCAGAGAAAACGAAAGTGAACTGTTGGCTGGTAGGCGTAGTTCATTATCGAGGTTGCCCCAGTATTTGATCAAAGCAATATTTGGATGCGCTCGCGCAGTAGCTATGTCTTTACTCGTTAAATCCATTAACCTGCCATGCCATTTTCGTACGGGAAGCGTGATGAATTACGCCTCTTCAATCGATATCTGCGTTCCCCCGGGCATTCCGACGGTAACGTCTCCAGGATCTGCGGTTACATGAGGCGTAGTCCAACGAAAAATCCACTGCGCATCTTCCGGAAGAGCGTTGACGCAACCGTGGGACATCGGAACGCCGAAATTGTTGTGCCAAAATGTAGAATGAATCGCCACCCCATTAGCAGCGAACAACATCGTCCATCCAATGCCAGGCAGATCGTACCCGCCGACCATTGTTCCACCACTCATATGGAGCGAAGTCAACTTTCGCCAGATGGGGTGAGGGCCTAAGGGTGTAGACCATTTATCGTTGGGACTTCCCTGTGCATCATACTTCCCACCCGAAGAAATCCGACAGAAATAGACTTCGTCATTGCCTTCATAGCAAGAGAGTGTTTGATAGGTGAGATTGATTGCTACACGCTTATCCTCAACATAAGGGTGGATTGGTGAAAAATCTTCGTCCTGTAATGGACGAAAAGCTTCCGATGCGGCCCATAGAATATCGCCAGATCCATAACGTTCATTAACACGGTAATACGAGCGACCAGCTGAATCCGTATCAATCTGGTCGATCCATAAAATTTGACTGTAGTACAAGCGGGGATGCGGCGCAACTTTAAGCCAGGGCGATCGTGCGGGTGGATTGTCGAGTGCTATATCAACGTATGGAACAGTTACCTCTGCCCACATTCCTTCGCCCAAACTCGTAGAAGGCAACTCAAGAATGGGTTCTTGGGGTAGGTTTTTAACGGGCTGGAGATGCGGCGACCAAATGTAACCTCGATCCGTCTCAACCCAGCGGACGTTCGGAGCGAAGATTGAGACAGGTTGTCCAGGAATCTCGCGCAGCCAGGGAACGACGCCGTCTTCGTAGAGGACTTCCACAGTCGAGCTGTTGTTATCGGGCTTCGTTTTGATTTCTGTCTTTCCAACAAAAACCCTCCCGAGTCGTTCGGATGCAGGGAATTCGGGAAGGAGTGGGGGTAAATAGGTTCTGAAGGTTTCATGACGCAAAGCAAGACTGGCAACGCCAAGGCCAGCAAGTTTCATCATGTCTCTGCGATTAATCCGTGATGACTCTTTCATGATTATTTCCCGCATAAGCATACCGTCTATCTATTGGAGAGGTCAATAGTAGATGAAATTTGACAGCAATTGTATATGATATTGTAATCAATTATCGGCAAAGTTCCGTCGGTTGAAATAAAATACATTATGATTTCTTCGCTTTACAATATAAAGGAGCAGGTAGGAGTTACATCGGAATGGATATAAAAACTAAAACCGCAGGTCAATTTATCAAGCAGGGCTCATTACATGCCTTCGCGATTGCAGCTGTATTCGTGATTCTGTGTACAAGTTGTAACTTCCCGGGAAGTGGTACTGAGGCGACTGAAGCGGTGCGGATGATTACATCTACTCCGACAACTACAAGCGATGTCGGGGAAACGATTGAACCAGTCCAACGAAAGGTGCTGTTTTACGCCGCCCAGGAATCTGAAGATTGGGCGATGCGTAAATTAATGGGTGAAGTAATTTTACTGGCGGAAGAATCTGGTCTTGTTGTTGAAAACGTAAATCAAATTAGCGAAGAAGATATCCAGAGTGATGTGTTCCTCATATTTGTCTTTGAGGATGATCCCGGGATTGAGAATTACGCATCCAGGTTTACGGAAATCCAGTTCATAGGTGTAGGAATTTCCAACATCACCCCCAGCAGCAATATAAGCCTCATTGGAGAAAATGGGCTGCGGAAGGATCAACAGGCGTTTGTTGCCGGCTATATCTCTGCGATGGTTGCCGAAGATTGGCGGGCAGGAGTTGTGAGCATTGGGGAGAGTGAAGAAAATGGCGCCATTGAAGAGGGTTTCCTAAACGGCGCGCGGTACTTCTGTGGATTATGCCGGCCCGCGTTTCCGCCTTTCTATGAATACCCTCAGTCAACGCATCTCGATTCAAACGGACAAGGCTGGGGATCAGTTGTTGGGATTATTCGCGAAAACAAACTCGGAGTTATTTATCTGGCGCCGATAGGTGTGTTCGAATCGACAGTAAGTGAATGGACACAGATCGACAGCGCGATTATCGGAGATGGACCGCGACCGGAAATCGTGCCGGAAAGCCAATGGATGGCGGCAGTGCAATTTACCGCTCTTGAAGGCCTGCAAACCATCTGGAATGATCTGCTTGCAGGGAAAGGGGGTTTCCAAATCCAGTGGGAGTTGCAGATTGTCGAGGTCAATCGTGATTTGTTATCATCAGGGCGAGAGCAAGAGGCATTGGCATTGATCGAAGATCTCGCAGCAGGATTTGTTGACACAGGATTTGAACTGCAGGATGAATAGAAGGGTGTTAAAACTCCAAGGTTGATCGTTCTTATTATTTGTATTTGACTCTCAATCATTGATACTGCATACTCAATTCGGGATCTGATCAGTTACAAGTGTTGATTTTTCATTTTCTCGTAGAGTGAGATTCGATCGATAGACACAACTCAGGTGATCTATTGAAAAAACAATGGCTTTTCTTTTGTATTGCAATAGTCCTTATACTTCTGCTTACTGCATGTGGCAAGGATAACGTATCGGTTGCTGGCGTTTGGGAACGCCAGATCGATGAATATATCGTCCGCATGAATTTCAACACAGACGAAACCTTTATACTTCAGGTAGGGGAGCGTAGTAGAACGATAAGCGGGGAATATGATGTTCGCGGTAACGTAGTCTTATTCGTAGATGATGATTGTGGCGAAATCGAAGGCAAGTATCGTGTTGGAGTGCGAGGGAATACAGCGACGTTCAGCGTGCTAAATGATGCATGTGAAGGGCGCGTTGAGGTTGTCAATGGAGAATGGCAAGGGGCAGGGAATCAATAACGCCCATTTCTGGGCGTAATGTGGGTGCCCGAAGGGACTTGAACCCTCAACGACCGCATCCACAGTGCGGCGCTCTACCGGTTGAGCTACGGGCACCAAGATCGGACACATTCTAACACGAATTGAATATTTCGAGGAAATCTATACAAGGGATTAGAGTTCTATTAAGAAAAAAAATCGCCGCCTTGGGATCGAGGAGAGCATCTCTAAATTTTTGAGGCGCAGGCCGATGGCTACAATGTAGTTCGGCTCTAGTCGCTCTCCGTTTAATATACTGTTCTCTCCCGATCCGTCCAGGCGGCGACTTAATTTATCCTATCATAGGAACATCTTGAGACAACTTACATACAGCTATCATTTGGATATGGATTAGGATTCCAGGAGCTCGCGAATTTTATTTATCATTTCTGCACGAGGAAAAGAATCCTGTGTTTTCGTGCGTAAATCTTTGATCGTGATCGATTCGGATTGAATCTCGTCTGGCCCCAACACAACGGCAATTGGAATGTCATTGCGGTCTGCATATTTAAACTGCTTTTTAAGCTTGTCGGGTTGCGGGTACCATTCCACACGCAAACCTGCGCTGCGGAGTTCGGAAGCGAGACGCAGGCTATCGGAAAGCGTTGTTTCGTCAAAGAGGGGGAGAAAAACATCTGATGGATTGGGCTGCAACGAAGGTTTGCAACCGTGCTTCTCAAGCACGATACCGAGGACGACGTCGCCCATGGCAAAACCGACACCAGGTAACGGATCGCCGCCCACATCGGCAACGAGGTTGTCGTAGCGACCGCCACCCAGAATCGCACGCTCTTCGCCGGATGCGTCCCGTGCTTCAAACACGGTTCCTGTGTAGTAATCCAATCCGCGAATGACCTTGGGATCATATTCGAAGTAATCGGCCACGCCCATCATTTCGACAGAATCGAAAAACTCGCGGAGTTCATCAAAATCCTTCCATGCATCTTTGTCTGCGAGAATGTTGCACAAAACGGAAAATTGATCCTTGTCGATACCAATCGATTTCGCTTTATCTTGCCAGGCGCGATCGTCCATTTTCTCCTTGCGATCGATGAGACGAAAGACGGCAGGGCGATTCTCCATAGCGATCCCGACCGACTCCAATTTTGCGTCCATAAGACGACGATTGTTGATTTGCAAGCGTATCATTTGAGGAGATAGACCGACCGCTCGAAAGAACGTGGCCGAGATGGCGGCGAGTTCGGCATCTGCCTGAGGAGAGACGATGCCGAGAAGATCGACGTTCCATTGGAAGAACTCACGCGTACGCCCTTTCTGGGGACGTTCGTAGCGCCAAAAAGGTCCAAAAGACCACCATCGAATCGGCTGGATTAATTGGCGGCTGCGAGCCGCAACCATGCGAGCAAGCGTGGGGGTCAGTTCCGGACGTAATGCAACCATATCGCCGCCGCGATCTTCAAATACGAATGATTGTTCGTTGACTAACTCTTCACCGGACTTCGCAGCATACAATGCCATTCTTTCAAGGTATGGGCCATCATACTTTTGATAGCCAAATTGTTCCGATACTGAACGAATGGTATCAAATAGCCAATCATGGAATGCCATGTCGGACGGGTAAAAATCCCGGGTGCCTTTTACTGCAGTAATCGTGGACATGTTGTATCTCCCGATCAATAACCTAAAAGACGGCGTGGTGTTCCCCACGCCGTCTTTGAATGCATTAAAATATTACGAGTAGGGCGGGGATTTTTTCCCGATCAATTCTCCTCATAACAGTAATGATGCCTCGATGGGTAGAAAGATTTCCGAGAGCGACGAGAAATCACGGACAAGATTATAGCACATTGAGTGAGCCATATCGAAAAGTTTCTATTTGTAGAATGAGAATTTCATAGATAGTTTTTCTACGGATTCGATAAGATGAAGATTAACTACCTTGAAGCCAGCCATGGTATGCTTGTTGCCAGGTTGAAGAAAGATCGAAAGATCTTGAGGTGGGAATGGTATTTTTAACAATCATCATTTTACTTCTTGGCGCTATCGCAACATGGTACGTTCGAAATCGGCCGGCTCGAATTGGCTGGACAATTTCGACATCCACGGCATTGCTTGTTTGGTTGCTCAGTTTGGCTTTGATTACAATCATTCCCGATGTATACGAAGTATCGGTATGGAGACCAGAATCATTATTTATATCGCAGATTGAGTTAAAGCTTGATTCGATAAGTTGGCCATTCGTATATGCTTCTACAACGCTACTATTAGTAATCGTACTCACACACCCTGCAAGATATAAAATGAAAACTCGCAGGCAAGCATTGTTGTTGATTTATTCAGCATCTCCGATTGTATCGATGTTGTCAGGAAACATACTCACATTTGCGATGACATGGATGTTAATGGACGTGGTGTCGATCGTCGTAATGCTTGATTTGTTCGATCGAGAAAGCCGTATTTCATCCTTGATACCCCGTTTATCGATCGATGGAGCAAGTTTGATCATGATTCTGCTGGCTGCGATGATAAATATATCAGAGGGCGGGAACAGCTCCTTAACAGGTTCATTCGTTTCATCTGGTTCTGTATTATTCCTCGCATTGGCGGCCATGTTGCGACTAGGGTTCTTCCAGTTCCAATTTGGGGCAGTGTCTTATCCGACTGAACGACACGGAATAGAAATTTTACAAAAATTATTACCGGCAGGAGCAGCTTTTGCATTGCTTGCCAGAGTTTTCGACAACGGTGTGCCCGAGGATGTCGTGCCATGGCTGAGTCTGGCAGGTGGATTAACTTTGTTGATTGGCGGTGTGCAATGGGTATTCGATCGTGACGAATCAAGAGTTCAACAAGCTTTTATATTGGCAATTTCCGGATTGGGTATTTTTGTTGCCAGTTTAAGTCCTGGCGATGCCAGTGTGATCACAGCCGTGGGTACTTTATTGATTCTAATCGGAGGGGTGTTCTACTCAATTGAAATATTCTCGCCGCCTCACCGGATATGGCCGATTTTATACGCAATTATTATCGCCGGCTGCCCATGGACGCCAGGTGGGGTAGTGTTGACGAACATGATCGTTTCGATCACAGGCCTAAGTTCTATTATTAAAGTTGTCATTGGCATCATCGGTATGGTTTTGTTGGGTATGGGAACCTTGCGTTATTTAAATTTACCTTCTGTAAGGTGGCTAACTGCCGAAAGCTCGGTCCGCTTTATGTATGGCGTTGGTTTAAGTTTCCCGGTCGTTGTTTTAATCGGACTTGGATTGAGAATGTTTGACGAGGTTACACTTATCGGATTCATTGGGTTTCTCGTAATAGGTGGTTTGGCCGTGGTGTTCACACTGGCGATACGAAAACTTCCAATGAGAGACGTAGATCGTTGGGGAAGACTTCTAGCCTGGTTCGATATGGGTCCCATTGTACGTCTATTTGCGTTAATCGGTAGGGCGATAATGAGAGTAGCCTGTGGAGCAAGCGATGCGTTAGAAGGAGAGGGCGCAATGTTGTGGATTGTCGTAATATTGTTGCTCACTTATTTGGGCGTGCGAGGAATTGCATGATCACAGCGGATATTTGGATCCAGATAGCGGTGATCGGTTTAGGGATAACTGGTGGTTTGATCGTGCTGCTCGACGATCGACGATTGTTGGTATTGATACTGGCCGTGCAGTATGTCTTTGTTGCCCTGCTGATATCGTCCACGCTTAACATGCAAATCGCAGGTTCGAAATGGCTCGCAGGAATGGCCGCCTGTGCGATATTCTTAATCTGCATAAGAAATACAGACGGGAAATTTGATATTGGAGAATCAAGGACAATCCCGTTCAATAGTTTTTTTCGAATCATTGCAGTGTTATTGGTCACGCTCGTCGCTATCGGTCTTGGCGCTGTAAATCTGATAAATCTTGAAGGCATCGCTCCTGAAGTAGGTCTGGGTACAGCCCTGCTGGTTTGTCTAAGTTTTCTTCATTTGGGATTATGTGAAGAACCAATGCGCGTGGGCATTGGTCTGCTGACACTTTTATCCGGTTTCGAAATAACCTACAGTTTGATTGAACCATCTTTGGCGGTGGTAGGATTGCTGGCGTGTGTACATATCGGTATCGCGCTTGTTATGGGATATTTATTGATGATCCAGGGTGTCGATCCATCAGAAACGAGGGAAATATAAGTGAGTGCGCCATTCATCATTTTATTAATGACGGGTATTATGGCGATTGTTGTCTTGCCATTTCGAAGAAGATTAGGCTTGACGGCATCTATTGCCTCGATTGGTGCATTGTTAATTGGCGGATTTACATTATTGGCTTCACTTGAAGAGCCGTTTGTCTTTCTGGGTGCATCATTGAAGTGGAGCAGCACATGGCAGTTACTGGGAAGATCGATGATACTCGATCAAGGCAATCGTGCTGCTGTGGCGTTCATGTACCTGGCAGGCGCATTGTTATTCGGTGGGGCATGGATCGCTCGTCCTAATCGGACTTTTGTTTTTGTAGGAATTATTTCAATTGGTGTAGTCGCTGCGTCTTTTATGATTCAACCATTTCTATTCGCAGCAATCTTCCTGGAGCTGACCGCAATGGGGGCTGTGCTTATTCTATCTACGCGGGAGCAAGGAAACCGTTCTGGAAGTGTCAGGCTTCTCGTTCTATACACCTTCGGCATGATCGCAATTCTCATCGCAGGTTGGATTCTTGAAAGCCAGGGAGTGACACCAGCAACACCTGAATTGGCAGCACGAGCAACCATTCTACTTGCGCTTGGATTCTGTGTGCTCATGGCGGTACCGCCATTCCACATCTGGCTGCCAGGTGCTGCGCAGCAGTCCAATCCGTATGCACTGGCGTTTGTTACGATTCTACTTCAGAGTGCGGGGATATTCTTTCTGCTTCGATTTATCGATACATTTGTGTGGCTTCGTGAAAATGTCGCCTTGTTTGACGGCATTCGAATAGCTGCGATGATTATGATTGGTGTAGGAAGTATCTGGGCGCTGGCGCAACAATCCCTTCGTAAGGTCATGGCCTATGTACTCGTATCAGATTTTGGGGCTACCTTACTCGCGATTGGAACAAATTCTCCGGAAGGATTCCAATTGGCCCTGGGAATGACAGGAATTCGTGTAATCAGTCTGACCGTTTTGGGCATCGGGCTGGCAACAATTGAGAAATACAAAGTGGAAACAAGTGAAGACCAATCGTTCATGGGCGCGGCATATTATTGTCCGATTTCAGTAATCGCGATTCTGACGGGTTTATTATCTCTAGCAGGATTTCCGTTATTCGCAGGTTTCCCAGGACGATGGGCTTTAATTGAAACGTTACTCACATCCGATAGCATGGCTGGATTGTCACTGTTATTATCGCTGACTTGTATCGGTGCAATTGTATTGAATTGGGTGCGGATTTTCTTGTCGCCAGAGAATGAAGGAAAGCCGATAGCGATTCCAATTGTCGAGAAAGGCTTTATGGTCGTTGGTGTGATATTTTGCTTGTTATTGGGAATTTTCCCCCAGTTGAGTTATCCATGGGTGGTTGAAGCCGTGGCAGGAATGAAGCAATTGTTCCCTTAAATTCAATTATCGCCACGTGCTATAATCCGCGCGCTTCTCAATTAAAACGAGGTAATAGTATGGAACAAAAACAAATCGAAAAACGCCTCGAATGGCTGGATGAAAATAGAAGAAAGGACGCCGATTCCATCAGTAGATTGATGGAGCGTATCAGCAATCTGGAAGAAGACACTGCCAAACAAGAACGGCTTGGCCAAGAAATGACAGAAGAGCTTACTCGAATGACATCATTGGCCGCTCGGATCAATCAATTCGATGATATTCTCGTGCAACATCGGAAAGAAGTCTCCGTGCAAATCAAGGATGCTGAAGAGAGACGCACGAAAAAAGAGAAAGAAATTGAAAAAGTCCGGCGTGAAGATCTCAAAGAGAATGCAAACAAGTTAGATGATATTCTGGGACAGCTTCAAAGCCTGCAGAAAAATCAGGAACATGCAATAGAACGAAGACAAGAAGAAGTTCGAATCTCGAAGGAATTGGATAATTTTCGAAAAGAAATTGACGATTTCATCGCCAATGACGATCTGAGGTCCAGGTCATTGGCTTCGATGGAAGAAGGGAGAAAGCAGGACGCGAAGCGTGTCGCAGATGTGCAATCGGATGCATCCAATGTTCGTAAAAAGATGCTTGAGCTTCATGGCGAGTTCGACAGTGTAAAAGATCGTATCCGAAGAGTGGAGATTCATATCTCAGAGTTAAAAGCCGGAGAAGATGAACAGAAAGAAGTTCAGAATATATGGGCTGAGCAACAGAACCTAAAACAGGCTGAATTTGAACGGATTTGGAAGGGGCGAGAGGAGAAGTTCGAAGAGTATATCAATAGAGGTGGCGAACTAGAAGAGCGCTTACTGGCATTCGAAGTATCCTATCAAAATCTAAAGCAAGTGAAAGAAGATTTAGATAAAGCGCTGGATCGTTTGGATCGAAGAATTAACGAAGTTACGGAAATGCATCGCATAAATTCCGATCGGTCGAAACAAGAGTGGAGTTCATTTCAGGCAGACGATCAGAAACGATGGAACACGTATAAGCTGACTGTAGACGAGCAATGGCGAGAGCATAATCGGCTGCACGAAAAAATAGGAGCACAATTAGATCTTCTCGAAGAAAATTCCTCAGAGGCGCTGCGCTTACTGAACATTATGCGCGAACATGAACTCGAGCGGTTGACACATATGATGTCGATGTTCCGTGAGTGGGCAGAAGATATTAAAGAGTAGCTAGAAAAGAATAGAATTTTGACGCAGGATCGAGGAAATCCTCATACCCATGATAATGCCCAATTTTGACTTTAATCAAAGCGATTTTCAAACCCGGGCATTTCCATACGAGCATGAAAATTCAAGGGGCAAAATGAATAGAAGTGGGTATTCATGTCTGGATACTCGCATTTCTATCACTCTGGATCCAATCTGCGTACATGTTATCAGGAGTTGGTCCGAAAGATGAAAGTAATAGGAACGGCCGGACATGTGGATCATGGAAAATCGCGATTGATCCTGGCGATAACGGGGATTAATCCGGATCGATTGAAGGAAGAACAAGAGCGTGAAATGACGATCGATCTCGGATTTGCCTGGTTGGAAGCGTCTGGTAAAGAGAAGATCGGCATCATCGATGTTCCCGGACACATCGATTTTATTGATAACATGCTCGCAGGAGTAGGAGCGATAGACGCCGCTTTAATCGTCATCGCTGCGGACGAAGGGATAATGCCGCAAACACGCGAGCATTTGTCCATTCTAGATCTTTTGGATATCGAGCGTGCGGTCGTAGCACTTACGAAAATCGATCTAATTGAAGATGAAGAATGGTTGGGACTTGTTGAGGAAGAAATCAGCAGCATGCTTGCGCAAACAAAACTTGCTTCTTCGCCGATTATTCCCGTATCGAGCGAGACTGGTGTTGGCCTCGAGCGGCTGGTCATGACCATCCATGATGTATTGAGTGAAAGTGAAGCAAGAAGAAATGTCGGAAGGCCAAGGCTTCCTATTGATCGAGTTTTTTCCATATCCGGATTCGGGACAGTCGTGACGGGGACCTTGATTGATGGGGATTTGAATGCAGGGCAGGAAGTTGTAGTGCTACCTGAAGGGAGAAAATCCCGCATCCGTGGTTTGCAAACGCATAAACAAAAGATAGAGACTGCGGTGCCAGGGAGCCGGGTTGCAGCAAACCTTACGGGTGTCGAAGTGGGTGAGTTGGAGCGGGGTGATGTTGTATCAATTCCTGGCGCATATTCGGAAACTCGTAGTGTAGAAGTCCACTACCGACATTTAAGGGACGCAGATACGAAACTTCAGCACAATATGAAATTAAAAATGTTCACAGGATCTTCGCAGCGGGAAGCTCGAGTTCGTCTGTTGGGGTGTAATGAAATCAAACCGGAGGAAACCGGCTGGCTGCAAATAATGCTAGAAAAGCCAATTGTCGCGGCACGCGGGGATCATTATATTCTGCGAAGGCCATCTCCGGGCACTACATTGGGGGGCGGTGTGATTGTTGAACCGCATCCCAGAAGAAAACGAAAAAGGTTTGATGAAGGCAATATTAAGAGATTGAAGGAATTGCTGAAAGGAAAACCCAGTGATTTACTTTCACAATCACTAAACGATTTGGGGCCGACAAGACTCGCAGAAGCCGTGCGACATGCGAGTATCGAAAAAGAGATGCAAGATCAAGCAGTCCGCGAACTGAGCGAAAAGGGGGATCTCATCAATTTGGAAGATGGTCAATCAGGGGACACTCCCAAGATGAGTGCGCTGGTTGTAAGTCGTGAAGTGTGGAACGATTACATCGATAGAATAAATCAAATTCTCGGTTTGTTTCATCGCGAAAATACGCTCAGATTGGGCATGCCATTCGAGGAGCTAAAAACACGATTAAAGATTTCGGATAAAGCCAAGTTATTTTATTTGATCCTTCAAAGAGCGGAAGATATAGGTGTTATAAAGATCGACCAAGATCGAGTGGCGCTTTCGGGTCACGAGGTTGTTTTGACGAAAACACAGGAAAAGGCCAAATCGGAAATGCTCGATGTTTATAAAAGTAAGCCATACACAACGCCAAGCGTGAAAGAGAGTATTGAAATGGTTGGCGATGATTTGTACCAATGTTTGCTAGAAACAGGAGAGTTGTTGCAGGTATCGAAAGATGTAGTCTTGTGCTACGAAGATTATCAGGAAATGTCCGATTTGATTCAGAAAGTTATTAAGAGAGAAGGAAGCATTACCGTTGCGGAAGTGCGCGACTTATTTAACACCTCGAGAAAATACGCGCTGGCGGTAATGGAGCATCTCGATGCGGTCGGAATTACCACTCGAAAAGGGGATAAACGCGTTCTCGCTTGATGGCTTATCCAGTCTTTTTAGAAAATAGATGTGGAGCGGAATTAAGGTTTACGATTTCCCAGGTTGCAAATTTATCATTGTATTCCAGATGCGCATACCCTGTATTATTGAATCGGAATCTCGGAGGATAGGTGCGCCCGCCGGGGGGCGAGAGCCCCAGAATTACTCGCAGAACAGCGTTCAAGAAACCTCCATGTGAAACAACGATATACGTTCCGTTTGGCTTTTCCAATAGCGTGAGTAATGCTTGCCCGGCACGCAAATACACTTCGAGCCAACTCTCTCCATCGCCATGAATAGGTTCGTAGGGTGAAGGCAGCCCATTGATTTCATTCCATGAACGAACTGTTTCATAGTCAATACCTTGCGCTTTCCCCAAACGTCGTTCCATCCATATCTCGTTGTATTCGATCCCGCAGCTAATATGCTCGGATAGAATTTCTGCTGTCTCTCGCGCACGCAATAGCGGGCTCGATATGATGTTTGTTGGATTTCCGATTGTGTCTGAAAAATGATGTGCTAGTTGCAGTGATTGAAGACGTCCTTCGTCTGAAAGCGGATATTCCGATTGACCCTGCACGATCTGATCGCGGTTGGCCACCGTAAGTCCATGCCGCGTGAGAAATATCTTCATGTAATTATTCCCATGGATCGTGCCATGATTTCGAGAGGATGATAAGCAGGCAGTTTCGTATGTTTAGAAATCCACCAGCGGCATGTTTCCGAATCCGAAATAATGAAATCGACATTCATGGCAAGAGCTTTCTGGAATAGTTGTTCACCAACGGCATATGCCACTTGATAACGCTCGGATTTTACGCCGTAAGTTCCTGCAACTCCGCAGCAAGCAAAATCGGATACTTCAAGCTGGAGCCCGGGGATTCTTCTTAGGATCGTCAATGCAGGGGTACCAATACCATGACCCCGCAGTTGGCAAGGTGGATGGTAGAGGGCGTGCGCGACGACCTTTCTGTAGCTAATCCGGTTTACTTCTTCAGGCACGAATTGAAGAATAAATTCAAAAAAATCATACGTAGAGTTCGCAAGCAGGTTGGACTCTTCCGTATCAATTCCCAGGATGGCACGATAATCGTGTTTGAAAGCCAACATGCAAGATGGGCTTGTGCCCACAATGGGGATCTTTTCGCGAAGAAAGGGCGTAAGAAGTTTTATATTTTTATTTGCGAGTTTGCGTGCCGCATCGAACAGGCCATTAGATTGTAGTGGTAAACCGCAGCAAACTTGGGGGGGTAAAAATACATATAAACCCAATGATTCGAGAATTACAACTGCAAGTTCTCCGAGCATTGGTTCGAAAAAATTTGTGCTACAGCCATGAAAGTACCCAACTGTAAGCCGAGAGATTTCCTCGAGACGATTTGGGGATTTGACGTAATAATCACGAAGCGATTTATTTAAACTCGTTCGTGCAATGGTTGGGAGAGGTGCCTTGCTGCTGATACCGAAATATCTTTCAAGTGCAGCGCGAACTCGCGAAGAATTAATCAGTGGATTAACGATGCTTGCAAACCTTGTGGCGAGGCGGCCAAGCATCTCTGGGCGTGAAATAATTCGATCTCTCCAAGAAGCTTCACGATTCGGCCGCTCCTTCATTTTTGCGATCATTTCAGCAACAGGGACATCATGTGGGCAAACAAGTGTGCAGGTTCCGCAGCTCGAGCACCATTCTTCGCTGACATCCGGAAGTTCGTAATGTGGATGCTGGAAACGGTGTGCCTGCGGGCCAACGGCCTTCGGTCCAAGAAATCGATCGGTAACACTGGCTACGGGACAAGACGCCGTGCAAATGTTGCATTTGAGGCAGTGATCCGTTGGGAGAAATTCCTGGTTCATTCGAGTGCAGCCTCCACGGCGCGCTGCGCAGTTGCGAGATCAATGCCCTGACGCGATCCTTCGGATTGGCGATCTGCACCAGCGATGATGCCGCCTGCGGAAAAAAGGTTCTCGTAAACAGGTTCACCTTTGAGGTCAAGCGGTTGCATTCGAGAATTGACACGCACGCCGTGCATTTCGTATGGTTGTTTGTCGAAAAGAGAGGGCGCAAGTAAGGCCTTACGATTTTCAGGGTAATCGATCGGTAGATTAAAAACCGATTCTTGGATGCTGCCATCTCGATGGGCGATTAGACCGCCATGCAGAAAACCGCCCGTCGCAAGAATAACTTTTTGTGCTTTTAGTTGACGTGAGTTGCTTGGAGTTTGCAATGTTATTCCGGAAACACGTTTCAATTTTCGACTTCGGTCGATACGTCCAATTGCTGATGAGCCAAGTATGATATTGACACCGAAATGAGCTGCAGTGCTGAAAAGCACCTGTTCTAAACGCAATCCCGGCAAACTTGGTGGGGGTGTCGGTATTTCGAAAAGTTCAATACCAAGTAATACTTGGATTGATTGATAGACCTGGTTGGGTTGACGAAGACCAAGAATCGCTGGAATACCAAGACAATGAATGCCCGATAAGCGAGGTTTCCATAGTTGTGCGATTTGATCTCGATATGCGGAGTCTTCAAACCGATAGGCGAGGTCTGTTGAATATAGATCGCGATATGGCTCGGAGCCCGGAAGTGATAATGATATCGATCGCTCCACCAAATATCCGTTTGAGCGAAGGTTTTTTACGAGCATTTCAGGAAAACAATCCCGCAGGCCTGCAATCGAAGCAATGGCAATTGGGGTGCCTTTCGTCATTTGGGAATGCGCCAGAGAAATTGGCGCGTATGCGGTGCAATGGAGCGAGCCAATCGCTGTAGGAATGAATAATTGCTTAGAAAGCGAGCCGCTGAAAGGATAGCTTGCGTCATGCATGATATCCTCGAAAGCTTCCATTGCGATATTGAGGGCGCGTTTTCCTGCTATTCGGTATGGATGATTCTTCTTGAGACGGGAAAGGGACAGAGATGATGTAGCTTTTGACCAAACATCGATACAGCCATGCGAGATAGAAAGACCACCATGGCCTGCGGAAACGAGCGTAACATCAGCATTGCGTTTTGCAGCAAGGATGGAGGCAAATAATCCCGACAATCCTGCACCGATAATAAGGATATCTGTCAAGATTTATCTCCCGATACTTGCTGGATGCCGAGTAATTCCAAATATAACCGACGTGAAAACACAATTTGACGCATGCTCTGGCCCCAGGCCAGTAGTGATGTCCCTCGCCACCGCCGATCGATGAATGATGTGAGATCAATCAAAAGGTCTTCTGTTTCATAGGATGAGAATGCGATTCCGGTTGCACGTACCGAACAAAAAGCGGACTGGCATGGACCCATTCCTAAACGAGTTGTACAGCGCAGGTTGTCGAGTTCGAAATGATCTGATGATTGAATATAAGCCTCGATTTCCGATCGCCTGACATTTTCGCATTCGCAAATCACAGAGTCACGTGCGTTATTTTCAGATGGGAGTAGACGCGTCGTGCGATTGGATAAAATGATAAATTCTTTTTCTTCCGGCTCTATGGGAACGGTATCGGTACAGCATTGATCATCGATTTGTAATTCCTGGGCAACGAAATCAGCTACACGCTGTGCCATAAGTCGGAATGTGGTCAATTTCCCGCCAAAGATACTCGCCAGACCAGATATGCCATCCGTTTCAGCGTGGTTGATGAGAACATGCGAGCGTGAAATTCCCCGGGTCGAATTCATATCGTCATGGAGAGGATTGTAAAGGGGACGTATTCCGGACCAGGCTCTCAAGGGTCGTCTGTTTGAAAATCCGGGGATAAGCTCCTCGCCTTGGTCAAGAAGAAAATCAATTTCAGATGGTTTAATGGGCAGGTCATTGGCAGATGAGACGGGGATGTCCGTTGTGCCGATGATCATAACGGAGCCGGCAGGAACGATCGCATCTCCACTTGAAGGAGGTCTGCATCGATGGATGACCGTGTGGGTAAGGCGATTGGCCATCGCGATCATTGTGCCTTTGCTGTGGGTGATGGGGATTTTAACACCTGCTAGCGCGGCGACTTGATCTGACCAGGGCCCAGCAGCATTTATAAAAATCTCAGCGCCGATTTGCATCGTAGTCTGGTCAAGTTCTGATACCAGTTCGGCGGCAACGACGGTGTTGTCCTCGATGATGAACTCATTCACCCGATGGTGAAGTAAGACTTGCCCTCCGGTTTTGCGAATCGAGTGGGAAAGAGAATTCAAAAGGTCGAATGAATCCAAAGAAGCGGCGTTTACCTGAAAAGCCTGAGAAATAGATTTGGTAAGTGCAGGTTCGCGCCTAAGTACTTGATCCAACGATTGCGGCTCGACATCAATACCGATTTCCTGGCAGGCGCGCTGCCATTCATGCGCATAATCTGCGGGGTCAGTTCGCAAGGCAAGATAGAGGCCACCTGTGTCTTCGATTGCATGTGGGATAATTCGACGGAGAATCGAGTTCTCAGATGCGCATTCCTGCGCTGAAATGGGATCCGTGACGGCATATCGGCCGCCTGAGTGGAGCAATCCATGGTAGCGACCTGAAGTTCCTTGGGCAATATTGCTTTGATCAACGACGACGACTTTTATTCCGCGCAGACAAGCATCCCAGGCTATACCTAAACCCGTAGCGCCGGCGCCAATGACAAGTAATTCAGTTGATAAAGAGGGCATAGCACGGCCATTCTGCCATATAAAATTAGATTGTCAACAAAAACCGGGGATCAAACTACCGTATTATTAATTGAAAGGCGGATCACGATTCAGTATCGAGATCGCGTAACAATTCAAGCAGATTTCTATCCTCCTGATAATCCATCGCGATCGAAAACAAAAGCACGTCTTCCTTGTTGTGATCGACGGTAAGAAGGACACGAGATAGGCCAGATTGGCGCGCCCAGATTTCTGCAGCTTTAAGCAACCGTCGACCGATGTATTGCTTTCGATACGGTTTACGAACGAGGATCGAAACGATTTCAGCGGCTTTTTCATGGAAGAGATCGAAGGTTACGCGAAGATGCGCATAGCCAAGTAGATGCTCGCCAGACACCGCTAATAAAAGACGGTCGGAGACGGGTAAATCATCGATGCGTTTTTTTATCTCGGTAGAGGTGACCGAAAAGCCTTCTTCTGTGTGAAGCAAAGCAATTTGTTCGAGAAGTGGGGCCGGAGGATGGAGCGTTCGGAGTATCTGTAGTTCCATTGGTCCAGAGAGTGGTTTAGATGGGGACATGGCGTCACCTCGAGATCATTTTACTCAGCAACGATTTATTCAAACACGATTTTTGAGCCAACAAAGTCTCTCGCACCTCTAAGAAATACAGTGCCTGGCATGGCTTTCTTGCCGGAAATTTGTAGTTCATCGAGAACAAGCACGCCTTCCCTCATGCAGATGGCTGGCTTGTCATTAACCTGAATGATTCGGCCAATACTGTCTTCCGCAGTAAGAATCGCGTGCGCTTTGCGAACACGAACGATCTTGCTATCCCAATGGAAATAAGAACCAGGCCAGGGCTCGAACGCGCGAACTTGCCTTGCGACGTATTCGGCAGATTGATCGGGCGTAAACATGCCATCCTCTTTTTTGATTAGCGGTGCAGATGTTGCCTCATGATGGTTTTGTGTTGTCGCTTTGATATCGCCGGCGAGATAGGATGGAAGTGTATCGACTATCAATTGAGCGCCAAGATGGGATAATCGAGACAGAAGTTCGCCGGCGGTCTCTTCTTCGTCAATTGCTACCTTCGATTGGGCAAGAATCGGCCCGGTGTCCATGCCAGGATCCATTTGCATGATGGTGATACCGGTAGTCGTATCGCCGTGCAGGATAGCGGCTTGTACGGGCGCAGCACCACGCCATCGCGGCAGCAATGATGCATGTAAATTGACGAATCCATGTAGTGGAATATTCAGCAGTGAAGACGGGATGATTTGGCCGTAGGCGGCGACAACAACAACATCGGGATTCCAAAGTTCGATTTGAGAGTGCGCATCTTCATCGCGTATCATTCGAGGTTGGATTAGTGCCAGATCGTTCTGAAGCGCAAAAGTTTTTACAGCAGAGGGGCGCTTGTTGCGACCTCTGCCAGCAGGTCGATCTGGCTGTGTGATAACACCAACAACCTGAAAATGATTGTGTAGTGAAGTAAGACTGGGAATTGCAAATTCAGGCGAACCAACGAATACGATGCGCATATCAATATCTTAACATGTAATGCGGTTGAAGAAAAATGCAAGGTGAATTCGCGCATTCTTCGGAGAGATTTCGGATAAGCAGCAAATAATATTAAATAGGCAAGAAGCAGGTAGAATAAAGGACACACGCAACTAAAGGGGGGAATCTGATGACGGAAGGGGTTACATTGGAAAAACGTTGGATACTGCCGAAAATTCTTGACAATGTATTATCAAGCGAACTCAATTCATACTCTGAAATTGAGCGGAGGATTCTTGCTAATAGAGGTATCTGTACGAAGGAAGATGCAGAGGATTTTTTGAATGGATTACAACAAGAAGGAACTGATCCGTTTAATCTGCTTGGTATGAAGGAAGCAGTAGACCGGTTAAAGAGGGCGATCGAAAATAGCGAAAAAATCGTCGTATACGGTGATTACGATGCCGATGGTGTAACGGCAACGGCATTGCTTATAGAGAACTTATCATATCTTGGTGGAAACATCTCCCACTATATACCTGATCGGTTCTCTGAAGGCTATGGCCTCAACAAGGACGCAATAGGACAAATCAAGGAAAGCGGAGCGCAAATAGTGCTAACGGTCGATTGTGGGATTCGAGCCATCGATGAAATTGTGCATGCGAATGAACTTGGTTTGGATGTCATTCTTACTGATCATCACCAACCGGGTCCGGAACTACCAGATGCGCTTTGTGTGATCGACCCAAAGCAGGATGGTGACAAATATCCAAACAAAGGGATCGCAGGTGTTGGTATTGCATACAAGTTGGCGGAAGCAGTGTGCCGTACATTAAATTCGAATTCATACAGGAATAGCCTTGATTTGGTTGCGATTGGAACCATTGCGGATATGGCGCCTCTAGCTGCCGAAAACCGATATTTGGTAAGAGAGGGGTTGAAGGTTATTCGAAATACAAAACGACCGGGAGTTGTAAATCTGTGCGAGGCGGCTGGGTACGGCGTCGATCAAATTGATGCGAATAGAATCGGCTTTGGTATTGGCCCGCGTATCAATGCGGCCGGAAGAATCGATTCGGCAGAGCATGCATTACGTTTATTGTTGACGACTGACGATAAAAAATCAAAGGAACTGGCAGAGACGTTGGAACAATTGAATCAAAAGCGAAGAATAATTATGCAGCAAACATTCGAGAAAGCTCGAGAAATCAGTTCATCTATACAAGAGGATACTAATTTTATATTTGTCGCAGACGGATCATTTCATGAGGGAATTGTTGGACTTGTGGCATCCAGATTGGTTGATGAGCATTACCGGCCTGCGGTTGTAGCAGTAAAAGGAGAATCCAGCACTCGAGCATCTGGAAGGAGTGTGCCCGAATTTCATATAACGAACGCACTCGAAGCTTGCGCAGACTTGTTGGAGCGATATGGGGGGCACTCTGCTGCTGCGGGATTTAGTGTCGCAAACGAGAAACTCGAAGCGTTGGAAGAAAGATTGAAAACAATTGCCGAAGAGCAATTAGCAGGTAAAGATATTCGACCTTCGATATCGCTGGATGCGGTTGTCGATTTCAATGATCTAACCTGGGAGTTGCAGGAATTTATTGAACGCATAGAGCCATGCGGTGAAGGAAACCCGGTTCCGCAATTTGCAACTGCTGACGTGAAGGTATTGGGAAAACGCAAGGTGGGCAAGAAAGGGACGCATTTAAAGCTGACGCTCGAGCAGGGCGGTAAAGTGTTTGATGCAATTGCATTCCGAAAGGGAGAGATGTTTTCTGACTTACGAACGAGAGTCAACATCGCTTACAAATTGGAACGAAGTGATTATTGGAATACACCGAGTCTCGAGTTGAATGTCGTAGACATTAAAGAAGCGGGGACCATCGAAGCTGGAAAATGAATCAGGATGTGTATCCTGACCTAATCGATGAAACGATACTTGAGTAATGTCCAAACAGCTTCAAAGGCATCCTTAAGTCCGATCTTTTTACCATCTGCATACTCGCGGGGATAGAACGAGATTGGTACTTCAACAATACGCAGGTTTCTCTTTAATAGCTTAGCCGTAATTTCCGGCTCGAAATCGAATCGATTGGCGCGTATCGGGATGGATTGGATGATTTCCCTGCGGAATAATTTATAACCGGTTTCCATGTCCGTGAGAATGCTGTTGTAGAGGATGTTGGTCATAAAGGTAAGGAGCTTATTCGCGACCATGTGCCAAAACATTGCAGAACGATGGGGTGCGCCCAAGAATCTTGAACCAAATACGACATCAGCAACCCCGTCAGAAATTGGTTTTAGGAGAGCAGGGTAATCTCTCGGATCGTACTCAAGATCGGCGTCCTGGATTAATACAAGATCGCATGATGCGGCTTCGATGCCTGTGCGTACTGCGGCACCTTTCCCTTTATTCTTCTCGTGGAGAATGAGCTGAACTTTTGGATGCGCGGCTTGTATCTTCTGCAAGATATCGCGAGTGCCATCTATGGATCCGTCATCGACAATAACGATCTCGTTAACCAAATCTGTTGATTTAACGCGACTGAGTATTTCTTCGATTGTGTTACGCTCGTTGTATACCGGCATTACGATTGAAAGTGTCATGGGCGTGATTGTACTCGCTATTTGTTTATATGGGAATAAGTGGGCATTTGCTTGCATGGCTTGCTGTATATATAATCCAAGATGTGCGTTATCCAATCGATGATTTTGGAGACGTTATTATCGAATTATTTGGTAGGCAGGGAGGTACGGAATGTCATTACCTCGAAGCTCAGTTGTTTCGAAGCGGCGAGCGCGAACTACAACAACTTCTAATCTGCGATTTTCACCGGAACCAGTAAGTCGCGTCGAAGATACAGGACTAACACAACTTTGGCTACAAGACCTCGCGCTGAAGGTTTTATATTTCCAAGGTTATCTGACCGGATTCAGCGTAGCGGAGGCAATCGCGCTCCCGTTCGCGGGAATTGTGGACCAAATTCTCGAGGCCTTGAAACGCGAAAAGTTTGTAGAAGTCAAAACCCAAGTTGGCTTTGGAGAAGGTTCTTACCAATACGCGATTACGGGCGCAGGTATCGCACGAGCCCGGGAAGCATTAGAGCGAAGTCAATATGCGGGACCGGCACCTGTACCTCTGGATGTATACAATGACTCGATTCTTCGACAGAGCCGAGGAAGGCCGACGGTTCATCCAAAAATGATGCAGCAAGCATTATCTGAATTGATTTTATCCGACAGGACTTTTAAAAAAATTGGTCCGGCCGTAAATTCGGGGACTTCCATATTCTTATATGGACCTCCTGGAAATGGTAAAACCTCAATTGCTCAGGCAATCGGTGAGATATTGCTCGAAGAGGACATGTATATTCCATTCGCGATAGATATCGATGGACAAGTTGTCAAGATGTATGACTCAGTTAATCATCAGCTTGCACATGAAGAGGATGTGACTGAATCCGGAACGGGAAAGTCGGGCTCAAAACGTGATCCGCGCTGGATCAAGATAAACCGTCCCTTTGTCGTTGTCGGCGGCGAATTGACAATGGCGGGGCTCGATCTGGTTTACGACGATGTCAACAAGTATTACGAAGCGCCGTTTCAAGCCAAAGCAAATGGCGGTGTATTTCTTATAGACGACTTTGGAAGACAGCAGGTAAGGCCAAGAGACCTGTTGAACCGCTGGATCGTACCGCTGGAAAATCGCATCGATTATCTTACATTGCATAATGGCAGAAAGGTCGAATTACCCTTCGACGTATTGGTCGTCTTTTCAACGAACCTTCCGCCTCGCGACTTGGTGGATGAAGCATTCCTTAGGCGACTGCGCCATAAAATCGAGGTCGGTGATCCTACCTACGATGAATATCGGCATATTTTCAAAAAGGTTGCCGAAGGGAAGGGCGTGATCTATTCGGATCAAGGTCTGGCTTATATGCTTCAGGAATGGTACATCAAGAGGAACCGAAAACTACGAGCATCACATCCGAGAGATATTTGCGACCAAATACTTGATATTTCAAGGTATCTCGATGTCGAACCAGAAATGACGAAGGAGATGATCGATCAAGCCTCTGAGGCGTATTTCGTTGAAATATGATCTCATTTCGAAATTGCATGTGGCACGTTAACGCCCCGTTGGTGATCGCACACCGCGGGGCGTCTTTACAAGCTCCTGAGAATACATTGAGAGCGTTCCGGTTGGCAGCGGATCTTAGAGCGGACGCCATAGAGATGGATGCAAAATTATCCGCCGATAAACACGTGGTAATCCATCACGATCTAACGCTTGAAAGAACGACGAATGGAAAAGGGCGAGTAAGTTCACTGCGCTTGGATGAACTTAAGCGGTTGGATGCAGGAAAAAAATTCGATATAAGTTACTCGGAAGAACGAATTCCTACACTTGAAGAAGTAATCGAATTGGTTGGCGATCGGTTGCTCTTTAACATTGAATTGACCAATTACGCCTCGCCGTTTGACAATCTACCAGAGGTTGTCATCAATATCATTCGAAAATATGGCATCCAATCAAAGGTATTGATATCTTCTTTTAATCCGATTGCACTTATACGCGTAAGAAAAATTGCATCTGATATGATGTGCGGACTTTTACTGAAGTCTTCTGAGCCAAGATGGATGAGAAAATTGTTGCGGCGTGTCGTAACGTATAATGCTATTCATCCAAGCTATGACTTGATAGATAATGAGTTTATGCAAACGTCGATCGCTTCGGGCGAGCTTGTAAATACATGGACGGTTAATGATCGTGAAAAAATAGTCGAAATGCTTGAGTTAGGTGTACACGGGATCATCACGGACGATCCCGGGCTTGTGCGGGATATCCTAACGGAAAGATAAAGGCGAAGTAGTATTTTAGTCTACACGTGGCATGAAAAATACTAGGGAGGCGTTTTGAAGAAGCATCGAAATTGGACGGTTGATGATCTAATCTGCGTATGTATCTCGCGCCAGGTAAACAACGGCGAGATAGTTGCGCAAGGTTTAGCTACGCCACTCGTGGCGGCCGGATACCTGCTAGCATGGCATACGCATGCACCAGATTTGTATTTCGCGTCGGCGATAGGGCAAAGTATTTGCCGCGAAGGCTCGTCACTTGGCCTGGCAGATGTTGAGGCCTTGTGGTTGGATAAGGCGCTAATACATTTCAGTTTCGCACAGGTCGCGGTTGATTTTTTACCACGCATGCGTCCGAAAGAATTCTTCCGGCCTGCTCAAATCGATCAAAACGGAAATTTTAATAATATCGCGTTCGGCAACAATTATCAGAAGCCGAGAATGAGGTTGCCCGGTTCCGGCGGTATACCGGATGTAACCCCGGTTCTGTCGGATATATTTCTATATGTTCCACGGCATTCGAGAGTGACCTTTGTAAAGCAAATTGATTTCATGTCCGGGTTGGGGCATCATTCCAACAGAAGGCGAGGGCATGGGCCACGGTACCTGGTTACTGATTTGGGACAGTTCGATTTCAAAGACGAGCGGATGCGTTTGACTCATATTCATCCTGGAGTGGACCTCGAAAGGGTTGTGGCGAAAACAGGTTTCGAGTTGGAAGTGTCTTCGGATCTATGTGAAACCAAGCTGCCATCTAAAGAAGAAATCGATTTGCTAGACAATGTGATTGATCCCTTGGGGATACGTAGACTCGAATTGTTAAGTGGCCCGAAAAGACGAGAAGCTATAAGAGAAGCGCTAAATCTGGAAAGTGCGCATAGACATATATAGGCGTATTGTTTGATTTCAATAATGTCAATTCCATAATATGAAACTTGTGACGAGTTAATCACAGGGATATACTAAGATATATGAGACGATATTTGTGGTTTATTACATTAATTTTTATAATTTTCGCCCCGCAATGGCAAGGAGGCGAAGCTTCTGATTCTACACAGACAAGTCGCGTTGCGGAATTGTTGGAAGATATGACCCCTGAGGAGAGGGTGGGTCAACTTTTTCTCTTAACTTTCCAGGGGAAGAGTATTGAAGAGGACGACCCGATTTATATGCTGATCGCAGATCATCATATTGGGGGTGTTTTGCTCGAGGCGAATAACGATAATTTTGGCGAAGATCAAGATGCACTTACAAATGTACGAAATCTAATCTCGACATTACAAGATATTGAAACCGCAGGATCATCCGATAATCTAGATCAACAAACGTATGTCCCTCTGTTTATCGCTACTCGCTATGAGGGTGGGTGGCCATATTCGGAGATACTATCAGGTTTATCCGAGCTGCCTACGCAAATGGCGATCGGAGCAACTTGGAATTTGGATTATGCATACGAAGTAGGAAAGGTGCTAGGAAAAGAATTAGACGCACTGGGATTCAACTTTCTGATCGGACCGTCGTTGGACGTTCTTGAAGAGCCTCGCTTGGTTCAGGAGGGTGATCTTGGTGTGCGCAGTTTTGGAGGGGACCCGTATTGGGTAGGGCAGTTGGGACGTTCCTATATTGCTGGTATTCATGATGGATCAAACAATGGCATTAGTGTGATTGTAAAGCATTTTCCCGGGCTTGGGAGTGCAGACCGGCCGATTGAAGAGGAAGTTGCGACGATCAGGAAGTCACTGGAGCAGATTAAGCAGATTGAATTGGCACCATTTTTCTCGGTCACAGGTGCAGATCCGGGTTCAAGCGAAGAGATCGCTGATGGCTTGCTGGCATCCCACATCCGCTACCAGGGATTCCAGGGAAACGTGCGTGCAACAACTCGTCCGATCAGTCTCGATCCGCAGGCTTATTCGCAATTAATGGAACTCGAGCCGCTGGCAGTGTGGCGAGAGGCAGGCGGGATTACGGTGAGTGATTCATTAGGTACACGTGCAATACGACGATTCAGGGATCCGACTGAAAGGATTTTTAAATCCCACCTTGTTGCACGAGATGCATTTCTAGCCGGGAATGATGTTTTGATCATTTCCGATTTTATTAACCCGGAGGATCCAGATGAGTTGACGACCATTCAATTCACCCTGGATTTCTTCGCGCAAAAATATCAGGAAGACTCATCATTCGCTCAACTCGTAGATGAAGCTGTAATGAGAATTCTGAGTTTGAAACTGAGATTGTTTGGGGATGACTTCCGTAGATCTCAAGTTTATCCGTCAGCATATTTGCCTCAAGATATTGGTGAACAGTCCAGCATTACCGCGCAGGTAGCGATGGCGGCATCTACATTGGTAAGCCCATCGCAAGATGAAGTGATTCAAAGATTAGGAGGAGCCCCTCAATTGGGGGAAAAAATCCTTTTCTTCACTGACGTTAGAATGGTACGGCAGTGTACGACATGCATTGAACAAGAATGGATGGACGTACGGGGTTTGGAAAAGAATGTACTGAACCTCTATGGTCCAGCGGCTACTGGAGAAGTTGGATCATGGAATTTAAGTTCATACAGCATGGCTGATTTAGCGTATTTTCTAGGAGCGCCCGTCAATGGCGTATTGGAAACAACACTCTCTCCACCAGAAGAAATTGAAGAGTTATTAATCTCAGCGCATTGGCTGGTGTTCTCTGTTCTGGATGGTAGTGAAGATGTATACGGCTCCAATGCGTTGAAATTACTGCTGGATCAACGGCCTGATATAGCACGTAATAAACAATTGGTCGTTTTCGCTCATGATATTCCATATGGTTTGGATGCAACTGATATCAGTAAAGTGGATGTATATTACGCGCTTTATGGTGGAAGCCCAGTATTCGTAGATGTCGCAGCGCATCTGCTATTCTTAGAACAATCTGCTCCAGGTGCATCACCTGTTAGCATACCTGGCATTGGATATGATTTAATAGACGCAACTTCCCCCGATCCTAATCAGGTGATAACGCTTGTGCGGGTTAGTGAATCCGATAGTGGAGAGGAAGAAAGTCCTGAAGGTGATTATCCAGAGTTGGCGATTGGCGATGTTGTTACAGTACGGACTGGACAAATTGTCGACACAAATAGTCATCACGTACCAGATGGTACTGTCGTTGAATTTGAACTTACGCAGCAAGGGGAAAATATCATTTCTTCAACCGTTGATGCAACCACGCAAATGGGGTATGCACAAATAAACATTACCTTGGAGCGGTTGGGATTGTTGACCATTAGTGCGAGAAGCGATCCGGCGCGTTCGTCCGAAATTCTTCAGATCAATATCAAAGAGGGTGAGGTCGAGGAAACAACTGTAACGCCAACAGCGGAACCAACAGATTTCTCAGATGAAGCAACTATAGATCAGCAACCAACGCCAACCATTAATCCAGATGGCGATGCAAATGGAGGATCTTCAAAGATCGATGCAATCACCATTTCACACTTTTTCCTTGGAATGCTTGGCGTATTCTTGTCTGGAGGATACGGATACGCACTTGTTGATAGGAATGGTGGCGTCACGGCAGAAATCAAAGTGCGATGTGTACTCGTGCCGATCATCGCGGGTTTGATTGGCTACAACTACGTGGCTTTCGGTTTTCCAGGAAGTGATAACCTATTGAATTCACTCGGGGTTTTTGCTGGAATGATAATAGCGATTGCAACGGGAGTTGTCAGCTTGATTGGAGTAAACATTTGGTGTATGACATTCGATACATCATCGGATAGTGGACAGGGTTGAAAGTAAAAGCAGGATCATTGCGCCGCCGATTAAGGCACGGTCGACCTTTGATTGAAAGATTTCCTGATATTTGGAAGGCAAAGATTGTTGAATGCGTATCGTCACCGGTAGAGCGTTGCCAAACAGCGCATTTTGAAATTCGCCGACATTCTGAGGTCGATCATCGGGATGAAGCGCAAGAGCCCACATAATCGCTTCACTAACTTTGTTGTCAATCGCATTGTTGATGCTCTTGGGAGGGGATAGTCCTTCTGGCTGTAAGAATCGTTGCTTAGCATCCATTGGAGGGTGGTTGGTAAACAAATGGTAGAGGGTAGCGCTAAATGCGTAAATATCACTACGAACATCTGTGTGCCCTGTATCGCCGCCATATTGTTCGAGTGGGGTGTATAGCGCCGTGCCTCGGCCCTGTATAACAGTAACGGTCATCTCATCTGGAGCCATTTGCTTGACAAGACCAAAGTCAACCAGTTTTACAAGACCAGAAGGAGTTAGTTTAAGATTGCTTGGCTTGATGTCGCGATGAATGACAGGAGGGGATTGGTCGTGGAGGTAATCTAGCGCATCGGTAAGTTGAGACGCCCAGGAAAGTACGTCTTTTTGATTTAGAAATTCGCCTTTGCGGCGCGCTTGATCCATAAGTGTCTTTAAGTCGTCGCCTGGAACAAAATCCATTACAAGATAATCGCATTCGTTAATGGAGAAGAAGTCGGATACTTTCGGTAAATTCGGATGATCCAAACGAGCAAGCACAGAAGCTTCACGATAAAATTGCTCGTGCGCTTGATTACGAAGATCTTTTGGAAGGTCCTGGTCTTGCTGAACTTCTTTGACGGCACATTGCCTACCGGGGAGTCGAATATCTTCAGCAAGATAAATAGAGCCCATTCCGCCGCGACCGATAATGCGCAGTATTGTGTAACGCTCTTTGAGAATCTGATTCTTTGAAAGAGGTTTCAAGTTACCCTCACTGACGGAGCACGTCCATAAAGATCGAAGACGAGCACCGATAAATGGATTATACTCAGTTATGCGTATGCAGCTAGTAGTACTGTCGGAGAGGTGGTTCTGTGCCAGATGATGAACTAAAAGTCCCTAATATTTTATTGCAAACAGGCAATTTAGCTGGCGATAGACTATCTCTTGATAACGCAACTTTTATTATTGGGCGGGGCGAAGATTGTGATCTCGTGATTCAAGATCGACAGGTATCCAGATATCATGCAAGAATCTGTAAAACGAAAGAAGGATATGTAGTCGAGGATTTGGGCAGCAAGAATGGAACCCATTTAAATGGTGTAAGGATTCCAGGTCCAGTCTTGCTGCAGGATGGAGATTTAATTCAAATCGCGTTGGCGATGGAAATTGTATTTATCGGAATTGATGCAACGATTCCGTTATCTGAACAACAGGCAACACAGATGGGGCTGGGTAGATTGAAGATGGACCCTCAAGCCCATCGCGTCACCATATACGATGAGGAAATTGAACCACCGTTGTCTCCACCGCAGTATCGACTTCTTGAATTACTTCATAGAAATGGAACTCGTGTGGTCACGCGGGATGAAATCGCTGAGGTAGTTTGGCCAGGCACGAATGGCGTTGGCGTATCCAATCAAGCCATCGATGCTCTTATTAGGAGGTTGCGCGATCGTATTAGTGATGTAGATCCAGATCATTTGTATATTGAAACCGTTCGTGGCCTGGGGTTCCGTTTCAACAATCCAGTGTAATGAATAGGTCATGAAATCGGTTTGTTTTATCAAGCAGCAAAGCGCACTGCATTAGCAGTGCGCTTTTGTGGAGATGGCGGGAATCGAACCCGCGTCCGAAGTTGTTGATTGCTGAACATCTACAAGCGTAGTCGATCGTTTTTATTCGCCCGGTCCCTTCGCTGATCGACAAGCTGCTGGGCGGGCTATCCACTAGAGTCCGAGAACTCTACTTTCATACGAATCGTGGCCTTTCGTATAGCGCCTTGACCATCTGTCGCCGAGCCATTCACCGGTCAAGGGAGGTAAATGGTGGCGGGTCTTGTTTCTACAAGACCAGAGCTCTGCAAATAGTGGCTTACGCCGCTAAAGGAAGAGCCGCAAATTCAGTGCGTTTGGCACTTGAAGTTTTGCACTGATTTAGCGAGATCGGTGCCTCTCGGCTTGCAGTTCAGGATCATCCAGCTCCGTCGAAACCGATCATCCCCAAATGAATTATAACATTCAAACGATAGGCAAAACAATTAATAAGGTAATGCGCATAGCCACTCATATTCATATAAAAAATATTTTTTATTATTTCATTAATATATAAATAGGCTATGCGAAATTTGAATTACTTGATTTTATGATCAAGTAGATAACATTAATTGCTACCAGATGCTGTCGGGGAAGGTATTAATCAAAGCTGTGGCATTAATCGACTTATACATCGTGACGTTTGTATAAGGTTCTCCTAAAATGCCGTCATGAATCGACCAGCTTCTACCACGTATAGAACGTTCCATTCCTTGCATTCGAAATGGAGTGCTGTTGTCTAGTTGCAAATAAAGATTCCCGCCTTCAGTAAATTGCTCGTTAATTTTGTGCATTCGATTTAAGCCTTGCTGATAAGCAAATCCGTATCGTTCGAAAATAGTCGCATTATGGTAATACAATGGCTCTACAAAATACATCGAATGGCCCAAAGAAGACGCAAATTCTTCAAACGCATGAATCGAGTGCTTTAAGATTCTCAGCCCTTTTCGCACTTGGCCTGGAGCAAGTCCCGCCGACATGGCTAACAGTTCCGCGTCGATATTTCGCTTGAGCGTTCCAAAATCGGTCTTTGTTCCATCCGGCATACGATCGACTTTAAACCGTGGGGATTCTGGATCGTTTACGATATACAGCAAAATATGCAGCTGACCATTGATCGTGTCGGTAATGTGTGCATAAAGCAGGGGGTCTTTTGCATCGTATGTATGACGTAAATCCAAAATGACTTCCGTGCTTCCTTCTTGACATTCAATACGGAGCAACTCTCGCCCATGTTTGTCTTTGAAATCAGGAGCAAAACCAAAACGCTCATTCAAAATCCCTGGGATGAAACGACGGTAAATTGCAACCTTCTCATCAGCTGCAAGTTGATTTACGGCAGCAATCGATTGGGGGGTCACTGCTGACGATTCCTCTTCGATATTGATCGCTCAATCTCACGCTGCGCATCCCGCTTTGCGATCGTTCGCCGTTTGTCGTACTTACGCTTGCCGCGCGCAAGTGCAATCTCGATCTTGACACGGCCGCGTTTGAAATACATCCGTGTCGGGATAATCGTGTATCCGCGCTGGCGTATTTGATCCTGTAGCTTCGATATCTCACGTTTATGCAACAAGAGTTTACGCGGACGCTTCGGGTCATGGTTAAAACGGCTCGCTGGATCATATGGCGCGATATGGGCGTTAAGTAGCCAGGCTTCCTTAGCTTCAATATCCACATAAGCTTCCCGCAAACTTACACGACCAGCGCGAATGGACTTTATCTCTGTTCCTTGCAATACAATTCCCGCCTCATAAGAATCGAAAAGAAAAAAGTCATGCGTTGCTTTCCGATTGGAGGCAATATTCTTCGTTCCTGATTTTTTCACATTCCACCTAGCAATACTTCCTGGAGATAATTCGCAGCAGCGTGTAGAAATACATCGCCATCACCAGATTGAACAGGCACAATAATATCCGGTTGTAATCCCTTTTGATCCAATATCTCCTGATTCGGCGTCAACCAGCGCGCTGAGGTTATGTGCAGACTCGAGTCATCCTCTAAAACAAGCACGGATTGAATTGACCCCTTTCCAAACGTAGGGCGACCGATTAATAGAGCACGGCCATTCGCTTGCAATGCTGCCGCTACGATTTCTGCTGAACTCGCAGTCGCTTCATTGACAACAACAACCAATGACGCATCTTGTGCTTTTCCGGGATTCTCGACTTCATATTCAATGCGAGTCTCGTCCTTTTGTTCTTCATATAAAATCGTTCCTTCATGAAGAAAGAACTCTGCTACGGCTACTGCGGAATCCAGCATGCCGCCAGGATTATCCCGTAAATCAATGATAAAGGCCTTTGCGCCCATCTCAACCAGCTCATCATACGCTTGCGTAACTTCTTGGGGCGTCTGTTCACTAAAAAACGTTATCGCAAGAATCGCAATGCGTTGATCTTCCGTATACAAATAACGCGTAACAGATGGTATGGAGAATATTACGCGCTCGATAACGAGCTCGATCTCTTCTCCTTGCGATTCTTGATCCACTAACTTAATTACAACGTCCGTTCCCGCCAACCCACGTATTAGGGAAAGGACTTCATCCTGATTCATTTCAGCTGTGATCGTCACTTCATCCACAGCGATAAGGATATCGCCATCTTTAATGCCAGCTTGGGAAGCGGGACTTCCTTTAAAGGGATATAGACGATATTGGCCACTTTCATCCATACTAAAGGACGCGCCAATTCCGCCATATTCTCCGGCAAGCATGTCTTCCCGAATTTCGAACGCAGCGGGCTCGATGTAAACTGTATATTGATCTCCGATCTCTGCGATCATACCTCGTATCATTCCACGCTCTAATTCAATCTGCGCGGGTAGGTCACCGAAATAATATGAATCGATCAAGCCCTGCGCTTGCTGTAATAATGCATACTGCGCGTTTGTCGGAGGCCACAATGTGCGGATTTGATATCCGACAATCACCGAAGGAACAATTAGTAGAAAACTATATAGCAAGAATAATAAGAGTCTCCGTTTTGGTGAAAGCATAGCAAATCTCATGTGTGGCATTGTAGCATGAGTTAGGTTGTCGCTGAGGAGTAACCTCCGTTTCTTTTTCGGCTATAATTTCAGACACCCTTATCGTAACCAGAGGATACATTGTCACGAATAATTCAAACCGATAGTCCAGCACGAAACAGGGAAAGGCTGCTGAAAACCTTGGCAAGCGCGTATCGTTATTACAAACAAGAAAAGATGACGGAAGCACAGCACAAAGACCTTTGCGCCTTCGCATTGCTTACCCTGAAGGCTCTTAGCGAGTCGATCGATCGAACCGCCTCAGCATGGGAAAAGCGTGATTATTGGTTAAAAGCGGATCGGCTCAGAAATGCATGGAAATGGACATCAAAAGCATACGATGAAATGCGTGCCGCACTTAAGGCGAACGATGTGATAGCCGCACTGCAATGCCTCAACAAGGCCTCCGATCATTTCGACTCGATTACGCTTCCTAAAAAGCCGTCTGGTCAAAATCTATGGAAGGGCGCTTGGGCAAAATGGAAGCATCGTTAATTAAGTTCTTTCATTCGGATGATGGTAATCCATCTCTGTTGACGAGAGGCTTTATAGGTATAAGTATTCACTTGCGCTGACAGATTGTCCACGCAATAATATGTGTGGGGTCATTTAGTAGTAGCAGAACAGGGTAGTGAAATTAATTAGATGACTGCAGCAATAGCGCCTAATCGAGACGGACATACTCTTGCCACAATATTGGTTGTCGAAGAGGATTCGAGACTCCTTGATAACATTGTTGGACAACTCGAGAATTCCGGATATACCGTCCAGAAGTCCGATAAAGGCAAAGATGCTCTTCGCTTGCTTTCAGAACGACATCCCAACTTAATACTTGCCTCAACGACTCTTTCCGATCTAATGGGCATCCAATTTTACAAGGCAACCAGAGAAACCATTGGAGACTATGCGGATTTTCTATTTCTAGCTTCTCAGGACTGCCTCGATGATCCCGCCATCAGGCAAACGGTGACCCTCGAAGGATTTCTTACAAAACCATTTTCAAACCAAACACTCCTTGCCACAGTCGAAGCCCGACTGCAGTCGACACGGAAAGCGGAATCCACGCTATCGAATGGAGATATTTCAACCGTTTCGTTGCTGGTTGTGGAAGACGATTTGGCCATGTTGATCGCGCTACGGGATATCCTCGAAGGTGCCGGCTATCGGGTAAGCACAGCAACCAACGGCAAAGAAGCCCTGGAGAAATTCCGCAATGTAAGTCCTTCCTTGGTGCTTTCGGACATCTCCATGCCCATCATGGATGGCATAGAGTTATTTGAAGCCGTCCGACAACTACCAGGTGGAAAAGCAGTTCCCTTCATCTTTTTAACCGCGCGCGGCACAAGGCAAGATGTGTTCGCCGGAATGTCCCTCGGTGCAGATGATTACATAACAAAGCCAGTAACCAGCCAAGAACTCATCTCCGCCGTAAAAGCGCGCTTAACGCGTGCAAACGAACTCCTGGTAGCACAACTAAAAATCGCCTACAAGTCCAGTTTGTTAGCCCTTGCCAATGCAATTGAAGCACGGGATCAATATACACACGATCATGTCTTACGCACCAACGCCTATGCACAAGCTTTGGCACTTGAACTCGGTTGGAGCGAATCTGAACGCGAGATTTTGGAGTATGGCGCCATTTTGCACGACATCGGGAAACTCGATGTCCCTATCAACATACTCCAAAAGGAAGATCATCTGACCCCTGATGAGTGGGAGCAAATGCGCAGACATCCAGCCGTTGGGGGTCACATGATATCCGATATAGATTACCTGGCTCAGGCCGTCCCGATAATTCACCACCATCACGAACGATGGGACGGTGATGGTTATCCGGATGGTCTTAAGGGGGAGGAGATCCCATTGGGGGCTCGTTTACTTGCAGTAGCAGATTCATTTGAGGCATTAACCACGGATCGTCCATATCGAAAGGCAATCCCTCCCAAGGAAGCCTGCGAAGAAATCGCCGTTCATTCTGGAACAAAATACGATCCGGAAATGGTGGCTGCATTCTTATGTTGTTGGGATCGAGGGATAATCCAAGACATAATTAATAATGCAGCTGATGGGAAGAACAAGGATACGAAGGGTTAAGCTACGTCAGCTCTAACCTCTAACGTCAGCTTCTGGACGGATTATCTTCAGCGGCTATCAAGAGTAAACCATAGAATCACTTGTAGTTCATCTGCTTAGACTATGTAGTACCGAATAGAAAAAGATAAACAAATCGGTAACTACTTATCGAGTTCGTTTGGAGTGGGTTAATGAAACGTGCTATCGTCGGTTGGGAATCGACTTCGCCAATAGCAGATACATCGCTGAACAAATACCTGAACGTGCGCAATGGTCGCTTGTTCTACGAAGACCTGGATCTCGCCGCGCTTTTCGAAAAAGGAAAACGAATTCTCAACCTGGATCGTAACCTTCACAGCCCCTTAGAGCTCGTTTATCTTCCCATGATCCGTCAACAAATTCGGCATATGTGCGAGATTTTCGACCAGGCGATCGATGAAATCGGTTATGCCGGTACATTCCACTATACATATGCTTCGAAAGCAAATGCCGCTGAAGAAGTAATTCGTACAACATTGGGCGCAGGTGCGCAACACGAAATGTCATCCGTAATGGATATCGAGATCATTCGATATATGATGAAACATGGTATTCTCGACCCACAAACCCTTATCCTATGTAATGGATTTAAACCGCCAAATTCATCGTATGCTGCCGAAATACTGCAGTTAAAAAGAGATCACGACCCAGTTATTCCTATTATTGAAGACCTTCAGGAATTCGATTCTCTCATCCATTCCGGTCTTTCCTTTGATGTTGGTTTAAGACAAAAGAGTTATGGGCAACATCGTGATTTGGCAGAAATGGATCGAGAAAATTCTCGATTCGGCATGAACATGAATGATGTTTTCAAAGCTGCCGAATTAGCGCACAATTCAGATCAATTGAATCTGCGCCTGTATCACGCCATGGTGGGAAGCCAGATAGTAGACATCGAGAGTTTTATCGAACGTCTGCGACCTCCTATCGAGATCTTCGCACAACTTCGCCAGAAGTATCCTGAACTTTCGATATTCAATTTCGGCGGTGGTGTACCTATCGCAATGACATTGGATTTCAAATGTGACTATATGGCATTTGCCCTGAAATTGCTCTCCACAATCAAGGCAACGTGTAAAAAATACCAGGTGCAAGTTCCGGACATAATTGGAGAATTCGGACGCTACACCGTCACGGAACATGGCGCCCACCTGTTTAAAATAATTGGTGTGAAAGACAACGGTTCAAAATATCCCTGGTATATCATGGATGGATCGATCATGTCTTCTTTTCCGGACAGTTGGGCGCTTGGCGAGCACTTTACAGTGTTGCCTTTAAATCATCTCGATCGACCCTTCCAACAGGTCCAATTGGGTGGCATCACTTGTGATAGCGACGATATCTTTCCTCCACATAAGAGCACTTCACCGCTGTTCTTGCCCATTGAAACCGATGAACTGTACATCGGCTTTTTCGGTATTGGCGCATATCAGGAAATGCTCGGTGGAGCAGGGGGCAGCAAACACTGTGTGATACCCGAAGCAGACGAATTGATCATTGATCGGGATCAAGATGGGAATTATCAGTTTGAACTTATCCAAGGGCAGGGACCTCGCGCGGTCCTCGAAAATCTCGGATACTACCCGCGGAGAAATCATAAATCGTAATCCTGTCGTTTAGGACGAAATCAATGGAATTACACGAGGTCTACAGATGAAAAGTATGGATCGAACGAGAATCATTTTTATCGTCATCGTTGGACTGGCGCTGGTAATTGTTGTTTGTGGTTTTCTCTACAGCAGAATTGCGGACATGTTCGCATCCTACAAGGAGACTCCGTCGCCATCGCAGGTGGATTCATTGCCACTTGATTTGTCATCACCAGATCCCATATATGGGTCGGACTATGATGCGAATGACGGTCTGCCATCCTATATTTGCGGCGCCGATGCATTTGGAAGCTACTTCACATTACAGCAAATGCAGATGGCAGGTATCGACGTCGAACATGGCTTTCATCTCGGGATCGTGCCATTTCTTCTCGACGAGGAACCACAATACGACATTTCTGAAGAACAACGTACAGCATTACTGGATCAAGGGAAATGGGATTGTCTCCTGACAACCCTCGATTCCGTCGCATTGACCAGTCCTGGCGTAATTACTGCCATTGTGGATGAGAGTGCTGGAGCTGACCAGCTCTGGGCACGTGATATTCAAACCATCAACGACCTGGATGACAAGCGGATAACATTTTCGAGGGGAAGTGTTGGTGAATACTTCGTCTATTACACGCTTTCGATCGCTAGGCTCAATCCGCGATTTGATGTCACACTCGTGCCGGAAAACAGCGTTGCGGATGCTGTAGAAGCATTCAATACTGGCCAGGCAGATGCTGTTTCTGGCTGGGAACCGGATATTTACGAAGCAGAATCGAGTGGTGGCATCCCGCTGCTGAGTTCTGCGCAATTACGTATCGTCATGGACGTTGTCGTCACGTCACGGCAATCGATTGAAAACAAAGCCAACACCGTTCAAGCGTTCCACGATGCATGGTTCGACACATTGAAAGCTCAGGTGGAAGATTTTGAAACCGCAGCGTCCCAGATCGCAGGCTGGGGACATAACGATTGGAGCTTTGTCTATACGGAAAGTGCGGAAGAAGATCTCGCCTTGTGGTTAGAGAACGTGGCCCAAGCCGATCTGAGTGACAACATTCTTGTGATGCGGGACGCGGAACCGATTACCGATCGTCTGGAAACCGCTCGAAGAGTCTGGGCAGCTTCGGGACTTGAAGTTCCTGCTGATGATATCCACGATCTTGTCAACCCGGGTTTCGTCTCTCGCTCTGCCGCACAAGCGAACCTACAAGCAAATGGAGACCCAATCAACGACAGCTTTTCAGTCTCGGCGAAAATCGACTTGACCGGAGTCAGCACGGATGATGCAGCAACCCTCGCGGTTCTTCCCTGCCGGCGATTCGCCTTCCTGCCTGAGTCCACCGAATTGACTCTTGAATCACGCAGGATATTGGACGAATGCGTCCTGCCAACGCTATCACAAAGCGTTGGGCTCCTTCTCCAGGTTGAGGGTTCGTCCGCATGGCCCGGCCCGCCAGGAATTTATATGGAAGAGGAAATATTGGAATTCGCCACCGCAAGGGCGCAGTCGGTTGTCGATTATCTCGTCTCGCAAGGCATTGATCCGGCGCGCTTCATCGTAAAAGGGACATTACCGCCTCCAGACCATTGGGAGACGGAGGATCCGGAGATACAAGCCGAAGATCGATATGTTGAGATGAGTCTGATTACCGTGGGCCGTTGAGCGTAAGCAATGGATAAATCAATGAACACGTTTCGGAGGCAAAGTAAAGTGAAATCTGCAGTTCGTCTCGCTATCCCACTCATGATGCTTATCTTATTGTCCATTGCTTGTGATCTTTCCAGCCCCAGTGGCCCAGAGAGAAATGCCATCATCATCGATCTCGCGGCAAACAGCAATATGCATGCATGGCTTGAAACTGCCGTGAAAGAATTCAACGATGCGGATTATGAAACCACCAGCGGTGTTCCGATATTTGTTGAATACCGCATCGTCGAATCGGGGCAATCCGTAGTCAATATGACATCTGACGCAAGTGTTCCCGATCTCTGGATCCCTGATGATATGGTTTGGACGGACGTCTTGGCCGACCAGGGTATCGAACTATTTACCGAAGACTGCATGAGCGTAGCTGAAAGCCCTCTCGTAATCGCTATGTGGAGGCCGATCGCCGAAGCGCTGGGCTGGCCTGGACGTGAGTTGGGCTGGTTGGATATCGGAAGTCTGGCGGCAGATCCCAGCGCATGGGACTACTACAGCGGCGGCCAATATGGCGACAGTCTGAGACTTGGCCATACCCATCCGGGTCTGTCCGCATCCGGTACCGGTACTTTGCTGTCACTCGTCCAAGCCGCGCAATCGAAAACGGAAGCCGTTGAGCCTGAGGAAATCGAATTGCCCATCGTACAGGCCTCCGTCGGCGCTTTCGAAGCTGCAGTTTCATGGTTCAGCAGCAGCACAGAGGGACTTGCCCAGACAATGCGCTCTCGAGGGAGTGACTTCCTCGGTGCAGCGATCATTTATGAAAGTACGGTTTACGAGTACGGTTTTGGCGATATGGATATCGTTCCGATATATCCCTTGGAAGGAACATACGTAGCAACAAACCCGGCATGTATCAATTCCTCAGTAATCGATGAGAAATCACAAGCCGCAAGCATATTTCGAGATTATCTACTGAGCGAAGAGGGACAGCGTACAGCGCTCGAGCATGGTTTTCGCAACCCGCAATCGTCAGAACCTGCACAATCACCACTAGAAGAGTATGCGTATTTCGATTTCAACCAGCCGGATCGTGTTTTTGAACCCCCCAGCGTCGATTCGGTTTATGCAGCACAGGATTTGTGGCAGTCAGCCCGCAAAGACGTCAACCTGTTGATGTTGATTGATATCTCGGGCAGCATGCGCGGCGGCAAACTTAGCAGCGTGCAAGATGCGGCCGTGCAGTTCATCGAGCAAATGGGGAAGGATGATTACATCTCGATCATTGCATTTGCAAATGAAACTTACCTTCTGATTGAACATCTACAAGTCGAAGAGGGGCGAGACCTGGCGATTGTAGCAATCCGCAGCCTTGAAGCCGGTGGCAATACTCCGCTTTATGATGCTCTCGGTGATGGTGCGATGACTATTGATCGACAATCCACATCACAATATAGCAATGCAATCGTCGTACTTACAGATGGCATGGACACTGGTAGTACCCGTTATGATTTCGATCAGGACCTCTTCGATTACGTTTCTTCTAACAGCACTACTGTTTTTGCCATCGCCTATGGTACTGACGCCGATGAAGATCTTTTAGAGGAATTGGCATTGGAAACAAATGGGAACTTCTATATCGGTGATGAGGCCAATATCGTCATGATTTACGAAGAGATGTCCGCGGCATTTGGAGGTAGTGTTGGAGTAGGGAGGTAATTCGCGTGGGAACACGCGATACAAGAGGAAAACCAAGGAGGGTTGGATATCGGTTGTGAAACACACGTTAATAAAAGCATCTGCCAGATCGAACTGGCAATACGATAGAAAAAGGAGAATGTAGAATGGCAACCCTATTAGAAAAGGTCGCAACGTTAATTTCCGCAAACCTGCACGCGCTCGTGGACCAGGCGCTTTCAACCAACAGTATGGCAGTGATCGATCAATACATTCGCCAGGTTGAGAATCATCTGGAGGATCTTGAAGACGCTGCCGCGACAGTTGGTGGTGAGGCAAAGTCGATCAATCGCAAGCTGGAAGATCTGCGGCAGAAGTCCGAGGAACTGGACAAAGCTGTAGATGCCTTCTTGCAAGAAGGTAATGACGCTGCCGCGACGGCAGCTCAAAGCAGGCTCAACAGTACACATCGGTTGATTGAAACCTTCCAAGAACAGCTTGCTCGACAAGAAGTCGAGTATCAGAAGCTTCTCGATGCGAAGGTAAAGCTAGAGGCGCGCCTCTCCACAATGAAGACTCAACGCACAGAACTTCAGGCCTTGCTCGAACTCGCGAAGAGCAAGGAAACGATGGTCAAGGCCATGAAGAGTCTGGACGACCTCATGGGCGTCGGCGACAGTGATATCAGTCGTCTCGCAGAGAACATCAAAAAGCGTCTGGATAAAGCCACAACCGCTACTGAACTGCGTTCATCGTCTCTTGATGAGCAAATCGATTCAATCTTGGATAAAGACCAAATCGACGCGCAGCTTGCGGAACGCAAGAAAAAGCTCAAGATCGAGTAACCCATTCGGTCCGCCCGGGATTTCCCGGGTGGACCGAATCAAACGATCATCATGAACATATTTCGTCCTGAACTGCCCAAAGAGGCTCGTTCTACCATCGTACAGTACGCCATTTTTCGTTGGGAAAATGCAATCCTGATTGCAGGTACGATTCTGCTTACTGCATTGGTCCCCAGTCCGTTTCCCTGGTGGCCCTGGTGGGGCTGGCCGCTGCTTGGCTTCTTTGGTGTGATCTTGATCCTGATATCCAGCATCACCAACGCAGAATTCAATGCGACCATGCTTTTGAGGATCTTCCAAAGGCAATTCAATCTGAAACGCATCAAGGATTCACAGCTCCATAACAAACTTACTTCTGCCCTCGAATATCAACGCAGAATTTTCGACAAAACACGCTACCCGGAGACAAGCGTAATGCGAGAACGCGCCGAGGACACGAATAGACAATTAAATAATTGGATCCGCAATATGTACCGATTGGCAATCCGCCTGGATACCTATCGACGCGATAAACTCGTGCACCAGGATCTCGCCCAAATCGCAGATGCCGTTGAAATATTAAAATCCCAACGAAAGCGCGAATCGAATCCGGAACTCAAGAAACAACTGGACGATGTCGTAGATAGCAAGGAAAAGCAGCTTGAGACGCTTCAAGCACTACAAGACCGCATGAAGCAAGCGGAGCTTTCGCTGGAGCAAAGCCTCACAGCACTCGCCACTCTCGACAGCCAGATTCAGCTAATCGACGCTGAAGATATTCAAAGTGGCCGCGCGATCCGCATGCGGGAAGATATTCAGGAACAGGTATTGCGCCTGGATGATCTGGTAAGCAGTATCAATCAGGTTTACGATTATCACTCACGTGAATACTAACCACGAACGACGTAAGTAAACCGGCGCATAGAGAGCGCCGGTTTTTGTTTATCGCATCAACTTGCCTAAATAGAACACCTGTGCTGTTCCCTGCGTTGCAAACTCTCTATATGGATTCCCGGTATACTTTTCTAGGGTAGGGGAATCTTTCAGTAATGCGAGTCGATACTGTATGGCTGAAAGTGCATCCATCGTTCCTGTTTCGGTAATTCATTGCAAGCGTTATCCAATCTCACACGGAAGGAGCAGGGCGATTGACTTTTCCAGCATTACTGCTAGAATAGCTAATGGTTATGATAAGTATCATTAGCATAAACATTATTACAGAAGGGTTTATTATGCAGATTATCTTCAACAAGGATCGGGAATGACCTCGAAATCCATTCTTTACACAATGGAATCCTACTTGGAGAGCGTTGCATTGTCGCGCAGTCCCAATACAGCTCGCACATACCGCAACGCGCTGTCAGCATTCGCTATTACACTTGAAAGCGTTGGAATCGATATCGAGATGCAACCCGCTTCAACCGCAACGGAAGATTGGATCGCCGATTTTGCTGCCGATCTCAAAAATTATGCCCCCGCAAGCGAGCGCCTGTACCTAACGGCCGTTACCGGTTGGTTCGAATTCCTGGCCGCAGAGCGTTCTGCAGAAATAAATCTTCCAAGGCTTCGCTTGATCATTCGCCGTCGAGCGAGAAGACCTGGTAAACGTTTGCCGCAATTCCCACGCACAGAGATCGATCATATTATCGACCACGTCGAACGGCTCAATGGCGCAGCGTACGAAGATGAGCGAGAACGATTGCGCCATTTACGTGACCGTGCCTTTATTCTCACATTGGCCGACACAGGTCTTCGCGTACATGAAATTTGCAATCTACGCCGCGGCGATATTGACTGGAATGAAGGCCGTGCGATTCTAATCGGTAAAGGAGACCGAGAAGCCGTCGTCCGTTTTTCCAGTCGATCGTTGTCTGCGCTAAAAGATTACCTTGCCGCACGCGCCAAGCTTGACGGCCAAAGCGGTAGACCTTTACATTCCTTACCAATATTCTCGCGTCACGACCTCGGCGCCGGTTCTAAAATCCTCCCGATCTCTACGACCACCGGTCGCGCAATCGTTCACCAGCGCACCCAAGAGGCCCTAGGTCCCGAATCTCACGGCGCGATCACGCCGCACTCCTTTCGACATTATTTCGTCACAACCGTTCTGCTTGCATCTGGCGGCAATCTCAAACTCGCCCAAGAACTCGCTCGCCATCGCAACATCGCCGTCACGCAACGCTACGCCCATCTTTCGGATGATGAACTCGATCGCGGCTATCACGAGATCTTCGATCAAAGATAAAAACGAGCACTATGTCAATTATGATAAATCACATCCTTACGGCTATGCGCAATCCCGCCTGGGTATTTGAAGGAATTAAGCATTTCTACACCACAGCTGTATCCGAATCGTCCTGTAACACAAGCCCCCTTCTCAACGACGTATGTACACTCGATAGGAGCAGAATGCCATCAATTATTCACAAACAAAGGTTGCATATATTTTCGTCTTTATTATAGTGATGTTGCGGCATCCGGATTTTCTCATGAGGAGCATGGACCCATCCGGATTGCAGAAAACAGGCTGGGTATTTCGTAGATGATGCGCTATTTCCTGATCGTTAGCGTCGTTTTATTGGCCCTCGTTGGCATCGCCACCGTTGTTTGGAGCGACGCGACTGACCGTTTCGTCCCCGAAACCGGTCACGTCATCGACGCCCATTTCGTCCCCTTCTACGACAAGCACGGCGGCAGGTCAATTTTAGGTCTTCCGATAACCGACGCCTTCATCGATCCGAAGTCCGAGCTCCTGATTCAGTATTTCGAAAATGCGCGCCTGGAACTTGTACCCGATGATTACTCAGGCCGGAACGTATTGTTTGCTCCGCTGGCACAGATGCTCTATGGATGGGATCACCCATCGGATGATGACACGGCACATTCAGAACCTGGCTGTCGCTTCTTCCCAGAAGCCCGATTTTCTGTCTGCCATGGTTTTTTGGAATACTTCGAGCAGCACGGTGGCATCGAAGTGTTTGGACTGCCGATTTCAAGCAACCGTATCGAAAACGGCAACTTGGTGCAGTTGTTCCAAAGGTTTCGCCTCGAGTGGATTGTTAATGATTCCGGCAACTCCGAGATACGAATCTCGCCACTCGGTAGAATTCACTTTGAACTCGACGGTTACAACCCCGAGTTGCTTCAGCCGACTTTGACAAGCGCGGTAGTCTCAAATCCGGAGAAGGAACTTCATATCGAAACATCTCTTTCCACTCCCCTGCTGGAAGTAGGCGCGAAACAAGTTGTGTACGTCACAGTCCGAGATCATAATTCAATACCACTCGAAGGCGCTTCTACACTGCTGACAGCCCATTTTGTAACAGGTCTGCAGTATATCCTCTTGCCGGTTACGGACGAGAACGGTGTGACATATACGAGCTTAACAGTCGAAGAACCCTCAATGAATGGCGAAGTACTCTTGGAGTTTCTCGTGCAATACGAAAATACAATCGCTACAGCACGCGACTCCTTTCTAATTCGTTGATCAAGTATTTTGAATAAACTGAGTACATATCGTAATCCTCAAACAAAGTAATGAGGTCAGCAAGACGACTGCAGACAAATACCAGTATATTAAGGTCTATCCATTCTCTGGTAACTGATGAGTTATTGGTTACCAGGGAAAACCTGGATACGAAAATGAATTCTGGACTTGCAAGGTTGAGCCGCATATACCATAATGACCACTAGACAAAGCGCGTGGATAAGTGTAAAGTACCAAATGCTTTAATCTCGCTGTACATGTAGAATAATCGGCAAGAGAATTTCCGGTATATCAATTCAAATAGTAGAGGTTTTATTCTGTTATGTTCGATAGGTTACGCCACCTGCTCCGTTCGGAAGGAAACACTGAAGATTCCGATGATGCCAAGCAACAGCAATTTAACCGCCCCGTCGATACGCCTTCACCAGAAGCCGTACGGCAAACAAAGATAGATCAGATCGAAGCGCCAGACTCATCCATGGAACCGGAAGAGAATGCGCAGGTCTACATCGAACGTGTACGCAAGAAGATGAGCAAACTGGCGGAAGAATTTGCTACGGGCATGATCAATCGAGAGCAGTTTCAGGAACTCTTTGATCACTATCAGAAAGAGATGAGGACCATCGAAACTTGGCTGGATACTTGGCCAGGATCCGATGCATGGCGTAAAGCGAGAACGGAAGGAAAAAGCGTGGCAATCCGCAGGCGCCACCAAGCACGCGTTATTGGCTACGCAATCTACAAAAATGACTCCGGCATGCCGATCGCCACGATTGGAGAATTCGAACTTGACGCCGCGCTGATCGTTCCCATGTTGTCATCCTACCGTTCAGCGACTCGGGAAATATTTGGCGCCGGCATGCGATCGACGCAAATTGAAAATGACAACTGGTTGTGTTTTGTTCCGGGTGAATTAACGACATTGATGACCCTTTACACAACTGAACCATCTGCCAATCAGTTATCGAAAATCGATGAATTGCACAGGCTCTTTGAACGAGCCAATCGGAATTTCCTCAACGAGGACGTGGTGGACGCGTCAAATCTTGCACTGCCACATAAATCACTTCTAAAATGACAGAAACTGAATTATAGAAGGTCCGCCAAATATGGAGAAGCTACCTGTATTAAAGGTTGTCATCGCAGGCGACGAGAACGTCGGGAAGACATCTCTCGTGCGTCGATACTGTGAAGGAAAATTCGACGAATCGCGCGTGGCAACCATCGGTGTTGATTTTCAAACCCAAACTTGCCAACTTCCCAATGGCGCAGTGAAACTATCCATCTGGGATATGGCCGGCCAAGAACGTTTCCGATTCTTTCGTCAGGATTTTTACCGTGGAGCACTGGCCACGGCACTCGTTTACGATGTGACCCTGGCCGATAGTATGAGCAACCTGGACACCTGGGTTAAAGATGTTCTCGAAGTTGTTCCAAATCAGAAATTCATTGTCGTTGGCAATAAGATTGATATGGGAAATGTTGTTGATCCTGCAATCGTGCAGGAATTCGCCAATAAATACAACGCTGCCCATATTCACACCAGTGCCAAGATGGGCGATGGTGTCGAAGAGTTGTTCACATCCCTCGCAGCATTGGCAGTATATAAATAAGTCACCGCTGCTCGAATTTGTGCCCAATAGTGAAAGGCTGCCTGGAACCAGCAGCCTTTTTTTGAATGGTAAACGGGGCGCAATGTCAGCCTGTTGACGACGCCCGATAAGCGATCATCATCTTTCATTATTCAGTAATTACATAAGGGCTATATTGCTGTAAATACCTCTTGGGTAAACGACCAGACATGACCACAGATTGAGGTCGGTGTTCCTGATGATCGACTCGACCGAGTTCGTGAAAGAGACTGATCAACCTGCTTGATTGATACGGAATCTCCACGCATATCTCTGCTAATTGCTCGTTCAATTCGATTTCAATCGCAGATAAAAGCGATGCGATACCATCACCGTGCAATGCGGAAATCGGCACCGCTCTTTCATATTCATCCACGCATTCGAGTGCACTCTCCGGATCGGCCATGCGGTCGATTTTGTTCAATGCGGTGAAGCGAGGAATCTCCCGATCAAGGATCTCATTGAGTGTCGTACGTACAGCTTCAGCCTGCGCCAATGCATTTGGATGTGTGACGTCTACGACGTGCAATAGTAGATCAGCATCCCCTATCTCTTCTAATGTCGCTCGAAACGCAGCTACGAGCGTTGTGGGCAGCTTCTGGATGAAACCCACGGTATCGGTAAAGAGCACTTCTTGACCTGCAGGTAATTCCACCCTGCGTGTCGTCGGATCGAGGGTGGCAAACAATTTATCCGCCACGAGTACTTTGGCATTGGAAAGTTGATTGAGCAAGGTGGATTTCCCCGCATTGGTATACCCCACCAATGCGATTGTAGGGATAGCGGCGCGCCGACGCTGTTCACGATGGCGGCTGCGATGCTCTCGTACCTTTTCCAACTGTTCGCGAAGATGCACTATTCGTCGACTGATTTCCCGCCGGTCGACCTCCAACTGAGTCTCACCCGGACCTCGCAAACCCACCCCGCCAATTGATCCGGCTCGTCCCCCGCCTCCACCTGCCTGCCGTGCAAGATGGGTCCAGGCACGTGTGAGGCGCGGAAGGCGATATTCATATTGAGCCAGCTCTACTTGCAGCGCCCCTTCGCGCGTATTTGCATGCTGGGCGAATATGTCCAGGATCAGTGCCGTACGGTCAAGTACACGCACATCGTCTCCGAAGATTCTTTCCAGTTCGCGCTGGTGCCGAGGGGACAGCTCTTCATCAAATATCACCACATCGGCAACCGTGTTTTCCACTTGTTTCTTGATGGTCATAATTTTACCGGAGCCGACCAGCGTCTTGGGGTTGGGTCGGGAGATCCGCTGGGAATCTTTACCCACGACAGACAAACCTGCCGTATCAGCCAACAAATCGAGTTCCTCGAGAGAATCCTCCAACGACAACAAACCCGGCTGACTATCATGCTCGATACCGACGAGAAAAGCTCGTTCCTGGGGAAGTACAATCATATGAGGCTTTTTTACCATAGGCCCATTATACATCCATGCACATTATGGATTCTCGCGATTATCGATTTCGATGATTTCATCGTTTGCTTCCGTCGTTACGCGCCATTCCACCCATTGCTGCAGCGTTCGACCCACTTGTTCGAGACTGGAAGCGGAAATCTTATCCATTGTATCTTCCGTCGTATGCCAGTATGGATAATCGAAGTCGATGATATCGACGGCGGGGATGCCTGCGAGAAGGAATGGGGTGTGGTCATCAATCATCGAGTACCGCTCCGTTTGGATAAAGGCAGCATACCCCAGTCCCGAAGCGATGTGCCAGATTTCCTGCGCCAATTCGCGGTCCGAATTCCATTCGTAATAAAGCTGTAAATCTTCATCCCCCACCATATCTACGATCACGACCGCTTCAGGTTGAATCGACAGATACTCTACGAAATACTTCGACCCAACGATCCAATCCCAGCCATTGATATTGCCGCTGTCCTCCGCGTCGAAGAACACAAGCCATACCGGATGAGTGCCTTCTTGAATTTCCAGTACTCGAGCCAACTCAAGTAAAACGGCTACGCCAGATGCCCCGTCATTTGCTCCCGGGACCGGAAGGGAAGAATCATGCAGGTCAAGATCGGCATGCGGCCTAGTGTCATAATGTGCACCAAGAATAATTGGTCCTGTCGCCGTTCTCTCATCCATTTTGCCGATAATATTTCTTAGCAGAACGCCTTGGTTTTCAAACGCCTGGATTGTCGTTGACCACCCACTTGCTTCGAGTTTCGCAACAATCCATTCACCCGTCTGATGATGTGCATCTGACCCTGGAATACGATCCCCAAAATCCATTTGTTTTACCGCCAACTCAAGCGCCTCCTCACCGGAGAACAATCCCTCAGGCGAACTGACGCAGCTACTGGCGCTAAAGACAACGCCGCACATCAAGCCCATACACAAAAGATTGCGTATAGCCTTATTTTTTTCAAAAGTAAGTGTGGACATTATTTTATCGCTCGCTATTATATGGCTATGCGCAATCTTCTTCGGTGTCTTCTAAAAACAAAGCCATGTCCTGCACCGCTCGTTGAGCGTATGCTTGTGCTCGCTCTCTTCGATTTCGACGTACGCCATCTTCCAAATCCGGAAGTAAACCCATATTGGCCTTCATGGGCTGAAATTCTGAAGGCGCTGCACTTGTAATGTAATGGCATAATGCGCCTAACATCGTCGTGCGTGGCAATACAAACGGATCGCATCCCTTTGCAATCCGTACAACATTCATCCCCGCTAGCAGACCTGTGGCAATATTCCCCATATAGCCTTCAACGCCTGTGATTTGACCAGCGAGTAGCAAATTATCACGCGACTTGCATTGTAAAGTAGAACTTAATACAACAGGGGAATTTATGAACGTGTTTCGATGCATCTGTCCATATCTTACAAACCGTGCATGCTGCAGTCCGGGAATAAGACGAAAAACACGCTGCTGTTCTGCATAGGTCAAGTTGTTTTGAAATCCAACAAGATTGTATAAACTCCCGACCAAATTATCACGACGGAGCTGTAAAACCGCGTATGGGCGTCTTCCCGTGTGCGGATTATTTAATCCGACGGGACGCATGGGTCCAAAAGCGAGCGCCTCCCTGCCCCGTTCAGCGATGATCTCGATCGGCAAGCATCCTTCAAAGAAGCGATGCGCTCCAGCTTTGACTCCTTCTTTTATGGCATTTTCAAATTCGCGCAGCGAGATCCGCTCAGCAACTCGTAATGCTTCTACGAAAGCTTCGTATTCATCTTTTTCAAGCGGACAGTTAATATAATCCCCAACTTCTAATTCCCCACGTCCGTAGCGAGAACCGAAATACGCGATGGACATGTCAACGCTATCCACTTCGACAATCGGCGCGAGTGCATCGAAGAAGTAAAGGTGATCATCACCTGTTAATTTAATTAGCGCCTCGGACAAACGTGGTGATGTTAAGGGACCAGAGGTGATGATTGTCAAACCATCCGGAATTTCTTTGACCTCTTCACGTATCACTTGAATTCTCGGATGCGATTCAATGCTTTGCGTCACGGCCTGCGCAAAACCATCTCTATCTACGGCAAGTGCGCCGCCTGCTGGTACTGCGTACTGCGTTGCGCAGGTAATCAGCAAGGAACCCAATGCTCTTACTTCGTTCATCAGTACGCCAGTGGCGCGATCCGGCAATTTGGATCCAAGGGAATTGGAACACACAAGTTCCGCCAGTAAATCCGTTCGATGCGCACCGGTTTGAACGTGCGGACGCATTTCGTAGAGGAGTACCTGCAATCCCTGCTCCGCCGCCTGCCAAGCCGCTTCACTACCAGCCAACCCCCCACCAACAACGGTTAATTCCATGACAGGATTTTATCACGCAAGTATAGTGGCACACATCTTGCAACCTTGTTGCGCATACAAAACGACCGATGTATACTCTCAAACTTGAGGTGAGATATGTTTCAAATCCAAGATCAATCTCAACGACCGCTTACGACCGCTCACCTGGCTCAGACCATGAGTCTTCTGCTTCTTTCAAACCATGAATTGAAGGATAAAGTCATCTCGGAGCTGGCGGAAAATCCCGCCCTCGAACTCGTCGAAGAATATAAATGTCCGCATTGCAAGAAACGCCTTCTGCGACCTGGGCCTTGTCCAGTATGCAGCCGCAAGAGTAAAGGGGAAGAGCCGATTGTATTTCTTTCTCCTCGAGTCTCCCAGAATCCAAGACGAAACGGCCGCCATCGCGAGGACCTCGAATCCATGGATCGAGAAATCGCAGCTCCTGAAAGCCTTGCGATGTTCGTTCTCGAGCAGTTGGCTGCGGAATTGGAACCCGAAGATCGAAAGCTGGTATTGTATGTATTGGCCAGTCTCGACGATGACGGCTTTCTGCAAGATCCGCCAGCCATCATAGCCCGCATGACACGCTCGCCGATTTCACAGGTAAACAGAGTCTTGCAGTTGATCTCCCGAGTCGATCCGCCGGGTTTGGCGACAAGCGGTCCCAGGCAAGCGCTTCTCGTTCAACTTGAGCTTCTGCCAAACGGCGGACAAAAACGCGAAATCGCCAAGCAATTGCTTGAAGATTACTTTTCCGAACTCGGCCGCCGTGAATTTGAAAGAATTGCCGCGGATCTTGATATCAGTGTCAATCGCGTGCGTCAGACTGCCGAATTTATCCATGACAACCTCAATCCATATCCCGCACGTTCATCTTGGGGCTCCAACAGACAACCCCCGGCCGGAGATCCCAACGTCTATCACGCACCTGATATCGCCATTACGCACAATCTATCGGGAGAGGACGACTCGCTCGTCGTTGAAATTTTTGCGCCAGTCTCAGGTTGGCTTCGAGTAAATCCTCTTTTCAAAAAATATCAAGAACAGCAAAACAGCGACGTCTCTGATGAGTGGAAAGAGCACATTGAGCGGGCAAGCCTGTTCGTCAAATGCTTGCAGCAGCGTAACAACACCGTCTGCCAGGTCATGGAAAACCTTGTTGCCCAACAACGCGAATATATCATCAAAGGAGACCGATATTTACGCCCTATGACACGCGCAGAACTGGCGAAGAAAATTGGCGTGCATGAGTCGACGATCTCTCGTGCCGTAGCGCAAAAAGCAGTAGCATTACCGGACGGACGCATTCTCCCGTTATCCCGCTTTTTCGATCGAAGTTTGTCGGTGCGGGACCGAATAAAAGAGATGGTCAAAAACGAAAAACGTCCGCTCACGGATGAACAGATCGCCCAAAAACTACGCAAGGAAGGGATACGAGTTGCCCGCCGCACGGTGGCGAAATACCGTTCGATCGAAGGTATCTTGCCGGCCCGGCTACGCCATCGGGACGCGAGGGGCAATCTTAAATAGGTTAATTATCTTGCCATCGGAATCATCACACCTAAACCCTATTGCCCGATTCTTCAAACCTGTTCCTTATCACGAATTTTTTCGAATCCTCGCCGATACACTCGACGCGGCCGTCTTGGTGATCTCGGAAGACGGATCTCGATTTCATGCATGGAATCATGCCTTTTTACTTCTCTCAGGATATGCGAGAACGGATCTGGATACACTCACGCCATCGGATCTGTTTCCTGACGAGGCGGGCGAGAAAGCACTTGGCGAGCTACTCGAAAGTTGGGAACAGCATGATTTCCAGCTGCAGGATGTTCCCCTGCATACGCATGAGGGCGCTATCCAGCTCGTAGATATTAATTGCCACCCCATCAGCCCTTCACGCGCTGCGTTACTCTTGATTCTCACACCATCCAATCTTCGCAAGCGATTCTCAGAACATCGACGCGCCCAAGAAGGCCGCCTGAAACACTTTACGAACTTATCAAAGATACTGCTCGAAAATGGCCCCTCCGCCTTCCCTGCCGCATTGGAAATTGGGAAAGAAGCACTCAATGCTTCCTCGATCAACCTTTACCGTGTTTCTGCAACCACACCCGGCTATATCCTGGACGATGCACACGGAATCGAGTTCCCTCCAACATTAGCCGCCTCAGATCTCAGCCAGCTTCAAGCGAACAGCACATGGACTATCGGCCAACGTCCCGATCACCCACTTCACAAAGCGGCTCGTGCTGCCGGATTGGCAGTTTTACATTGTGCGCTGCTTGGTACACCAACTGCATGGATTGGGATGCTCGTGGCAGGCTGGAGAGACCAGGATGCTGTTCCGCCAGACACAGACTCCGTCATATCCGTGATTGCGAATTTATACCACGCCGCGATCTTATCCGGCATTCAACGCATCTCCATCGCAAAAGCTGAATCGAATATCAACCGTCTCGAAACAGAAATTGATGGTTATTTCGAATCCCTTCAAGATACATTGATCACACTCGACGACGATCTTCATGTCCTAAAATCCAACTCCGCCATCTCTCGATCGCTGGGTTATCAACCTGAAGAAATTGCCGGGCTACCGATCCAGGATGTACTCGTCGGACCCGAAGACATCACTGCGACCCTGCTTGACGCACTCGGGCACCAACGACTTGCGGAGCTATCGCGTGTTCCGCTCCACCGCCGTGACGGAACTCGCCTTCCCTTCCACCTGCGCGTTGTACCGTCGTCACCCGAAGGAGCATCCAGTTTACTTCTCATCCTCAGAGATCAATCCGAACAGCAAGCTATCGAGGACCAAACCGAGACACTTTCGCAAAGAGCGTTACTCGGTGAGTTAATGGCGATTTTCGCACATGAAGTGCGCAATCCGATCAACAACATCAGTACGGGAGTTCAATTGATCGCCTCACGCCTCGGGGAAGAACATGCTTCCTATAAATCACTCCAACGCGTCCAGAACGAGTGTAATCGTCTGGATCAGTTGATGAGCGACGTACTCTTCTTCTCGAGGCCACTGGAATTAAAAATCGAACCCCTTGAATTAGAAGAGTTGATGGAGCGTATTCTTGCCCGCTGGAATCCCAGGCTTTCTCAAGCCGGCGTTTCCCATCACACGACATATACGCAGGATGCACAAAAAGCATTGGCGGATTCGAGAACGCTGGAACAAGTCATCGTCAATCTGATCACCAACGCAATCGAAGCCATGCCCGAAGGCGGCACCATCTCCATAGCCGTTGCCATGAGTCAATCCGTGCAAGGAGATATGGTTGAACTCAAGATCGCTGATACTGGCCCGGGGATTCCTCCGGATGTGATTAACCGCATCTACGACCCGTTCTTCACGACGAAAAAAGAAGGAACCGGTCTGGGACTGGCCATCAGCCGCAGGATTGTGAGCGCGCACAAAGGAAGCCTTAATGTAGAAAGCTTCCCAGATGCAGGCACAGTCTTTACAATATCGCTACCAGCTGAAAAACCAGCCGTAGGAGATGACGCATGAGCGGGACAGTTTTAATCGTTGACGATGAAGACACCGCACGATCCTTCGTTTCAGAAGCACTTGGAGATGCCGGCTATGAAGCGATCGAGGCCGGTGATCTAAAATCGGCAAACAAAGCCATCGACACAGGCGCTGCCGACATTGTCCTGCTGGACGTCGTATTGCCAGATGGATCGGGCATCTCGCTTCTTGACCGCATCAGCATGGAGAATCCCAGCCCACCAGTGATTTTGATGACCGCATTCGGCGAAGTGGATACGGCTGTCGAAGCGATGAAAAAAGGGGCTCAGGATTTTCTTCAAAAGCCTTTGGATCTCAATCGTTTGCTCCAGGCTGTTGAAAGAGCTCAAGAGGTTGTCTCCCTGCGTCGAGAACTCGACTTACTACGGCGCTCCTCCAGCGAACAAGCCGAATGGGTGATCGGGGAAACACCCGAAATGAAGCGCATCGTCGGCGAGGCGCAACGCGCTGCAGCGGCTTCTGTATCCGTGCTAATCACCGGGGAGACGGGAACCGGAAAGGAAGTGCTGGCTCGAGCGATTCGCAGCATGAGTCCCCGAGCAGACAAGGCCTTCGTTCCAATTAACTGTGCTGCCTTACCCGATACGATGATCGAATCAGAACTTTTCGGACATGAAGCGGGCGCATTTACAGGTGCGCAGAAACGCAAGCCAGGACTGATCGAAATTGCCGATGGCGGAATTTTGTTCCTGGATGAAATATCATCCACCAAGCCGGAAATGCAGGCGAAGCTGCTGCGTGTGCTCGACGAACAACGTTTTCGTCGAGTCGGCGGTGTGACCGAGATCGATGTCGACATTCAAATCCTGGCAGCTTCCAATCGCGATCTAAAAACCATGATCGAAGATGGTACTTTCCGCGAGGACTTATACTACCGACTCAAGGTCGTCGATCTTCATCTGCCCCCACTTAGAGAGCGGATTGTCGATATCCCTGCCCTCGCAGGTACCTTTATCCGTCAAATCAACTTGCGAACAGGCAACAATATTAGCGGTATCACCTCACGCGCCATCGACGCATTGAAGTCGCACACCTGGCCTGGGAATATTCGTGAACTCCTACACTTGGTTGAGCGCGCCATGCTGTTTTGTGACGATGAACAAATCGACCTTGGCCATCTCCCTCCGGATATCCAGATGCTAGCCAAGAGTAAAAAGAAGTAAAGCCTCCCCAAACCCATACTGGCACATTCCTTGCAACATACACCTTCAGATTCCTACATTCTGGAGGCGAATATGATTCCACTCTCGTATAAAGACCTGCAAATTATTATTGCGGCGGGTGTGTTTCTGTTGGGTTGTCTTTCGATCGTGATCGGGGTTTTGATTTTACTTTCAAGAAGTTACTCCAAAGAACTGCAAACGATTGCCGCCCATACCGCTCGTCTCGGCCAAAAAGGCATTAGCCACGAAATTAGCGGACTTGTGCAAGGCGCTGCCGAACTGACCGCTTCGATCAACCAACTTGTCCGAACCGCAAATGGCATCGGCGTATTCCTGATCTCATTAGGCATGATCATGATTGCAGCTTCCTATTGGTTGATTCAACAAATTGAATGGAATCTGGGCTGAGTGAAGCCAATATGAACAATCAACTTACGGATTCCGCAGTCATCGATACACTGCGTACGATTCTCGACCCTCAGGAATTGTCACAGAGTATGACTTTTCTGCTCCGTGTGCCTGAAGCATGGCGCGGACTCCATGACGTGGAATTACTAGATCGAATGATCGCCTCGAAGTTATCCAAACCCATTACGCCATCCAAGCTGACCTGGCTATTCTTCGATGGATCCGGTCCGGAAATTACAGAATCGAGTTTGCCGGAAGTCATGGAATCTCGTTTACAGGATTCAATACAAGCAATCCAGCAGGGTGTAGAAATTGATAACGACTTTGAAACCATCGCCTTAATCGCTGCAGGAATTGCACGCCAAAGCAAAACAGAAGATAACGCCAAAAAAATCGCTGCGGCGGCCATCCAACGCCCCCAACTGTGGAAATCTGCGCTTTGCTGCGCCTGGACATTGATTAAGGAACCAGGCAAATTGCTGGCATCCCTGATGGATGATCTGACTTCTGAAGGAATCTCGCTAACCGCAAATATACTTCTGGCGAACATGCTCGCGCATGATGCTGCTGCACAGATCATGAAAGCCGCCCCACATAATTGGAACCAGCTTGCAATCCAGCTAAGGATTCTTGGTAAATTCGAACTGGCGCAGGAAATGGCCAGGATTGCGCTAGAACACAATACGAATTCCACCGGGATAAACTCCAACCCGGAGGCCCTGCTTGCCGATGCATTCTGCGAATTGTCACTGGGAGCGTACGACGAAGCGAGGGAAAGACTCAACCGGGCATGGAAAGCAACGGAGAACACTGCCGCCTCGATCGCCGACCAGATCGCTGAGTCTGCGGTCCTCGAAGGCGATGGAATCCTGGAAATCGAGGCCCGAAAACAAGCACTTCGCTCAAAGTCCTCACCAAGGCGGCGTGCAGATTTGATCTTCGCGCTTGCCAACAATGACAAACTTGAAGATTCCCTGTCCATTATCGATATGGATCAGGAACCCACAAGCATCGAGGAACAAATTGCCCACGGAATGATTTTTACACGCATTGGTGAGAAAGACCGTGCGTTAAGCCATTTCATCACCGCCGCGGAATACATACCCGCCGCCTTCGACATGGATCATCGCTGGGCGAACGCATTACTGTCGGGTTTGCAGGACTGCGGAGCGGTTGAAGAAGCGCTGCAAATTGCAAAAGTGAACGTCGACCGAGCCCCCAACAATTATGCTGCGAGGTCAGAATTTGTACGTATGTTGAGTTCCTTTGGCGATCACACAGCCGCTGCAGCGCAGGCCGATCTTCTCTTGGCTTTGCAGCCACAATCTCGTGAAGCTCGTGAATTGCTGGCTTTAAATCTGAAAGAAAGTGGTGCTGCTAAAGCAGGAATCGAACACTGGAAAGCACTCGCGGATGAAGATCCAAATTATCTCTTGGATCTGGCATCGTGCGCTTTACAGGCAAATGAAGCCGCGATCGCTGAAGAAACCGCCAGGAGTATCCTGCAAAACGATCCCGCATCTGCTCATGGCAAAGTTATCCTCGGAAGAGCTCAGGCTGCACAAGGCCACTTTGATTCAGCCCGCGACAACATCCTGGAGGCGTTGGAGGCTGAGCCCGACTTGGCGCAAGGTTGGATTGCGTTGTCCGAGACCGAAGACGCAGCCGGCGATCTCGAAGCAGCCGGCGATGTCTTGGCAAAAGCCATTGAGCGTTTGCCAAATCGGGCATCACTTTTCGCTGCACAGTCTATATATCAGAAACGAAAAGGATTGCTCGAAGAGAGTGCACAATCCCTGCAAAAAGCCATCGAGCTTGAAGCGGCCAATGTAGAATGGCTGCTTCAATACGGCGAGATTCTGGATACGCTAGGTCGAGATGATATGGCGTTATCCACGCTCATCGATGCCCATTCGGTGGAACCTTTCAATTGGCACGTTCGCACCTCCCTCGGAACGATTTACGAAAAACGCAAAGAAGATCGGCTTGCCGCAGAACTTCTCAGCCATCTTCCAGAAGATGCTCCGGCGGAGGCGCACTACCTCGCCGGTCGAGCGATCGTAAAATCCGACGGTCATCAAAACGAGCTGCAGCAATCTAAAGCCGTCGATTATTTGCAGATGGCCAGGGATTCCGGCGTCGCTGATCCCGTCCTGGGATATTGGATGGGCTGTGCGCAGGAAAACATCGGTGAGTACGAGCCTGCATTCCAGAATTATCAATCGAGCTTGAAATCCCTTCAGGAAACCGACCAAGAGACGTACAGGCAAGCCCTGATAGGGACTTCGCGAACAGCTCTTGCGACCGACCGTCTTCCCATTGCGTTAACAATATTGGAAACCGCACAAGAGAAGTTCCCTGCCTCGACTGACATTCTTTTTCAATTGTCGCAAGCTTACCTCTCGGCTGGTATGCCCGAGCAAGCATTGCACGTCTCCCAGCAAGCAGTCGAACTTGAACCTGGAAACCAGGATGCACTGCACATGCTGCGTGATTCTGCCGTCGCCATGAAACGTTGGGATCAAGCGATCCATGCAACCAAACGCCTGCTCGAACACTGTCCGGAAAGCCAGTCCGACTGGATGGATCTGGCGCAGTATACGCAGAAAGCCAATCGGCGAGATGAATCTCGGAATGCGCTGGCACGTGCAATCGCCATCGATCGTCGCCATCCAAAATCTCTCTTGACGGCGGCGCAGGTATTGATCAATCTGGACGAACCCGCCTATGCCCAAATCAATTTAAAACACGCACTTTCAAACACACCGGAGGATGCGGATACGTATGAGGCATTGGCGAGAACGAGCCAAATGCTCGGTGATTTCGAATGCGAGCAAGAGGCTTGGAAGCGCCTGCTGGAACTCGACTCCGACAACCTCACCGCCCTTTCCCAGGGTGCACAAGCACTTTGGAACCTGGGCCGCCGTGCATCTGCCATAGGATTATGGCAACGTGCGGTCGAGATTGACGGAGAGAATACCGATCTTAATTTCAAACTGGGGCATGCATATATCGCCAGTGGTGAAACGCAAAGGGGTTTGGATCACATCGTACATGCTTATAAGATGTCGCCCACTTCTGCAGATTTCGCCAAGGAAACGGGAACCTTGCTATTGCGTTATGGATCACCGCTCGATGCTCTCGAAGTACTACAACGAGCTGTACAGCTTTCGCCAAACGACATTGAATGCATCATGGACCTGGGGAATTGCTACCTGCAGCTTGGTCGATACGATGAGGCAGAGCACACACTAACACAAGTAAAAGCAAGCACCCCCTACCCGATCCGCGCAGATACACTATTAGCGCAGATTGCCTTGACCAAAGGCGACCTGCCACTCGCCGAGCAGCTTATAGAAACCGCCCGTCACGCAATGCCGCGCACGCTGGAAGATACGTTGTGCATCGCCGAGACGGCAACACGTATGGGCCGCTGGAGTGAGGCGTTGAACACGCTGCAAGATGCGCTATCGATGGATGAAGATGTTGAAACCCTGCTTGCAATGACTCAATTGCGTCTTCGACTTGCCGACGCATGTTGGCTATACGCAACCATGGGCGCTGCGCAAGCGCATTCACCTTCATCAGATTGTGCCACATCAGAGGCGCAAAGCGAGGTGATTGCACTCATTGACCGCCTTTATCAAGCAGGCGCGTCAAAAAATACGATCGATCAACTCAAACGATGGTCGTCATTTACTTATGGATCGATTTCGGAGGAGGAATATACCGGTCTTGAGGCGCAATCGATGGACGATTGGAGCCCAATTACACACGCACATGCAATATTCCTTTTCAAGACTGGAAACGCTGAAAGAGCGATCGAGATTGTAGAGGCCGATCCGGACAAAATCGAACCCGATTCATGGGGCGCCATTTTACTTGGACTCTGTCATACCAGCCTGGGCGACACAACACAGGCCATTCAAGCGTATAACATCGCATCGCGCAACATGGTCGTACAGCCGCTGGTCAGCTTTTTCGCAAGTGAGACACTCTGGCAGGCGGGCGAAGTAGAAGATACGCTTTCAAGTCTCAACCTTGCATTGTCCGCCTGGCCGGAAGAAGTTACCTGGCATTCGATTGCCGCTTCTCGCTATGAGGAATTACATCGGTTTGACGCTGCCGTTGCGCACCTGCAACAGGCCGTCGAGCTAGAACCTAATAATCCGGTCATTCTACACGCCCTGGCCCACGCACTTCGATCTTCGGGACAACTCAGTGAGTCCCTGACCTATTACGAACAAGTACTCGAGAACGCACCGGACCACAAAACGGCCTGGAAAGAAGCAGCCGAAGTTGCCATGGCAAACGGAAAGGCGAAAACTGCACAGGCATGGTTCGAGCAGGCTTCCACCCACTTTCCTTCCGATCCAACATGCCTGATCGGCGCTGCACGCGCAGCAATGTTGCGAGGGAAATCGGAGCAGGCCATTTCACACATTGAAAAAGCGGCTCGCATGGCCCCTGAAAATCTGGAAGTGTTGCTTGGCCTGGGAGAGATTCTCGCAAGCCAGGGGAAATACGAGAAGGCCATCAGAGCTTACGACCAGGCGATCAAAAGCTCGAACGGACAGCTTGACATTCGAATTGGTCGCTGCAAGCTTCTAATTCAGATCGGGCGATCTGAACTCGCCATCCCAGAACTGAAAGCCTTGCTGGAAGAAAATTCACAAGACGAGAGATTGTATTCCACGATATCCGAGGCTTATGAAAACGCCGGGGAACTCGAGACCGCCATCAAGGCCGCGACGCAAGCCACACTGCTCTCCCCGCGTAATGCGGATTACCGCTACCAGGTTGGCCGCTTGTGTCGATTGGCTGGACAGCTGGATCGCGCCTTGGACGAGCTTCTTCAGGCGCAGTCGACCACCCCGACGCTGGCTAAGATTTCGAGAGAACTGGGTCAGGTATACGAGCAGCGCCGTGAAATCGCCCAGGCACTTGATGCATACCGGCGCGCGCTCGAACTCGATCCCCAGGATGAACTATCCCACTATCGGGCTGGATTGATTTTGAAACAACAAAAGGCGTATCCCCAGGCTGCAAGATTGCTTGAACGCGCCATAGAACTCAATCCCAAGGATTCGGAAATCATTCAACAATTGGCCGCTGTTCGAGCTTTGGAATTGGTCCACGGTGGCTTATAGATGGACGGTGAAAACATGATCGATCGCATCGAACTCATCCGACTTATCGAATCAGCGCGTATTGCCGGCAGATTGGATTTTGCCCGTGCCATCGCTTCGGATTGGCTTGAGGTTTGGGCCGGAGATATGGATCTCCAGTTACGGCTAGCACAAATCGAGATGGACCAGACACGCTACGGGCAAGCGATCGAACGTTTATCCAAGCTGACGATATCTGATCCGGAAAACACGAAAGCGTATCAATCCCTCGCTGTTGTACAAAAACAGATTGGCAATCCACTCGCCTCAACGATCAGTCAATCTTGTGCTGATATTCTAGAGGGAAAGACCCTCAACGCCGAGCGCAGTCCTTCATGGGCGATCCATTTGACGCACTGCCTTGAGGCGATCCGCAGTGAAGATCACGAGACGGCAATCAGCAAATCCCAAGAAGCCCTTGCCGCCGATCCAGACACACCACTTCCGGTCCTGATCGCCATCCAGGCGCACCAAGCCGCCGATGCAGAGCAAATTGCACTTGCGCTTGCTCGGACGGGTCATGATCGTTGGCCTGCCTGTATCGCTTTTCGGATTTATCTCGCCAACGACCTGCTCATCCGGGGTGATATCAGCCGAGGTGTAGCTTATTTGCACCAGGCAGCCGTGGATGATCCGCTGGGCATCGTCACAACGAACATTATGGGCAAGTCACACCCGTATCAGGCCCTATGGCCCAATACAATGACGGTGAAACTCGCCAGTCCCATTCCGGCGGAAGTATCCGCAGTCTTGGGAGAAAACAAACTCGGCGGCAGCAATCCTGCGCAATCAGCGACATCGGACCTGGTGACGGACGCTGAAACCCCACTTCGACCCAATCAAGAAATGGTCCGGGGAACTGCCGGGGGCGATTTTGCCGGAGCCCAGGCATCGGACTCTATCGATGATCGTCCGATCGAACCTTTGAAAGGCGAAGCATTTCAGGGTCCTAGCAGCGGAGATGATTCCGTTGAGGAAGACCTGTCGATCGAGAATTCGTTCTCCCAGGTCGAGGCGGATTTCACCCGCATTGCCGAGCGTATAAACGCCAGACGCCAAACAGCGGATGAAGATCGTCGTTTCCCCGCGTATATCGTTCTATCGAGTCGAACGCATTTGATGCAGACCATTGGCGACGATTCTTTCAATCAGATCGACGAGACGATCATTTCACTGGTTGACACCATCCGCAAACGACCCGGGTGGACGGCGTACCACATCTACATCGATGATCCCTCGTCATTCGAGAACTTTAAACTTCACCCCGCCGATCCAGCCAACGCCTGGCAAATCAAACTGCGCCTCGCCGATCTGGATCAAGCGTTACGGCAACGCGGCGAAATGATTGGTGCATTATTAATCGTCGGCGGTGACCGAATCATCCCCTTCCATCGCTTACCCAATCCAGTTGACGATGATGACGATTATGTCTTCTCCGACAATCCTTACGCAACAACGGATGAAAATTACTTTGCCCCTCAGTGGGCTATTGGACGTCTACCTTCTGGCGATTCCGCCGAATTGATCCTGCGTCAGATTAATAAGATGATCGAAGATCACAGCATAGCCGTTCAGAATGTTGGAATCCTGACGCGCATTCGAGTTTGGTTGTACATGCGTCTCGAGCGTTTCGTACGTCGCAAACCACGCTCATTGGGCTACACGGCCAGCATCTGGCGGAAAGCTTCCATGGCCGTATACAAGTCCATCGGCGAGCCCAGGTCGTTATTAACCTCCCCGCCGGCGCAGGCAAGCCAAATTGCTCCGATCATCACGAACCCGTTCCACTTTTCCTACTTCAATTTGCACGGCCTGGAAGACGCACCGGAATGGTTCGGCCAACGCGATCCTTTGACGGACACCGGATCCGGACCTGATTTCCCGGTTGCCTTTCGTCCAGAAGATGTCGTCAACAGCGGCCGAGCGCCCAAAGTGATTTATTCTGAGGCTTGCTACGGAGCGAATATCGAAGGCAAATCCGTCGATTCAGCGCTGTGCTTGAAATTCCTCGATTCGGGCGCGAGGGCTTTCGTAGGCTCGACCAAGGTTTCTTACGGGTCCGTGACGACGCCGTTGATCGCGGCCGATCTCCTCGGGCATCTTTTCTGGAACCAACTTAAGAAGAAAATACCAGCGGGCGAGTCCTTACGCAGGGCGAAATTACAACTGGCCGCTGAAATGCATCGACGCCAGGGATACCTGGATGGTGAAGATCAAAAGACTCTGATCTCGTTCGTCCTGTTTGGCGATCCACTTTTCAACCCCGGCATACAGCTTGCACACCCCGGGCAGAAATTGGTAGTGCGCAGGAAATCACGACCGACGCAGATGAAAACCGTTTGCGCGCTTGGGGTTGGAAATCTATCCGACCTCGATGATCCGGCAGAAATCGATCGTGTGAAAACGATCGTCTCCAAATATCTACCGGGGATGGCAGATGCCCAATGCCGCATCCATCCTCAACCAGTGTATGGATGCGAAGACAACCAGCATCACTGCCCCTCTAATCAACTGGGCATCAAACGACTTGTCGCCGGTGAACAATCTGCACGCGTATATACATTCGCCAAACACGTCGTTGACGGATCTCGACGCCATGCACACTTTGCCCGCCTTACGCTAGGTTCAAGCGGCAAAGTGCTGAAATTTTCTGTGTCCCGATAAAAACGATCGGGCATAAATCTTGCACAATACACATCACGGAGGAGCTCAAACACAATGACACTTGCCAGCTCTCGACTCGGTTATGTGTATCGCCACGATGATCAGCACTTCACGCAAGACGATCTGCGGATCTGGTTGCCGATTCTCAAATCACTCCGCACTCGTTGGTTGACCTTAGTGGCTTCCAGCAAGCGGACCATACCCGAGACTTTCCTTACTGGCTTACTCGAAGTCGGAATCGAGCCGATTGTTTTGGTTCGAGGCACACTGGGCGAGTCGAATCCTAACAGCTTGCAGCCACTATTGAGAAGTTATGCGCGCTGGGGCGTTCACTATGTTATGGTATTCGATCGTCCCAACCTGCGCCGCACCTGGATGGATGCCGAGTGGAATCGTAATGGAATCATCGAACGCTTTCTCGATCACACCGTCCCAATTCTTGAATTCCAACGATCCGTCGGTCTTACACCAGTATTATCGCCTCTCGAGCCCGGCGGAGATTATTGGGATACCGCTTTCCTTCGAAGCGCATTCGAAGCCCTTTCCCGCCGCGGAAAATCGGATTTACTCGAAGACCTGCACTTGGGCATTTACGCCTGGACTTATAACAAACCACTCGATTGGGGCAGTGGAGGCCAATCTCGATGGCCGGAAGCCCGTCCATATTACACACCGCCAAATTGCCAGGATCAGATCGGATTTCGTACATTCGAATGGTATGCAGATCTGGCCAATCAGGTCATCGGGCGTATTCCACAAATGCTCGTTGTTGCTGGAGGCGCCATTCCTGATCCCGCTGCAGAAAATGGCTACAGCCAACCGCAGATCGAACAAAATGTAAGCATTCTACGAGCGCTGGCGGTTATGCCGGAGTATGTGCTTAACTTCTCCTTCGACTGCCTGACCGCAGATCCTGCTACCACGGGATGTAATGCGGCATGGTATCCGGACCCTACCAAGCCTGCGCCAATCGTCGAAGCGATCCAAAAGGTTTTACATTTTCAAGAAAAATCACCCCCCTTATCGACCGCAAAGACGTTAAACCATTACTTGCTGCTGCCAGACAGCAAAGCGCTGCCTCTCGCCGCTGCAGAGTTAGCGACTTATATTCAGGCACATAAACCCATCCTGGGGTTCTCGGAAAATGAAGCACGCATGGCCCGAAAAGTCACCCTTGTGGGTAGAGAAGATGAATTTCCACAAACCCTGGAACGGGAATTGATCGATGCAGGATGTGTGGTGGATCGCATCTCAACCGGGGAACAAACAGGAGATAGAAATTCTGTCTCATCAGCATCGACCTATCCACACACAGCAATTCGATATTCACCTCTCGGAGGTTCATGATGTCTGAACAGCAGGACAACATCGGACGTGTAAGCATTAAAGTGATGGGACTGGGTGGCGGCGGCTCGAATGCAATTGATCGCATGATTCAATTGGGCTTATCGGATGTCGATTTTATTGCCGCGAACACCGATCGTCAGGCGCTTTCTTCTAGCCTGGCGCCGACACGCATTCAGTTGGGCCCGCGTATTACACGCGGCCTGGGTGCTGGTGGCGATCCGCGCACCGGCGCTTCCGCAGCGATGGAAAGCAGCCAGGAAATCGCGAGTGTACTCAAAGACGCAGACATGGTCTTCATTACCGCCGGCATGGGTGGCGGTACTGGAACCGGCGCAGCTCCTGTAGCAGCAGAAATCGCCAAGGAAATCGGCGCAGTCATCGTCTCGGTCGTTACTCTGCCTTTCGCTTTCGAAATGAAACGGCGAGCTCAAAACGCACTCGAAGGCGTTCGGAAATTGCAACCTCACTCACATACATTAATTACCGTTCCGAACGATCGACTTTTACAGATTGCACCGCAAGACATCAGCCTGGAAATTGCCTTCCGTCTGGCGGATGACGTTTTACGCCAGGGCGTGCAGGGAATCGCAGAGTTGATTACGAGGCCAGGTTTAATGAACGTCGATTTCGCCCACGTGCGTCAATTGATCCTCAACGGTGGCGGCGCATTGATGGCGATTGGATTGAGTGAAGGCCCGAACAAAGCGAAAGACGCGGTACACCAGGCCATGAACCATCCACTGCTCGAAATTGACAGTATCTCGCAAGCCACGGGCATTCTGGTTCATTACACGGGTGGATCCGACCTGACGCTGCATGAAATCGGCGAAGCCGTGGAAGATCTACGGCAGACGCTGACTCCGGAATGCGACCTTATACTCGGCGCATCGACCGATGACATGATGTCCGGCCGTGCGCAAGTAATCTTGATCGTGACCGGTATTGGTGGCCGGCCTGTACGAGTATCGGGCACAGAACAAACCTTCGCCATGGAGGAAATCCCCTCAGCGCAGAGGATTCTCGTCCAGGACAACCTGGATCTCCCCGCGTTTTTACGCCGGAGAGCATCGATCGGGTGAGGCGAAATGATGGATAAATCGATACTTGCAAAGTTGACTAAAAAGGTGACCCGTAAATTCCCGGAAATGGAGGGTGTGCATCCAAGCTTGAAGCGAACTTGCGACTCGAATAACGACGAGAAATACGAAATCACTTATAAAGGCAGCGCCACATTACCCGGAGGCAAGACGATGCAGCGCGTCGTTCGTGTGATCGCAGACGAGAAGGGTCGCATCCTTCGTATGAGCACATCAAAATAACATGACTGAAATCTATCAAACCACAATTACCCAAGTCCGTTTAGCATTCTGGCGAGTCGTGGCCAACACGCTGGGATGGATCATCCGTTGGAAATCAGGATATTCCAAGCCCTTATCCTACGCGCCTTACATCATCGCTGCATGTATATCCTACTTGGCAGGTAAGGCATTTGCCAGTCTGATTTTACACACTCTACTCTACTGAGTTTGGACTCTCCAGATTGCCGCAATATAGCAGCCAGAGTAAAATCTGGTTGTGTGGTCGTATCCGCACCGCATAATTTGAGTCCATGATGAAAAAAGAGTCTTCCCGCATCCCCCTTCTCTCCATTGCTATCTTCTGTTTCGTTGTGGGAGCTTTAAGCGTCCTTATAAATCTATCCAACTCGAATGATCCAGAAGAACAAGCTGCTCCAGCAGACACTGGATCCAATACCAGTCAGAAAAACGCCCTGATTGTTGGCGTTGATCGCCTCGATCAATCTGAACCGCAGCTCCTATCCGTGTGGCTCGCCACGTTTCAGTTTCCCAGTAAAGAAGTTCTGCTCCAAGGATTCCCGACGAACTTCCAATTATCCACCAGTTCCATTCCACTATCGAATTTATTCGGCTGGGGGCCTGATTCCAGTGTGAATGCCAGCTTCATCGACGCCATCCAAAAGGCCGCCGACGTCGAAGTCGATGTCGTTCTCGTTTTGGATGAAGTTGGATTTGTGACTCTGATCGATTATCTTGAAGGGATTACGCTTACCGGCAACTTCATGGATGGCCCGACAGTGATCAGCGCGCTGCGGGTTTTTTACGAAGATCCCCTAATCTCTTTGGAGGCGCAAGGGAAAGTGCTGCGCGCTCTTGCGGATCGCGTGGAAACATTGGGGGAAGCTCCCAATCTAACACCTCTATTTAATCTCATCCCCGAGCATGCCTACACTTCAGAATCACCTTCCGTTATCGCAGTCTCATTTGGCTTACTTCTGCCGCTGCATTCCGATGCCATTCGTATTCAAGAATGGCAAGACACGAATTAGCAAATTTAAATACACTTGATTTTCTATGCGAGTCCGTCTATCCTTGATATCGCACACTTGGATTCATTTTAGATGATTCCCATGTATCCGTAGAACAATGTGGTAAAAATGTAAGGAAGGAAATCGGAAACGCCATTCGATTTCGCCGTAGAATGATTCTCTCTTGAGGAGGAGAAGACAATGAAACGACTTACCCTTTTTAGCATAATTCTTATCGGCAGCTTATTGATCGGAGCATGTAAGGCGAGTACTACAGAGCCTGCCCCCACAGGAGGAGAAGGCAACGACCTTGGCGGGCGTACAATCCGCGTTGGCGTTGAAAACGCCTACCCTCCCTTCAACTACATCGATGAGGAAACCAACGAGCCGGATGGCTGGGATTACGACGCCATCGATGCGATCTGTGAAGTGATCAACTGCACGCCGGTTTACGTCGAAGCCGCCTGGGATGGTATTTTTGAAGCCACCGCCGCTGGCGAGTACGACGTGGTTGCAGATGGTGTTACCATCAACGCCGAGCGTGATGAAATTGTGGATTTCTCCATCCCTTATATGGTCATCGCACAGTACATCGTCGTTCGCACAGACGAAACAGCCATCGTCGATGAGGCCAGCCTGATCTCCAATGATGTTATCGTCGGCACGCAGATCGGCACAACGAATGAAGCCAAAGCAATAGAAATGGTCGGCGAAGACCGCGTTCAGAGCTATGATACCTTCGACCTGCCTATTCAAGCACTCATGTCCGGAGATGTCGGCGCGGTGATCATGGACGAAGAAGCCGCCAGAGGATTTGTCGATCAATACCCGGATGACATCATGCTGCTGTCGGAACCTGTGACCGGTGCGGAAGAACTCGGTTTCGTCTTCCCAACGGGAAGCGATCTCGTCGAACCTTTCAATTATGCGATCGAGATGCTTGAAGCCGATGGCACCCTCGATACACTCTACGACAAATATTGGGGACAAGAGTAAAGACTTCGAACCACAAAAAGGGGCCGCGGGGTAACCGCGGCCCCTTTTTAATAGAAGGAGGAAATACTTGACCGAAACCAGCCAAACCACATCTACGCAGCGTCAAGAACCTGGGATCCTGCCCGTCACAGCACGCCTTAAAAATCTGCCGTGGTGGGCACTTTTCCTGCTCTTTCTTGGTATCTTACTGGTGCGTTCGATTTTTAGGGACGAGAATTATCAGGATGCTTTTGAGTTCATCGCTCCGGGTTTACAAATAACCCTGACCGCCAGTGTAATTGCCTTCGCCATCGCCCTGGTCGTCGGTTTGATCATGGGCATGGGACGTATCTCAACCAATCCTATCACTTATAACATTGCTACGTTCTACGTCGAGGTCGTGCGTGGCATCCCTATGATCGTCATCATCATCTACGTTGCTTTCGTGCTGGTGCCATTTTTTATTGATGGAGCGAATGGCCTTGGCAAATTTATCCTCGAGACAAGTTGGCTTTCTTTTCTCGAAGGTCTGGGCACTTCACTATCCACACTGGATATCACGCAAATCAATCCTCTTGCCCGCGCGATCGCTGGTTTAGCTTTTGGTTACGGCGCCTACGAAGCGGAAGTCTTTAGAGCAGGGATCCAATCGATTGAGCGCGGCCAAATGGAGGCCGCACGATCGCTCGGAATGAGTTACCTCCAGGCCATGCGGCATGTCATCTTGCCACAAGCCATCCGTGTAATTTTGCCACCGCTGGGCAACGATCTCATTGCCATGATAAAAGACTCATCGCTTATCTCAGTCCTTGCGGTGCGCGACTTGACTCAATTGGGTAAATTGAATCGCTCACGCACGTTTCGCACTTTCGAAACCTGGAATACCGTAACGTACCTTTACCTCTCCATGACCTTGCTTGGCTCTATGGGGGTAAAACTTCTGGAAAGACAATTACACTCTGGCGTATCAGTAATGACTTCTATTCGGAACTTTTTCAGAAAGTTATGGCCAGGTCTTTCCCGGAAACAACTTACCGATTGACATCATTCTGCTTACGATCAAAGGAGTAACTTTACATTGTGAGTGAAAAGATCATCGAAATTCGCAACATATCGAAAAGCTTTAAGAACGTTGATGCCTTATCGAACATAAGTCTCGATGTTAATCAAGGCGAAGTGGTCTTCATCTTCGGACCTAGTGGTGGCGGAAAATCTACCATGTTGCGATGTATCAATCGGCTGGAGACAGTCGATGAAGGTGAAATCATTGTAGATGGCATCCATGTTACAGACCCGAAACCGGATCTGGACACCTTGCGAGCCGAAGTGGGAATGGTATTCCAGTTGTTCAATCTTTTTCCACATCTCACTGTTCTCAACAACATCACATTGGCACAGGAATTGATCCGCAAGCGAAAACGCGATGATGCAAGCGAAATCGCCATGAATTTACTTAAACGCGTCGGTCTGCCAGAGAAAGCAGATTCCTTTCCCGATCAGCTTTCGGGAGGACAAAAACAACGCGTTGCCATTGCCCGCTCCCTCGCCATGAATCCCAAGATCATGCTCTTCGATGAACCCACCTCTGCACTGGACGCAGAGATGATTCGCGAAGTACTTGATGTCATGATGGTACTGGCCCAAGAAGGAATGACAATGGTCGTTGTTTCACACGAAATGGGTTTTGCAAAAGCTGCGTCTGATCGAATGGTTTTCTTGGCGGATGGCAAGCTCGTCGAAGAAGGTCCGACGGATGTGTTGTTTTCCAACCCCAAAGAAGCGAGGACCAAAGCCTTCTTTGATCAAATTCTCTATTAACAGAGAAAGGGATGCTCCGCATCCCTCCTATCAGTGCGCTGGGCGGGGGTCGAACCCGCACGCCTTTCGGCACATGGCCCTCAACCATGCCTGTCTGCCAGTTCCAGCACCAGCGCTTGATCTATGTTTTTCTGATTCTGCGGTATTATAGCCCAGGCACGACGATTGTCAACATTTGAACAGAATGATCCTTCGAATGAAGTCTGGAGGTGTATGCAATGCGAATCGTAGTTGATGCTATGGGGAGCGATAACTACCCTCAACCAGAGATTGATGCAGTGATACAAGCCGCAGATTATTGGTCCGATCCTATACTTTTAGTCGGCAAGAAGGAACTTCTCCAGCCCATCCTCGATTCTAGAAATATACCCAAGAAGTTAGTCGAGATAATCCATGCGCCAGAAGTCCTTGAAATGAACGATAAACCTGCGAGGGCGGCACGCGGAAAATCTACAAATTCCATGGCCATAGGAATGGACTTGTTAAAAACCGGTGAGGCAGATGCATTCGTCACGGCCGGCAACACCGGAGGCGCAATGGCCAACGCACTGTTCCGCATAGGTAGAATACGTGGGGTTAAACGACCTGCCGTGACAGGAAGCATTCCCGTCCATGACGGTGTCGCCGTCGTACTTGACATTGGAGCGAACGCTGATTGCAGACCTGAATATCTGTACCAATTCGCCATCATGGGCGTAGTCTATGCCGAGAAGGTATTTGGAATCAAGAAACCTCGCATAGCACTGCTCTCAAACGGCGAAGAACCCGGTAAAGGCAACACACTCATCAAAGAGACTTACCCGATGCTTGAAGCTTCAGACTTAAATTTCATCGGCAACGTTGAACCCAAAGAGGTTTATCGAGGGGAAGCTGACGTTGTCATAACCGATGGATTTGCCGGTAATGTGTTTATCAAGACCAGTGAAGCCGTGGCAAGTTTCCTTACCAGCACCATCCGCACCGAGATCAAAGCCTCCCCGATCTCATCCATTGGAGGACTTTTAGCAAAACCAGCCTTCAGTCGCGTTGGCAAGAAGCTCGATCCAGCAGAGTATGGCGCTGCACTTTTACTCGGAGTAGACGCACTGGTATTCATCGGTCATGGACGTTCTTGTAAGCGGGCGATGTTTAACGCAATCCGTATGGCCAGACAAGCCGTTGAAAACGACGTTCTAGCAGCAGTTCGTGAGGCGATAAAATCTCGATTAGATGCTGGCCGAAGCAAGGAGACAGAATGAGCGCTGAAACCCAACAACGACGACGCGTGGTAATCACCGGTCTAGGCGTAGTAACGAGCCTTGGCTTGGATGTTGATCAATTCTGGCAAGCTTTACTCGAAGGTAAATCCGGGATCACTCGAATCGATACGATCGATGTATCCGATCTACCCTGCCAAATCGCCGGCATTGTGCGTGATTTCGATACTAGTGAATTCATTCCGGTAAAAGATGCTCGACGTATGTCCCGTGTTTCGAAGTATGCCATGGTTGCGGCACAAAAAGCAGTCGCCGACTCAAAATTACCCATTCCGCTGGAAGATCCTGAACGAGTGGGAGTCTATTTCGGTACCGCGATTGGCGGATTGGATCAGGCAGATGAGGGGCTTCAGAAAATGCGAACCAAGGGATGGAAACGCGTTAATCCATTTGTTATCCCAGCTGCATTACCGAATATGCCTACCTTCCATGTTACAGTGCATTATGGTGCTTATGGTCCCAACTGCACCTACACCGCAGCTTGTGCGAGTGGGACTCAATCGGTCGGAGAAGCCGCCCACGCCATTCGCCATGGAAAGGCAGATGTCATTATCGCGGGCGCTGCAGAAGGCATGATTGAGCGTTACACTCTTGCTGGTTTCGCAAAAATGCGGGCGATACCCACAAGCTTTAATGACGAGCCGGAACGTGCCTCCCGACCGTTCGACGCAAAGCGTGAAGGTTTTGTGTTCTCTGAAGGCGCCGCATTTCTCGTTCTCGAGAGTCTGGAACACGCACAACAACGTAAGGCGAAAATCTACGCCGAATTGGCAGGATATGCGTGCTCCAACGATGCCTACCATGTCGCAGCACCTGATCCCACTGCAGCCGGCGCCACGCGCACCATGGAATGGGCAATCAAAGATGCAGGCATCCGACCAGAGCAGATCGACTATATTAACGCCCATGGCACCTCGACACTGGCAAACGATGTTATGGAGACCATGGCAATCAAGAAACTATTCGGGGAGTATGCCTACGAAATTCCGATCTCGTCGACCAAATCGATGATCGGACATGCAATGGGAGGTTCTGGTGCCGTAGAAGCCGTTGTCTGCGCACTCAGCATCGACCGCGGAAAAATCCACGGGACCATTAATTACGAGTATCCTGATCCCGAACTCGATCTGGATTACGTTACGGATGGAATGCGGGATTTAGACCTCGAATATGCTATGTCGAACTCGTTCGGTCTGGGAGGACAAAACGCGTGTATTGTGCTTCGCAGGCTCGAATGAAGGATTGACAGAAAAATCGTAAATCAAAGCGCCGGACTGCAGTCCGGCGCTTTTTAATCCACCTGACGGAGCAATTCACTCGCTCAAAAAACCATCCAAAGATTCCTTGCTGATGCGATATGCCTTGCCAATCTTCTTGGCCTTCAGATCACCAGCTTCAATAGCGGCGATGACATCCTCTTCAGCCACCTTCAAATACGCAGCTGCTTCAGAGGGGGTCATTACATCAGGCACACTCGCCGCTCCGCCGCCTTGTTGTGCACCGGCTCCCCGTCCCTTAATCGCATCTGATAGGGCTTCACCGATACCCATGCCAGCTCCGATTCCGGCGGTCAGACCGGCACCACCGGAGGGATTCTGCGCGGCATCCCGCATAGCATCCGCAGCTTGAAGTTGTGTGTATGTAGCTATATCCAGCATGCCCATGTCACGCAGCTCTTCCGCCGACTTATCGGAAGGTTTCAGACTTTCAATATAAAATGACTTCAGCGTCATCCCCAGTGCCTTGAAATCATCTTGTGCCTTGGCGCGCACACCGGCTCCAAGTTCCTCCACCAATCCGATCAACTCGGGAACAGTCTTTGCAGACGTCGTTTCACCAAGTAGATCCTGCAGTTTGGACAACAGCATGGATCGTAAGCGCCCTTGAATTTCCTTTGTTGAATATGCGCCTGCGGCACCCACAAGTTGTGTGACGAATTGCTGTGCATCATGGACTTGAAAACTGTAAGTTCCATAACCCTGCAGCAACGCCACGCCTAAGGCCATGCCAGGGTTCCGCACCAAAATCGGCTGAGGGGTACCCCACTTTTCATCTGCAAATTCACGCATCGATACGAAATATACTTCTGCAGTGAATGGTGAACGCCCTTTAAATGCCGTTCCCAGCAGATCGATCAACAGGGGAATGTTCGCAGTGCTGATCGTATGACGCCCAGCACTGAACGAATCCAATGCCTTTCCGTCTCTAAAAAATATAGCAGTCTGTGCTTCGCGCACGATGACTTGACTGCCCATGCGGAAATCACCCGCCCCACTCTCCGGAATCCGATGCACGATTTCATCACGCATTTCATCCGGATGCTCAACAACATCAAATATACGAGCCATGTTTTTTCTCCTTATTTATTCAAGATCGCCAAGTTCATTGTTTGCGAGAATGACCTCATCGCGCCGGTCATAGGCAGCGATTGCTTGTTGACAGACGCCAACCAAGTTGCTGATTGATCCCGGAAGTTCTTCAGTGCCCATTGCTGATGCAAGACCATCGATGGCAACAGACACCTCACTCACACCATCCAACAGAGCAAGATCGAATTCATAGAGTCTATCCAATTCATCCTGGTTGATCCGAACGGCGTCGAAAAGTCCCGCATACCCGTACGCTGCTCCTTTGATACGGTCGATAAATCCACGCAGTTTGACGGATGCGGACTCAATGTCATCGACATACTCCAGCTTTCCTTCAGATACCAGCTGCTTCTGCAATTCTGAGATTCGACTCCATTGTTCCTCATAACGCTCAGCGACCGTCTCACGAAGCATTTTATCGGCATCACGCCGGCGTTCACGATCGTAATATCCGAAAAAGCCTGCAAGTTTGTTTTGGATTTTACCGATTAAATCCTTCCCTTCCGTGGCTTTCTCCAGCGGATCACCCATGATTCACTCCTTATGGTTGATATCCATTCCTTCCGATTTTACCTGATTATAGCTTGTCACAATTCAAGCAGCAACCAATAACATCCTACCGCACATCAGCACCGCTTAACATAATACCTCGATAGGCGTATAGTACGAGTATAATCTACACAGGCGTTACTTGATCTATTTCGCATGGGATAAAACATAACAAATCGTGGTTGTTTAAACAACATCCTTCACAATTGTTAACTAAATAAAGGCCTATATCATGCCGCTTTCTGATCAGGACCTCCAGCCCAACTGTTTTGCAATCATCCCGCGAACATTATGTTTCCTTCTACGAAATAACGAATTGTTACTTCTCCGCATCGCCTCCGGACGAGGCGCCTGGAGTGGTCTGCTAAACGGCATTGGCGGGCACATCCAGCGTGGCGAAGACCCACTGAGTTCTGCCAAACGAGAAATTTTTGAAGAAACAGGCTTGAAGCCCTCAGATTTACGATTATGCGGTGTGGTAATGATCGATACCCAGGATGAAATCGGGATCGGTCTCTATATCTTTGTTGGAAATTGCCCGACGGGAGATATACGATCCAGTGAAGAAGGCGAACCACTCTGGGTTCCGGTAAAATCAATTGATGAATTCGATTTGGTGGAAGATCTGCCAACCATCATTCCTAGCGCACTCGATAGCTATCAAAAAGGCGTACCGTTCTCCGCCCTCTATCATTATGATAATACGGGGAATTTGACCATAAATCTACTTCCTTGACTTTTACCCCACGAACACATTGAACCAACCCGGAAACGAAAAGAAGACACAAGTCTTCAGTCGTTTTCGTAAACATAAAATATCAGCAGGGTATTCCCATACTTACGCCGTTCGAATTCGGTAAGATTTTGTATACTCACGTTTTCCGCTTCCCGCGGATGGATTTGTGCGATGACCCAGGCATCTGGGTTGAGTAAACCCGGATTGCTGTCAATTCCACGCAACGCTTCTGACCAGAGCCCCATGTACTGAGGCGGAGCAACATACACGTAATCGAATGATATCTCCTGAGGCCGAGAGACAAGCGCCATCGCATCGGTGTGAATGACAGTCGCTTTGGATCCTAATTTTGTTAAATCGAGATTTTTATGAATGGTCTCAACCGAACGACGGTTATTGTCCACGAAAAAAACCTGTTCGGCTCCCCTGCTAATCGCCTCGATCCCCACACTTCCAGTTCCGGCGAACAAATCCAGAAATTTACTGCCGATGATCTCTATACCAATGATGTTAAACAACGCTTCTTTAACCCGATCGCCAATCGGACGAACCCCTTTATCCGGAACCCTTAATAGTTGTCGTCCTTTTGCCGTGCCGGCAATTACTCGAATACCACTCATAATAATGTGGCTACACGCAATCTACTGCATTTCGAACGGTTTGAATATTCCCATGCGAGGCAATGATGGGTACAACACATCCAGTTCCTAAAACCATACCGCGGCCGTCTGTGGCGGAAAGCGCTTCCCTCGCCTCCTCCGCAATCGCTTCAGAGTCTTTGTATCCCATCGAACTGCGGCGTACACCACCACACACCGCGCCGCGAACGTGTGATTTTCCCGTTTTCAAGTCGGGCCAAGTCTCGCGGTCGTGCCAGTTCACTACCTGAACAGGATACTCTTTCGCCAGATCAAAAATGAGTGCAACGCCGTGTAAATGCAATACGTTGCACCAACCCTTCTCGGTCCGTTCTAGAATTCTTTGATCGTACGTCTTCCCCAAACGATTATAGGATGCCGCATCGATATACCGATAGGAGGCATGTTGTATGGCGTAGAAAATACCGTCCATTCCCATTTTGAAAACCTCATCGACAAAGGCCAACGTGCTCTGGGTGATGATATCGAGACCTGCAATGAGTTCCTTGGAACCGCGATGGACACTCTCCATCAGGAATTCAACTCCAGCCAGATTCTTCGCTTGTGCCAACGGGCTAAAAATGGTCTGGATGATTGGAACATCAGCTCCCAGGCGCTCTCTGAGTATTTCCAAACACCGCAGCTGGTTTCCAAGGAAACCTTTCCTGGGGTCGAGAACAGGCAGCTTCGGCCAGTCATCAAGGGAATGAACGACTCGCTGCGTATATTCCCGTGTTCCTTCCGTTGCGCCTCGCCACTCGTCTTTCACACCCCAATCTTTCAAGCAGAAGGAGGATGCCGGCGTGACTTTTACAAAGTCAAAATCATAATTCGTTTGAAACAACGCCGTAGCGTTGGCAAGCTTTTCAGGATTCTGGTCGTCAACCGGAAAATGCCGCCACAACGAAACCGGAGGTCGATCTGCTACCTCGCCTGCAAATGCCGCTTCCAAGCGTTCTCTTTTTGTCGTCATTTCATTACCTCATTCATTACTTCCCGCATTCCAGTAAAGATTTACGATCCCAGTTCACAGCAAGGATGGGATCGCCTCCGGTTGATCCGCCACGATCACACCAGCGGATTCCAAGGCCTGAATCTTTTCAGACGCTAATCCTGATCCCCCTTCCACGATCGCCCCAGCATGTCCCATCCGCTTTCCCGGAGGCGCAGTTTGGCCGGCGATAAAGGCCACCACAGGCTTGGTCATGTGATTGCTGATATATTCCGCGGCGATCTCTTCATCCTGACCACCGATTTCTCCGATCAGTACGACTTTATCCGTGCGTGGATCGGCTTGAAACATGCCCAGCACATCTATAAAGGAGGTACCGTTGATTGGATCTCCACCGATGCCCACACAAGTCGAAGTGCCAATATCTTCTTGCTTCAGGGCGTACAGAACTTCGTAAGTCAGTGTGCCCGAACGAGAAACCAAACCTATTGTCCCGGGTTGTGTGATGTGACCGGGGATGATACCGGCTTTGCACTCTCCGGGTGTCAGTATCCCGGGGCAATTCGGGCCGACCAGACGGACATCATGCTGATCTAAATACTGACGCACTCGCATCATATCCTGAACTGGTACACCTTCTGTGATACAAATACACAATGGCAGGCCGGCATCTGCCGCCTCGAGCATCGCATCTACCGCAAATCGAGCTGGAACGAAGATCACACTGGCATTGGCACCGGTAGCTTCAACGGCGCTTTCAACGGTATCGAAAACGGGTATCTTCCCATCGTGGACCCATTCCCCCCCTTTTCCGGGAGTCACACCGGCCACGATCTTCGATCCATATTCAACCATTCGAATGGTATGGAAAAACCCCTCCCTGCCTGTAATTCCTTGAACCAGAAGTTTTGTGTTCGCATCGACGAGAATACTCATGTGGATTGCCCCTCCGTCGATAATTGAATCGCTTTCTGAGCTGCATCACCCAGGGAAGTGGCGACGACCATGTTTGCATTCCGTAACATATGGCGACCTTGATCTTCGTTTGTTCCAACCAATCGAACGACCATTGGTAATGTTCCTTCGACTTCCTTCAACGCCGCCAGTATGCCGCGCGCCACTTCATCACAACGTGTGATTCCCCCAAAAATATTGATCAACACCGCTCGTACGCCTTCGTCTTTCAAGATCAAATTAAAAGCCGCAGCAACTTTATCCGCGCCTGCCCCACCGCCAATATCCAGAAAATTCGCCGGTTCTCCACCAAACAGTTTAATGACATCCATTGTCGCCATCGCCAGACCGGCACCATTGACCATGCACCCGATGTTTCCATCCAATTTGACAAAAGACAGGCCAAATCGACGCGCTTCACGTTCCGCCGGCTTTTCCTCCTCCAAATCCCGCATTTCCGCCAGTTCAGGTCGACGAAACAGGGCGTTATCATCGATGATCATCTTGCCATCAATCGCCAGCAGACGATTGTTTTCCGAGATTACCAACGGATTGATTTCTGCTAATGTCGCATCGGTGTCTACAAACGTCTGGTAAAGACCCCAGACGATATTCCCAAACTCCTGCCAGCATTCTCGCGATAATTCAATCGACGCTGCCAACTGTCGCGCCTGATACTGGCGCATTCCGAGAAGCGGATCGACATGAACCCGCACAATCTTTTCGGGTTTTGTCCTGGCCACTTCTTCAATATCGACGCCGCCTTCAGCGGAGGCAATGATCACCGGGCATTGCTTATTGCGGTCATTCGTTACGCTGAGATAGATTTCAGATTTAATAGTCGCCGCTTCATCGACCAAAATGCGTCGTACAGGCAGCCCTTTCACTTGCATTCCCAGAACATGCGTGGCTACTTCTTCCGCCTCTTCTGGCGAGTCGACCAGACGAATCCCTCCGGCTTTTCCACGACCACCGACTAAAACCTGCGCTTTGATAACCACGCGTCCCCCTAATTCCTGGGCGATGAGCTTTGCTTCTCGTGCTGTCATGGCCACTCGCCCGCGCGGTATCGGTATGCCGTGTTGGGAAAACAATTGCTTGGATCGATACTCATGAAGCTTCATTCAGACTCCTGTTCCCCTAACTGATCGGTATTCTTTTTCACTTTAAAAGAATCGTTCCTTAACGGCGCGATTTTTTACTTCGCCGCTTGAGATTTCTATTCTCTGTAGATAGGTGCTGTAGCTTTTTTCGTTCGGTATCCGACAAATAGCGCCACATTCCCGGCTGCAGATTCCCGAGTTTGATGGGACCAATACGAATTCGTATCAACCTTCGAACCTTGAACTTCTGCGTTCGCATCATCTCGCGAATTTGCCGCTTTCGTCCCTGGCGTAAAATGATGCGTAACCAGGGTATGTTCGCAGGAGAATCTTCTCGCCAGATACGCGCCGGTAAGGATTTTACTCCTTCAGGAAGCATTACGCCTTTCGATAAGTTGCTTAGCTGGCCTTTATCAGGCATGCGATCGAGTAAAACCCGATATTCCTTTTCATGTTCGTAGCGCGGATGCATAAGGCGATGGGTTATAACTCCATCGTTTGTGAGGATCATTAATCCTTCGCTATTCAGGTCGAGTCTACCGATGATGAAAGTACGTTGGGAAATATCTACAAGTTCGAAGACGGTCGGTTTTCTTCCCTGGGAACGATTCGAGGAAAGCACACCCGTGGGTTTATAAAGCGCAATATAGACAAGTTTTTCCGGTGTTTCGATCAGCTTTCCGTCAACGCGAATCTCATCGACCGCCGGATCTGCTTTCATCCCAAGCGTTGCCACATGGCCATTAACCGTTACACGACCAGCACGAATAAAAGTTTCGCAAGAACGTCGAGAGCCAAGTCCAGTTTGTGCAAGTACTTTTTGCAATCTTTCTGACATCAGGGTTCCGATTGCGCTTCCCCTTCTTCACCAAGTTCATCAGGTCCATCGGACGGCGGCAGGTCTTCGAGGTTTAATGGAGGAAGTAGGCCTAAAGAGTCAATCCCAAATTGCTGGAGGAATTCCACCGTCGTCGCATACAGGATCGGCCTCCCTGGCGTTTCACTTCTGCCTGTTTCTTCGATGAGCCCGTATCGCAGCAATGTGCGCAGTACACTGTCAGAATTCACGCCGCGAACAGCATCGATCTTGGGTCGAGTGACCGGCTGCTGGTAGGCAATGATGGAAACAACCTCCAGCGCGGCCGGCGTGAGGCGAGACGTACTCTCCAGCTGTAAAAATCTTTCGATATCCCCGGCCAGTTCAGGTGCGGTAGTCAATTGGATTAACGAACGATGCTTCTGTAATCTTATTCCACGTTGATTTAAATCTTCCTGCAACATTTCGATGGCTTTCTGAACCAGGCGAGGGGTCACATCGAGTGCAGATGCTAGTTGTGGAATAGAAACTGGTGCAGGTGAAGCGAAGAGTAAGGCCTCCACACGCGCAGCCAGGCTGATCTCGTTTTCATTGGAAGCAGATGAACGAACGTCCGTGCTATAATCACGTTCGGAATCTAATTCTGGAGTGGATGTTCTTGTCGTCACAACGCAATCTCACCAATCATCGATTTTCCATATTCGTTGTTGCGATGGCGATATTGATCGCAACAATCGCCTGCCAACTCAACTTGGGCGGTCCCGAGCCACCCGGAGAGCCTATTCCTACACAAGAAAACGCCGCGTTCAACCTCACAGAAATTTGGCAATCGGCAATCCAAGACGCCGTGGAAACTGGCCAGGTCACCGTGATCTTGAATGAAATTCAACTCACTTCGCTACTCAGTCAGCGCATGGCAGAGAAAGAAAATCCCCTCCTTCTCGAACCACAAGTATTTTTACGCGACGAAATGATACAAATTTACGGTAAAACGAAAAACGGACCTTTCACTGCCAATGTGCTGATTGGCATAACACCCGCTGTAAACGCTGAAGGCTATTTGTCATTCGATCTGACACAAGCCGAGTTTGGCCCAATCCCTGCACCATCAGCGTTGAAAGACACTGTGTCCGCCATACTCACCGAAGCTTTTACGGGCACAATCGGATCTCTGGCGACAGGGATTAGAATTAGTACAATCGCTATCTCCGATGGAGAGATGGGTATTGTCGGTGAGGTTCGGTAACCGTCAAGTGTGACATTATACCAGTGCGAAGATTGACCATCAATGAAACCTGAGCAGAGACTTTATAAACACCTACTAATCGCGATCCTGATCACCATCGGACTCTCAGCCTGTTCCGGCCCACAAACGACGGCGGAGCAAATACAGGTTTCGATCGTCATCGATGGCGAAGAAACCGATGCGTACGTGCCATCCGGATCAACTGTTCAAAATGCAATCGAAATCAGCGGCATAACCCTGGGAGCACTCGACCGTGTCGAGCCACCCGGGTATACCCTACTCGATAACGGATCCACAATCACGATAACTCGCATCAATGAGCGTTTCGAGATCGAGGAAATCGAAATCCCCTTCGAACGACAAACCCTGCGCAATGAAGCCCTCCCCATTGGCGAATCTCATCTACTTCAGCCGGGCGAGAACGGCCTGCAAGAAATCACTTACCGCATCCTGGAAGAAGAGAGCGTGGAAATTTCACGTACGCCGATCAAGAATACAATCCTGATCGAAGCCGTGCCTGAAATCATCATGGTCGGTATTCAATCCGCATACACACCCGTAGCCATCGAAGGGAGATTGGCGTACATTTCGGGACAAAATGCCTGGATCGTACAGATCGATACCGGCAACCGACGCCCTCTCGTCTTAACCGGCGACCTGGACGGATACATTTTTGAATTATCCGACGACGGCCGATTCTTGCTCTTTACACGCCAAACCGTTGATGACGAGGATTCGATCAACCGATTGTGGGCCATTTCCACATCCGATCCTACCGCTGAGCCGATCGATCTAAAGGTCGAGAACATCATCCATTTCGCAGACTGGATGCCCGGCGTCGATTCTCGCATTGTCGCGTATTCCACCGTCGAGCCCAGCCCGTCCGCCCCAGGCTGGCAGGCCAACAACGATCTGCTAACCGTCAGATTCACGGAATCGGGTGTGGTATTTCGCCCGGAAACGGTGATCGATTCCAACGCCGGCGGACAATACGGATGGTGGGGAACGATGTTTGCCTGGGGCGAAGACCGATTACATTTGGCATACGCACGTGCAGACAGCATTGGATTCGTCGATTTCGAAACCGCAACACTTATCCCGGCGCTCGAAATCACACCCTATCAAACCCTCAGCGATTGGGCATGGGTACCTGGCCTCACTTGGGGCCGTGACAATCGTACACTCTTCTTTATCGATCACGGGTCCCCAATCGCCCTCGAAAGCCCGGAAGCGTCTCCCGTATTCAATCTCGTCTCGCTTACCGGCCAAGGTGGATTGCAATTGTCGCTTGCCACGAAATCGGGCATGTTCGCCTATCCGACGGCTTCACCCGTCAAGCTTCTTGCCAATGGGGAAATCGAGTACAAATTGGCCTTCCTGCAAGCGATCTCCCCCTTGGAAAGCGATACGAGCAATTATCGTCTCACGGTCATGGATCGTGACGGCAGCAACACACGCAGCATCTTTCCCCTACTGGGCGAAAGTGGGTTGGAGCCCCAACCGGTCGTGTGGTCTCCTGGAGCAGATCAAATTGCGGTAATCTACCGTGGAGATCTATGGATTGTGGATGTCGCCAGTGAATTGGGACAACGGATTACCGCAGAAGGTCTGACACTTTCTATGGATTGGAGCCCCTGAATTATGTCCAAACGATTACGCGTCATGGTAACTGGGGGTGCTGGCTTTATCGGTTCGCACCTGTGTGATTATCTCCTCCAACAAGGGCATCAGGTTGTTATCGTTGACAATCTCATCACAGGCAGTCTGGAGAATATTTCGCATTTCGACGGGAATGACGACGTCCTCTTTATCGAACACGATGTCTCAGAATACATTAAGGTTCCAGGCAAGATCGACGCCGTCATGCATCTCGCATCACCAGCGAGTCCGAACCAATCTTCACCTTACGGCTATCCACAATTATCGATCCAGACATTAAAGGTCGGTTCTCTGGGTACGCATAACGCCCTTGGTGTTGCACGTGCTCATAATGCATTATTTCTGCTCGCATCAACTTCCGAGATTTACGGCGATCCGGAAATCCATCCACAACATGAAAATTACTTCGGCCATGTAAATCCCGTAGGGCCTCGATCGGTATACGATGAAGCGAAGAGGTTCGCAGAAGCCATCACCATGGCTTACCACCGCAAACATGGCCTGCAAACACACATCGCTCGCATTTTCAACACTTTCGGACCACGCATGCGGCTTGACGATGGTCGAGTCGTACCCAATTTCTTGGTTCAATCACTGCAGCAAAAGCCACTCACGGTGTACGGAGACGGACTACAAACACGCAGCTTTTGCTACGTCAGCGATACGGTCGATGCACTCTACCGCCTGCTTCAGACCGACTTCAACGAACCAGTCAACATTGGAAATCCTGTTGAAATTACGATTAAGCAATTGGCCGAGCTGATCAATCACATGACGGGAAACCCCGCAGGGATCATCGAAATGCCTGGTTCTCGAGCACCAGCTGACCCACAACGACGAAAACCAGATATCTCACGCGCCGCAGAGGTTCTTGATTGGAAACCACAAGTAGAGATCGAAGCAGGTCTGGAACTGACCATCAAGGATTTTCAAGGCCGCCTATGACTGCAGCCACAAGAAAACGACGTGAATTCATTCGCTTCGTCAAGTTCTCCGTCGTAGGGACGATCGGAGCAGTCGTCGATTTCGGCACGTTTAATTTGTTGAATTCGGTGTTTGGTATACCCAGCCTGCTATCCAGTGTGTGTTCGTTCACGGCAGCCATCATCAGCAATTTCATCTGGAACCGCTACTGGACCTATCCGGATTCGCGTTCCAAACCCATTCCCAAGCAAGCCACACAGTTCTTCGGCGTAAACATCATCGGTTTACTTATTCGTACGCCGATATTCGCGCTATCAGAAAGTCCCATGACTCGAGCTGCAGAATGGCTGCACGTCAACCTTCCACCATCTTTCCCTCCTGGCGAGGCGTCATTCTTCCCTATCGAAAGCACGGTTTTAGGCAGCAACCTGGCACTCGCGCTGGCAGTCATCGTCGTTCTATTTTGGAATTTTACGATCAACCGCATATGGACGTATTCCGATGTGTCCTAACGTAGGGCACAATGAAAAACGCATAAAATAACAGCCAACTTACGAAGCATTTACAGTTACTTTCGTCCGACTTCATGGACTTGTATAATGGTTCACACGTTAATGGAGCTAGACAATCAATGACAATGAAATATAAGAAACCAATTCCGATATACACCACACCCGGGGATTGGTCGGCATTACTTGTTTTTCCATACATCTACAACACACTCGGTGAATGGATCGGATGGGTGACGCCGAAAAAGGAGGTTTTTGATGTCAACGGGGTTTATGTCGGTTGGTTGACCAAAGATCCTCGCGTTCTTACCAAACGAATCCCCGAAGGGCCACTCACTCGGAAGGATCCTCCCAGAGAACCCCAACGCATACGTCCTCCCGCAACCGTTCCGCTTCCACCAATGATGTCTGATCTGCCTTTTGAAATCATTGATGTCCTCGACGAGGTGCCAGAGCGTCTCCACACAACGGACGCTGCAGGACATCGGGAGGATATGGACTAGCCGAATGCAACACGGCGAAATCAATGCCAAACCCGTGCGCGCCTCTCGGGTTGTTCTCAGCCAACTCATGCAACTAGGGCAAGCCAACTCGCGCGGAGATGTGCACGGTGGTTGGATCATGAAATTGGTTGATGAAGCTGGTGCGTTGTCTGCCATGCGGCATGCGCAATGCAGAGTCGTCACCGTCGCCATCGACCAAATGTATTTTCTCGAGCCCATCCGCATCGGCGATCTGGTTGTATTGGAAGCCGAAGTGACATATGTTGGTCGAACATCCCTCGAGACGCGTGTACGTGTGCATGCTGAAAATCCGGTTAGCGGCCAACGTATACATACCAACACAGGGTTCTTGGTCTATGTCGCTCTCGATGATGAACGTCGCCCGAAGCCTGTTCCTGCTTTGATCGCGGAGACGGAAGACGAAAAACGGCTGCTGGCCGAAGGTAAACAACGCCAAACTCATCGACTTGCCCAGCGAAAAAACAACATACGCGAAGGCACTTCATGACAACCACCGTAAAGTCACTTAATGAATTAATCGAACAAGCGAGTGCAAAAAGGTTCCTCGAGGTAGAACCCTCAGAAAAAATGGGACTCGCGGAACCGCTGGCTTTTCCCTTTCTGTCCATCATCGGTCAAAAAGACATGAAACTCGCCTTGTTACTCGCCTTGATCAATCCCCATATCGGCGGTGTGTTGCTCATCGGGCCCAGGGGTACAGGAAAGACAACCGCCGTTCGAAGTCTGACGGACTTGATGCCAGAGATAGATCGTAGTCGTTGCGAATATGGATGCATGCCCGAAGATGTTGAAACCAGTGGTCTCGATGCGATCTGCCCGAATTGCGCGCAGCGCTACGCACACAATGAACCCCTGACTTACAAGGATCGAGTACGTCTTTACGAACTTCCCTTGAACACCGAGTTGGAAGATGTGGTCGGCGGCCTCGATGAACGTGCGGCTGTACACCAGAGACTGCGGCTGCGTCGTGGGATCCTCGCTCGTGCGGATCAGAATGTGCTTTATGTTGATGAAATTAATTTACTTGACGATGACATTATCGACGCCATCCTCGACGCAGCAGCGCAGGGAACCTACTCGGTTCATCGAGGCGCGCTCGTCGCAACCTATCGTGCCCGATTCGTGCTTATCGGTTCCATGAATCCGGAGGAAGGACGATTGCGGCCACAAATTCTCGATCGCTTCGGGTTACGTGTGATCGTGCGTGGATTGGACCACCGCAGCGAGCGCCTGGAAGCATATCGTCGTACGATCGCTTTTCGCAATAATCCTCGGCAAGTCATCCAAGAATACGAACAAGCTACGGTCTTGATTCGAGATGAGGTAGAAACTGCACGCCAACAACTTCCCGAAGTAACGCTCACAAAGCGTGCCGAGACTTTGGGCTTGAAATTGGTACAGGAATTGGGGGTGGACTCCCTGCGTGCGGAGATCACGCTTTTCGAAGCCGCCAGGGCTTACGCAATCGCCGATGGCCGTGATCGGGCAAACCCGAGCGATGTGCGAACCGTAGCCCCGATGAGTTTACGCTTACGACGTTCGCAATTCATGCAAGATTATATTTCCTCCGTATCCAAGGAGGAAGAAGAGATCCGGACACTGATTCAAGCGAAGTAATGACCATCGAGGCACAAAGAAACAAGCCAACAAGAGTTACCCATCTAATTTCGTGTTTTCCCCACTATTGGGAAAACACGCTCCACGGAGAAAAGGAAATAGGCCGGATTTCCACCGGCCTATTCGATTTGATTTTCCCTAATGTTTACTTTAGCTTGGCTTCGATATAATTCACAGCCTCGCCGACAGTAGTTATCTTCTGTGCATCCTCATCCGAAATTTCGCCGCCGAATTTCTCCTCAAAAGCCATGATCAATTCAACAAGATCGAGTGAGTCTGCTTCGAGATCTTCGCGAAATCTCGCTTCCTTTACTACTTTGGATTCATCGATTCCTAGTAACTCAACAATAATTCCCTTTATATCATCAAACGTGTCGGACATTTAGGAGCCTCCTTGATTCTATGCTCACCTATGAGGATAATGGGGATTGTAAAACAGTCGCGCTATGTATACAAGACTTATTTTCGGATATACTCGTCCCTAATCTGCGCCCCATCTCTATAGCGCTCTCACACTAGGAACACTTTGAAATGTCCAAAGTTACGCCAACTTCAAAACGCAAATCGGATCACATTCAGATTAGCCTCGAGCAGGACACACAATCAGTTCTCAGCACCAACCTCGAGAGATATCACTTTCAACACAACGCGATCCCCGAGCTAAATCTCGATGAGATCGTTGCCTCCACAACCTTCCTTGACAAATCAATATCCTGCCCGCTATTGATATCGTCGATGACCGGTGGGACGCAGCGAGCGGCGGAGATCAACATCGCTCTTGCCAAAGCCGCCCAGGAAAACAAGATCGCCATGGGGCTGGGATCGCAACGGGCCGCGATTGAAGATCCCAAGCTTGCAGGCACTTATCAATTGCGCGAGTACGCCCCCGACATCGTTTTATTGGCCAACCTCGGTGCGGTGCAATTGAATTACGGATTTGGCCCTGACGAGTGTCGCCGAGCCGTCGAGATGGTGGAAGCAGACGGCTTGATCTTGCACCTCAACGCACTGCAAGAAGCCTTACAACCGGACGGAGATGTTCGTTTCTCCGGCTTGTTAAAACGGATTGAAGAGGTTTGTAATACGCTCGAAGTGCCGGTAATCGCCAAAGAAGTCGGTTGGGGTATTTCTGCAGAAGCCGCAAGGCAACTCATCAACGCAGGCGTGTATGCCATCGACGTGGCTGGTGCCGGCGGCACATCTTGGTCTCAAGTGGAAAAACATCGTGCCAAAACGAATGCACAGGCACAGCAAGCCGCGGTTTTCAAATCATGGGGTATTCCCACTGCTGATGCCATTGTTCAAATCCGTGAGGCATTGGCCACCATTACACTCATCGCGTCGGGAGGTATACGATCCGGCATCGATATCGCCAAGTGTATTGCCCTTGGCGCAGATGTCTGTGGAATCGCTTTACCTTTCCTAAAAGCCGCCACACAATCCGCTGAAAGCGTATCTGACTGTATTCAGCAATATGCGAACGAATTGCGCATCTGTATGTTTGCCGCAGGGCTGGCAGATATTCAAGCGCTTAAGAATACTGCTCTTCGAGTCGATCCATGAAACCATCGAATCTAACTATCCTGGAAGAAATGCTGACAACCATCGAAGCGGACTTGAAACAAACCGTCGCCTGCTTGAACTCGACGCCATACGTTGAGATGCATCATATGATTGCCTATCACATGGGATGGATGGACTCACCGCAGACTCGGGGAAAGCGTGTTCGACCATTGTTGACCTTGTTGTCTTGCGCAAGTGTTGAGAGCGCATGGCAAACAGCGCTTCCCGCCGCATCGGCGATTGAACTGCTGCATAATTTCTCGTTGATCCACGATGACATTGAAGATCAAAGTGAGACGAGGCGCGGGCGACCGACACTTTGGACAAAATGGGGTATCGAACAAGCCATCAATACTGGTGATGCGATGTTCACACTCGCGCACCTGTCGATGTTACGGTTGGAAGTGAATAGCAGGTCTGGCGTGGACAACTTGGAACTACAGCGTCAATTCGATCATGCATGTCTATCGTTAACCCAGGGTCAACATTTAGACATCGCCTTCGAAACCCGGTCCGCCGTCACCAGCAGTGACTATATGGTCATGATTGATGGCAAAACAGCTGCACTCCTGTCCGCTGCAACGGCCATTGGTGCGCAAATCGGTGCAGCGGAAGAAAGCCAGATAGAAAACTACCGACAATTCGGAAGACATCTCGGATTGGCATTTCAAATTCTTGACGACATCCTTGGAATCTGGGGCGAACCAGCCCGTACAGGTAAATCAGATGAGGATGACATTCGGTCAAGGAAAAAAACCCTGCCCGTATTGTATACCATGGAGGTTTCGGCGGAATTCACCGATCTTTGGAACCGTAGCGGTCAGGATCACACGGCCGATATCATCGCCGCTTTGGAAAATGCTGGAGCGCGAGAATATTCCCACACCCTTGCAAAAGAGCATACACAATTGGCGCTAAGAGCACTGGAAGCTGCATCACCACGGGGCGCAGCTGGAGAGGCACTGCGTTATCTCGCAGGTGAGTTATTGTCGCGCGATCAGTAATTTGACTGATTCAAGCGTAAACGGCCTTAGCTCGTAAGTCCTTCCTTACGTTGCACGTCTAAACTCTCATGCTATAATCTTCCATTAATAAGGAAGCAAGGTTAATGCGGAAAAGTACAAAAGCGCTCGAAGGACAAACCGAGCATCTCGAGCGCATTCAGCCCGGTACGACACTCCAAGATCGCTATTTAATTCTTGGATTACTCGGCGCGGGCGGGATGAGCAATGTCTATAAAGGACGAGATCTCCACTTTCCGAATGTCCAAAAACTTGTCGCAATAAAGGAAATGACCAGCATGGTCTCAGATCAGACCATGCATGAGATGATCGTTACAAATTTCGAGCGAGAGGCGGATCTTCTCGCCACGCTGTCCCACCCTGCAATCCCCCGCATATACGACTACTTCATCCACAACAACAGCCTTTATCTGGTCATGGAATTCATCGATGGATCGGATTTAGAAGCCCTACTCGCGGAGACAGATCATTTCCTGCCCGAGCAACAGGTTGTGGAATGGGCAATCGAACTCTGCGACGTGCTCAGCTACCTGCATAATCATCAACCAGAGCCTGTTGTCTTTCGCGATATGAAACCCTCCAATATCATGATCGATCAGCATAGTCACATCCGGCTGATCGATTTCGGCATTGCCAGAGTGTTCCAACCCGGTCAGAAAGGGACCATGATCGGTACTGAGGGGTATTCACCCCCCGAGCAATACCGAGGTGAAGCTTCACCGCCTGGCGATATTTATGCCCTTGGCGCCACGCTGCATCACTTGTTGACAAGGCGCGATCCACGAATCGAACCCCCATTTTCATTTGCGGAGCGTCCAATTCGCGAGATCAACTCGGCTGTATCCCCGGAACTCGAGGCGGTGATCAACGCTTCTCTCGCCTATGACCCGAAAAACCGGTATCCCAGCGCGGAACAGATGAAACAAGCGCTCATGGGCGTCGTCCAGGAGACCGGTATTCTGGTCAAGCCGCGGACCGCAGCCATCGTCAGCCAAGGCGATTTAGTCGAACCGATATGGACATTCGAATGCGAGGATGAAATCCGGGGAACACCCATCATTCATAATGGCACCCTGTATATCGGCTGCTACGACAACAACTTATACGCTTTGAACGCCGAGACAGGCGAATTCCTGTGGAAATACGCCACGGAAGGCGGAATCACCGGTAAACCGGCCTTTGAATCCGATATGATCTTCGTCGGTTCAGAAGATCAACGGCTGCATGCAGTCACAGCCGAACACGGCAAACTGGTTTGGATGTACTACGCGGAGGGGTCTATCCGCTCATCCCCAGTCGTTTCCGACGGGCATGTTTTCTTCGGCGCCGACGACAACCGCATCCACGTGGTCAACATGATAACCGGCCGCAGGGCTTGGAGAGAGAACACGAGCGGCCCCATTTGGTCCTCTCCGGCTGTATTTGAAGAACGTGTATTCTTTGGATGCGAAAGCGGAGATTTTTACTGCTATGATTTCCGCGGCGAGCAGAAGTGGCGCAAGAAAATAAAGCGCGCCGTTACTTCCTCTCCCGTTATCGCCAACGGAATGGTGTACTTCGGATCAAAAGATTGGACCCTCTATGCCCTCGAGATAGAAAATGGCTGGCAAGTCTGGCGATTCAGAATGGGCGGTCCGACGATTTCCTCCCCTGCTTTCGCGGAAGGGAAACTTTTCATCGGTTGCGGCGACAACAACATCTACGCCATCCACGCAAAACATGCCCGAGAAGCCTGGCGTTTTACCACCGAGCATCAGGTAACCGGATCGCCGATTGCTCACGAAGATTCGATCTATTGTGGTTCCGTGGATGGTTCACTATACTGTATCGATTTTCGCTCTGGGCGATTACGCTGGCGCTTCAGAACGGAAGGCGCGATAACTGGCACACCCGCAATTGAAAATAGCAAAGTATTCATCGGATCGACCGATCATAAAGTATATGCACTATTGCTCGTGTAATCCATTTTGTTCAGATAGGACATACATAGCGGATGCAATTTCTAACAAAGACCCTCAAGCGATTATTTGAATACTTCGGGCGATCCGATACGAGAACCTCCTTCACAGATAGAACGAGCGGCCATGCTAATGCTACCGCTTGGTCATTAACCTGCGAACAATCGATTCAAGTCGGCACGGGTCATTCCACAGGTATTGTCCGCTCTCACAACGAAGATGCACTCTTTGTATTAACAGGCAATGCATTTGGTGATGATCCGCTTGATGGCTTCGGATTGTTTCTCGTTGCCGATGGAATGGGAGGTCACCGCGCTGGCGAAGTCGCCAGTGCTGTTTCCGTGAGAACTGTAGCCAGAAGGCTGACAGAAGACACGATTGTCAATTTATTGGCCCAAGAACCACAGAACAATGATTTAAGTATCCAGGATATTCTTCGCCTTGCACTACAAGCTGCCAATCAAGCTGTCGTAGATCAAGTGCCCGGAGGAGGCACAACACTAACAGCAGCCCTCGTTCTCGATGGCCAAATGGTGATTGGTCACGTTGGGGACAGTCGTGCTTATGTCATCGAAAAAAATTCGATGAACGCGATCACCCGGGATCATTCACTCGTAGAGCGATTACGTGAACTCGGTCAACTCACAGACGAGGAAGCAGCCGTTCATCCACAACGCAATGTGTTGTACCGAGCGATCGGTCAGGGCGCCAACCTCGAAATTGATACATTTACACATCCTGTCCCGAAGGGTGGATTCTTGCTGATTTGTTCGGACGGATTATGGGGAGAAGTGCCCGAGGATGTCATCTATCGCATCATATCTGGCTCGAATCACCCACAGGAAGCATGTGAGGCTTTGGTACGAGCCGCCAACGCCGCAGGCGGACCAGATAACATCACGGCAGTATTAGTGCGATTTCCAAGGGATTGAGGGCGGAATAGTGACTGGCAAGAGTGATTACTACTCTATCCTGGGGGTTCCCAGAAACGCGACACCAGCACAACTCAAACGTGCTTACCGTGAAGCTGCCACTCGTTTGCATCCTGACAAGAATGTTGCGCCGGGTGAAACGGAACTCTTCCTCGATGTTAGTCGCGCCTACGAAGTGCTCAGCGATCCTGAACAAAGGGAAGCATACGATCAAGAACTACAAAGCCTTGAAGAGACGCTTGCCGAGAAATCGGTTTTTCAATGTACGGTTACAAATAGCCGATCTCAGATTCTGCGTCTGGACGAACCCCAGGTTCATTACGTTTTAATGGAAATTGAAGCATCCTCAGATTTGTCGGCCACACGTCCACCGGTCAACATGGCCATCGTTGTGGATCAATCCACATCAATGCGAGGCCAACGTCTGGATCGTGTTCGTGCGGCAACACTAACCATCCTAAACGACATGCAGCCCGAAGATGATGTTTCTGTGATTTCCTTCAGCGATCGTGCCGAAGTCATCATCTCACCGGAACAAGCAAAGGATATTAAAACTGCACGAGCCCGTCTAAGCCTGCTGCAGGCGGGTGGCGGTACAGAAATCGCCCAGGGTATGGAAGCGGGACTGGCAGAGATAGAAAACAATCTCCGAAGTGAAGCCGTTAACCAGATGGTCTTACTCACGGATGGCCGCACCTATGGCGACGAAGATCAATGCATTGCATTGGCAACTTCAGCGGCTTCCCAAGGGATATCGATAAACTGCATTGGCATCGGCTCCGATTGGAGCGATCGTTTACTGGATGATATCGCCACACGCAGCGGAGGGAGCGTCGTCTTCCTCAACTCACCCAAGGCCGTTCAGGAATTTCTCGAAGAGATTTTTACCTCCCTGGGAATGGTTGTTGCAAGCCGTTTGCGCATTGAAGGCACGGTTGGACAGGAGGTCGATCTGCGTTCAGCGTTTCGTATCCAACCCAATCCCATGCCGCTCGGGGACAGCCTCCCCATGTCTTTGGGGCACCTCATGCGAGACTCACAAATCCGCGTGATCCTTGAGATGGTCGTCCATCCATTGGGAGATATTCAAGCGTTACAGCTTACCAATTTCACCATCAGCGGAGATATTCTCTCGGGCGAAGCCGAGCCGGATTCCCTCCCCGTGAATTTACAGATATCCGTTTCCCGGGATCCAGACCTTGAACCCCCGCCCGACACCATCGTAGATGCGTTGAATTTAATCGCTTTGTATCGCATGCAGGAGATGGCGCGCCACGAATCTGAACTGGGTCAATCGGTGCAAGCTGCAAAACGCTTAGAAAATCTGGCCACTCACCTGATCGCTTCTGGTGAGCGTGATCTCGCAAAAGCGGCGTTGAGTGAAGCCGTACGACTTTCCCGTACTGAGCGCCTTTCCAGTGAGGGCGAGAAAATCTTGAAATACGGCACCCGAGCGTTGCTTTTACCGCCCTCCGAGAAGATGAGGCAATGATCGAATGCCCGTCCTGTAAGCATCAACATTTTGTCGGTACACTCTACTGCAGTGAGTGTGGCACCCGGCTCGCTCCTACCAATCCTGCTCCGACGATGACTGGCGCGAGACATCAAGCGATCGAAGATCCAGCAGTTACTAAACCCCACATTCCGGAAGGGCCTGAACTGCACACAGGTGCATTGATGGGATTGCGGGTTCTATCAAGTGGTGATGTCGTTTCATTACTGGGTAGGTCAAATTATACGCTTGGCCGATCGATTAAGGATCAAGCAGTCATTCCCGACATCGATCTTGCCAACTACGACGCATACGATTACGGCGTATCTCGATTGCACGCTGAAATGAGAATCGAAAGCGACGGTGTGTTTGTCATCGACCTGGAAAGCGCAAACGGCACATTAATTAATGGGACACGATTAAATTCGCTCAAACCGACTCCCCTTCTCCATGGAGACGTTCTCCAACTGGGTCGGATGCAGCTGCAACTTATTTCAAGGTACCACAGGTAGAGGTGAAGAATGCCCATTAGTGTTTTGGTTCATCTGAGTGGTGAAGATCCAGTACTCGGTGAAGTTGAAGAACTTCCCGGCGCTACGCATACGACCATCCTCATCAACAACCCGCGCAAGCGTGATGAGAAAGACCTGCCTTATCTCGCCGAAACGGTAGTAAGTGTTGTGTGGCCGATGCACCGCATCAACTTCATTGAAATCCTCCCCACCAGGGAAGAAGAAGATTTAATCGGCTTCGTTAGAGAATAATACGTCATGACGAACGACCCTTCACAACGGCGACGAATCCTGGTTGTCGATGATGAACCTCGCATGATTCAGGTCATTCGTATGAATCTCGAGCATGATGGATTCGAAGTATACGAAGCCCCCTCCGGCACAAAGGCACTCGATAAATTACGGGACCAGATCCCGGATCTCATCATCTTAGACGTTATGATGCCTGATCTGGATGGTTTCGAAACTCTGCGTTTGATACGCGAGATTTCCACCATTCCTGTAATCATGTTGACGGCGAAGGGAGAAGAAGACGATCGTGTGCGCGGGCTTGAGTTAGGCGCAGATGACTACATTACCAAACCCTTTAGCCCTCGCGAACTCGTCAGTCGTGTACGCGCCGTGCTTCGCCGAACCGAAATGCCCAGTACGACAGCGCACGAAGTCATCCAGGTCGACGATCGTTTGAAATTGGATTTTGACCGGCGGGAAGTATGGGTCGAAGGCGAGCTCGTCAATTTAAGGCCCACAGAATATCGTCTTCTCTACCATTTGGTTCAAAATGCAGGCTGGGTTGTTCCGCATGAGCAGTTATTGGCCAAGGTTTGGGGGTATGAGTACCGCGATGAGACTCACTATCTACGCCTGTATATCAATTACCTACGCAAGAAACTAGAAGAGGATCCCTCGAATCCAAAATATATTCTCACTGAACGCAGCGTTGGGTATCGCTTCGTAGACTACAAACGAGAGGTGAAATAACCTCTCGCCAAACCCTTCGACCACGATTTTATTTTACTAAATCGAGAACGGCTTGTTATCCCTCTTGTACTCGGTTAGAATCCTATTGAAAGGAGATAGATCGTTCGTGACGCGCCAGAGAATTCTCGTTGTTGATGATCATGAAGTAGTCCGTCTTGGACTGCGCGCGTTACTTGATGAACACCCGAATTTTGAAGTTGTCGCTGAAGCTGCGACAGCGCGTGAGGCAATTGATAAAACCAATTCCTACCAACCGGACGTGGTGGTCATGGATATCCGCCTTAAAGGGGGTTCAGGGATTGAAGCTTGCGAGGAGATCATATCCACATCTCCCGACGTTAAGGTCATCATGCTGACATCATACGCCGAAGACGAGATGCTTTTCTCTGCCATTCGCGCCGGCGCTGCTGGTTATGTTCTCAAACAAATCGGTGGAGACGATCTCGTTCGCGCGATCGAAGCTGTGGGCCGCGGAGAAGCATTGTTGGATCCCACGGTTACGCAGCGGGTCTTTCAGGAAGTCCGGAAAGCAGCACGCGAAGAAGAAGCCTCCGCTTTCGCTGAGTTAACCCAGCAAGAGATGCACGTATTGCAGCTCGTCTCGGAAGGACGGACCAACCGACAGATCGCCGAAATGCTCTTTCTAGGGGAAGGAACAGTACGGAACTACGTGAGCAGCATTCTATCCAAGCTCAACGTTCGTAATCGTGCAGAAGCTGCTGCTTATGCCGTCGAACACAATCTCAAGGATTACCTGTAAGATCACGAATTACTTAAAGAAACGAATTAATGTTCCGGCAATCTTCGCTCACGAATATATAACGCATCATAATCGTGGGCATGTTCGTAAATCAAACCAGAAATCCAATCTTGCACTGCGTGCTCCAATTCAGTCACCAAAACAAGCCTACGAGCCAATTTTGACACTTTATTCCCTGCGTCAACACATATCTCATTAACCAACGCTACCGAGTTTTGCTCCAGGCTTGTGGCTGCAGCTTGCACTTCCCGGGCCAGTTCTTGATTCCGCCACCAGGATTCAGGATCACGCATAATCAATTCGTTTGGCAATCGAATCCCAAAATCCAATAGGGCTTGCATGAGATCCTGACGGATAACCTGACCTTCCTGACTCAATTGTGATTTCCATGTTCGAATGATTTGATACATGTCGCGCAAGACAAATAATGACGTTGGCCCAGCCATTACCAGTTCCTGGAGCAGATCATTGAACGGAACCAAATCACCATCGTGAACACATGCGGTGATCAACAACTCTGCTTCCATGCGAATATAAGATTGTTCTGCCAATTGAAGAAGATAGTTAAGTTCTCGACTCATTGCTGGTCATCCAAAACAACGCAACCGGGACAAAGTGCATACAGATAATCCCATGAGTAGATCCCATGCGCATGCCCATCGTCCCAGATCAGTCGAAGTGCATAGTTTCCCACTTTCTCAATGCTGCGAATACCAGCCGACATGCCGGGTTGAAGGGGTCGTTCGAGCAATTTTGGTGAAATTGTATCCCCTCTCTGATCCTCCTTTTGCCGACATTCTGCACACGGGCAAGCTGCCCGCAAACCAGCAAGTGGATATTCCCCTTCTCGCCCATTGTCCCACGATATCTTGAGTAAAGACTTGTGTCGTATCAACGTAATACTACTCGGCTTGGGGCTCATCAACCCTCCATGGAATGACACCGATGACATTTTGGATCACTCAAGGATTCTCCATCCTGCGCAGGTAGTTTTCCACTGCCCATCCCGACTTTGAACGATCATACGGGTTCACGAGAAACCACCAAACGTAGCCATCTTGTTCTACCGGGCCATTTTCGACTTGAAAGACATCATTTTCGTAGGCCATAAACCCAATTTCACTCGATAAGCCGGGTTGGGTTCGAAAACGGAGACGATCTCCATCGGTGTCGGACACAATCACCAATTCCCCGATATCGATGTCTACAACTGTCAATGGGGGTAATGTTGGAGATTGTGTGGGTGTCGAAGCCTGAGTAATCTGGGACGTTGGAGCGGGTACGGTATCGGTCGGGACAGCCACAACGGTTAGCGCCGGTGCCACAGAAATCTGACTCATATTCGAGATCCTCGAGATATACCCATTGATCAACGCTGCAATGAAAACGACCACACCCAAGATCGTTCCCAACACAAGCCAACGTCTATTTCTTTCAACGTGATCCTTGATTCGAATCTGAAATCGATCTTGCATTGGCAAACAACCTTTTCAGTGAAATAATTCTCGATAGAAATTCTGCATTACTCAGGTGGGCACGATTATAACCCGATCACGATGTTACGCTACGATGGTTGCCGAAATCAGGCTGACTGATTAGAATCCAGTGTGGGTGAAGCGATGATAGATGGTTTTCAGGCGCCACTTGGAGGACGATACGAAATCGTCAGCAAACTCGGCCGGGGAGGCATGGCAGATGTCTACCGGGCTCGTGATTTAAGTCTCCACAGAGATGTTGCCATCAAACTCCTGCGTGAAAACCTTACCTCCGATCCAGCCTTTCAAGCAAGCTTTCTCCACGAAGCGCGAGCAGCAGCCAACCTTGCCCATCCCAATATCGTTACGATTTTCGATTTCGGAATCGATGCAGGTCGATACTTCATCGTTCTGGAATTGATTCCCGGAACGGATCTAAAGACACTTATCCGACGGCGAGGATACCTGCCGGTATCCGAAGCTGTGGATCTGATGATTCAGATTTGTGCTGGCGTTGGCTATGCGCACAGGGCTGGCCTCATCCACTGCGACCTCAAACCACAGAACGTTTTGGTGGGTAATGACAACGTAGCGAAAATAACCGACTTTGGAATTGCGCGTGCATTTGCATCTATTCAACCAGACGAACAGAACGAAATCGTTTGGGGAAGCCCTTTGTATTTTGCCCCCGAGCAAGCTGCTGGTCGCTCCCCCACTTTTTCCTCCGATGTATATGCTTTAGGTATTACCTTCTTTGAGATCCTTACCGGCAATCCCCCTTTCAACACAGATGATGCCGCTGAACTTGCCCGGCTGCATCAAATCGCGAAGCCACCTTATCTGAAACAGCTCCGACCGGAAATCCCCGAAGTCCTGGAACAAATCACTGCAAAAGTGCTCTCAAAAGAGCCATCTGCTCGCTATCGGACGGCAGACCAATTCGGACGCGTCTTAATGACCTACGCCGATCAACTTCAAGCACCACCCATCCGTTCCTATACCATGCCTCCGCCAGCCGATAATGATCCCGAGGCGTTCACTTCAGAAATGGAAACCACCTCTCCAGAAGGTATGGATTGGATTGTCGTAGTACTCGCGCTGCTTGCCTTTATCGCCGTCGGCGGCTTGATCCCACTCTGGCTGTGGGTCTGTTTGCTCTATCCTTCATGCCCGCTCCACTCTCCATAGTCTTGATTCCCTTTCGCGTCTAATTAATGGGTAACGAATTCAGATTTCTACTACCAACCCTTCGGACGCGTCCACGCATGAACGGTAAGATGATATAATTCGTGAGAATTGGGTTTGTATATGTCCGCGTTGTTTTTAGGAGGTTGATGTGAATGCTCCCCGAAGCAGGAATTCTGTTTTTTTTATTCTCCTGCTACTGAGTATTGTTGTCCTACTTTTTATCGTGCGCGATAGCGCCAACCAGCCAGAACGTTTGTCATTCAATGAACTGGTCGATAAGATCAAGGCTGGCGAAGTCGCTCGAATCACCGTTAACGACAACAGTATCGAGATTGAATATACCCAAACGGGTAAAAAAGCAATTACACGCAAGGAACCGACAAAAACACTTGTCGGGCAGTTAATTGATTTTGGAATCACACCGGAGTACCTTGCCGGGAATCCTTTTGAACTTGAAATCAAGGAACCAAGCGATTGGAATACCATCCTGAGTTTGATTACCTACCTGCTGCCTGCACTGCTTGTTGTGGGTTTGATCTGGTTTATGCTTCGCCAAGCCCAGGGCAGCAACAACCAAGCGCTTTCATTTGGCAAGAGTCGAGCAAGGATGTTTACGGGAGATCAGCCCACCATCACATTCGAAGATATCGCTGGTGTTGAGGAAGCGAAAGAAGAACTCCAAGAGGTCGTAGAATTTCTAAAAGAACCGGAAAAATTCATCACTCTCGGTGCGCGCATACCCAAAGGCGTACTCCTGATTGGCGCACCAGGCACCGGGAAGACGATGATGGCCAAAGCTGTATCTGGTGAAGCCGGCGTGCCCTTCTTCTCGATCTCGGGTTCTGAATTCGTTGAGATGTTTGTTGGTGTCGGTGCGAGCCGTGTGCGTGATCTATTCGACCAGGCAAAACGGCACTCTCCGTGTATCGTGTTTGTTGACGAGATTGACGCTGTCGGACGGCATCGTGGTGCCGGGCTCGGCGGCAGCCATGACGAGCGAGAACAAACACTTAACCAGATGCTGGTTGAAATGGATGGTTTCGATACCGATACCAATGTGATCATCATGGCCGCAACCAACCGGCCCGACATCCTCGATCCCGCCTTGCTTCGTCCCGGAAGATTTGATCGCCGTGTTGTTCTTGATCGCCCCGATATGCGAGGTCGTGAAGCGATACTCAAGGTCCATACTAAGGGAAAACCACTGGAAGTGGATGTCGATCTCAACATTATCGCCAAATCCACACCGGGTTTCGTGGGGGCCGATCTCGAAAACCTTGTTAACGAAGCCGCAATACTGGCTGCCAGACGGGATAAACGCACCATCGGGCAAGAAGAACTTGAAGAATCGATTCTACGTGTCAGCGCCGGCCCAGAGCGGAAAAGCCGCATCATCAGTGAGGAAGAAAAGCGGCTTATCGCCTACCACGAAGCTGGCCACGCAGTCGTGGGGCACGTCATCCCGGAAGCGGACCCGGTCCATAAAATTAGTATCATCGCACGCGGTCTGATGGGCGGTTTCACCTTGTTTCTACCAGAAGATGATCACACCCTGATGGCCCGTAATAAAATGAAAGCAGATCTAGCTTATTCACTTGGTGGACGCGTGGCGGAGGAAATCGTTTTCAATGACATTACCTCTGGCGCTTCCAATGACATTGAGCGTGTCACAAATCTTGCCCGCTCAATGGTAGCCAGACTCGGCATGAGTGAATCGCTCGGGCCAATGGTATACGGTAAAAAAGAAGAGTTGGTTTTCCTCGGCCGTGAAATCGGCGAACAACGAGATTACTCGGAAAATGTTGCCGAATTGATTGACAAAGAAGTACGAAAATTGGTCCATGAAGCTCACGATCGTGCACGCGAGATCCTGACGAAATATCGCCCACAACTTGAAGCTGTGGCACAACGTTTGATCGAAGTCGAGACACTCGACCGTGAGGAATTTGAACAAATCTTCTCAGAGCCGGTTCAACCCAAGGTCAGCGGAACGCCAGTGCCACTACCCACCGCCGGCTAGTGTAAAAAGAGCATTGCGGGAAATTATCGGGCTGTCCAAAGCACAAACTGGACAGCCCGCTGCATTTCCTGTTTTCGAGCGTCTGATCTGGAAATTCCGATGCCCAAATCGACTACGTTGTCTTTTCACTTTCTCGATGCTGTCGGACCAGTTCTCTGCGGAGTATTTTCCCAACGGTTGTCTTGGGCAGCTCATCCCGGAATTCTACATACGTAGGCACTTTGTACGTCGCCATTCTCTCCTTGCACCAGGCTCGAATCTCGTCCATCGTGACTCTCTCTTCCGGTTTGAGCACGACCCAGGCTTTGATGGTTTCACCACGATAGGCATCGGGCACACCCGCCACGCCTACTTCCAAGACACCCGGATGTTCGGAGATAACTTCCTCTACATCCCGTGGCCAAACTTGATAACCGCTTGGTTTAATCAACTCCTTCTTGCGGTCGACGATATAGAAATACCCATCTTCGTCCATGCGGGCAATATCACCGGTATACAGCCAGCCATCTCGCAGAGCGTTTGCAGTTTCTGTGGGCATATTATGGTAGCCCTTCATGACCTGGGGCCCCTGGATTACCAATTCCCCGACTTCACCAGGACCGAGCTCATTTACTTCATCGTCCAGAGAAATGATGCGCGCATCCACATCAGGTAGCGGCAATCCGATCGATCCCTCCTTGTTTAGACCGAAAACCGGATTACAGTGTGTAGCCGTCGGGGCTTCTGATAGACCATATCCTTCAACCAGTTTTCCGCCGGTTTGTTCTTCGAAACGCAGCTTGGTCTCTCGCATTAGGGGCGCCGATCCCGAAATGCATGCCTGAATCGAACTGACGTCAGCCTTGCCGGCACGCACATCCGGATGAACATTGATGGCATTGTACATGGCGGGTACACCCGGATAGATCGAAGGCCTGTACTTGGCAATCAAACTCAGAATCTCGTTGGTATCACGGGGATCGGGTTGAATCACCAGCGTAGCTCCTGATGAAATGCCAAAAGTCATACCGGCGACCAATCCATAAACATGAAACATGGGGATCGCCATCAACACGATCTCCTCCCCCATGCGCAAAGTGGGCATGAAAGATCGAATTTGGAGTGTGTTTGCCACCAGGTTGCGGTGCAGTGCGACAGCAGCCTTGGACAGACCAGTGGTTCCCCCACTATATTGGAAAAGGGCGACATCATCCGGACCCACATCCACTTTCGGCGCATCCGCCGGTGAGTATCTATCCATCAAATCACGCATCCATACGTCTTCTTCGTCGAGCGTGACTCGATGTCCATCTTTCTTTTCCATCGTTAATGTAAACAAGAAACGTAGTAACCCCGGCAGAGCCTCCTTCAGATTTGAAACCACAAGAGTCTTCAATGACGTGTTTCCTCTGACCGCCTTGATTTTCTCATAGTACATACTCAAGGCAATCATGATCTCAATGCCGGAATCGTTGACCTGATGCTTGATTTCGCGTGCTTTATATAAAGGATTAAAAGCTACCACCACGCCTCCCGCCTTCAATATGGCGTAGAACGCCATCACAAATTGCGGAAGATTTACCATGAACAAACCAACAGGTGTTCCTTTTTTCACGCCCAGATCCGTCAAACCTGCAGCGAGACGATCGGAACGCGCATTCATTTCAGCGTAAGTAACTGGCGCACCTTTAAAAATAGTGCAAGCTCGCTGCGGATACGCTTCTGCTGATTTTCGTAGCATCTCGTGCAGATTGATCTGGGGATAATCGATTTCTTTCGGCACCCCCTCATCATAGTGGCCAAACCAAGGTCGCTCTTTCATCATCACCACTCTCCTTTTATCGTTTAGATACAAAGAGACGGCTATGCTATATCATTTATACAACGGAAATGATCGATTACAAAATCCGAATGATATAATTACGAAAGTAACGCCATCCAGGAATAAAGAATTTGGGCATCCCGGAAGTTGCAAATTAGCCGTTTCGATTTTTATAGATCGAGACATAATCTCACCCGGAGGTCAACAAGGATGCAACATCTTTCTGTGCCAGGAAAGAGAGCGAAAGAATACCTTGAGCGCGATCGAAAAGTAATTTCACCATCCTATCCACGAGTCTACCCATTCATGATGGATCATGGTCTGGGTTCCGAAGTGTGGGATGTTGACGGTAATCGATACATCGACTTCACATCAGGTATCGCTGTTTGCTCGACTGGCCATTGCCATCCCAAAGTAATCGAGGCAGTAAAAAAACAAGCGGAACGCTATCTACATATTTCTGCTGATTTCTATCATCCAATTTGGATTGAGTATTCTGAAAAACTCGCCTCGACCGCACCGTTTAAAGAACACGCAAAAATTTTCCTTTGTAATTCGGGAACCGAAGCCGTTGAGTCGGCCATTAAACTGGCCCGCTATCACACCGGCCGTCAGCAGTTCATCGGCTTCTTTGGCGGGTTTCACGGTCGCACGCTGGGGTCATTGGCCTTTACCGCCAGCAAACCCGCTTACCGTCGAGGGTTTTTCCCGGTCATGAATGGTGTGACTCATGTTCCCTATCCTGACCCCTATCGGCCACTGCTGACATCAACGCACGATGATTACGGCGAGACCGTGGTGCAATACATACGCAATACAATCTTCCCAAAGGTCCTCCCCCCTGAGGATTGTGCCGGTATCGTCATCGAACCGATCCAGGGCGAAGGAGGCTACGTTGTACCCACCGATGGTTTCTTCCCCGCCCTGCGTGAATTATGCGATCAACACGGCATCCTGCTCATCGCAGACGAAGTCCAATCGGGGGTTGGCAGAACGGGCAAATGGTGGGCGATCGAAAACTGGAACGTCGAAGCGGATATCGTATGCACGGCGAAAGGCATTGCCTCTGGCATTCCCCTCGGAGGAATCATCGCCAAGGAAAGCATCATGAATTGGCCCAGCGGAGCGCACGGAAACACATACGGAGGAAATCCGATCGCATGTGCTGCCGCGCTGGCAACCTTCGAACTCATCGAAAACGGTATGATGAAAAACGCGGCTGAAGTCGGTAAGTACACCCTGGACGCCCTCGAAGAACTGCAGGTTCACCATCCGAGTGTCGGACAGGTCCGAGGTAAAGGCTTGATGATCGGCGTTGAATTTGTAAAGGATCGTGAGACACGCGAGCCGGCATCTGCGCTGCGTAAACGCGTCGAACTGCATGCATTTCAACAAGGCTTGCTAACCATGGGGTGCGGTGAGAGTACATTGCGTATCGCACCTGCTCTCAACATTACAACGCAGTTGATCGATGAGGGATTAGAAATTCTCGACTATGCCATTCAAGAAGCCGAGCAAGAAGGCCTAGACTGAATGCTGCCCGATCTGCGTGTTCGCCAACGCGATTACCTGCTTGAGATTTCTCGTGTTATTACGGAAGAACTCGACCTTAATCGTGTGCTGACACGCATCGTGCGTGTTTCCGCTGAACTGCTCGCTGGCCATGCCGGTTTGATTGCACTGCGCGATGAAAGCGGTGGTTGGTGTATCGCTTCTTCATACGGAATTAATCAGGCATTTCTAAAGAATCTAGACCCGTTACTTGCAGATATCCCCGATCACGGGGATCCAGCGCGCTTCGCCCTCCCCGAAATTAACCGCAGATTACAACGCATCACAGCCGCTACAAGTATGGGTTTATTGACCGGGGTTGGTTTGCCGATGATTGCCCAATCGGAGGTCATTGGCGTTATATTCGTCTTTCGTTCGTACGCAGGCCGCTTTTCCAACGAAGATCGAAGACTGCTGCAGGCATTTGCATCGCAAGCGTCGATCGCAGCATACAATGCAAAGCTATATACGCAACTCTCGCGTCAGAAACAGCACACCGATGCGGTGCTGGAATCGGCGGCGGACGGCATCTTTATCCTCGATCCGAGTTTTCGTTTCGAACGTTTTAATCGGGCCTGCGCACGTCTCACCGGATACGCACCCGAAGAAACGATCGGTAAAACGCATGACGAGATCATCCACTGGCTTCGCCGTGAACCGGGTTTGTCTCTGGAGGAAGCCGAAGCAGGTGGATGGCCACTCTCCGCCAAGGCTACACTCTATGTAGAAGGCGATTTACTCAAAAAGGATGGGGAAGCAATTAGCGTTGGCATCCGCTACGCACCCACAGTTTCACAGGATGGCAAATTACGAAGCATCGTCGCAAATATGCGCGATATCACGAAATTTCGGGAAGCCGAAGAGCTAAAAGATACTTTTATCTCCATCATCAGCCATGAATTACGCGCACCCGTCGCACTCATCAAAGGGTATGTAGGTACATTGCGACGAGAAGATGCCCAGTGGGATCCTGAGACGGTGCACGAAAGCTTGGCGGTTATCGAAGAGGAATCCGATCGCCTCGCCAAATTGATCGATGACCTTCTGGATGCTTCAAGACTTGCCGCTGGTGCCCTATCCTTGAGTTTTTCCGAGGTCGGCGTCAAGGAATTGGCTGAGAGATTGGCCAATCGCTTTAAAACCCAATCCGCCGCGCATACCTTTACCATCGACTTTCCAAAGGATTTTCCAACGATCCCTGCAGATGAAGATCGATTGACACAAGTACTCTCGAACCTATTATCGAATACAGTTAAATACTCACCTGACGGAGGCCTGGTTACCATCAGCGGGCACATCCGAAAGGATAACATCGTCGTTTGCGTTCAAGACGAGGGGCCCGGGATCGCTCCGGAAGATGTACCGCGGGTTTTCAACCGATTTTATCGATCCAACGAAGCGTCGCGAAAAACAAAAGGTGCAGGGCTGGGATTGTTCCTGGCAAAAGCGGTGATCGAAGCCCACCAAGGCCAAATCTGGGTGGATGAAAAAGTTAAACAAGGGACGAGAATATGCTTCTCACTGCCACAACAACAGACGCAACTATAAAAATAAAGGATAGTTAACTTCCATGACCCAATCGATGACTCAAATTCAATGCCCAAATTGCAAAGCGCCAATAACAGCCGCAATCGAACAGCTCATCGATGTTGGCCGAGACCCAAGCGTAAAGGCCAGGTTGCTTTCCGGCAGTATCAACCGCATCCAATGCCCTTCTTGTGGATTTGAAGGTCAACTTGCGGCGCCGCTCGTGTATCATGATCCCGAAAAAGAGTTACTGTTAACCTTCATGCCCGTCGAACTTAACATACCCAAAGACGAACAAGAACGCTTGATCGGAAAGATGATCAATCAAATAACAGAAAACCTGCCTCCAGAACAACGCAAAGCATATTTATTTCAACCACAAACTACACTGACGATGCAAGGAATGTTAGAACGTATTTTGGAAGCAGACGGCATTTCGAAGGAAGAAATCGAAGCACAACGTGCTCGTATGCGGATCTTTGAAGATTTAATTCAAATTCGCGAGGAGGATCTCGCAGACTTCATCAAGAATCACGATGAGGAAATGGACGCAGCCTTTTTCCAAATTGCTGCCATGGCGATCAACTCGATTTCGGATACAAATACTAAAAAGGCCGTCAGTCAGCGGTACGAACAAGCCGTTCAACAAACCACGTTTGGACACAAAATCCAGGCTCAGGAGAACGAATTCAAACAAGCCATCGAAAGCATCAACGATCTCGGGAAAGATATCACGCGCGAGAAAATACTGGATTTACTCATCCAGGCGCCAAACGACGATCGTGTCCTCGCTATCGTCAATCTTCTGCGCCCAGCTTTGGATTACAGTTTCTTTCAATTACTCACCGAACGCATGGATTCAAGTGAAGCAGAGGAAAATAAGAAACTTGACGCGCTGCGTGACCGTATACTCGAAATCTGCGAAGAGATCGACAAAGCGCAAGAAGCTCGTGCGGCACAAGCAGCTTCCTTATTGCAATCCCTCATGCAAGCAGAAGACCTTGATAAAACGCTTCAGGAGGCATTGCCCCTCGTGGATGACTACTTCCTGGGTATCCTGCAGGCAAACATACAGGCCGCAGAAGAAGGGGATAACAAAGAAGCACTCGATAAATTCAACGAGATTCGGGACAAATTACAAGAAATTGCTGAACAAGCCGTCCCTGAAGAGCTCCGCTTTGCGCAAAATCTCATCAACATCGAAGAAGACGATGAAGCAATTGCCTATCTTGAATCTGCTGGCGATCAAGTTAATCAGCAGGTGCTGTCCGCGCTCATGGCAACCGCGGACCGTTTTGCTGAAAGCGGTGATCAAGAAAACGCAGACCGCGTACGCAAACGGTATCGTCAAGCTCTGAAATTAACTATGAAGTCTAAAATGAGTGCCGAGGGGAAAGGCGACGGAAATTCATAGTCCGTCTCCGATACCCAACGAATAGCAGAATTGGAACGGCGCGATTTCAGCGGCCGTAAAGCGAAATACAAATCGGTGGGCAAAATTACTTAATCAGGTCCTTAATCTCCTCCCGAGTATCCATCGCTTGCCCAAGTAGAAAACCTAGAAAGCCCAGAAAAATAATCGCTGCAAAGCCGATGACATCGCCCAATGGTGGATCTACGAAATCGGGCACAACAATCAGCACGACGACTCCGATGGTTAAACCCAAAACAAGGCCCAGGAACTTAATTGGCGTCTCCGATATCATTGTACGAAAAGAGAAGCGTGTCACAGATTTTACTCGGCGCTGAGAAATGGAATGTTAAAGATCGTTGACTTTCTTTTGAGGATCTCGAAGTTGGATTTGTCGATCCCGAATCCGTCGCAATCGGTCTTGTTCCGAATTTCGAGTACTCAACATTCACCTCCGATCTACTACACTTCAACATATGGAATAGTTACAACGATGATGTAGATTTCAACCAGATATCATCAACGAAGCTCGGGCAATGATCGTTGAGACTGCGCTCATTCGCCCACGCGATCAATTCAGGGCTCTTTGCCGCAGCTGTGCACAATCGATGCGGATCGACACGAATCCCTGCACGCGCCAAATCCAGCCGGTCCGCATCGTAACATGTCTGTACAGTAGCATCGGGGTTCGTACGTGCTTTCGTGTGGTTAGCGCAAGCCATGTAGAGTAACGCAAATTCCTCTTCCGTAAGATCAAGATAGGCACTAGACAAAGACCTCATGAATTCTGCAGCTCGCTTACCATGTCCCGGATCGACGCTTTCATTTATTCGCCTCGAATCATGGAACACCGCGAACAAACCTACAACCTTTGTGTTTGCAGCGGTCGTCCTGCTCAATTCCATACCGTTCTCATACACACGGGCCCAATGCCGAATTCCATGAATGCTGAAAATCGGGAGTGTATACGTTTCGAGTATTCTCTGTATCAACGCTGCATCGATCTCACGAATCATCGTTTACGTTAATCAGTGGCGATAAAGGGATCTTTTGATTCAACGCAATCCTGATGGAAATGCAATGTACTGCAGTCATCCTTCATTCTCGCCAACAGGCTCGAGGTATGTTCGCAGCGAAACCCTTTGTTCATCTGGAGACCAAGCAATGTATATCGGTTTTTCATGCCGAAGGGAATCAAGAACAGGTACTATTTCATCTGTGGATAAGTGACATATGAGAGTGGGCTTTGGGCTTGAGGGAGTGCGTAGTGCGTCCATCTTCACCCAAAGCTTTTGGGGTTGGTAAAAACGCAATTCCGCCGTAATTCCCTTTACATCATCACTGAATAACATGATCCTTGCTCGTACATCATGATCTTCCACAGATTCGCTGTTCCCAAAAAATTCAACGACGTAACTATTCACTTTGTAGCTGATTTCTTGCATCGCCGCACCTCGCTAATTCAAAACGTAGTATTACCACATTCGATTGCAGCGGTAGTTTATATTCAAAATATCAAATTCACAACGAGACAGCATTCAACGAACGATTCCGAGGCTCAGCGCTTTGTTAAGTCGGTAGCCATCAGCATGAATGTAGGGAAATGTTGCGTGTTTATTTCGTCTTCATGATCCGTGGGACCTTCCGTTAGCATCGCTTTTCGGTCCGGTCGAATCGTGTAGAGAAATTGACGAGTCTCTGGCATGAGAATCAAATCTTATACAACTCTGGGATAAAGTGAACGCACTCGTCTTTCTGTGTGTCGAGAGAAAAGGTGGATTTCTGTTGGAACCATTTGAATATCTGACCCGATTCTGATCTCACGAGTATGTGGTGTTCTCACAACAACCTGTTTGTCAGCGACGCGAAGTGTGAGGATATTGACCCCTTTAATAGGTATTTTGAGAATATCGGTAACCGTGCCTTCGATTATGTACTCAGGATGTTCGATATTCGTCAACATAAGCGCTTCCGGTCGTATGCCCACCAAATACCCATCGATCGACGGAGAAATCATCGAGCCATCGAGTAGATTGATTGCCGGGGTATCCATATCGATATTCACGAAATTCGCTACGTAAATATTATTGGGATTTCGGTATATTCGGTCGAAGGTGGCCACCTGTTCCACAGTGCCAATGTTCATAATTACAACCAAATCCGCCATCATCATCGCTTCTTGCTGATCATGCGTTACGTATACCGCTGTAACCCCATAGCGTTGCAGTAACTTTTTTAAATCACCACGGTAACGCAAACGCAACTGTTGATCGAGATTCGAAATTGGTTCGTCCAACAGAATGACTCTGGGATCTCTTGTGATGCAACGTCCCAACGCTACTCTCTGTTTTTCTCCTTGAGAAAGATTCGCAGGTTTGCGATCCAGCAAATACTCGATTTCCACACCCAAGAGTTTACTCGTTTGCTCGAATTTCTCCTGCGCGACTTTATTCAACTCAGGCGTCTGTTTTTTAAAGAAGAAATAGGATAGTATGTTCTGTTTTGCCGTAAGCGGCGGGTAAAGCGCAAACTCCTGAAAAACGATCCCTATTTTCCGTTCTCCAGGAGACGTGCCGTGCATATCAACGCCATCGTAACGCACAGTCCCTGAATCGGGTCTTGTTAATCCAGCGATGATTCGCAGCAAAGTCGTTTTCCCGCATCCACTCGGTCCCAAAAGGACGACGGTCTTTTTATCCGGTATGATCAAATTTAAATTCTTCATCTCAAAACCTGCCCGACGCTGGTTTTTTTTGCCGGACGGTTCATGTTCCTCAGGTTTATCCCCAACCGCATCATCGGAGGATGGAACACCACCGAAAAGGCTACGTTTCCGATACCTGTAGCTTTTTGATATCTCCGTTAATTCAATGATGGCCATGAACTGTTCTCCAGGGTGTGTTTCCATGATATATGATACTATTGATCGGTCGTTCAGAACAAAGCCGATTGTACGTATTGTCCCGCTATAATGAGTTATTCCTTTAAACCATTATCTTCCAACTCGATATCCACATCCCCTTGATCACGGCCAATCCCATCGAATCATATTGATAACATCATACAATCTGCCTCGCCGTATTCGATGTCGATCGTTAAATGGGAAATATTCAGGTCTTTCACAAGATCGCGAACATCTGCCTTTACACAGAGCACACTTTCTCTGGGGATATCCTCGTCAACAACAATGTGTGTTGTTAAAACGTTATCGACACCATCCAACGACCAAACATGCGTGTGATGAATCGATTTTATATTCTCGATTTGAAGCAAGCGCTCATTGATATCCTCGATTACAAATTCTGCTGGTACGGCTTGAAGAAAAAGACGGATTGTCTGTCGCAAATTCTTCTGGACATTGTATAAAACGTAGATCGAAATCAATATCGACAGCAGAGGATCGAGGAAATATAACTCCGTAAATAACAGGATCGTGCCAACGATAAGCACTGCAATCCATCCAAGTACGTCTTCTAAGAGGTGCCAGGCAATTGCTCTCGCATTGTATGATTTCTCCTTACGGAGACGTATAGCAGCTATTCCATTGACAATGATTCCGCCGACTGCCAAAACCGCCATACCTAGCGCATTGGGTTTTACCGTAGAAAACAACCTTGGAATCGCCTCTAGCGTGATGTAAAGCGCACCAACGACGAGGATAATTGTGTTGATCAACGCACCAAGAAGCGAAAATCTCCGATACCCGTAGGAATATCGCTGATCGCTTTCCCGGCGAGAAAATCGCTCCAAATACCAACCCAATCCGAGGGAGACACTGTCACCGAGATCATGCATGGCATCCGAGAGGATTGCCAGGCTGTTGGTTAGTAACCCTCCAATGATTTCGATAATGGTAAAAATAAGATTCAAGGCAAACGCCGTCTTCAAACCGGCAGTGTCTTCTCCACGATGCTGATGTCCCATACCAACCTTTCTACCAACAAGAAGGCTATGCGCAATCCTATATCTTGAGTTCGACGATGTCGCCATCATGCAAAATATAGTCACGACCAACCATGATGCCATCGTGTTCCGCACTCCCCCACAAACGTGCACTCTTCAGGTTCTTATAAAAATCTTGGTGAACCTTGCCGGCAAATTCCCCTACAGTACATCCACGATCGAGGATAAATGGGGATTGCAAATTGGGTTCTTCCCCAGGCGCTTTCGAATATACCCGAATGATTTCCATCTGCTCGAAGATCAGTTTCTTTAATTCGTCTAGATTTCGTCCGGTCTTCGAAGAAATCGCCAGAAGCGGCCAATCTTGTTCGAGTAAGGTCCTAAAGATCTCGAAGTTTTCATCTGTTTCTTCATCATCGTTCTTGTTTGCAAGAACCAGGACAGGCTTCGTTGCAATACCTAGTTCAACTTCTTCTTGCGGCTGGAGTAGATGATCGGGGATAATCCTGTGTTCCATCAGCAAATCAGCCACTCCTTTTAACTGTGCTAACGGATCAGCCCGGATGTCCACGACGATCAAAATATAGTCCGCTCTACGAATGAGTTCGATCAATTCAGGTTCGATGAACTCACGATTGGTTGGCGGTGTGTCGATCAATTGAAACTGCACGTTTTCATAACGCATCATACCTGGAGTTGGTTTCCAGGTCGTAAACGGAAAATCCGCAACTTCAGGCTTGGCGTTGGTGAGCGTTGAAACCAGCATCGACTTACCAACATTGGCATGTCCGACGACAACAACCTGCCCTGCTCCTTCTCTATCGATATGAAAAACGGATTCCTGGTGACTGGTAGCCTTACGAGTTTGTACCGAGGATTTTAATTTCGATAATTTCTTACGTAGATCACCACGAAGTTTATCCGTACCTTTGTGTTTTGGAATCCTGGCTAACATGTCCTCGAGACAAGCAACCTTTTCCTCCGGCGTACTCGCCGAACGATAGCGCTGATCAGCCTCGAAATAGTCTGGGGGAAGATTTGTAGGCATCGCTTTAAGAATTATCCACAATGACGGTTGATATGCAATTCAGGATGAACGGCGGCTGCTTGGCCATGTTATATATACAAGACATGCTAGGATTATATTCGTTTTCACCAGGCCAAGGACCCCTCGCCATCCTGCATACAGACTACACATGATCCAGACGAAAAATCGCGCGATAGACTAATTACCATTTTTCTAGTACAAATTATATATGAAAGGAGAAAAATGAATGGCGCCAGGATTTCGAGATCAAGTATCACAGCTGAGAGAGCAAGTAATCAAGGAAGCATTAAGATTCTTAGACTTATCGAACGATACCTGGTCCGGCAAACTCATCGGTGGAGCTCTCGCTTCACCCGCCAACCGTCTTGCCGAATTGGTGGAGAACTTCGATCAGCTTGTCGCACACTCAGGCTTACATGAAGCCTCCCGAAGGTTTCTTGATCGCTTTGTACGCTATTTTGAAGTCGAGGGCATCGATCAAGTCCCGACAGATGGACCCTTACTCATCGCTTCCAACCATCCGGGAATGGTGGACGGACTACTCGTTGCTGCAAGTCTGCCGCGCCCCGATTTGAAGATCGTTGTCAGCGGTATGCCATTGTTCGCGAACCTGAAAGCCATGAAAGACCATTTTATTCTCGTCTCTCGCAATACCTTTGAGCGTCTCGCTGTCGTTCGTTCTGTAATTCGACACCTGCAAGATGGTGGTGCCGTGCTAATATTCCCGCGCGGTCTAATCGAACCCGATCCACAGGTACTTAGCGGTGCGACCGAATCCCTGACACGCTGGTCGCCCAGTCTTGAAGTCATGTTGCGGCGAGTGCCCCAGGCGCATGTATCTGTTACCATCATTCGAGGCGTATTATCTTCCTGGTCGCTCAGAAATCCACTCACCCGTTTGCGGAAAAACCTGCATGATAAACAGGTGATTGCAGAGATCACCCAGGCGGTTCAGCATTTGTTCCTGCCGCGTACGCTTTCCATTGCACCCAAACTCAATTACGCGCCGCCGATGACGTTCAACGACATCATGGAAAGTGGCCAAGACACCAACCCAATGGATGTCATCCGACAAATCGCAGCCCAATTGATAAACAATAAAACTTGATAGAATTTTGTCATGAAGTCAATCTGATTCTTGCGTTCATAAAAAAGATACGTCCTTAGCAGGACGTATCTTTTTTACGCCATGGTTTTAATACAACGATTTATCGCGAGTCGACTCCGACGAGCGCACGCCCATACCGAATGGAAGTGGTCAGGAAGAGCGTTGTCAAGAGTGCGGCGATAACAACAACCAATGAATCGAAAGCCGAAATTTCCGCGCCAAAAAGCTCATATGCCGGATTGCCAAAGAAAAACACCATTATGTTAGCGACAATCGCGATCACACGTACCTCGGTTGGACCAATTTTGGCATACGAGATACGAAATACACCGGTGACAAATGCATATACATAAGCCAGAACCGAGAGCAGCAAGTACCCACTCAGGGCAAGGCAAGCGATGTCCAGGCGGACATATGCAGATAGGCCGAGACCGGTAAAAACTACGACCTGGCTGAAAGCATCGACAATATGATCGATGTAGAAACCAAATTTGGGTCTCTCGATCTTACGAAAGCGAGCAAGCGTACCATCCAGGCTGTCGCCATACCAGTTGATGATGAAACCAATACTCGCCAGCCACAAGAAAGCCGGTGACACATTTGTCAAGACATAACCGGCGAAAATCACAAACGATCCGGCAATGCCGATGATCGTTAACGTATCCGGCGTAACCCGTTGTGGTGTGCGCTCCGCCAACCATTTCAGCGTGCGACGTTCGATTGGATCCAAGATGCTGTTTTGAATTCGAGTCTGCGATTTAACATCAGGCATATCATTCCTCCTGTTCTACCCATCAAAACCCAAAACTGAGAACTTAGATATGCCTGTCCGGCCGAAGCATCAGCACATAATCCATCATGGATATGAATCAAGGCCTCGAAGATGCTCGCTTTTTATCCAGCCCTTCGGAAAGGGTTGCCTGGGATCGATAAGCAGGCTGATCGCTTGACGCACTTTTGTGCGAACGGCTGCGCTTTCGCTTTGTTTTAACCGTTCGATCTTCGACAGGATCTCACGACTTCGTTGTGGATATGCTCGAGCGATGATACACAAACTAACAATCGACCAGGATTGGACAAAGACACTGCCATCATCCAAGAGATGGATGAGTGTATCCATAAGATCTTCAACGCGTGCTTCACACTGAGATAAATAGCCAAGGATCATGGCCAAATGCCAGCGCACCATAGGGACTTCATCACGTCGTGCAGTTGCCATAATCTCATCGACGTGGTCGCCAAGTAACGCTGGCAACGAGCGTGCAATCTTTTCGAGAGCATCTGCTGCATGACCGCGCACAACGTCATCCGCCGCGCGTAATGCACCGAGTACATCTTCGATCAGATCCGGGTTCTGCAGGACGAGATCGACGACCTCATTCGCTGCGCCATCAGACCGCAGATCGCCACTAGAAAGCCACTCCACTATTGAACTCATACAATCTTCGCTATCCACGCTTCAGCTTCTCGGTGTATCGCGCACGGAATTTCAAGACCTTTGGTGATATTACAGCACGACAATAACCCGCGAAGGGATTCTTCTTGAAGTAGTTTTGATGGTAATCCTCGGCCGGGTAAAAATCTTGTAGAGGTGCAAGCTGCGTGACGATGGGGTTGTCCCAAATTCCCTCGTCTTCGATTTCTTGTATCTTTCGCTGGGCCACCGTTTTCTGGTGTTCGTTGTAATAGATAATCACAGACCGATATTGAGTCCCGACATCGGCGCCCTGGCGATTCAATGTCGTCGGGTCATGGATGCTGAAAAATATATCCAGAAGAAATTCGTAATCAATCTCCTTCGGATCATAGCTGATCTGAACGACTTCGGCGTGACCCGTAGAACCCGTGCATACCTGCTCGTACGTTGGATCGGCGACTTCGCCACCGGCGTAACCAGAAACAACTTCCTTCACACCCGCCAGTTCTTGAAAAACTGCTTCGAGACACCAAAAACAACCACCTCCGAGCGTCGCCATTTCATCGTGATTAGACGGTACCTGTGGTTTACCCGTATTCTGAATCATGGTCTACCTCTATCCTGACAATAATAAAGAAAAACCTTACTACATTCATCATACCGCGGAGAGAGGCTGTACTGATTAATCAACAAGCACACGGCTAAGGATATTGGTCGAATCTCTCTGGCACTTTTAATACGAATTCCGGATTTGGTGTATGCGGCTCACCCATTTGAATGCAGGGATTTTGGCCGGCATTTTCGCTAAACTCTTCCTGTAGATGTGCCTTTACAGCAGCTTCCAGAGCATACGCAGTGGCTTCATACCCAATTTCTTTTCCATAGCCATGTCGGATATAGCCCCATAGATATCTGGCATAAAATCCCAATAATCTATCCCTCTCATACTGCTCGATGTGTTTCAATTCATGTGCGATCAGTGCGAGACCTCTTGGCGTATGCGGCTGGAATTGTTCGATCCCACAGAAGTAGATCGTCTTCCCCAGTGTAATCGCTTTGGCACGTCCCTTCGAAAAACGTTCACTACTCAGGAACGCCACCACCCCACTTGCCAGTTTGAGTTTCGCCCGTCGCACGATGCCCGGATCCACATACCACTCAGGCCGAGCAAGAAGCCGTACTACACAATCCGGGATTCTTTCTGGAATTATTTCCGTCATTGTATCCTCCCTCTAAATTTCCTTATTAATTTTCAACAAGCATGCGATCTACGGAACGAATACCTCTGTAAACCCTTCGCCGACAACGAACGCCCACACAGAGACACCCGGTTCCGCCCAACCGATCAGATCTTCGTAGTCGCTGACTTTAGCAAGCAACTTGCCTTCTACCAGCGTGTTTGTATCACGATCGATGCGATAATATACAAGCGCATCGGGGCCATCCAATTCATAGATTATTGCTGAGGCACCAACCAGGTGTTCACCGTCGGGATACCAAACGATATTTGGAATCCGAATCGTAGCCCACCATTCATTCTCGAGCTGCGGACTCAAGACCAGATCGAATGACGCCGTTCCATCGACCCTCGCCAGGATCAACCTGGCTTCCTCCGGGCCAGCCCAATACGACAAAATGACCTCGCTACTGTCCGGTGACCAGAATGGTCGATCGTTCACACTCCCCCATCCTTGTAGATCCACATCGGCAAGCATCCATTCTTCCCCCGTGTCCAAATCCACGATATAGAGTCCTGGTGTAATTTCAATGTCGTAACCGGATTCGCGGGTGAAGGCGACGGCCTGTCCAGATGGCGCGATGCTCCACGTGGAGGCAACGTCTTTTGCAACTATCTGATCCACACCGTCGAACGATCGCCAGTGCAATTCGTACGTTTGATCCGTAGCCAAAATGTAGGCGAAGGCATTACCATCCGGAAACCACAACGCCTCTACCACGTCGTCCAAGATCAATGTCTCTACAACCCCATCATCCAGGATCGCAATTGATAGATCACTAACAGCAACTCCAACCAAGCCCGGACCCGCACCGTGATTGGGGAAATCGATTGCGAAAAGAATGCAATGATTCACCGGACTATAATCGTAAAACTTACCCATATAAAATGGCAATTCATAGGAGTAAGGCTGGTTTTCTTCCAGGATTAAGACATGGTCACCAGGGAAACTCGAGGGCGCCCATAGGTTATCCCAGTTCGGTGTAGGGATTGGAACGATCTCTGTTTCCGTAGGATGGAATGAAGTCGGCTTTTCCGTTTCAGCGACAGGCGCCTCAGAAACCCTCTCTCTCGATTCTCCGACGGCTTGCAAGTGAGTAGCAGTGGAACAGCTTGACAGACCGATCGCAAGAATGAATGGGAAGAAAGCTGCCTGTGGTTTTTGCATTTTCGGCTCAAGTGGCAGCAATTACCACAAATGATGGACGAGATCGCGAATGTATTTGTCGTAAATATCCTCCACTTTCTGCATCACGTCATCGGAAAGTTCGGGCAAATCGGCTGCAGCGATATTTTCCTCGGCCTGGGAAATACGCTTGGCGCCTGGAATGGCACAGGTCACAGCGTCGAACATCAAGATCCAACGCAGGGCCATCTGCACCATACTCATCCCATCCGGTACAATCGCCTTGAGTTCCTCCACGGCTTTCAAACCCGTCTCATAGTCGACACCGGAGAACGTCTCGCCGCGATCGAACGCTTCTCCATGACGATTGAATGCGCGATGATCATCGGCATCGAACCTGGTGCCGGGGTTCATCTTGCCGGTCAACAAGCCGGAAGCGAGAGGCACGCGGGCGAGAATCCCCACTTTCCGTTTCCGCGCTTGATCAAAGAACAGCTCCGCCGGACGATGACGGAACATGTTGAATATGATCTGGACACTTTGAACGTTTGGATACTCGATTGCTTTCATTGCTTCTTCAATTTTCTCGACGCTGACACCATAATAGCGAAGCTTGCCGGCCGCGACAAGATCATCAAGGATGCCGAACACTTCGGGCATGGAATAGACTTCCGTAGGTGGACAGTGCAGCTGAAGTAAGTCAATCGAGTCCACCTGCAGTTCTTTCAGGCTCCGTTCCACAAAACTGGTCAGGTTCTTGCGGTTGTATCCGCTGGCCGTGTGAGGATCCAGACGTCGACCGGCCTTGGTGGCGATATAAATAGTCTCATCGCGCTGCTTGCGTAGATCCGCAAGTAGACTTTCGCTGCGGCCGTCTCCATAGACATCGGCCGTGTCGAAGAAGTTCACACCCAAATCGACAGCGCGATGTAATGCCGCAAGTGACTCGTCATCTTTAACTGGCCCCCAAGTTCCACCGATCGCCCATGACCCAAAACCAATTACAGATACCTTCCAACCCGTTCGTCCCAACTCTTGATATTTCATCTGGTCTCCTCCACTGTAAAATGTACACCTGTTCATCCGGGATAGATAATCTTTGGATAAATCTACACCACATTGAACCTACAGAAAAATTAAACCATCCAGTAAATTCGCCTCTCTACCCATTTTACACAAAACGTGATCCGGCATATAATTAAGGTTCACGCATTTCAATTTATACAACACTGGTTGGTGAAGTCTTATTTCCTTCCCCGAATGCCTACAGGTACGAATCTCATACCCACGGCAGATATTGAGGGGACTTTGCAAGTCAAATGAAAGGTCTACTATCTCACTTATGATGTACCCTTAGCTTAGATTTAATATTACTGAAGGGAATGAAATCTAGGGAGTACCAACTTGACGACTCAAGGTACAGTCACCAGACAATTGCTCATCGTTGATGATGAGCATGAGATATTGAAAGCTCTGGCAAATTACTTGAGCAAACTTTGCGATGAATATATTGTCGACACGGCAAGTTGTGGCGCGGATGCCCTTGAGAAAGTCAAGCAAAGCCCCTACGAGTTGATCATCACCGATTACATGATGCCAACGATGGACGGTCTGGAACTTGCAAAAGCAGTAAGAGAAGTATCACCCGAAACGAAAGTAGTTTTAATAACAGCATATGGCAACAAGGAACTACACGCATCCGTTGAGGAATTGAATCTCGAAGGGTTCATCGATAAGCCGTTCAGTATGGCACAGATACGCGGGATCGTCGAAAACGCCATCGGTTCGGTGAACAACAGTGATATAGATCAAGTCGACATGCAAGAACTAAATGAACCGCTGCGACAACATCTCAATCGATTACAGTCGGACTCAGGCGCATCCTGCGTCTTACTGCTTAGCGCGAGCGGCTATACAATTGAAACCGCCGGCTTTACCAGCGGAATGGACACATCCAACATCAGTGCGCTCGTTGCTGCGAATTTCGCTGCTTCATCCGAGCTGGCGAGAATCCTAAAAAGCAATTCCGTTTTCAAATCCAGCTTCCACGAAGGGCCGGAATACAACATCTACGCTCACGATGTGGATGGCGAATACTTATTGGTGGTAATTTTCGGCTCGGAAACCAAACCCGGAGCTGTCTGGCATTACACCAAACAAACAGCCGCCGAGTTGGCTCCACTAATCACCGATCAAAATGAAGTTACGATCGATTCTAATGATTTAGCGGAGGCGATGAACGCAGAACTCGATCAGCTGTTGGATAAGGAGATACTCATCGATGTCGGTGCAGGTGAATTAATCACCTTTGATGAAGCAATGAACGCGGGGCTTGTCCCCTCCAAGTTGGAAGAAACCAATGAGGCAGGATAGCGAAATGAGATCGATGAACACGCTCCGCATTTTCGATAGAAAGCACTACATGTTGATGTTGAATTTATGGCGCCGGTATGATGAAGTGTTTTTATGTTTACGATGGAGGAACCACCAAGATGTATATTAATCAAAAGCTGGGTGAGTTACACATCAAGATTGTCTACTACGGCCCTGCTCGCAGCGGAAAAACAACCAATCTGCAGTTTATCCACGGACATATCAATCCCAATTCGCGTGGAGAACTGGTGTCATTAAAAACACGGGAAGACCGAACAATTTTCTTCGATTTCCTGCAATTGGAACTCGGCAAAATCAATGGCCTCAAACCGAAATTCAGTCTGTACACTGTTCCTGGCCAAGTTTATTACGAAGCAAGCCGGAAACTCGTTTTGCAGGGTTCCGATGGTGTTGTATTCGTCGCCGATTCTCAACGCGATCGCCTGGCCGATAACATCAATGACTTAAAAGCACTTGAGGATTATCTTAAGCAACTGGGAACACCCATTGACTCATTTCCTTGCGTTGTACAATTCAACAAGCAGGATCTGCCAGACATCATTCAACCTGACGACTTAAAAGCACGGATGAATATAAACGGCTATCCTTGTATGGGTTCATCCGCCATCAAGGGACATGGTGTATTCGACACACTGAAAGCAGTCATTAACCTGGTAATCAAACAACTCTAAATCATATCAATCAAAGGCGTTTAATTATGGCCGTACAGGGGAATCTTATCGACATCAGTTTATCCAGTCTGATCAGTATTAATTGCAATGAGATGAATCAAGCACGCCTGCTTGTGAAGCATCAGGACCAAGAGGGAACGGTTTTCTTCGATGAAGGCGACATTGTCCACATGACCTTGGGTTCGCAAGAAGGAGAAGACGTAATATTCGAACTTCTTACCTGGGAAGATGGAATGTTTGAATTGACGAAAGACGTACGCGCACCTAAACGCAGCGTACAAACCAGCTGGTCACATTTGCTGCTGGAAGGTTTGCGGCGCATGGACGAGCAAGCTCTTGCTCAGGGTAATGGAGACAATGAAGCGGACCGGGAACGGCGTAAAGCAGAGCGCGAGGCAGCACAACGGATCGCAAAAGACTTCACCCGCATCAATGGCATAGATGGTGCACTCGTCACTTCAAAATATGCTGATGTCCTTGGTTACGAAACTACAAATAATCCCGGGGCAAAAGCGGCTCTTGCGGCTTTTATTAGCCGACGAGCGGAGGAATTGAGCATACTCCTTAACGCAGGAACACTCGAGCAAATAATTATGTCCGGGGGAAATTGGCGGATGATCGTCTTTCCATTTGAAAAACACTACATAACATTATCCATGGATCCAAAGACATCCATGAGTGCAACAGCCAATGCGATACAAGTAACGAAAAGAAGGCATCGAAATGAAAAGGATTGATCCGTTCAACCGACCGAGATGAAACTATTCGAGCAATTGTCGACGATCTGGTAACACCTCGACATAAATAAGCTCTCATAGGAGAACTACGATGTTATTACCAAAGGGAAAACCCGTATACGAAAATTTGAACACCTCATTTACGAGTTTCGGAAAGTTGTTGCTGGATCTCAAGTCCAACGGCTTCACCGGATTCGTGCATATCAGTTTCTGGGACTATGAGGCCGCATTATTTTTGGACAGCGGGAACATCATCAATGCCATCGAAGAAACTGGTGGCAGCAGGAGAACCAGCCACGACGCCGTCGGCAGTATTACGGCAAAAGTCAATCAAAAAGACGGCTCTATCAGCGTGTATGGGCTCTCCGCGAAGAAAGTGACCATGCTTGCCAGCACCGTGAGAAGTGAAGTGCGCTACAAGGATCTCAACACGGATTTCACCAGCTTGGAGAAGCTGATTACGAAGCTAAGTAGCGAGGGACACACGGGCTATATCGAAGTCAAGATGACTGACGGAGAAGGTGTAGCTGTCGTTTTCCTAGAAAATGGTGAAGTTATCGAGAGTATCCTGTCCATGCAGGACGAAGCAATCTCCGGCGACGCGATTCTCCCGCACATCGTCGAGAACGCATCTGTTCTGGGCGCGACCTTCAACGTGTACAACGCTGCAATCGAAGATTCGTTCGCCGAAAGCGAAGAGATCGAAGCCGGCTTCGATCTGCCCCGATTACTCGCAGTCTGGGGAGAGACAATCGGCACAATCGAGAAAATGGCAGACATCACGATCGGCAAAGGCCAATTTCTTGAGGCTTTCAAATACATCATGATCGAAAAGGCAAATGATTATCCATTTCTAGATCCCTTCGCTGGATTGTTCCAATACAAAGACGGCAGAATTCAATACAGTGGTGATGCAAAGAATTTGAGTAAAGGTCTCAGTGATTGCTTGAGCAGCACCATTGAGCAACTAGCCGGCGAGCCGGCCGCCGCAGATCTGGAACGCAGAATCCAAACCGAAATGAAAGCGGTCAGGGATAAATACGACGACACGATCAAACGGCTGGGCTTGGGTCCATTTATCCTTTCCTTCATCGCTGAATAAGAGATCGAAATGGATAAAGTACTAGCAGAGATCAACGCATTGGACGGAGTTCAGGGATCGTTCATATGCGACAATCATGGAAATGTGATCATTAACGCCGTTCCTGTGAATCTTAACATAGGCGCGCTGCGAGGGATCAGTCGTCAAGTGACGCAGGCAATAGCTGCCAGGATACAGAATGGTATTCATGAGATTGACTTAACCTATGAGGGACTCCGAGTTCTGATTCGCGATCTCAATCAAGCTGCACTGGTTGTCTTGTGCAAACCGAATATTGATATCGCCCTTTTACGGTTGACATTGAATGTCAACTTCTCGAAATCAGACATTGAAACCAAACTACGAGATAACATCCCCGAAGAACGGGTCATCCGAATCGTAAATGAAGATGATGTCGATGATATCTCCTGGCGCTTATATCGATCAATTAATGAGGGAGTTATTTAATGTCAGAAGCTTTACGGGGTGATCTAAACCAACTATCACTCCCGAACATCATTCAGCTATTGAAGTCCGGGAGTCAAACAGGAAAACTCGATTTGTCCGACGGGACCAACACCGGCGAGATTTTCCTGCAGCAAGGCAACATCATACACGCAGTTGCTGGCGTGCAAATCGGAGAAGAGGCCTTCTACACCCTCTTGTCATGGATACGTGGAAATTTCAACTTCGTCAGCAGTGTTGAAGCCCCAGACCAAACCATAGCAACAGCGACCGAGTTGCTCCTCATCGAAGGGAAGAAACGAATCGAGAGCTGGGAGAAGATCAAAAACGTCATTCCATCGATGCAGGCGATCTTCAATCTCTCCCAGGGGACGACCGGTGCGATCAACTTGGATCCCGATGAATGGAAGGTTCTCGCACAGGTAAACGGAGTCCGCACTATCACCGAAATCGCTAAATCTCTCGACTGGGAAGAATTCGAAGCCGCAAACGTTCTTGCCGGACTTGTAAAGACGGGATTGCTGGAGATTGTCGAAGAATCGAAATCACCTCCCGTTACTGCAATTGATAACGAATTCTTCGATCGTCTCAACGATGAATTTATCGAAGTGATTGGCCCCGTAGGACCTGTGATCATTGACGAGAAGATCGCGGCTTTAAACGAAACTCGTGAATCCTTTCCGCGCAATAAGGTCGCCGATCTGGTAGAACAGGTTAGCACAGAAATCGAAGACGAAGGACAACGCATGAATTTTCAACAGATCATGTTGGATCTTTTGCGAGGCATCTAGAAGGACTGGCAGGTATCTTTCCGCCACGCAGGGTATTTATAATTACCCTTTGTCATTTACGATGACAGTAAGGAGATCTAAGACAAGATGAGATTGACCATCGGGAGAAAATTGGGACTTGGTTTCGGAATTCCTTTGGTCTTGTTGGCCTTGATCGGGGTCGGCGTTTTTATTGGATTCACTACACTGACCAACGCTACCCAAGATTCCATTAAAGCACAACAAACCATTGAATCGGTGGAAAGAGGCATGAGGCTCCTGCTTACGGAACGAACTTTATTGAGCCATCATTTTGCCACCGGCGATGAAGTCGCAGCAAATGACACTCGAGAAGACTACATGCAAGAGTGGACGGTTATCGTTGATAATACAGGGGCTCAATATTCAGATATGATTGCAGAAATTGAACAGGCGGTCACGCTCTACCACCAATATCTGGATAAAGCACAATCGACCTACGAAGCCAACCCTAGCAATATTTCCGGTGCATTACTCGAACTCGACGAAGCCGATATATTCTTCATTCAGATCGTCAAGCCTGCAATTGACGATTTACTTACCGCTGCCGATGTAGAGCTGACACAACTCGTCGATATTATGGAGAATCAGATCATCGACATTATGAGAGTTGCCATTATCGTCGTCATCATTGGGATCATCATTGGCATATCGAGCGGTTTGACGATCAGTCGTGGCCTTACGAGGGCAGCACTCTACCTCAGCTCGGCGGCCGAGAGTATCAGCCGAGGCGATCTAGAGAGCCCCATTATCGCTGAAACTGGCGACGAAATGGAAGATCTCGCCCGATCGATTGAACGTATGAGGGTTAGCCTAAAAGCTGCAATCGAACGATTGCGGAGAAAGACTTAATCATGATTTTTCTTCAAGGTTCCTGGGATATCGCCCGCATCCATTGTGAACCTGTTGGGACAGACAGTGGATACGCTTCCTTTCTGTCCCAAGATCGAGAATCTGGTGTGACTACCAACCACATCTCCAGAATCCGATGTGGAAGGGTCAGCGCCAGCCTATTTCGGGAGGTAACAAATGGCAGATAAAGTGATCATACCCCCAACATTAATGACGAAGATCATCAAGATCCTATCTCAACTGCTGGAGAAAACACAAGCCTGCTGTGTCTTGCTTGCGGACATCAGCGGACAATTGATATGCCAACAAGGATTTACCAAAACCTTCGATCCAGTCATCTTGTCCGCTCTAACCGCCAGCAACATGGCTGCAACGGCAGAAATTGCCAGACAGATCGGAGAGGAGTCTCCCTTCAAACTCATGTTTCATGAAGGGGACGACCAGAATATCTACCTTTCGAACGTCGCCGGCAGCTTCCTGCTCGTCGTTCTCTTCAGCACGAAAGTTCAAATCGGTCTCGTGCGGCTTTTCACCGGTCAAGCGGTAAAGAATCTCCTGCCCCTTGCTGCAGAATTTGAAAATGTACAAAAAGTGCAGGGACGAATTGTCGACGATGATTTTGGCCAAGCATTGACCACAGAAATCGAGAGTCTCTTTGGAGAAAAATAGTAACGATTTCCTTGCAATGACAGGAAGGTATCGATGAATTATCAACAAGTTGATCTAGCCACAATCCAGCCGGTAACACTTGATGATTTGCTTCTTACCTTGCACCAACAGGGTCAATTCGAAACCGCCGTTCTCGCCAGCGGCGAAGGATTACCTATAGCGACGGTACCATCAAATTTCGATATGGACAAAGCAGCAGCAATGATAGCCATGCTCAAACGCGTGAGTAAAGAGGCGCGTGATCAATTCCCGCTTGCAGAAATCGACGAATTTTCCATTCTCGATTCCAATCGAATGCGGTTGGTATGTCGCCATATTAAAGCCGGTGGCGAGGAAATGATCTTGGCCATTATTGCACCACCGGACCAGAGTTACCGTCGTATGACAAACCTAGCAATAAAACAAATCGTTGAGTTTCTATCTTGATTCCAAAGGTAATTCCATCCGTGATTTGTGAAATGTATCCAGGTGATGAGCGTAAGAGGCGGAAGTATATCAGAGGTTGGTATCCATACACTTTCAGTGGTCGAACGATCGTGCGAGTGTAAAGAGTTTAAGGAATTCTTCCACGATCAATTCGATCAGTATTTCGCGCGTAGTGAGACAAGGCAACAAGCTCTGCATTATGTACAATCCCTGCTCCTAAATTCGGAGCGAAAGCCCCGCGGGATAACGCCATTATCTACCAATAACAAGAAGATATCCAAAGCCGCCCAAAGACTGTTTTTTGGTGCGCATTGGGATGATGAGGCTGTCTATACCCGGCTTCAGGAATTCATCGCATCAGAATTGGGCCATGAGAAAGGTATCTGCCTTATTGGCGTAACCTACATTCCGAAAAAAGGGGCGAAAACCGTCGGGGTACAACCACAATACAACCATGAAATCAGCAAAGAACAAAACTGCCAGGTTTGCCTGTTTCTAGGTTATTCATCCCCGAAAGGATCGACTTTTCTCGATCGACGTCTCTATCTCCCCATCGAATGGGCTGAAGACCGCAAACGCAGATTGGAAGCGAAAATTCCCGAAAACATCGAATATCGAAGCAAATCCGATCTAACCCTGGATATGCTCCAATCGGTTCATAGCATTGGAGCCCCTATTCGATGGATCGTTGGTGGTGAACCATTTTGCAGTGATAGGACTTTACGCAACGTCATTCAAACGGCAGGCATGAACTACATTCTTTCCAGCCGGAATACAGAATCAACCTTCCAACCTATTATCAGCAATCAGAAACCGCTTCAACCAAACGATGGAGAAATTCATTCTGGTGACTCAGCGATTTATAAAACCATATCATCCTGGCCTGAGAAGAAATGGAAGCGCGTGATCGATAACACCAATGGAGATGAAATTTGCGTCTTCGATTGGGCATCGGATCGAGTACTTGAGCATCAAAACGAAGCAACACCTCACAAAGTTTGGCTGCTGGCACGTCGTCCGGTGAGTCAACGCTGTGAAACTGAAACCTTCATCTCAAATGCCACCCAGGACGTCACGCTAACCAACCTCGCAAAGATAACCAGTGAACTTGGGAAACTGGACCGGATGGTAACAGAGGCATCCTCGATATTTAAAATGGACGATTTTGGAGTCCGTCGTTGGAACAGCTGGCATCGTCATATCACCTTATCGATGATCGCTCACGCCTGGTGGGTGTTCAAAGGGAAAAGGATTATATGATGAGTCAACCTCCACTCTCGATGGAAAAACATGATCTCGATCTTCCGGAAGAAGAGACGATCATTGGCGCCCCGCAAGGACAAGGGGAAACCATCCTGTTTGTGGAGGATAATGACCTGATGCGTGAAATCGGCTTGCAAATACTGGAAGATTTAGGTTATCAGGTCCTCTGTGCATCGAATGGGCGAGAGGCACTCGAAATATTCAACCGAACGAGCGATATCGATCTGATATTCACAGATATCGTGATGCCTGAAATCGGTGGTGCAAGTCTTCTTCGGAGCATCCGCGCTACCGGATCTCAAGTGAAAGCCGTTGCAGTTACAGGACACGTACTTGCCGAAGACCTGGATATACTAAAAGAAGCCGGTGTCACATCGATTATCCACAAGCCGTACGATGTTGACATCCTGGCCGACGAAGTTCGCAAAGCCCTAGACACACCATAATTTGTTGGAATGGATTCAGGAGAGATGTCGGTGTCGATAATCGACAAGAAAGACCGAGCGAATAAAAACAGCAACTCCGCCAAATCAAATCCTGCGCGCCCAACAATCGCCTTTTTATCTGTCTCGATTGAAGATCATTTTAGTTTATCGATGTGGACCGCGATTGTAGAAGCTTCTCACGAGCAGAATGCTAATGTTGTTAGTCTTGTGGGTGGCGACCTGGTTGAATCAAATGAAGGACCACTCATTGGGAGTTCGATATTTCAAGCAGCTAATGAAGACATCATTGATGCAATCATTATTTACGGATCAAGACTAGGAACTTGGGTTTCCCAAGAGACCTTTCAAGAGTTTTGCAATCAATTCAAATCCAAACCGGTTGTCAGTATCGGCCAACAGATTGATGGCATACCTGCAGTGCTTTCTGATAATTACAACGGCATGCATGAATTGGTGCGCCATCTGATTGACGATCACGGTTATCGACGCATCGCTTTCATCCGTGGACCTGAAGATCAGATCGAAGCAGAAACGCGGTTCCAAGCGTATAAAGACGCACTTTCAGAATCGAGTATTGAGTATGACCCAGATCTAATCTCGGATCCAGGAAATTGGGAAGCACTGTCCGGTGAAGATTCCGTTCGATTGTTCATCGACGAGCGAAACGTGGATCTCGAAGCAATCGTCAGCGCAAACGACACAATGGCCCTCGCTGCAATGTGGGCATTAAAGAACCATGGATTGAAAGTCCCAGATGATGTCGCTGTCGTTGGATTTGATGGCCAAGTTATCGCCAAAGCAGCTACCCCACCTTTGTCCACAGTACGCCAGCGGTTAAGAGAACAGTGCTGGCATGCAGTTGAGATTGTATTAACCCAATTACAGGGTGGCGAAGTCCCCAATCTCATCGAAATCCCCACCAAGCTATGCATCCGTCAATCGTGCGGCTGCTCATCATCTGCGGTTGGACGGGAGATCACAAAAACAAATTTCGATAATGGCGACACAGATATTACGAATGCGAAACGAGAAGATGTGATAGCAGAGATCGCTCACATCGTGGATACCACTGTCGGAAAATCCGATACAAACTGTAGCAAGCGATTATTCGATACTTTCATTACAGGCATCGAAAAGAAGAATACTGGCGAATTTCTACTAGAACTCACTCAGTGTATCGAAGATACGATTTCTATCGAGGTGGAAATTAACGAATGGCAAAATGTCGTTTCTTCACTTCGTCAATTTTTACGCACACAATACACCGACAAGGATGCATTGGAACAAATTGAAGTGCTGAGCAATCAGGCTCGAGTGTTGCTCGGTGAAAAAGTCCAACAAATTGAGACACATCAATCATTAATTTACGATCAACAATACGCAAACCTGCGCGATACCACCAGAGCTTTGTCGACATCTCGCGAACTTGATGATTTACTCGACATCCTGCATCGCAGTCTCCCGAGATTTGGAATCTATAGTTGCTACCTATCCCTCTACGAATATGCATTTGCAACACATGAAGAGGATGTGCAAACGAATCAGGGTCAATTAAGAATGATACTGGCATTCGATGAAAATGGCCGAACGCCGCTCGAATCCGAAGCGCCAATCTTTTCGTCGAACATCCTTCCTCATCAAGAAATGGCATCTCGAAATCAGAATTGGTCTTTCGTGGTTAAAGCACTTGAACATAGTGGTGAACCCATCGGAGTCATCCTCTTTGAAGTCTATCCCCCTGACGGAAGAGCCTGTGACATGCTGCAGGAACAAATCAGCAGCGCACTCACCTATGCATCACTCCTTCAAGAACAGCAGCAGGAACAGGAAGTACTCCAGCAAGCCTACACAGAAGCTGAAAAACAAGCCAGGGAAAAGACAATCGAGTTGGAGTTTGAAATTGTTGACCGCATACAAGCGCAGGAAGCATTACACCGAGAGCAGCATCTATTGCGTACACTGATGGATCATTCCCCGGATGCGATTTACTTTAAAAACAAAGAAAGTCGATTTATCAAGGTCAACACAACCTTCGCCAAGTCACATGGTAAAGAATCGCCAGTGGGTCTTCTGGGGCTAACCGATTTCGATTTGTTTACTGATGAACACGCACAGGAAGCTTTTGATGATGAGATGCTCGTACTTAATACGGGTGAACCGATAATCGGAAAAGAAGAGAAAGAGACTTGGCCAGACGGCCACGAGACATGGGTTTCGACAAGCAAGCTGCCCTTATATGATGACAAAGGGAATATCACCGGCACATTCGGTATCTCCAGAGATATCACCGAATCGAAACTCGCGGAGCAAGAACTGCGTCGCCACGCTGCCCATCTAGAAGCGATCAACACGATCATCAGTTCTACTTCGACTGCAGTCGATTATCATGAGCTCTTGAAAATCACCCTGGATTTATCCCTCTACGCGCTTGATCTGGATATAGGGCTCATCTGGCTCATGCCGCACACCGTTTACCACAAATTGCTGCCGCCGGAGAATGAATTTCCACATTATGATTACGATCCAGATAATGACAAACTGCCAGAAATTCTGGTTGTTGATGACTGGCAGGAAATATCCGAAGAAGACTTACGATATCGATTTTATGCGACTTTTCTCAAATCGCACAGGGTTCGGGCTTCAATCACCGTTCCAATAAAAGCCGAGCAAGGTAATCGCATCGGTGGTTTATGTATTGCATCTCCCAAACCATTCCATTGGACCACAGAAGAAACCACACTTTTGGAAGCTGTTGGCTATCAAATCGGAACTGCATCCGAACGACTCCGACTTGTGGAACAGATCCGTGAACAGATGCAGCAAGTACAGCAAATCACAGACACCGTGCCGGATGGTGTGCTACTACTCGATTCGGACAATCGTGTGATCCTGGCCAATCCCGCAGGAACACGAGACTTGTATTCTCTCGCAAAAATATGCGTTGGGGAGGAAATCACCTATCTGGGCGGTTGTCCAATTTCCGACATCCTTCAAGAAGAAATCGACGTTCCCTGGCACGAGGTTACCGCAAATAATCGAATCTTCGAGATCGGTGCACAGCCCATCGAATCACACAGCGCCACGAGGAATTGGGTTGTTGTCATTCGAGATGTGACCCAGGAACGTGAAACGCGGCGCCAGGTACAGCAGCAGGAACGCCTGGCGGCGGTCGGTCAACTCGCTGGCGGGATCGCCCACGACTTCAACAATCTCCTCACGACGATCATGCTCTATGCACAAATGCCCTTGCGGAAACAACAACTACCAGCGGACCTTAGAAAGCCTCTTGAAACCATACTCAGCGAGTCGCGCAAGGCAGCGGATTTGGTGCAGCAGATCCTCGACTTCAGTCGACACGCTCCGATCGAGCGACATCCCATTGATCTTGGACCATTTATTAAAGAAGCTATACGAGTTCTACAGCGCACAATCCCTGAGAACATCTCATTGTATATCGAGATTGACCCGGATGAGTACATCGTAGAGGCCGATCCGACGCGTATCCAGCAAGTACTGATGAATTTAGTTGTCAATGCACGAGACGCCATGCCAGAAGGTGGCGTGTTGCGAGTTGGGGTATCAAGCGTAATCGTTCAAGAAGATGATAACGATGAAGATATCCCAACTCCAGGGATGACATTCGGCAAGTGGTTCTGTCTCTCTGTAAAGGATACGGGAACGGGCATATCTGAAGATATCCTGCCCCACATTTTCGAACCCTTCTTCACCACAAAATCCGCCGGAAAAGGAACAGGGTTGGGATTATCTCAAGTCTGGGGCATCGTCAAACAACATGAAGGATTCATCCGGGTTGAATCGACGGTTGGCGAGGGCACCGAATTTTTCGTATATCTCCCAATCCAACAAACGGAAGAAGAGTTCGCCTTACAACCCACAGATGATATAAGCATTCCCAAGGGGGCTGGCGAACGAATTCTTCTCGTTGAGGACAGTCAACACGTGCGGGAGGTGAGCAAGGAACTACTCAGCGATCTGGGCTATCAAGTGGTTACGGCGAAGAATGGCCGGGAAGCCCTGGAAATCTATAAACAAAACGGGGATTTTGATCTGATCTTCACCGACGTTGTTATGCCGGATGTTGGCGGCGTTGCCTTATTACATGCACTTCGTGAAATGGGCTCGGAAGTAAAGACCATCGCTGTTACAGGCCATATGCTTGCAAATGACCTCAAGGAGCTGCGAAAAAACGGCGTCTCGGGGATCATCTTCAAGCCTTTAGAAGTGAACGAAGTAGCCGAGGAATTGCGCAGGATCTTAGATGAAAAGGAATAGATGTGCACAATGGTGCATTCCTATCGTCTTACCGATTAATTCCTCCAACGATTGGGTTTCGGCTCAATATCCTAAAAACAGAATCGATGTATTTGAAGAAAAGGTAGAAACTAAACGAAAACTGAAAACTTTCAAACTCTGGGATCAATATGCGTAGGACAATTGCTTTCTTAGTCGATCGAATTCTTGGAATAAGCGGATATCAATCCGAAGTGTGGCGCGGTATCGCTGAAGCTGCTTGCAATCACGACGTGAATGTGATCTGTTACACCGGTGGCTGCTTAAGTGCTACGATGAAGTTCGACAAATATGAGTTCCAACGAAATGTAATCTACGATTTAATTCCTAAGAAGTATGTCGATGGTCTAATCATTGGTGCTGGTGTGATTGGTCAACACATTAGCCAAGATGAATTATCGACATTTTGTCATCGATATCACCCACTGCCGACTGTCAGTATTGGGGTAGATGTTGCAGGTATTCCCAGCCTCCTGGTTGACGACAGAACTGGCATGCACGAAGCGGTCGAGCATCTCATCCAGAAACATCATCGCCGCAAAATCGCTTTCATTCGTGGTCCAGATGGAAGTATCGAAGCGCAACGACGCTATCAAACCTATCTCGACACGCTAAAAACATACGGGATTGCCGTGAATCCCGATCTTATTACACAAGGTGATTTCTATCAAGATTCGGGAACAGAAGCAGCTCATACCTTATTGGATGAACGCAAGGTGGAATTCGATGCCCTTATTGGCGCCAATGATACAATGGCACTCGCGGCCATGGAGGTCATTCAATCCCGCGGGTTTGATGTTCCACAAGAGATATCGATCATTGGTTTCGATGACATTGTGGATACCAACGTTTCCAATCCGCCACTGACCACGGTGAGGCAGCCGATGTATGAGATCGGCAAACGTGCGATGGAATTTCTGATCACAATATTAGCAGGCGGAACGGTGCCGGATTGTGAGATGCTGCCAACCACGCTGGTTAAACGCCTTAGCTGCGCCTGTGATACAGTGCCACAATCTGAGAGTCTCCCAATCGAAGATATAGCTGACCTGGGGTCTGGTGATCTCACCACACAGCGAGATCTCATTATCAAAAATGTCGTTAAGGCGTACGGCCCTTCCTATTCGCAAGAAAACCTGATAACCGAGCACACATCGGAATTGGTTGATGCTTTCCTCAATGCAATAACGCATCAAAAGGACCCCGATGAATTCATGGCTTTTCTTGAGAAAGCATTACGCCACGCCATGATTCATGGAGCTGATGCCTACCAATGGCAATATGCAATGTCTGCACTCAACCAAATCACGATTCAGCTCACTAATGATCTCGAGGCCTCCAAACGAGCAGCAGAGCTTTGGCGGCGCGCGAACTTGCTACTAGGAAGAATGGGGTACTTGTCGATATCCTATACCAAGCTGCAAGAGGAACACCTTGCAGAGCCTTTACGATACACGAACCAGGCGCTGTTAACCACATACGATATGACGAATTTGATGGAGCTAATCCGGGATCGTTTTCCCGGAATTGGAATTCATAGTTGTGTTATATCGCTCTTCGAAGACCCCGAACAAAAAACAGAAAACGCCCGACTCATGTTATCTTATAACATAGAAGACAGTACAGATACAACCGGTTTGATCCTGTCTCACTTCCCCGCCGTCGAGCTTATTCCAGAAGGTTTTCTAGACAACGAACGGAGATTCCAACTCATTGTCAATTCGCTTTACTTCCGCGATGAACTCTTTGGGTACGTAGTCTTTGGCATGGATAAACTCGACACAGAAATGGCTGAGACTTTAGCCACGCAAATCAGCGCTGCTATTCAAGGAGTAAACGCATTTCAAGAACTAAAAGAAGCGGATCAAGAGATCCGCCGCCGGTCGGCTCAAGTTGAAGCACTGAACACGATCATTTCAGCTGCGGCAACAGAAGAAGATATCAAGCAATTACTGGAAACTGCGTTAGACCATACGCTTCGTGCCATCGACCTGGAGATCGGAAGTATCTGGATACCTCCCGAAATCGTAACACGCGGGATTCCGGAAGGTATTATCGACAGTGTCACTCGCGACATGTTACCCAATGCAGAAGTACAAATCACCAATCCCATCGTCATCGAGGA
>DAOUDW010000034.1:0-218792 GCA_034430895.1 Anaerolineales bacterium | reverse complement strand
TGATGAAGCCGGAACCTCGACCGGCGACGTTCATCATCAATCCCACTTCCGGATCCTTGAAACTCCCCTTGGCTTCAATCTGTATGATGGCGCTTTTGGCCTCTTCCAGTGAAGAGGCCGCCCCGCCGCCACCGCAGGCAGTGAGCAGTAAAATTAAACAACAAATGCCAAAAGCAACGATTCTCGATCCTCTGATTTTCATCATCTTCCTCCATCGGAGATCATAAGAGCAGAATTAATCTTACATGTAAACTATATACGAGACAAGTAAAGGGTGTTCATGCTGAATAACTTTTCGATCGTTTCGCATCGTTTGGATCGATTATGACAACCCAATAATAATCAAATTTTCACAGGATCGGCGATATTACCTCGAATGTCTCCAGGATGTGATCGAGTGCATAGAGGTCATCCTCCGTTACGACTTGAACGATGATTCGAATGATAACATCCTGTTCCGGGTCCTGCAGTTCAGCCACGAGTGCCAACCGGACAGGTCCATCAGCGCCATTACAATTCGTGTAGAGATCGAACATCCCGATAAAATTTGGTTTTTCAAAAGGATAACGACCTTCGAAAACACATTGATCCTGACGCACGAAGGGGTCATCCAACTCTTCCTCAATCGTACCCACAGCCAAATACTCGCGGTTGTGTGCGATAAACGATACGCCAGGACCTTCTTCAAAGATCGTGAAATCAACGAGATCGGGCGCCGCCCATAGACTAGCGGTGTAATCCCAGGTGATGTCGGGGTTGATATCGCTCCATTGGGTTGGTACCTCCATCTGTATCTCGCTTTGACTGTCCGTGATGGCCATGAATTTTTTATATGCACCAGAGGGGATCTGTTCTTCCTCCTCTACGGTAGCCGCCAATTCCCGGCCAAAAGAATACGACACCTCCAACGGAGTACCATTCACACGACCCTCCAACACTTCCTGCGTTTCAAATCGAAGTACCTGGATGCTCATCACAGCTTCCTCACCATGCGTGCGCAAAATATCACAATAATCCGACATCGTTCCGTCGGTCGAAAGCACAAGCCCTTCCAGGGTCACGATGATATCGCCAGGTTGTATGCCGACAACGTCTGCCGGTGATCCCGCTGCAACCGAGTAGACCCAGATACCAAAGATGCTCTCCCCATCATTCACGGCTACGCCGTTGATGCCCATCGATGTGACGTTTTCGCCGGCCCCCAGTCGATCGATGATTTTTGAGGCTTCATCCACTTTGATAGCGTAGAATTGCGTTTGTGTACCAGGCTGCTGGCTGGAGGCAAAATTTACACCAACCACTTTGCCCTCGCTCGTTACCAGGGGGCCACCCGAGTTCCCCGGATTGATCGTGGCATCGTGTTGCAGAACGTCATCGATGGATGACCAAGGGGTCTCTCCGCCCGTCTTCGCTTTGGCTACGATTCCTGAAGTTAGGGTATATTCCGGATCGCCCAATGGGTAACCAACTGCGTACACCTCGATTCCAACCTGGATTTCTCCGTCGTACCATTCCAGATACGGAAAATTTTCGCCGTCAATATCGATAAGGGCAAGGTCCGAGCATTCCGAAACGCCAAGAATGGTTGCGTTATACGGTGTCTCTTCTCCACCCACCCACACCTCTAAGGTCGCCGCACCACTAACGACGTGATTGTTGGTGACTGCGATCCCGGAGGGATCGATGATAAAACCAGAGCCCCGGCCGGCGACATTGGAAAGCAAACCATCGATTGGATCTTCGAATGTACCTCTGGCTTCGATCTGAATCGAGGCATATTTTACATCATCCAATGAGTCGATTGCTTTTCCCGCTAATTGCTCAGCACGATCTGAACTGCTGCACGTCGATAGGAAAATAGAAATGAATACTAGAAATAATGACTTCAGGGCTTTCCGTATATAAAACATGGTGTATCCTCCAGACCCCTGTCAATCATCGCAAGGAGATGATGGTACTGAAATTGGATCGTTCACGTTCTTGTTTCATTCTGGGATTCGGTTCACTGTTCCCAATAAGCAACTTCCTCTATCACCACTTCGAAATCATCCGTTTGCTCTGCGGCGATAAACAACCCGAAGCGTCCGCTTTTGAACGTGCTGTCCGTGAGGGAGGTCAACAATTTTCCGTTGGCATAGAGTTTGAAGGTGCTGCCTTTGACATGTATACCCAACCGGTTGGTTTGATTCGGACCCGATACAATGTACGGAGAACTCGTCCAGCCGGCCAAGGCTTTGAACTCACCATCGTTCCAACGATAGAGCCGATACTTGCCGTTACAGGTGAAACCGAACACATAAGCATGATTTGGATCGGACGCTCGCACAAGAACGCCGTAGCGGTCCTGACCCGCACACTGATCACCGGTCCTGGCGATTGCCTCGAGGTAAAAGTCATCCGCCACCGGTCTGCTGGAAAGCCCCCACTCATCCAGACCGCCCTTGCTGAATGTCTGCAGTACCATCTGGTTGTTCTTGATCTCGAATTTGGTCTGAGCGGTATCCAGCAGATACCAATAAACGTAGCCATCAAAGTTGTCACGCCATGTTGCCGCTCCCAGGTCGAGGTCTTCGACCTCACTCGAGACGACGATTTCCACCCAGAAACTTAGATCCCCATCCTCGCCCGTTCCAAAGATCACACCGGATGGGTTTTTCAAGCGCCAATTCGAACGATAGCTGCCTTCAAGTTCGGGTGCTGTGAATTCGATCGAGAGATCGACTTCATCCCCAGGCTTCACTTCACCCAAAAGGGGATACGACTCCTCCGCGCCCATCAAATCGCCATCAAAGAAAACGAGTTCGTATTCACTCGTCCAGGAGCAGGAGTTGCCGTTGCGCAAGCGCCATGTTTTCGTGAACTTGGTTCCAGGTTTAAATTCCGTGCCATCTGCGATGGTTATATCATCGACGAAGATTGCCTGAGTGCAATTCTCATCGCCTGGTGTCTTCGTTACTGTTGCCGTGGACGTCCTCGTCGCTTCGTCAGAGTCCGGATCTGAAGGAGTGTTATTCTCCGGGGCAACAGAAGTCGTCGACACGGGCATTTCATCCTCTGTAAGGCGCAGCTCGACTGTCTGTGCCGCAGCTGTACCCATAAGATCGGGCGTCGAGAGTTCGGGCGCCGGCATGTTGCATGAACTTAATAAAACGATCACGATCAGGAACGGGAGACTAGACACTCTACTACGAGGCATCCTTCATCCTCCTCAGCCATGGGATGATTTTGCGATATGTATATTGTAGTTTAACATGGTTTAGTATCGCCATTTCGATCCAATTATACAAAAGGGAGCCGATCCCTTCGCTTTCTGCGCACATCAACAGAACCGCTGTTGAAAAAACAGCGGTTCTGGTTTTGTTTTCGTCAGGAAGAAAGATGGACATTCCTGACGAGCCTGGATCGATGCCATGCGTAAAAATGCACCATCATTCCACTGTCACGCTTTTCGCCAAATTCCTGGGCTGATCGACATCCGCGCCACGAATAACCGCGATGTGATAGGCAAGCAGCTGCAGTGGAATCGCGGTTGTGACCGGGCTGAGCAACCAAGGAGTTTCAGGGACCCATAAGATGTGGTCAGCGATCGTCGGTAACAAATCGTCGCCATCTGTTGCCACGGCAACGACTACCCCACCGCGTGCCTTTGCCTGCTCGATTTGACTTAACATCTTTTCATACCAGAGATCCTTCGTCGCAATGGCGATGATGGGCATCTCTTTATCGATCAGCGCGATCGGCCCGTGCTTCATCTCTCCTGCCGGATATGCCTCAGCGTGAATGTAAGAAATTTCTTTTAACTTTAGCGCCCCTTCATACGCGATAGGCATGTTGATACCTCTGCCGAGGTACAAACAATGATCGACGTCTTTGAGATACCAGGCGCTCTTCTGAATATCATCTGCGCGATCGAGGCATTTCCCCACCAGATCCGGAATTAGTCTTAAGTCACGTACCAGTTCCCTTCGACGAGAATCCTCGATCTCACCGCGTAAATCTGCGAGAAGTATTGCCAGCATGTATAGATCGATCAAAGGCGCCGTAAAGGCCTTGGTTGACGCAACCCCAATTTCAGGGCCCGTCTGCATGCCTATACAGCCATCGGCGATGCGCATCGCCTGTGAACCGATGGCGTTGACGATGCTCCACAGCACAGCGCCCCGTTGGCGTGCTTCCGTCATCGCCGCTAATGTATCTGCGGTTTCCCCAGATTGACTGATCGCTAGAACGACGGTATCCGCATTCACCAACGGCTCTCGATATCGGAACTCCGAGGCGATATCGACTTCCACGGGAATTCGGGCGATACGCTCGATTAATACCTTTCCAACCATACCGGCATGTGCCGCCGTGCCGCAGGCTGTGATGATGATCTTCTCTATCCGTTTTGCGAGTTCTTCGGTCAAATTGAGATGTGGTAAATAGATTCTTCCTTTCTCGAAATCGACCCGGCCGGCGATCGTGTCCGTCGAGCTGCGTACTTGCTCAAATATCTCCTTGAGCATGAAGTGTTTGTATTCCCCCTTCTCTGCGGAAACCGGATCCCAGGCAACGGATTGAATCTGGGCGTCGATGCTTTCACCGCGCACCGAGTACACTTCAAATTCATCCTGTTTCACGACGGCCATCTGACCCGATTCGAGAAAAACCACGCGTCGTGTGTGCTGCAGAATGGCCGGAAGATCAGAAGCGACGAACATCTCGCCCTCACCGACACCCACAACGACGCCGCCGGCATTTCCAATACGGGCAGCCACGATGCGATCAGGCTCTCGCAGCGAGAGCAGGACAATCCCATGCGCGCCTTCGATGTTCTCGATCGACAGGCGGGTTGCATCGGCGAGATCATGACCGAGCGCCAGATAGCGTTCGACCAGATGAACGATGATCTCAGAGTCCGTCTCCGAATTGAATTCGATCCCCTCTGCGCTTAACTCGTCTCGCAAGGAACGATAGTTTTCGACGATGCCGTTGTGAACCAGAACAACGTCACCGGACGCCCCGACATGAGGATGGGCGTTACGTGCACTTGGCTCTCCGTGAGTTGCCCAACGGGTGTGCCCGATTCCGATGCTGCCGTGCACAGGTTCGCTTTGCAGCAGTTCTCCGAGACGCGCAAGCTTTCCAGCATCCCGTCGAATTTCAATTTTCCCATTATCGATGATCGCCAAACCAGCGGAGTCATACCCGCGGTATTCAAGGCGTTTTAAGCCCTCGTAGATGATTGACTCGGCACTACGCGTGCCGACATATCCAACGATGCCACACATGCTTCGCCTCCAAGTTGATGGTATTTGTTCGTACCACAACCCGATGCTTTGTATGCGTCGTTGCCAACACACTTTTGCACACCAGGAGATCTGTTTTCTGGGGAAGGTTCGGGTGGTGGTTCACCCGGAGGGCATCCGCTGATCATTCGATTTTCCTGGCTCACCGCCCGAGAGCGTTTTGTTTACCAGTTAGCCCTGCTTTGCAGCCAGGGAACCCTCGTCCTCGTCACCCCGACGGTGTCGGGGCCTTGCGCTATGCCTTCCCAAAGCATTTACATCTCGACGATAGCCACCTCCTATTCGTTATTCATCACTCGCCTCATTATACCGTCATTTCCACAGCCTGATGCCAACCACTCGCTGGTCCATTATAGATCATGAATTCTTGTACGTCTTCATTCGCATCCATCAACACACCCAAAACGAGATTAGAGTAATTCTATTGTATCCCGCGTGGCTTGCGACAGATCGGCATAATCCCCTCTTCGATCTTCTGGTAACATTTCAGCCAACATATACATCGCTTCATCCGTCATCTGTTGTAAACGATGACCTCGCAGCCGACCTTCAAAACGCCGGTATTGGAATGGACGTCCAAGTTTCACCACTGCTCCTGGTTGACGCATTCGCTTGGGGCTGATTGTGGGAAAACCCACCGTCCCAGTTATGGCCACAGGCACAATGGGCGCACCACTTCGATATCCCAAGTAAGCGACCCCCTCCCTCGCCTTCTGCAATGCAGGATTACGTGTGCCTTCGGGCGCAACCAAAATCAATTCACCAGCCTCGAGGACCTCAAGCGCCATACGAATTGCACGTCGATCGACTTCATCGCGGCGTACCGGAATCACCCCCCAAATGTAAGGAAATATTCCCCAGATCGGATATTTAAAAGCTTCTCGCTTGGTCATGGGTACCAGATTGCGGGGGATGCTTCCTAACACCACGATCGGATCGACAAAGGCTATGTGATTGATCATCACAATGGCAGGTCCACTCCGCGGTAAATTATCCAATCCCTCAACGCGATCGATTTTTGCGAGTACACGAAATCCGATTTCATTAAGTAACCAACGCAGAATCTGCCTGCGAAACTCAAAACGAGCGTGGTCATACCCACCGCGCCATCCATATCGCTCTGGTGCATCGGCTTCAACTCGAATCATACCTTCCTCCGTACCAGAAAATATAAGATCAACTGTCCGATACCAATGTGAAGACCCGATCGAAAACCTGTGAGATATTTAATTGTGTGGAGTCGATCACTATCGCGTCCTCGGCGATACATAAAGGAGCAAGCTCGCGCGTCGAGTCGATGTGATCGCGCCGCTTCACCCCTTCTAGAATATCTTCGTAACTCATCGAGTCTCCGCGTTCTTCATTTTCCAGGTGCCGCCGCCTTGCCCGTGCTTCGGCAGACGCATCCAGATAGATTTTTAGATCCGCGTCAGGCAGCACGACTGTCCCAATGTCCCGACCAACCATGACGACTTTCCCGCGCATACCAATTTCTCTCTGCCGCTGAGTCAGAATTTCACGCACACCGGAATATATTGACACCTGTGAAACATTACCATCGACTTCGGGAGATCGAATTTCCCATGTGGCATCGACACCGTCGATGAGGATATCATTCTGGCGACCATCATCCTTTGAAGGCGGACAGACATCGATCTCGATCTCCGAGACCAACGAAGTAACAGCCTTTTCATCCTCAACCCTTATGGAGCGCCGGAGTACAGCAAGCGTAGCAGCACGATACATGGCGCCGGTATCCACGTACAAGTATCCCAAACGTCGCGCCAATTCGGCTCCCAATGTCGATTTCCCTGATGCCGCTGGTCCATCAATGGCGATAACACTTACGGGTTTCATAGAGAGAAACCTTCCTCTTTACTCAACATCTTCATCGGGCATAATGTCCGTCGCGCCGGGCACCAGGTCAGCCCGCGCCATCAGAATCCAATTCTCTTGCGAAATGGGTGCCTCACGCGTGATCCACCAATATATGAAATCTGGCGGAAGGATTCCACTCCAAGCCCATCGCTCGCCCAAAACGAAGCTCTGCCCGATATATTGCCCCGAGAATGTGGTCAAATGGGCATCTTCCGGAGTAAGAATGAGTTCAGTCGCGGTCAGTATGTCCTGCTCTCCCGAGAAGCGAGCCAGATCTCGCATCGCCCAGGCGATATCTGCATGAATGTCTGCATCATTAACTTGCAGCGACAAGGCATCATCTCTGCCGGTACTTATCTCGGAAATCATCTCAATGGTCGTTTTCAATGTAGACATGCTCGCCGTCGTTGCCTGTGGACGCCACAATTCCATAGCGCTTGGTTTGGTGAAATTCAACTGCCAGATGGAAGATATGGTCAGGAGAAGAAGGAAGATGGCTGCCGCAGCCCCTGTCCCATCGAGTGCCACATCAAGATCCCATCCCATTCCGACGAAAGTAACGATGAGCGCGGCAATAATGAATGAGCCGATGAAAATAAAGGGATAAAACCTGGCTGCGCAAAAGGACAACACACCACCTAATTGGGATCCACCGGAATAAGCCTGGAGCATCATCAAATCAATCGCAAAGATAAGAATTAGAATGCAAGACAACATGAAAAATTCAAACCAGTGCTTCCTGATGGCGATTCGGTCGGCAAGTATTCCAAGCTGCTTTGCCGCCAGGATCGCCATCGGCAGCGCGACCCAAACGATGTCGCTGGGCTTGCGGCCAAGAAAAATGAGCGTAACGAATAATGCAGCGACGAACCAGGCAACAACGCTTCGTCCGATTCCATCTGGATTGCGAACGGCCCCATAGATCCCCACCAGGCCGAAAATCAATACGAGCGGATTATAAATCGGAAGCATCAAAACGGATGTGATTCCAGGCATCTGTCCCGATGAGTACCAACCGGAAATCCACCCCCCGATCGATTCAGCCGTCCCGGCGAAACCACCGAGTGCAAACCCGATGCCGCTCACCGCAGCGAGCCATACAACCAGCGCAATCCAGACATACCTTTTAACTTGATATTTCTTGCATGTATCAACAAATTCACCCAAGCCAGACTTATTTTTCAGCCCAAATAACCCCGCGATACAGATCGTTAGGAGTCCATACAGCGCGTCAGCTCCCGTCGCAAGAGCAAATCCGAGTGCAGCGGCGATCCAGGGCATTCGCTTTTTGACGTCGTCATCCGATTCAGCACCCACGATCAACATCAAGACCGAGACAATCCCAAGCACAGCGATAGAAGGGCTCCCTGCCGTCCGTGAGATTGCAATCAAAATCGGCGATATACAAAAAACAATCGCCAAAACAAGTGTGTTTCCACGCCCCAATCGCTTTCGCGCCAGGATGGGTGTAAACACCAGTAATACACCCGCCAAGGCATTCACAAAACGGGCAACCGCATCCTGTGCACCGAAAAGATGAAACAGCAACGCCGTAAGGTTATGATAGATCGGGTTACTCGGCACAACGAATTCACCATTGTGCCAGTGCGGCGATGCATGAGGTGTAACACTCGCCGCCGCCAGTGCATGGTTTGCTTCCGCCTCGGAGAGCGGCGAATCCCCCAAATGATTCATCCGCAACCATGCCGCCGCGAAGAAAACGAGAATGTACAAGATAACTTCGATGGTGATCGATTCGCGCTTGATCTTCACGGAATCAACGCTCCTTTTCTGGCATAGATCCGCACTTCATCGTTGGTATAGACCATTTCCATATGGATCTCGAATTTCTGCTCGTCGATATTCTCATACGTCGATCGTTCCACGGATCCGATATAAACATAATCGATATCGTAGCGATCGAGCAAGATTTGCGCATCGTTCCAATTCCGGGTTTGATACAGCGTGGCGATGTCGCTGCCTCGCGAACCGACTTCATCATAGCCGCCACGCCATTGACTCTCATGTCCGGGCCATCCCAGTACTGTTGGGAATCCGGTATGTGTGGAAATACGAGCATAGCTCGGGTTATAGCTTCCACCCACAGCTTCGCTGATCACACCAATGGGAAGGTTTTCTCGAATCCATTGTATGGCCTGAAAATCGGCAGGATTACGCATTCCGATAAAAATCGCGCCGTCGAGCGTGTATCCCTGCGCAGGATTAAAATGACTTGATTTCGTCCACAACGTAAGGAACGGATAAAACAACCCCAATAAAAGCGGAAGCATCACCAGTGCAGTCAAACCGCAGCGGATCATATCTCGTCTGGGTTTGGCTGACAACGCAGCTCTCACGACACTGTAAAGCCAGATAAGCCAAGCCAAAGCATACAAACCCAGCAATACTGTCGCGATCCCGGCAGTTGTTCCTTCCAGCAGATTTGCAGATAACTCATCGAGTAGATCGAGAAAAATGGGCGCGATCGGCAGCAAGACGGCAAACACGGCGATATGTCGCCAGCTCCAGCGCCAGATTTCACTCAGTGCGTAGGCAGCAGCCAGACCCCATAAAATCCATGCAGCGAAATAAAACTTGAAAATCGTGTTAATCCGATAACCGAATTGATCGCGCAGGTACAAAAATTCCGGTCCAAGCACCAGGAGCGCCCCAATGATAATCAGCATGACGATAAAAACCCACGTCGGATTCTGATCCTGATCCAGGTCATCTCGAGGGCGAAGTTGCCGCAGCAATAAAACGCAACCCAATGCGAATAAGATACCCATACCGAGGGCAGTCCAGCCATTCCACAAACGCGATAAGGATGCCTCAAACACTTCTTGCAGAGTCCCGGCCCCCAAACCACTCAAACTCTGGTCCAATTCAGATTGATCCATGACCGGTAGGACAACCCCCCAGGTAAATACCCACGAAATCAACATCAGGGAAAGCGGGATGCTGATGGACAAACCCGCAATCATACCCCCATCCGAAGGCTGCCAACGCTTGCGAACCTTCTGAATCAACCACCATAGAATCGGCAGTAAGAGCGGAGCAAACATGACCAGCAACTGTGGGAATCGCGTGGGAAAGATTAGATTTGGCAGTATGCCACCCAGTTGGGAGCTAAAACTTGGATACCAGGGGAAATACAAAAAAATCGCAATCGCACCAACGGCAATCAATGTGTTGAGCGTACTTTTTATAATATCGATCCTGTCCAAACCCCTGAGACGCCAGATCAGGCAAAGCACGAACAGGGTCAGATAGATCGGTGAATCCCAGGTGTTCAGAAATATGACACCGCCAAAAATCCATGCACTGACCCAGAGCTCCGTCATCGACAGTGCCGATTCTTCGGCGCCCGATAGCAAACGGAATAATGTCCAGATTAGAAATAGGCCAATGGCGGGCAAGATACTGGCCTTGACGCCATTGACGATAAGCATGCCAAAACTCATTCCCGGGTCGACGGTGCTCACAATTTTGCTAGCGATGAGGAGCAGAAGGAGTAGAAACGCTCCGAGTTGAATGGCGTTTTCGACATTCAACGGCAACCGTTGTGCCCGAAGACGAACTGGTTTCTGTTTGCCTGATAAAAAGATGTTTAACGCCAATGCGACAGCAAACAAGACGAAGGGCAGCGCCAGAAGATGCGGGTGATTGTCGGCAAGGAGAAACGAGAAGAATGGAAATTCGTCGATCAATTCAAATGGAGTATCGCCCGCCAGGTTAACATCGCTTACGACGCGAGATGCGCGCCACCACCACCAGAATCGTTGGGGCACCCAGCTTTGAATTGCCGCTGGTGCATCAACAAGGTTTTTTATATTGAGCCACCCCCAGAAGGATGAGACCCATTCTCCTTGTACGGTCTGGCGCCAAAACAGCCCACGTGCGTGTAAGACTTCAAGAAAACCTTCCAGATTTCCTGTAATCAATACGAAAACCGGCCCCAAGAATGAAAGGCCAAATCTAGGCCGGCCGTCCCGATGGTGGAGTAAGTTATACAGAATCGAATACGTGCCCAGAACGCTCATCGCAAACCAGAGCGCGTTGGCGATATTAAAACTGACACTTCCGACCTCCCCCGTCAATTGGGAGAGAAATGCAATCTGAACATATCCAAAATAGTAATAAGATATGGCATACCCTGACAACCAGGGATCTAATGGTGGAAACGTCTCGGATTGCAGGATTCCGTTGATGAAGGCCAATTCCATCGGTTTTTCCGTATGGTCCAACGCGGGCATGGTGGCACGAACACCAGCCCAGAACAGAAAAGCCACCAGGAATAAAACCTCCATGAGGATGATCATCTTGCGGTGCGCACGAAGCCAACGCAAGATATCGCGCCAGTGATTGCGTGAGACGATCAAACTCAACAGCGCAAGCAGAATCAATACAAATACAGCCCCGCCAAACGTATTGCGCAGCAAACCAAAATTCGCTCCGATCCAGAGCAAATAACTCGCCGCCATGATCCCAACCGCATGCACAAAACCAAAACCGCGATCGGGCAAACGAGTGAATATACGCCACACGATGGGGAAAACGAACAACGCGGTCAGTGTGCTGATCGCCCACCACCCAATCACAGCGATAATCATTGCAATACCTCAAGAATTATCGTCTCGCCGGAGCGATACACTTCCTTGAATATTCCACTGGCTACCATTACGTCGAACTTCTCCAATCCATGGGTTGGACAAACAAGTTGGCTATCCGCTACATCCGCATTAATCGGCTCACAATCCGAAGCGGACACATCAGGTTGTCCCATGCCGTAGGGGTAGCCGCGCATATCACAACTCACCTCTTGACCATCAGGTTCGCTCCAGCATGGTTGAACGCTTTCAAAGTAAGCTCGCTCCAGTTGGCCAAGAACAACATAACGAACGTTGTATCGATCGAGTACTCCTTGTGCTTCCGAGATCGACTGCGTGAGATAAAAACGCAATACATCCGCGCCGCGCTCTTCAACGGCGCCGGCTGGCCCTTTGACCCGCTGCTGTCGCTGGTGATTCAACCAGCCAATCACGCCCGGCAAGCCGGTATAAATCGTGAATCGAGAGCCCCAGCGATATTCTGGGACATTGGCTTCAAGAATAACGGGAGTACCTTCTATGTTGTCCTGCATCCATCGAATGGCTTCGTAATCCTCCTGGAGGGAGAAGGTATCGTGCATTTCAACTCGTACCGCAAACGGCATGAAGTCCATGCCATCCAACGAATGCGGGGCTTCGGTTACCCAGCGATCTCGTATTTTTGCCGGGGTGGCAAAGAGGGGATAAAGCACCGCTGATACAATCACTACACAAGCCAATACCCGCCAAACGCCCCGCCATGCTCGTCGCCACGTAGGAAGGTCCACCAGAATCCAGGCGAGGATTACGCCGGCCGCCACACTAAGCATATCCCATACCTGCATATAAAACTTAAACACCGTGTTCATTCGATCGATGGTCGCACTTACAATGACGATTTCGACGAAAAGCGTCAACGCAATCGCCACACCGATCAAGGACAATACGACTCGCCTTTCGACGGCCAAATCCCTTCGCAACAACAACACGCCAGCCAGGGCCATGATGGGGATTGCGAACCATGTGGCGGGATAGCCGAGACCGATCAAAATGGCCATGGCAATCGCAAAGACAATCCCCCCAAGCGCAATCAGCCAAAGATGAGGTCGCAATCGCCGCAATGCCGAGAGTGGAGTCTCATCCATCCAGCGTACGGATTCCCAAATCAGCCAAGATGCAATCATGAAGAGGAATAAACCATGAACGGTGAAATAGTCCGCGAAGGAAGTCTTCGCACCCCGCCAGATTTCCAATTCGTTGTAGCCCTGTGCGTACGAGTCGTGAAACGGTTGGTAGAGCAGATTGGCGAAACTAATTAAAAGCAGGCCGATCAACAGGGCTTCAAAAATGCTTCTCAGACTTATTTTTCGGTGGAAGAACAACACCGAATACGCCGCCCCAATCGCTCCCAGGACCCGATACACGGGAAAATCTGCTATGTTTGTCGGGCCGAGTGCGCCAAATAAGATGCCCCCGAAAAGAATGGATATGCCAAATTCCAGCCAGCCTCCCCGCTCTCGCCGTGCTGCAAGCAGCAACCGAGACAGGATCCATGCGATACACAAGATCGTCAGCGGTCTGCTGATCATATGGGCATGTAAATCCGCATACAAGAAGGTGAAAAATGGGAACTCGGTAATCGGACCGACTTCACCAACCCCTGGTGTTATGGCTCGGCTGGGGTTCCAATACCAGTGATGTAGTGGGATTTGGAATTGGAATCCGGAACCCACGAACCGTACAAACCCGGTTAACGCCTGGAATGTTCCAAGCAAACCATTTACTTGCGGTTCTGGAGCTGCACCGATCGCTTTGAATTCATCGTAAAGCATATCCGCCGTGCCGAGATTACCCAACAGGACGAGTACCAATGCGGCGGCGATCCCCGCGGTGCGAGCACTGGGAAGACGGATGTTTCCCACCCGTCCTTTTGTGAATGCAACCAAATTATAGGCAACGCAGTAGCCAGCCATCGCCAGTAAAGCGAACAGCGTAGGAATGACGAGGTTGTAGGCCATGGAGGGGAGTATGCCTAACAGTTTGATCGGCATACCAACGATCACAAAGCCAAAGTAGTAATAATTAATATAACCACCGGCAAACCAGGGGTCATACGGTGGAAATGAGGTGCTTTTCAGAACCGCATTTAGATAGGAGAAATCCATCGGTTTCTCACCACCAAATGCGGGATGCCATAAATCTGGATTTCCCAACCGAATGAAAAGATCGAATAAAAAGAAGACGACAACGATGGCTTCCGTGATTAAAATCTCGCGCTTCCGATCCCGCAGAAACTGCAGGAAATTCTCGCGATCCAACCAAACAATGATTATGGAAATTATGGCGATCAATGCGACCACAGCGAGGATCGTCACCCGGGATACGCTGATTCCCAGACTTCCCAGCAGCCAACTTCCCCATGCGACCAACAACAGGCCGACGATGCGGGAGATTGGGTATCCTGCGTTTTTGAAGCCGCCAAACGCCATGCGTGTAATCGGGAAGGCAATCCATCCAATCACCGCAATGGCCAGCCACCAGACAATCACGGCCAGGCTATCATTTTGATTGATCAGACTCGAACGGTTGAATAGATCTGACCACGTTCCGGATTCTTGCTGCTCCTCCCACTCGCCTTCACTCAGGAGCAAGCTTTGTGGGGCTTCGCTTTTTCCAACATCTTTCGGTAAGACGTGTTGAACTTGACGCAGGTCTACTTTCTCCAAAACATCAACCACGCCCTCGGGTGTGAAAGATTCGGTCTTCCGGAAGATCAACACTTTTGGATGGTCGTAAACCGTAAAGGCCTCTTCAGCCAGCTGATCGGAAATCTCGATCGGGCCAAGCTGCGGGTTGCTCTCAAACACTTGTACGAGTTCGTATCCCAGCAGATCCCCCGTCTCGCCAGGCTGCGCTTCAGCACCACATGTTAATACCGCTGATGGCTCTACGCAGTCAAACAAGGCACGGTAATAAGCAATCGTGAGGGGATATCGTATGGGGACACGTGTGATGGTTCCGTATTGTCGATTCGAGGTGATGATAAAATAATCCCCTTGCGTTAATGTCGAGACAATGCGTTCCAATTTATCCGACACACCACTCATGTCATCATCGGCGGCATCGTCCCAATACAATTCCTGATTGAGGCTGCGGTATCGTCCACCAATATCGTATCCCCCAACGCGAAACGGCAGTCCATCGTCCCAGGTCGTCTCGCTGACGATAGCGGAAGCCCGCAAGGCCATCGCAGTGCCTTCGAGCAGCGAAAAACGTAGATAATACGTCTCCCCTGCGACGATTGGAAGCGCCGTATCGAAGCGCACCTCGATTTCCGTTTCAGCTTCTATTACAACACCTTGATAGGTGGCGACGGCCAGCGGGTTTTCGATCGGATCGCGCAGCAACTCGACTTGAAGATGCCGCTCCGACCCTGCCGAACTCGAGACATCGAAAACATAGGGGAAATACATAGAGACTAACTCGCCATCGAGATGGCTCGCAAACTGATGGATCGGTTGTGTGACACTGCCGAGGGCATACTCCATCTCTGGAAGCGTAATCGCCTGGCGGTTTTCCATGCCGGAAACGTCCACCAAGATCGAAATCTCACGATCCAGCTCTACCGCACCGCTGGATTCGTAACCAAGCGTGAGTACGTAGGATTGTCCGGCGAGTACTTCGATGGGATTGTCGAAGCGAAGATCAAGGTTGGTTGGCGTATCCGGGATCAATGCGGCTTCGGCCTGCTGTGTTCCCAGTATGACGCCATCCGGTTTGTTTTCGGTAATTTCGATGGAAAACAGAGCTGGTTCGTCTTCGGAATTCAGGTCTCGGACGGAGGCTAACGAGATGCCTTCCATGAATCCGGACTTATCGCTTTTAAAAGACGTCTCGTACGGCTTCTCCGCCGCCAGAACAACATTAAGCGGTACGGCAAGGGGTTCAAACAAACGCCCATCTTCTGTATCGACGACGACATTGATTGCCGCGGGGACATGCGTGTAGATCCATTCTGACGCTTTGACCCGAGTAAGCGGACGAGTGTAGATGCTTGTAAAAGCCAACGCCCATATGATCGTCCACCCGATGGTGAGGCAAGCAACCCCAGCGACAAGGATCTGTGCGAGGCGTCGTCTTTCGATGCGCACCGTACGGGCTTTCTCCCAGGATCGCCACAGTCCCCACGCCGCCAGCAATGCCAGGGTGGGATACACAGGAATTTGGTAGCGCATCGCGGAGGTGAACCCGAAGGACTGCCAGAAGAAATACGCGCCCGTCCACATGACAAGGATAAAATGGCGACGCCACCGTCCGTGGAACATCTCCCACAAAGCCAAACCCCACCCTGCCCCTGCCACAATACCGAGTGGCAATCCTAAACCCCACAAAATCAGATTCTTTAATGTGAAAAATATGGGTGTTCGGTCAGCCCACTGAAGTGCGAATGGCGCATCGGTGTCACCGCGATTCATACCCTGAATTTCGGACATGTTGTCCAGCCAGCGCTGGTTGATCCCAACATTGAAAAAGGACGGCCCCTTAAATGCATAAGGTTGGAAGATGCGGAAAGTCAACACGGAGAGGAACGCTGCCAAAACCAGGAAAACTGCTGCGCGCTTCAATTCGCGGAGAAATTGATCGTTCTCTGATGTAAATACACGTGCGACTGCTGCCAATGCAGACATTCCTGCCAGCGGTACGGTGTTGATTTTTGAAGCCACCGATAGTCCAAGCAATATGCCGAATAAAATGTAATCTATTCCCTCACCGTTATCGAAAATCCGGATGGCGAAATACAAACCGGCCAGGATAAAAGCGTTTGCGACCGGATCGACGACGAAAAAGTGCGCATGTTGAATGAGTAAAACGGAGAGACTGGTAAAGAATGCAGCCAACAAGCCTACCCGCGGTCGATATAGTCGCTTTCCGATCAAGTAAACGACGTAGATGGTTGCCAAATCAAAGAGCACAGATATAACCCTGCCGACGAAATGAACCTCGTCGTACCCCGTCTTACCTATCCATTCGGCGACGGCACGCACGAGAAAAATCGGAAATGTGCCATAAACAAAGAAACCGTACCCCATGTTATGGGGATTGAGGGTCGAATTGTTCGTATCAAAATATTCTGCGATCGTCTCTGGGAAGCGGAGGCCGCTTTCGACCATGGTGAGAAATCGTTCATCCGGGTGGTTGTGACTATGCGCACCCCAATCCAGTCCCGCCAGACGCAGCGACGCCGCAAAGATAAGAATTAAAAGCAAAATCAAACCGGGCAAACATGGACGCATTACATCTGATACTATTTTTCTCGACGAGCGCGGTTGGGCTGGTGGTGATGTTACGGCGTCATTCATCGACATTCACTTCCATAGGAGTCAATTCGCTTCTCCCAGAATCTGCGGGAACAAAATAAATCAGGAAATCCTTCCCGGAAATGTCATCCGGCCGTGTGGAAAGTGTTCCAGACGGGAAAAGATCCTCCAACTGGGATAATGAATCCTGATCTTCCGGTTTAAGAATGAACAACATCGCTCGAGGATCGGATCGCAAATCCGGGAAATCTTCCGCCCAGATGGCATAATCACGCTGCGGTTGACCGGCGTTTATCCCCACCAAACGAGTGTCCATCCAATGCGGATACGCAACGACGTAGGCAGTATCAAACGATCCGATCGATTCGGCAAAACCCTCGATCACTGCACCGGCATCGCTGGTGTTCCACGCGCCGCCTCGATATCCTTCGGCGTACTCGTCAAAGACGAGATGATAATTTTCCACGGCAGCGACGATTATCAGGAACAAGATCGTAGCGCTACTTGCAATAACGTGACGACGTTCCTTCCCCAGTTTTCGGAAATAGGCTGGCAGCGCTGCAAGTGCGAGGCCTGCAATCACAAATGCCGGTACGAAGGCGCCAGCGGCACGATTGGTTGCCGGGTTCTCGTTGGGAAACGCAATGGCCAGAGTCGAAGGTAATTGCAGGATCGGAATCGAGAGAAGCAGGAACAAATCCGCCCAATACTTATGCCTGAGATAGCGCACGATCAATAGCACTAAGCCCAGGTAAAAAAGTGCCGCCGTTATCCAATCCAACGCGGGACGATGTGGAACGGAATTTACCCATACTTCGCCATCGTCCCAAACATACATCCCCAACCCTTTGACAACATTAACGGTAAATACCTGCATCGGAGAGCCGTCGATCTCACGTTCCTCATCTCCGACACGTGTTAACGTACGGTAAAAGACATCTTGCGGACGTTCCACCGCAACTCGTAGAAGCGGCAGTGTAACCACTATAGCGATAAATCCGATGGCGATTAGCCGCGTGATGATCGCCCAGCGCTGACCACGCGATTCACGCTGCAGCAGAATAATAAGCACGCCCAAACAAATCATAATGGGGATAACGCGCGCCGGGCTGTATCCATGTAACCCAAGCCCAACGGCCAGGCCGCAAAGCAGTAAGTCATTCAGCTTTTTCCGGCGAATACCGCGCAACAAATAGTACATGGCTGGAGCAACAAAAAGCGGATAGAGCGGGAAACGCAGCCCAACACGGCTAATCACGTTCGGCCAATACCCGATCCCCGCCAGTACCATGGCAAGCAAACCGGTCTCTCGTCCTCCGACTTCCTTTCCCAAGAGGTATATGTAGGGCAAAGTGATCAATCCAGCAATGACCGTGCCGATCTTTAGCGTCATGAAGGAAATGCCGGTCCCAAACCACTTCGCCGTTGCAGCAGCCATGTAAAACTGCAGCGCCTCCCGGCCTGTGTTACGCGGGAAGAAAATCGAGTATTTTCCATCGAGAACATCCATAACGTCGAGCAATTTTTCAGCATGATCGCTGACCATTTCGGGAGGAATAGAATTCAAGTCCACGATACGGAAGTATAAAGATGCACCAAACCCAATCAGCACCATCAGGGTCCAACCATCAAGTGTGATCTTGAAATCAAGTCCAGGCAATCTGCTTTTCCAACGTGTGAATTTCTGCCGGAGAGATAAGTCAACTTCCCAGAACGCCATCAAGGCACAAATCAAAGCCGATACCCAAAACAATATGGTCGAATAGCGGAAAGTGACTTTGCTCGATTCGTAATAGGTCAACATTGAAAAAATAACAGCAAACAATAACGGCAAAGGTCGGAAGGCAACAACACTCGCCTCGGCCTGGTCTCCCGGCAAAGGTTTAAGGTGAAAGTCTTCACGCGATATCGCATAGATAAGGATCACTACTGCAGCGAGCAACATTAGACTGCTGACGAGAATGACGAGACGATGGGTCGAAGTGCAGCAGTTGGGACTGGTTTTGATCGTTTCGATCGTAAACTGCGAGATTAAAACCAGGATCAACGCAAGGGGAAGTCTTATTTGGGACCATTGCGGAAGTCCAACGGGGGCGAATTCCGCTCCCCACTCCGGCCGTGAACGCTGGACGGGTGGCGTTGCGATGTCCGCTTCAATTGCAGGTTCTTCAGGAATCGGGATAGGATTGAAACGCAGGACGGATTTCACCCAATCCAGGACGGTTGGCTCCTCGGGGCGATGCTGCGTATCTTCGATGTCCATCGTGTTGCTTCGCTTTTCGTCCATCATCGCTTTCGCACTTTGTAATAACTATACGTCCCGTTTTCGCATGGCTTCACGTCTGCGTAGCGCCGAATGAGACGATCCGTCCACTTAAGATTCCACTCTTTCGGCACGAGAATCCATCTTCCGAACATCCATCTCGGGATCAAACACGGCGCGCCAAAATAATGTCCCCATTCTAATGCATGTAGCGAGGAAGGGGGAAAGTAACGAAAAGTCTCTTCGACTTCAAAGCCCACGCCAGAAAGGAGTGCGGCCCACCCATCCTCATCAAACAGGTTATAAGTCCGGGACATCCACATAAAATATCGTTCATATGCATCGCCCAAGGTATTCATATGAATGCGTCGAAGATATTGGGGGAAACTGAGCTGATCTCGATAATCCGGATTCGGAACGGTAAACACAAAAACCGCACCAGGGCGCAGAACCCGCGAAGTATCCGCGAGGACAGCTTCTAAATCCGGCATATGTTCCAACACTGAATTGCTTAATGCACTCGCAAACGAATGATCCGGGAAAGGCAATCGGCTGCCATCGGCTTGCGTTAGAGCTCGATAAGCCTTCCTCGATTGAGCTTCTCGGATCGAGGGCAAATGGAGATCGATACCCCAGTCGATGGGTTGATCCAGTGCAACGGAAGCAAAATGCCCGTCGCCGCATCCCACGTCGAGTATCGGATGTGGGAGCTCTACACGCTGGAGAAGTTCAGCTTCAACTGCGCGAAGGATCGAACGAAAATAAGGTAAATCCTGCAGGTGTTCCCAAAGAAAATCTTTTTTCATTCGGTTACGACCCTTTACCAGTATGAAGCAGGTCTTTATAAAGCCTCTCATATTCGCCGGCGACGTGTGCGGAGCCAAATCGCCTGACAAGCTCCTCGGTATCGCAATGATAGTCCCCAGGCGAGGTAAGTATATGATCAATTGCTTCCGCCAATTCCTGGGAATCCCCCGGCGAAAAAACCTGCCCCATCCCGGTTTGCATCACAGGTTGCCGTATTCCCGGCAGATCGCTGGCGATCACCGGTTTTCCCAGGAACATCGACTCGACTTGAACCATCCCAAAGCTTTCCGTGGAATTCAAGCTCGGCAGCACCGTGAGATCACACAACGAGAAAAACGCAGCCAACTCATCCTGAGAAAGTGCTCCGATGAACAACCAGTGATCTCCCAATTTGTCGATCAAAGGTTGTAGACGGCGCGCGTACGCTTCCTCGCCGATTACATCTTGATATTGGCCCGCATAGATCACACGCGCATTTGGCCAGCGCGCCAGCACTTGCGGGAGGGCACGCGCCAAAATCTCAGCCCCCTTCTCTGTCGCCAAACGTGCTGCCATGCCGATGATTTGTTGGTTATCCTGAATCTTCCAGCGAGTCTTCAACGAACTCACAACGCGTTCATCTGGCTGAGAGATTTCAATAGGCGGTGGAATGACTTCTAACTTCCCCAGGAAGTGCCGCAAGAAAGGTGATTCTTCTGCGTAATCCCGGGTGTTCGTAACCACGACGTTCGATAACGCTGCCGAGATGCTGTTGGCAAAGCGCGAAGCCTGGTTTGCAAGCCAGTTAACCGGTGTTGGAGGCAAATTCAAATCGCAATGATACGTGAGTACGACCGGTTTCCGGTACAGTTTTGCCAACATGGCGAAAAACGCAGCGTCCAATTGCGGTACGTGCAGATGAACGACATCATGCCGGGGGATCAGACGTACAGCCCAATAGGGAATGGATGGCATGATCGGACCTTTGCTGATCGTTGCCGCAACGTTTACCCGCCGAACCTGCACCCCATTCAATGGTTCAAGCGAAGCCAGATTGCGGTCGTACCGTGAAGTCAGAATGGTCACATCGTGCCCTCTGGCGGCGAGCGAGCGAGACAAACGCTCCGTATAGACCGTCAGACCGGAGAAATGGGGACGATAGTAATAAAGACTGGTGAGGATACGCATTCATTCCACCGAATTCTTCGTCTGGAGCAGAAAACGCTCACGTGCTTGAAGAAGGATACGCCACAGCGCTTCGCCTTCACCAATGAAAGCAAGCGCACCAATCGCCGAGGAAATGACGTAAACCATCGCATGCAGGACCAAGGTTGCTGCCAATGCTTGACCTTCGGGGACAATAAAAGCCGATAACGCTAAGACCCCGGCTGCCTCAAAGACGCCCACATAACCAGGCGAGGAGGGAATTGTGACGCCCAGCATTGTAATGGTTAGCATGAAAAACGCCCAATGAATCTGCGCTTCTGGCACGATGGACCTTAGAACAAACCAATACTGAAATCCCGCTAAAAACCAACTGATCAGGAGAAAAAACAGACTCATACAAACAATCCGCGGGCTGCGAATCGTCTGCAGACCTTCTCGGAAACGATCGAAATGCCTTCCCCAGCGATCTCTCCCGCCTGGAAGGATATCAACCACCCGAAGAATAATGTGTGGATACCGCAGCAACAAAAAAAGGCCAAATGCTGCGATGGCGATCACAGCGACGGCAAAGAATACACTCCGGGAAATACCCGGCAGCCCGACCGCGAAGGGGATAAGCGCAGCGAAGAAGCCGAGGGCAATGACAATATCGTAGAGTCTTTCGACGAATATCGAGGCAAGAACTCCCTGCGCGGAAAGATTGGGTCTGCGCCCAAGCAGAATCGCCCGACCTAACTCGCCCAGCCGCCATGGAAGAACATTGTTAATAAGATAGCCCTGATTCAGCACCGTAAATACGCGCCAGATCGATACCGACTGTTGAAGTAGAATCCGCCAGGCAACAACACGGAAAAACATCGAAAGCAAGAACGTAACCAAAGCCAGGTAAATGAAGGGAAGCCGGATGGTTGTTAGGGCTTCTTTCAGTGCCTTGAAGCCCGCCCAACGAATTACAAGCAGCAATGCGACAACGCTGATGCTCAACCCAATGAATATGCCAATGTAGGTTCGTGGAGATCTTTTGTTCATTCAAGCCCCACCAGCATACAACTCAATCTTCACAGACTGGAAGATACTCATTCATCCCCCAGACGGAGTACAGCCATAAATGCATCCTGGGGAATATCAATGTTGCCAACGCGCTTGAGACGTTTCTTGCCACGTTTCTGGTTTTCCAGCAATTTCCTTTTCCGCGTGACATCGCCCCCATAGCATTTGGCCAACACGTTCTTTCGCAGCGCGCTCACATTCGTTCGCGCGATCACGCGTCCACCTGCCGATGCCTGAATGGGAACGGCAAATTGCTGCCTGGGGATGAGTTTCTTTAGTTTTGCCACCAGCGCTTTCCCTTTGGCATACGCAGCGCTTCGATGTACGATCAGAGCCAACGCATCGACAGACTCGTTGTTGATCAGAACTTCTAATTTGACTAAATCACCAGCACGATACCCCAGTAATTGATAATCCAAAGAAGCATAACCCTGTGTGCGAGATTTCAACAAATCGAAAAAATCCACAATCATCTCAGCCAGCGGAAGATCGAAGTGTAAAACTATTCGCTCTGGCGTGGGGAATTCCTGCTCGACGAATTCACCACGGCGCTTAGTTACCAGTTCGGAGATGGCACCATAATATCGCTCCGGGGAAAAAACCTGGATACGCATCCAGGGTTCACGGATTTCGTCGATTTCACCAATGTCCGGCAACTCGGCCGGGGAATCAATACGGATCACATCACCGTCGCGAAGTGCGACTTCGTATTCAACCGATGGAGCCGTTGCGATCATACTGACATCATGCTCACGTTCCAGTCGTTCTTGAACAATATCCATGTGAAAAAGTCCAAGAAAACCGCAGCGGAAACCGAAATTCAAAGCCTGCGAAGTCTCAGGCTCGAACACCAACGCCGCATCATTGAGCTGTAATTTCTCAATGGCTTGCTTGAGATTTTGATATGCCTCACCCTCACTGGGATAGAATCCTGCGAACACCATTGGTTTCGGCAACTGGTAACCTGGCAAGGATTCCTTCGCGGGGTTTTTCGTTAGAGTCATCGTATCGCCCACGCGACATTCACGAAGCGACTTCAAACCCGTAGCCACATACCCGACTTGACCGACAGAAAGGGATGTGGTTCGCGTCATATTGGGCGTAAACACACCCACTTCCATCGGTGTAAAGTTCGTATCAGATGCCATCAAGCGAATTTCATCCTGCGCTTGCAGTGATCCATCAACAACTCGGATGTAGGCGATAACGCCTTTGTATGAATCGTAATGCGAGTCGAAGATAAGCGCTCTCAATGCTTTATCGTGATTCGCCGCCGGCGTAGGTATTTTGGCGATAATTTCATCGATCACGGCTTGAACGTTCTCCCCTTGCTTGGCCGAAATCTGCAGGATTTCTTCCTTCGGGGTGCCGGTCAACGCATGAATCTCGTCTGCGATCTCCTCCGGCCGGGCAGCATGCAAATCGATCTTGTTGATCACCGGAATGATTTCTAGATTTGATTCAATCGCCAGATAGAGATTAGCCAGGGTTTGCGCCTCGATCCCCTGGCTGGCATCCACCACCAAGATCGCGCCTTCACAAGCCGCCATGGCACGACTGACTTCATAGCCGAAGTCAACGTGACCTGGGGTATCGATCAAATTGAGTACGTATGATCTTCCATCCGTCGCTTTGTATTCCATGCGCACGGCTGAGGCTTTGATCGTAACGCCTTTTTCGCGTTCCAAATCCATACTGTCGAGGACCTGGTCTGTCATCTCACGATCAGGAATAGTATCGGTTATTTGCAGCAGACGATCAGCCAGGGTTGATTTCCCATGATCAATATGCGCGATGATACAGAAGTTACGGATGTTTTCCGTACTCATCGGGTTACACTGCTTCGAACAGTATCCATCTTCATCGAGACAAAAGTATAACCGAGAGGCACCAGCAGGGACAGTACCAAGATATAGGCACAGAAATATTGATAAGGCTTATACCATTGGCGTTAGATAGGATCCCTAAATTCAATCTGGCAGAAAAAGATCCTCTGGCATTTCGAATGCCTTTTCCGTGGCTTCGTTTCTACACCAAAGGAAAAATTCAACGTTGCCTTTGGGCCCACGCAGTGGCGAACGCATAACCCCAAGCGGCGATAAATCCAGCGCTCCCGCAGTAAAAACCACGCGTTCAACGACTTCCCGATGGATCGCCGCATCCCGTACGACGCCTTGCTTGCCGACCTTTTTCTTCCCGGCTTCAAATTGCGGTTTGATGAGGGCGAGCAAATCTGCGCGTGGTTTAAGCCATCCGCAAACCACGGGCATTAACGTGCGCAGGGAGATAAATGAAGCATCGATCGTAGCCAAATCCACAAGCTCCGGGAGTGACTCCAGCTTACGCGCGTTGGTTTTTTCCATCACCACGACGCGAGTATCCTTTCGCAGGCGCCAATGTAAAATCCCCTTCCCGACATCGATGGCATAAACCCGCGCAGCGCCATTTTGCAGCAAACAGTCTGTAAATCCTCCCGTTGACGCCCCAACGTCGGCACAGACTTTGTCGACAACGTCGATCGGGTAGCGATCCAAAGCGGCTGCCAATTTATCCCCACCGCGAGAGGCATATTGAGGCAGCGATTCGATCTCGATCTGCGCATTTCGTGCCACGCGTCTCGATGACTTGTGGATCACCTGTCCTTCGACACGTACCTGGCCTGCCATAATCAAACGCTGCGCTTGAGAACGGCTTTCGACCAGACCTTTCTCCGCGAGGATAGTATCGATACGTTCCTGCTTGCTCATATCCAGATTGTACACAAGTTATGCAGACTATCCATCATCAATTCTACTTGCTTGTAGATTTGGAACCTGCTATCATCGCCAACATGATTAAGTCCATTATCAAGACAATGCGTCCCAAGCAGTGGCTGAAAAACGGCTTTATATTTGCCGCACTTATTTTTGATAAGCAGTTTTTAACCCTGGAACCGCTTCTCACAACCGTCACGGGATTCTTCTTGCTTGGTATCGGGGCCAGTGCCGTTTACTTCATTAACGATCTTGCAGATCTGGAACAAGACCGCCTGCATCCCACGAAACGGTTCCGGCCGATGGCATCCGGAGCACTATCGCTCACCGTTGGGCGGATCATGGCCGCCATTTTTCTCATTGTGGCGCTTGGAGCGGGCTTTGCGCTCAACACTTATTTCGGCATTATCATTTCGATTTATTTGATCATGAATTTTTTTTACTCCTTCTGGCTCAAACACGTTCCCATCATCGATGTTCTCGTGCTGGCCTCGGGATTCGTTTTGCGCGTTGGCGCCGGCGTAGCATTAATTACTGTAGAACGATTTTCCCCGTGGCTTTACGTCTGCACAAGCCTCCTGGCCTTATTTATTGGCCTGGGCAAACGTCGTTCGGAGTTGGTGCTGCTTGCTGAAGGCGCGAACACCCATCGACGCGTCTTTGACCACTACACAGTTCCTTTTCTCGATCAATTGATCATCATCGTTTCCAGCACAACCGTCATTGCATATTCACTCTATACCTTCTCCGCCGAAAACCTCCCCAATAACCATCTCATGATGTTGACCATCCCGTTTGTCATCTATGGAATCTTCCGTTACCTATATCTGGTTAACATCGAGGATGCCGGAGGCGCGCCGGAAGAACTCGTGTTTTCCGATCGGCCGCTCCTGATGACTATTTTCCTCTGGGGATTGACTTCTGTTGGCATCCTCTATCCGGGATCATGACCCGCGCAACTGCTCCGGGAAAATTTATCCTGTTCGGCGAGCACGCGGTCGTCTATGGGCAACCAGCGATCGCATTTCCCCTCCGCCAACTCCGAGTCACTGCCCAAATTAACATCATTCCGGATGCACCCCGCGGACACGTGCGGCTTCACGCGCCTGACATTCATTATCATGCTTGGCTACACGAAGCCGACGAGGAAAATCCGCTCCGCAAAATTGTCGAATTAACCCTGGACGAAATCCACGCACAATCATCTCCCGCCATCGAAGTGCGGGTGTCATCTGAAATCCTCGTCGCGTCTGGCCTCGGATCGGGGGCTGCCGTATCCACTGCTATCGTACGCGCCTTATGCCAACATTTCGAGCAACCCCTCGAACTTGAGCGCCAGTCGGAGTTGGTCTATGAGGTGGAAAAAATCCATCACGGTACGCCATCAGGCATCGACAACACGGTGATCATATACGATCAGCCGGTTTATTTCATCCGCGGACACCAGCCGGAACGCCTTTCGATCAGTGGCGAATTGACTTTCATTCTTGCCGATACCGGTTTGCCATCAAACACCGGCCAGATCGTCGGGAATTTACGCAACGCCTGGGAGCAGAATCGGCCAACATTCGACACCATTTTTAATCATATCGGGCAAGTCGCTGAACGGGCGAAATCGGCCATCGCAGCGGGCGACGTGAAATCCATCGGCATATTGATGGACGAAAATCAGCAGCTGCTTGAGCAGCTCGGAGTCAGCTCTGAAACCATTTCTGGCCTGCTGACGACAGCACGAGATCACGGCGCTTATGGAGCGAAATTATCCGGTGCCGGAGTTGGTGGTATCATCATCACACTCGTCCAACCGACAGCCAGCACGAGGATCGTAAACGCCCTGCGTGAAGCCGGTGCCGTGTGGACGGGGGTAACAAAGGTGTAAGCATGATCTTCTTAAAACTTGGTGGCTCTCTCATTACGGACAAAGATCAGGCCGAGACTGTCCGGTACCTCATTCTGCAGCGAACGGCGATGGAAATCGCTCGAGCAAAAGCGACAAATCCTAATCTGCGCCTCCTGCTCGGCCATGGATCTGGTTCTTTTGGACACACCGCAGCAGCCCAATATGCGACCAATCGCGGGGCCGCGACCACTTCCGAGTGGCAGGGTTTTGCCCAAGTGTGGGCTTCCGCACAACGACTCAACCGCATGGTAGTCGATTTCCTAATAAACGAAGCTCTCCCCGTGATTACATTTCCGCCCTCGGCGAGTACGATTTGTGCGGCTGGCACGATCCAGGAAATGGCGTATCAACCGATTATCGACGCCATCGAAGCCAACCTGATCCCTGTGGTGTATGGGGATGTTGCCTTTGACAGCATACAAGGCGCAGCGATCGTTTCCACAGAAACCGTCTTCGCCTTCCTGGCGCAACACCTTCAACCCTCCCGAGTGCTGATCGCAGGCATCGAAAAGGGCGTATACTCCAACTACCCAGAATCAGAAAAAATCCTTCGTTCTATTAAAGCCAAGGATCTCGAAGATATCGGCCTGGGAGGCGCGCAAGCCACTGATGTAACCGGTGGGATGCGCGGGAAAGTGGAAGCTGGATTAGAAATCGCGAGCCTAAGCTCGGATATCGAAGTACGCATATTTTCAGGTGAAGCGCCGGACTCGATCGGAAATGCACTCCTGGGTGCAAAACCAGGGACACTTATTAAGTAGGGGAAAGACACAATTTCACAACGCACGATTAAATGGATCGTATCGTCAGATGGACCATAAATTATCCGAACGTGATGTTTGGCTAAGCACATTGATCTTCGCAATAATCGCTTGCCTATTATTAACCCCCCTTCTTTTTCTTTTTTCGGATGAGCGTTTCTCAGTCGCTGTCAAATCCATCGCACTCGGTTCTGCCATCTTTTGGGGGATCATGACCTTGTTGTTCATGGGACGCTATTGGCAAATCTACTATCGATACATTTACTCTGATTGGATGCGTTCTGTATCCCCGCTTAACATACTGCTATACGCTGCAATTGGAATGGGTTTATGGCGGATGGCCCTCGTCTTCGAGAACCGCTTGATCCTGGTTTTTGCCTTCCTCGGTGGACTGGAGGGTGCTGCGGAACACATCTTCGCCGTGTATGGATTGCACGTGTTGGAGAAAGTACCCTGGCTGGAAGGTTTGAATCCCTTCCCCGTAATCCTCTTTTCCTTTTTCGAATACATCGCCTACTGGTCCGCAGCTGCCTGGCTGGGTCTTCTCTTTACTCATCTCCTGTTGTGATGTCCTCCTGAAAAACAAACGGGGCGGCGTTTCGCCACCCTGCTTGTATCCATCGGATGAACTGGCATCTGCCGATTAAGCGGTCACTCATTCTCCGGACTTGGTGTAAAATCCACACTGATCACAGGAATTCCACTCTCATTACCATAGAATGTACAGGCGCCGCTCCAAACCCAACCGTCCTTGCCCTGGTCGATGCGCCGGATATACCACCAGGTTGGTGGATTGTACTCCACGTTTTCATAGCGGCCGATCACTTCACCGCTCTGCCCATCGAGAAAGTAGTCGACGAATTCAAATGTTTCATCCGGACCGTTGCGCACGTACGCGTTGTAGTCCGCTTCTACGATGGGTGGACCTTCTGTTGTCGTTGGTGTGAATGTTGGACCCGGAGGTGTGGAAGTCGCGGTGGGCGGAGCCTCTGTCGGGGGCGCAGTAAGCTGCGTTGCCGCACGCGTAAGCTCTGCGAATGCCTGTGCAGCTGCAATTACGTCTTCAGCTGAACGCGTTGATGTTCCTGCATTGCCACACGATGCAATGAGAGCTGTTATCAAAATAAGGATCGCCAGGAACAATTTCCGGGAGATCATGCAAGACTCCTTCTTGATGATGACGTGTTTTTCATTTTCCGCAGAGCGTACGCTCAATAATCACGAAAAATTACAGCGTTGAGTATACCGCATCCAGGACGCTCCGTCATAGAGCAAGATGGGTTCATGGTACAACCGTCATCTGACATTTCCGTCACCCCACATGCTACTATGGTTGCGCATGGGAGGCGCTTCGGATACCATTATGAGCGCCATGACGGAAAAGGCGCAAAAGACCGAAAAGAAAGCGAAGCGAGCCGCATCAAAGGTAGAAAGCCCCGAATATCAAGAAGCCCTGGATTGGCTCGTGCGTGCACAAGAGAAGTTCCTCTCCGCCGCGATCGCATTCTGTGATGGTTCCATTAGCGAAGGACAACTGAGAGCTGCTCGAGAGCTCCTTCGTGAATGGGAACAACGCGTCTCTAAGATGGATGGGGAAGAGGCGGCTCCTTTCGTAGATGAAGAACCTTCCACGATACATCCTCTCCCCCCGGATGTGGTTTCAACAGATAATATCCCCGATGCGATAACGGAAGAAGAATTAGTCGTAGAAGAAGATTTGCCGCAGGATTTGAAACAGAGTCTTGCAGCACTCGGACAAAAAATTTCTCGTCTCGAACAGGATTACCAGCAGGGAAGAATCAACGCATCGCAATACCGGGCTGTTCGACGACATTACATGCAGCAACGTGAAGTTGCTTTACGGATGAACAAAATGCATCCGAAAAGCGACCGCTGGCAAGTTGTCCTGGAAGAAGGAAAAACAAGCTACCTCATGCAGCTCAACGAGGCATCCTGTCATGCGGTGGGTTTGTACAAGATCAATTCCCTAGAGTGTATTTTTATTGAAGGCGATATGCCCACATCGGCCGAAGAAGCCATGGGACTGATGGGAACCTTCGGCGCTGCTGAAGAAGAAGGAAAATCTTCACGCATGTTCGCCACACAAATCGAAGACGGTTCAGCACTGTTGCTCATTCCGGGCAAGAAAACCGTCTGCCTCGGCGTTTTCTCTCAATCCCCTCCTGCCTGGCAGGTGCGTGCACTGCGCGAAGTACACCGGAACTTTGAAGTCGTCAATAATTCCACGCTTGAGAATGAAAAGCTGGACAAACTGATCTTTCCGGACCTCACGCGTTTCATCAAAGACAATTCGTAATTTTCGACTACAATAGGACACCGAGAATATCAAGAAGTCAAGCATGGTTGCTGACGACGTCCTTTCTATTTTTCAATTTTCACTGTTCATCTCTTTCGCCGCGGTCATATCACCTGGTCCGGTAACTGCAGCAATTCTGAGCGAGGCGCCACGCTCTGGCTGGCGGACAGGACTGCTCATTGCTGTCGGCCATTCCCTCCTGGAGCTTGCAATACTCATCTTGATCAGCCTGGGTCTTTCTGTTGCCATGCAAAACCCCGCTGTGCTCGTGGCAATTTCTATTGGTGGAAGCCTCATCTTGCTTTGGATTGGAGCCAATTACATTTTCGCTGTGTGGAAGAACAACTTACAACTTCCGCAGCCCAATCAAACCGATACGACAAAATCAACTACAGCACTCATTGTATTGGGAATGATGACGACTCTCTCGAACCCCTTCTGGTACATGTGGTGGGTCACAGTTGCGGCCGGATATCTCGCGCAAATCAAAGCGATCAGCGCTTTAGCCGTTGCAGTCTTTTATATTGGCCACATCAGTGCTGACTTCGCATGGGATACGACGCTTGCCGCAGTGACGAGTAGTGGAGGCCGATGGTTGAGTCAGAGGACATACTGTGTTTTGATCTTCATAACGGGCGGATTCATGATGTACCTGGGTATAAGATTTTTCGCCAACGCCTTAGCAATACTTTAAAACCATTCCTGTGATGAAAACGAAACCGGGTATCACCCGGGAATAAAAAGAGAAACCAATGGAAACCATTATCATCAGTCAAGACGTTCAGGAACGAGATATGATTGCCTTTATCCTGCGACAAGCAGGAATGAAGGTCACTCAAAAAACAAATCCGCAGTCTGTGATCAGCAATTGGACGGAAGCGCCCGCGGCGCTGCTGGTCATCGTAAACACGAATATCAAGAATACACTCAAAGATGTTACGTCCATCCGCAGTATAAGCGAAGTCCCCATCATTATGATCACAGAAACGATCACGAATGCGGAGACTGTGGAATTGATCAATACCGGCGCCGATCTCGTGTTACCCATGCCCATCCATCCTGGTGTGCTGACTTCCTACGCCCTCGCCATACTTCGCAGGGCTCGTGCTGTTCCCCTGTTGGCAACCCCGATGTTGGATCTTGACTCAATCGCCCTCAACCCATCCACCCGCACTGTGCGTGTCCATGGGAAAGAACCACAGCGGCTTACACAATTGGAATTTCAGCTGCTATACGTTCTGATGACCAACCGTGGACTGGCCATCCCAACAGATGTTCTCGTCGAACGCGTATGGGGATACAGCGAAAAAGGGAATCGGGAATTGGTGCGAGGTCTCGTAAGTCGGCTGCGAGGTAAAATCGAACAGGATCCTTCTTCACCCAAGTTCATCCACACAATTGCGGGCATGGGCTACCTTTTCGATATCGACCCGGATTAATACCATTTTGTTACACAATCTGAGAATTTTATACATATTTTTTATATTCCTTAGACACAATTTCCATGTGTTCTGCGTATGATGCGGGCGAAACGCATTTCTCGTCAGGAGGTTTTCCATGACACACGCATTTTGTCCAGAATGTGATTCGAAGATCACGGTTGAACGAGACCCCAGAGAAGGACAACAGGTCAGTTGTCCACAATGCGGAGCATACCTTATGGTCGTAGGCGTATCCCCGTTGGAATTGGACTGGGCATTTGACGATGACGAGTTTGAATACGACGATGAATACGACCTCGAAAGAGAGGACGATTATTAAATCGATAATGGTAGATAGCAACGGGTTATAACAAGACCGAACACTTACAATTGAAAACAGGGCGCAGATTGCACTGCGCCCTTTTATTTTCCTTTTCCAATTCACGTATTTTACGAATGGAATTTGTGCGTCAGGATTTCACTCGACCGGCGGATTGAAATAATTATAGACCGCACGTGAGATATCGGCGAACATCTGCGATGTCGGATCCCAAAACATTTCCTCATCATCATACAAGAAAAGTGAAAAGACGTAATCCCCGCCGGGCGTATAGACCACACCTGCGTCACCCAGCATCTGGAATGGCGAACTCGGCCAGCCATGCTTGTGGGCTACTTGGGTACCCTCCGGGACACCTGCCTCGATGAGGTAGCCGATTTTATTTTGCGCGAGCAAATCCATCATGCGGCTGCATTCCTGCGGGGTTACTTGATCGGGATAAACGGCAAGCAGTGCTCCGCCGCCGCTCTCACAATGATAAATATCCATCAACAACATCCCGATATCGGATGGCGTTGTATGCGTATACTTATCAGGGTCTGTATTGATATCCGTACGCTGATTGGCTGGTGTACTGATATTGAGTAGGAAAGGTGCACCAAGGTAAAAATACCCCACAATAAAAGTATTCTCTAAACCCAACGATTGAAGCGTATCCGTGACTACAAGAGGGCCAAGTTCATCACCAATTTCTTGCATCAACCAGTCCGACGAATCGTTGCCAGAGCGAGTGATCATGTCAAACATATGATCGTCCGCCTCTTCACCAAAGGGCTCATCAGACTCCACGAAGTATGCGGTCATAATGCCGATCTTGATAACCGAAGCGGCACCAAAAGCAACATCGGGGTCTTTCGGGATGTCCTCACCATTCAAGTAGGCGATATGCAATTCTTCTCCTGAGCGCAAATTCACCAGAAAAAGATCCATGAGACCATCAAAATCCGCAGCATCCACGATTTGCTTGAGCAATATCTCGAGTGTTCCTAATGTAGGCCTAGGGGGAACATCCTCAATAACCGGCAGGTTGACGACCCGAGAGTGGGGTAACATGAGAATCTCACCGATCAAGCGCACTGCTCGATCGATATCAAGCACGCGTCCGGGTTTGCCGGGATTGAAGTTAGGTGTTCCTGGAATGGGCGCCGCAAAATATGGAGGTTCGTCATAACGAGCTGCGATGTCCGTTAAAACGAATTCAAGCTGTGAAATGGAATATTCTGCACGCAAAGGAATGGCTGCTTCCTCACCCGACCGGTTCCACAAAAAATCCATGAAGCCAGACCAGAAATCGTCTCCTGTGCGCACCGATTCAGCCGCAGCCAGCATGACTTCTGTGTCCAGGCGGAAACCGACACTTGCCGGCTGCAAGTGTATGATCTGGTCATCGTAATGTAATTCAACTGGCGTACCGTACGTTTGCAGGATTCGTTCGACAGCCTCGGTTTGGGAAAAGCCGCCGACGGAAACACCACCTATGCTCAACCCCTGCGGTAGATGTGCCCGTTGCCGGCTGAAAGCAATTAATTCATAGAAGATAAAGATGACTGCCGTCAACAACAAGCCGATCGATATCCAACGTAAATAATCAGGACCGCCCCGTCGCATTACACCTCCAAGAACGAGAGTATATCACACCAAGTCACCACTGCTTGTTTGAATCGACTGTATGCGGTTCGATGTTTTCAATCAGGTTAAAGACAATTTCGGATGAGAATTACGATAGGGATTACACAACCAATCCACGCAAGATGTGTGGCAAAACATTGGCCAGCGCATGCGCGCCCCAAGGCGCCCAAATCGATCGATAGCGATCATAGAGCCAACCGGATAATATACCGAAGGAAAATATACTCAGGACATCGAAAAACCCTTGACTCCAATGCGCCGGATGGAGACTAAAGAGTACAGCTTGAATCAAAATTCCCGGCCAACGGCCGAATTTGCGCACCAGCGAAGCACCGATATAGCCACGGAAGAAGGTTTCTTCCACGAAGGGAATCCAAAACAACATCCCCATCAATCCAGTGACATGCCAACCCACTTGAGTTCCATCGCTCTGGACCCAATACAGAAAAGCCATGCTCAATCCGCGCCAAATCGCACCCGCCAGCATTCCCCAGCCGAAGATCGCGAGCCCGCGCTTACGCGTGTAGCCAAAGACTGTCGGTGTTTGACGGAACAAGAGCAGCATACCCCAGGGAAGGACAGCAATGATCAGTGACCATGTCGCCAAATAGGGTTGGAACACACCACCCAGATCCAAAACCGCGGCGATGTCGACGAGGAGAATAAACAGCAAACCCGGGATGACGGCAGCAAAAGGCAGACATGCCTTTTCTGGATGTCCGGGTGATAAGTAATCCGAAGATGTTGGAGATCTAGATTTATTCGATTTCAATCTTGTGCCAAACGTTCCAACTGGATCTTGATCTTCTCAGCCGCTTGAACGAATTCCTGAAGTCGATCCCGCTCTTTTTGAACCACATCACCAGGTGCACGTTCGGAAAACGGACCGGCCAATAGTTTCTCCAGACGCTCGATTTGGGATTCGACTTCCTGGAATTCTTGCTTCAGACGGCTGCGCTCCGCGGCAACATCAATCACGCCCTCCAACGAGATGTGGGCTTCTACACGACCGACCACAAGGGGAACAGCGTTGGAAGGTGGCGACTGCAGTTTCTTGTGAATTTCCATTCGTTCCGGATCGATTCCCGCCAAGGCCGCGACGGAATCCTGCTGCTCTTCCAAAAGATCTGCCATTGACCCTGCGTTGAAAGTGATCGCGATTTTCGTTTCGGGCGATATTCCCTGCTCCGAACGCGCATTCCGAATCGCGCGCACAACGTCCATCAAGAGGTCAAAACGATTCATTACTTTCTTATCCGCATCGGATATGGGCGCCATCCGCGGCCAGTTCGCCACGATAAGGGCATCTTCCCATTCCGGCTGAAAACCAAATCCGCCTCCGTGTTGGATGCAAGCCGCCTTCAATTTTCCCCAAAGCTCTTCGGTTACGAACGGGGTGAACGGATGCAGCAATCGCAAACAAGCGTCCAATACCTGGACCAGGATCTTAGCGGTATGCCAGGCACGCGCGCCGCCCTTTCGCACCTGCAGCTTGGCAATTTCAAGGTACCAATCGGCATATTCACTCCAGAAGAAACCATAGATCTGCCGACCCGCTTCGCCATATTGATAAGACGCGAAAAGACGATCCACATCTTCGATGAGTGAGGCGAGTCGTCCGCTGATCCAACGATCGGCGGAGGTTGGTTCGATTGAATCACCCTGCATGCCTGCGGTTTTCGACAACGTCATGACCACGAAACGGCCGGCATTCCAGATCTTGTTGGCGAAATTCCGATTGGCCTCCACCCGCTGCAGGCTGAGGTTCATGTCATTTCCGGGCGTCGAGCCTGTGAGCAGCGTATATCGAAGCGCGTCCGTACCAAATTCGTTCATGACCTCCAACGGATCGATCACATTGCCCAGAGTCTTGCTCATCTTGCGGCCATGCTCGTCGCGCACCAGACCATGCAGGTACACAGTGTCGAAGGGTGGTTCTCCGGTAAACTCCAAACCCATCATGATCATACGCGCCACCCAGAAGAAAAGGATGTCGTACCCTGTTTCCATCATCTTCGTTGGGTAGAAATAGCGATAGTCTTCGGTATCTTCTGGCCATCCCAGCGTCGAAAAAGGCCACAGGCCGGAGGAGAACCATGTGTCGAGCACATCCGGATCCTGTTCGATCGTCGCCGCATTGCAATGGGCGCATCGATCGGGGTCTTCCCGTGCCACGGTGATCTCCCCACATTCACGGCAGTGCCAGGCTGGAATGCGATGGCCCCACCATAGCTGCCGTGAGATGCACCAATCGCGAATATTCTCCAGCCAATTGAAATACACTTTCGTGAATCGCTCTGGTACGATTTTGATCTTGCCGTCTCGCACCACCTCTAGTCCCTTTTCGGCCAGTGGCTGCATACGCACAAACCACTGCGTGGAAACCATCGGTTCCACGATCTCGCCGCCGCGCTGCGAACGGGGCACCTGCATGAGATAGGGCTCGGTTTTGATTGTGATACCAGCGGCTTCCATGTCGGCCCATAATTTCTCCCGACATTCGAACCGGTCCAAGCCTTGATAGGGTCCGGCATGTTCATTCATTGTGGCATCCGCATTGAGAACGTTGATGATATCCAATTCGTGACGCAATCCAATTTCATAGTCGTTTGGATCGTGACCTGGAGTGATTTTCAACGCACCAGTCCCGAATTCAATATCTACATAGCTGTCCTCGATGATCGGAATGACGCGATTCAATATCGGCACCACACAATGCTTACCCAGCAAATGCTTGTAGCGCGTATCGTCCGGATGGACAGCGACTGCCGTATCCCCCAGAATAGTCTCCGGACGCGTCGTTGCCACGGGAATGAAGTCCTCCGAGTCTGCCACAGGGTATTTGAAGTAATACAACATCCCCTGCTCCTCGGAATATTCCACTTCAAGATCGCTGACCGCAGTCTGCAAACCGGGCGACCAATTGATGAGATAGGTCCCCCGGTATATCAACCCCTTTTCGTAAAGCCGCACAAAAGCCTCGCGTACTGCCTTCGAGAGACCATTATCAAGCGTAAATCGCTCCCTGCCCCAATCACAGGAAGCGCCCAAGCGGCGCAGCTGCTGTGTGATGATACCGCCGTATTCCTTTTTCCATTCCCAGGCGCGTTGAATGAACGCTTCTCGACCGACCTCTTTTCGGCTTGTGCCTTCTTTTCTAAGCTGCCGTTCGACTTGAAGCTGGGTGGCTATTCCAGCATGATCCGAGCCAGGGACCCAGAGAGTCGGCACGCCTTTCATGCGACTGTGGCGAATCATGAGATCTTCCATGGCCACGAACATCGCATGGCCCAGATGGAGTTCTCCGGTGACATTCGGCGGTGGGATCGAAATCACAAACGGTTTCTGATCCGGATCGATGCGGGGTTTAAAGAAGCCATTCGTCTCCCACCACGAATAGAGACGTTCCTCCACCTGATCGAAATCATACGTTTTTGGAAGGTCATCAATTCCCATATGCATTACTCCTCTTGAAGGATGCCGTCTCTGCTGCGTGCAACAAGCGATTTCTTTTTCAATGATTCTTATCTTCTACCAGAACAAAAAAATCCTTCGTCCTCGAGGACGAAGGACTGCGCCTCCGCGGTACCACCTCTCTTCACCAGGTTTGAATTCCCGGTGCACTCATTCCCCGACCAATATCAGGGGTCCGCTGTAACGGGCTTTCCCGCGCCGTTCTACTTACCTTTTCGTGAAAGGTTTTCTTCGGCGTTCACTCCGGGCGACGTTCAACAGCTGCCACTCTGGGGGCTTTCAGCCTGCGGCCGCTCCTTCTCTATCAGCGCCTGGCTGTTTACTCCTCCCGGTGATCCATTGATTTATTATTGGGGGACATTATAGCACAGAAACCACCGTCAGTTCGACGTCCCGGTATGAAGCATCGCATTTCACACGCCAGGTAAAATGGATTGTGGCAATAATCTACGGATTTGTATTGGGAGACTTTCGTGGAATGATGATGGTGAACGTGCTTCCCTGACCGAGCCTACTTTCCACCTGAATCCGGCCATGGTGTTGTTCAACGATCGACTTGACGATGGCCAAGCCTAAACCCAAGCCTTGCTCGTGGAGTACATCAGCACTTCCAGCCCGATAGAATTTTTCGAACAAGCGCGCCTGATCGGTTGGCGCAATGCCCACACCGCTGTCAGCCACTGTGATGAGCTGGTCGCCGTTCCGCTGTTCCGCACGAACCGTCACACGACCGTTGGCTGGCGTAAATTTCAACGCATTATCCAACAGGTTCGATATCGCTTGGCGCAGCAACGCAGAATCAGCATCGACAGCTTGCATACCGTCCATTAATTCGATTCCTATGGCAACGCGTTTGGTCACAGCTTGTGGTCGATAGGATTCGACTACGTCTTTGATCAACGACTCGACATGGATACTCGAGACGCTCAAACCCATTCCGGCTTCAATACGGCCTAAATCCAACAGATTGTCGACCAATTTACTCATGTGATCGATACTCTTGAGTATCTTTTGTAAGAATTCATCTTGTTGCTCATTGACATCCCCCACCATACTGAGCATGGTAGTGTAGCCGCGCATGAGCGTTAGCGGTGCACGCAGATCCTGACTGACCGTGGAAACAAATTCCGACTTCAACGCGTCGAGTCTCTTATAATGCGTCACGTCCCACAAAACACAGATGCGTCCCGAGGCGTCGGCATGCTCGGACTTGATTTCCGATATTGAGGCAAACATAATCTGACCGGAATCCAATTCGATTTCCGTTGCGCGATCTGTGATGCCCCGGTCCAACAGAATCGTGCGCAGATCCGGGTTTTCGACAACTTCCGCAACGCCTTTCCCGACACTTTCCTGCTCACTGACCCCGAATAATCTGTCCGCTGCTGGATTGAGGAGAGAAATCCGACCTGCGGCATCTACCATCATGACTGCCGCCGGTGTGCCTTCCAGAACGGTAACCAGTTGCATACGCTCGTGTTCTGCGCGCTGATACAAGCGCACCTTCGTTATCGCCACAGCCAATTGATCGGACAGGATCGACAAGAGATTAATCGCATCCGATGTCATCACATACGGCATCTGATGCCCAAGCCACAGGACCCCTACGAATTCATCTTCATGTCTCATGGGGATAGCCGACAATGTTTCGATCGATTCGGTCAGGTCTTTCAGCTCGAGAACTGCACTGGCTCGAGTCGGGTTTTCCAAGACGAAGCGACCTCGGTGTTTTGTTAACGCAATAATTTGACGATCCAGAACCGCCCAATTGCCCGGATCATTTCCCGCCGAGAAGCTCACGACCGGGGCATTCTCCTGAGTGGGAATTAAGACAATACGAACATGATCCGCAGTGGCGATCTGCCGGATACCTTCCAAGATCGGCTGCAGCATCTCCGAAAGATCAAAACTGGTCGAAAGCCGCTGACTCACATCCAGCAACAAACCCATCTCTTCCAGCCTGGCTTTTAAGCTACGGCGCATCATCTCGAATGAGGATGCAAAGCGGCCGATTTCATCCTCACCGCTTGCCGGTATGGGTTGATCGAGATTTCCACGAGCGATCGATTGCGCCATCCTTGCCATCAACCGCAGTGGGCGTGTCAATCGATGGCTGATGATAAAAACGGCACAAAGTAAAACGAATCCCACCCCAACCAACCAACCACCTAGACGCAGTGTAATTTGAAGCGCCTGACGATGGACTTCACTGAGCGGCACGATAACAACAACATGCCAGGTATACTCTTCGATCGCCTCGATATAAACCAAACGCCTGGTACCATCCTGGGTGTATTCGACATTGATGGTGTTGACCTTGTCCGAATGAAAGTCGAAATCCCGATGTTCCAACCCACTACCCGAGCGGATGAGAACATCCCCTTGCTCATCGGTAACGAATGCCGATCCATAGGTAAATTGCTCGAAGCTTTGGATCAACGGCGTCAATATGAGATTGGATTCCAGGGATGACCAGCCAACCACCACACCGACTGCACCATTATCATCGGCAGGGAGTACGGGGGTGATGAAAGCCATACGCGTGGTTGTACCAACATCGGAACCAATTTCGAGAGTCTCCGAAGGAATTCCGCGCAATGCGGCGCCTAGATTGGATTGGAAACCCTGGGAATACGGTGTCGTATTGGGAGATTCAGGATAGCTTACGACAAGGCCGAGTTCGCGATCGTATACTTCCAAACTTTCAAAGAACGTGTAGGCACGCAGGAGTGCGTTCGAGGGTTCATCCGCCCACGATCCTGACGCCATTTGATCAGCGAGATCGTCTGCCAGTTGACGGCTAAATTCTCTGCCTGTGTGGACAAAAAAGGGGATGCTTCCGCTCGCCTGGCTGGCTGTTTGTTGCATATGCTCCGTGAGGATTTCACGGGCAGACTGCTCAGCCGAAACCCAATCACCGATCAAGATCACACTGCTGGCGACAAACCCGACGAAAAGCAAAATCGCACTCAATCTCAAAGCCAGCGATTGGCCCAATCCACCAGCGACATCTCGAGATGGCGAATACCAGAGTTTGGGAGCCTGTCGTCGAATCAACTCACAAAATGCCCCGCCGATCGCTGCTTCAACCAACACGGCCAGTGCTGTAAGATCAAGAAGTGAAAGGGTAATATCGATGCTGCGATACAGGTCACCTTGCGTCGTCACGAAAATATCGAAACCACGGAGAAAGATATACACCACGCCGCTGGCAAGGCCACTAAAAAACGAACTGCGCAGCACACGTCCCTGCAATCCAGTGTCGTCCCGACGCATCAACCAGGCGGCAAAACCCGCCTGTAATCCCATGAAAACAGGAGTCAGCGCACTGAAGGTCTCAAAACCACCCCGCACGATTCCAGCAGCGAGACCGACCAGGATCGCCTGACGGACACCCAGAACGCCGCCGGCAATGAGCCAGGGGATTGCGCCGAACACCGCCACGGCCGGTCCGCGCAGTTCTACTGGCAGGAATACAAACGTTTCCGTTCCAGATATTGGAAACCGTAGTAAAAATGCCTGGATCAACAAAGGAGCAGCGATGAGTAGAAAAGGGAGACGCGCCCAGAATGGATCGGTTCTCTTCCTCGAAGCGAGTGAGTCATGTGGCACCTGGCGGTAATACAGGAGGATCAGCATCGCCAGGGCAACACCTCCGATCAGATATCCGATCGTCGATGATGGAAACCTGAAATCCAATCCTTGATTATAACCCCACCATTCAACGTACATCTCCGCCTCGAAGGAAAATATGAACTTCGAGCATTATAGCATCCCGGATTCACTACTCCAAACGCAATGCCAGATCACTTCTTGCCTCCAATATCGCTTTATGCTAGACTGCCATCAACCGGGGAAAAATCCCAAATGGAGCACCCGGAATGACTGAAAAGATTCTCATCATTGATGACGACGTTGATACGTTAAAGCTTGTAGGCTTGATGCTCGAGCGCCATGGCTACGAGATTATTGTGGCGAGCAATGGAACCCTAGGCATCGAAAGAGCCAAAGAAGAAACGCCTCAACTGATCCTGCTTGACATCATGATGCCAGACATGGATGGATATGAAGTAACGCACCGACTGAGAGCCGATCCAACATTGGCGCACATTCCAATCATCATGTTCACTGCAAAAACTATGGTCGACGACAAGGTCGCCGGATTCGAGGCCGGTGTCGATGACTACTTAACCAAACCGACTCATCCAGCTGAGTTAACTGCACACATAAAAGCCGTTTTGAGTCGGGCAGCACAAACAACAACTACCCCATCGGAGAAAGCAAGGACGATTGCATTTCTAGGTGCACGTGGCGGCATCGGCACCACAACACTCGCCTTGAATGTCAGTATCGCCTTACAACAAGATAGCGACGATGTGCTTTTCGCTGAGCTCAACCCCGGGCATGGAACCGTTGCTCTTGAGCTGGGAATTGCAAATTCCGCCGGTATATCCAATTTGTTGAACCGATCATTAAAGGACATCCATTTGCGATCTGTCGAGAGCGAAATCATCAGCCACGCTTCCGGAATTCGGCTGCTGATTTCATCCCACGCGCCAAACGATGTTGAGTTGGAGCAATCTGTCGCACAAATGGAAGCGATCGTCACGAATATCTCTTCTATGTGTAAAACCGTCGTGCTCGATCTGGGATGTTCGATGCACCCCTACATCAAACCGATATTGAAACTTTGCGACCGCCTGATCCTCGTAGTCGAACCTGTCTTTCCGTCCAATGTCCTGGGAAGATCGCTCCTGCAAGAATTATCTTCAGATGGCATCTCGCGGGAAAAGATATATCTCGCGCTGATCAACCGGGTTCGTTCAAAACTGCAAATTCCATGGCGACAGGTTGAAAATGAAATTGACCTCGAATTGGCTGGAATCGTTTCCCCTGCACCGGATTTGGCCTATCAAGCCGCCACTGATTCGAAGCCTTTAATCCTCGCCCATCCGGACAGCCTCGCATCCGATCAAATTCGCAAGTTGTCGAAATTCCTTTCCCAGCACCTCGAACGTATCGCAAATTGAGACCCGTCGTGAAGCTTGATGGTCTTGAGCCGCTCCTTCGTACGGCGATTTCGCTTCTAAAAAAATCAAAACGTACGGTTGCGATTACCGGCGCTGGCATATCGACACCTTCGGGCATTCCGGATTTCCGTTCCCCCCATTCCGGTTTGTGGGAAAGATACGATCCAATGGAAGTTGCTTCGCTGACTGCCTTTCGTCATAATCCGAGCAAATTCTATGATTGGATTCACCCGCTGGCTAAATTGATCCGGGATGCAAAACCAAATTCTGCCCACATTGCGCTTGCGCGCCTCGAGAAAGCCGGTTATCTCGCCGGCATTCTCACACAGAACATCGACGCACTTCATCATCGAGCTGGATCAATAAACATACTCGAATTGCACGGCCATCTGCGTCAGGCTACCTGTGTCGCCTGCTACGAGATGTTTGATACAGAAGGAATCCTGGAAGCGTTTATACGAAACGGCGATGTCCCGCTTTGCACGAAATGTGGCGGCGTACTCAAACCCAACGCAATTCTCTTTGGAGAACAGCTACCCTATGATGTCGTACTTTCCGCTGAGAATCTGCTTTCCAAGAGTGAATTGATCATCATCGCTGGGTCGTCACTTCAAGTGACCCCCGCAGCCATGCTACCCATCGAACCACTAAACACTGGAGCGAGGCTGATCATCGTAAATCACACACCCACGTACCTTGATGAACGCGCAGATGCCGTTTTTCACGACGATGTGGAAACCATTCTTCCCAATCTTGCAGATGGAGTGCTTGGTGAATAAATCAAATAGAACCCGTTCAGCAACAGATGAATCGGCAATCCGGAATTATCCAAGACTCTTGAAACGCTATGCGCGTCTCCTTGAAGTCAGTTCGGAATTGGTCTCCACCCTGGATCAAGAGACATTGCTGCAGCATATTGCCGAGGTTGCGCGTGAGCTAACGACCAGCGAAGCTTCGTCGATTCTGTTGTACGATTCACAAACCAACCACCTATACTTCGAAGCGGCAACCGGACCACTTAAAGAAGGGTTCAGCCGGTCCATAGTACCGACGGACAACAGCATCGCAGGATGGATCTACTCCAACCAGGAACCACTACTCGTTGAGGACACCAAATCAGATTCCCGATTCTTCGCCGACATCGACTTGCAGACGGACTTTCTCACCCGATCGATCCTCGGTGTACCCTTACAAACCAAAGACAAAACCATCGGCGTGATCGAAGTGCTCAACAAGGAACAAGGAACATTCACTGAAGACGATCAATTGATACTTCGATCGCTTGCCGCTCAGGCCGCAATCGCCATCGAAAACACACGATTATTCCAACAGAGCGATCTGATCGCCGAAATGGTGCACGAGCTCAGAACGCCTTTGGCCGCGCTTCTGGCAGCTGCGCATCTTTTGCAGCGACCGGATCTCGCCCGGGAACAAAGCGGCAAACTCAGCAAGACGATATTCGGCGAGGTCCAGCGACTTAACGAAATGACGACCGACTTTTTGGAATTGGCGCGTCTGGAATCCGGTCGAGCGAAATTCGAAAGGGAACCCGTTCACCTCGAGGGCTTGGTTGTGGAATGTTTGGAACTTGTTCGCCCTCAAGCCGACGAGCGAAAAGTAACTTTGAAAACCGACTTCGAACGCAACCTCAATCCAGTCCATGGTGACCGCAATCGATTGAAACAGGTTGTGTTGAATCTGCTCACCAATGCGATTAAATACAATCACGAAAACGGCCAAGTTATGCTATCCCTGCAGCGTGACAAGGACTCTCTTGTGTTCTCTGTGGAAGACACCGGATATGGTATTCCAGCAAAAAGCTTGCCCCACATTTTCGAACGTTTTTACCGTGTTCCGGACCAGGAAAACGATGTCAAAGGCACGGGATTGGGCTTGGTGATCGCCAAACGGATCGCCCGCAACCACAATGGAGACATTGAAGTTGAAAGCCAGTTGGGAAAAGGCAGCATTTTTCGACTGCAATTACCCATCCCGCGGGGAACAGCCGCAAGCTAGAATGATACCCAACTCGAACTCAACCTCTTCGTCCGAACTGGCGTTCAAGCGCGTCAACGGAAAGATGAATCATCGTCGGTCTGCCGTGTGGGCAAGTCCGCGGGACACGACAACCTTCGAGATCTCGGAGTAACTTTTGCTGCTCTTGCATCGAAAGAACCTGGCCTGCTTTTATCGCCGCACGTTTGCACGCACGCGCAGCCAGCTTTGCCTCTGTTTCCTTGGCCAGGGGCGTTTCATCCTCTTCTAGATCTTCCACTACGGATCGAAGAATTTGCTCTGGGTCAGCCGATACAAACATCGCCGGAATGGCGAGCAATCGATATGTCCTCTGTCCAAAAGGTTCCACATCCAAACCAATGCGCTGGAGCACATCGAATTGTTGGTCGATCAGTTCACATTGTTCAAGCGGTAAGCTCACAACCAGTGGTTCGAGCAGGGCTTGGACCTCGACCTGTCCTTGCTCGAATGCCTGCATCAATGCCTCAAAGAGGATCCGCTCGTGCGCCGCATGTTGATCAACCAAGTAAAGCCCATCCGGGCCTTCTGCGACGAGATACGTGGCACCAATTTGCCCAACGGCTCTCAACAACGGCAGGTTGCCGACCGGCAAGGCAGATTGAAGCCGGATTCCACCACCAACTTCTTGCGCCTCCACCAATCGCTGCGCGAGTTGCCAATCGGTATGAACTGATGAATCAGATTCCTCCCAAGATCCCGTAACGGAGCTTGTACCCAATCCTATCGACGGCGCCGGTGCTTGGCCTAACAACGTCGAACGAACCACTCGTTGAACCACCGAAAAGACCACATCCTGTTCGCGAAAGCGTACTTCGGCTTTGGCAGGATGTACATTCACATCGACGGAGCCAGGTGGGAGATCGAGGAACAGCACGGCCATTGGGTATCGTCCGACCATAAGCAAGGCATGATAGGCTTGAACCACAGCAGCCGAGAGACTTGAATCTTGCACCCATCGTCCGTTGACAAAAAACGTCAATTCTCGTCGATTGCCGCGATGGATCGACGGCGGGCTGATGAACCCTTGAATACGGAAAGGCGTGCCGCTGGTTTCTAGAATAGCGATCAATTCCCTGGCTTTCTCCACATCGTAGATCGCCGCTAAAATTTCTCTGCGATCCCCCTTCCCTGAACTCTGGAATGCATCACGCCCTTCCTGTGTTAATCTGAAGCGTACCTCGGGATACGCCAACGCATAACGAGTCACAAGGGCGGAAATCCGTCTACGCTCCGTTGTTTCGGTTTTCAGAAATTTCTTTCTCGCAGGAACGTTGAAGAAGAGATCACGCACACGCACGATTGTGCCCTGTGGTGAACCAACAGATTGCAGATCGCCCGCCTGTCCACCCTCGACGATTAAGCGGCTTCCCGTTTCCTCCCCTGCCGCTCTCGATATGAGTTCGAAGCGCGAGACTGCACCGATGGCGGAAAGCGCCTCACCTCGAAATCCGAGGGTTTGAATGGCAAATAAATCTTCAGCCGTTCTCAACTTCGATGTGGCGAAACGGGCAACCGCCAGCGGAACTTCCTGGCGAGGTATGCCGATGCCATCGTCCGCGACCTCGATCAAACCACTGCCCCCTCGTTGCACCGTGATTTCGATCGAGCGCGCGGAAGCATCAAGCGCGTTTTCGACCAATTCCTTGACAACCGAAACCGGCCGCTCAACGACTTCTCCAGCGGCAATCGCAGAGGCGACTTCTTCGGGTAAAATCGCGATAGGCATTGATTTCTTCATTGTGGGTTTAGATTATAACCTCGAGGCAATCCGTTGACACCCTCCAGCTCAACACCTATACTGCCGGAGTTGTGTAAAAATCGCTGTTGAAGGACAACCTTGGCATGACCACAATCCACACAATTTTCTTTGATCTCGACGATACACTCTACCCAAACACGAACGGATTATGGGAAGCGATCGGGGAGCGAATCAACGCATTTATGATCCAGCGGCTGAACATCCCTGAGCAGCATGTCTCCGAAATACGTGATGGGTATTTGCATTCTTATGGCACGACCTTAAATGGCTTGATCGCCAATCATCAAATCAACCCGCAGGATTATTTGGAATACGTTCACGAAGTCCCATTGGAGGACTTTCTCCATCCGGATCCAGATCTGCAAAAAATGTTGGCGCAGATTCAACAGCGAAAAATCGTGTTCACAAATTCCAACACCGGCCATGCCAAACGCGTTCTCAATATCCTGGGGATTGAATCCAATATCGAAACCATCATCGATATCGTTGCGCTCGATTTTATCAACAAGCCAAAACCGCAATCCTACACCCGGGCAATGGAGATCACCAAAACCAGCAACCCGGGAAACTGCTTAATTCTCGACGACCGCGTTGACAACCTCCTTCCTGCAGTAACACTCGGTATGAAAACCGTATTGGTCGGAAATAAAGCAAAGCCTGCCAATGTGGATTATCATCTACAGTGTGTTACAGACCTTCTCGATACGGTAATCGAGTTGATGGATTGAAATGGATTCATTCGATGATGGCACAGGAATAGTATGCGCAGTGATTCTGCTGGTGCTACTTGTCAACTTCGTAATTATGGTGCCCTTTTTACGTCGTAGTCTGAAGTCGTCAAGCAATCCACTTAAGCAAATAAAATCTCCCTGGCACGATGAGCAGGAGGCGATCGACGAACTGCGAAGGGAATTGCATGATCTCGACGCCGTCATCGAAAAGGAGAACACGACCCAGGATGGCCAATAAACTGCAAACACTGCACCAGGTGGTTGACCTCGTCCCGAAGAAAGGCTGCACGATCGCTTTCGGCGGGATAACGCTTTATCGCCGACCTATAATGTTCGCTCTCGCTTTATTAGCGCGGTATCAACGAGAACAAACCCCGGATGAAATGAGTCTGCTATGTTTTACAGCTGGCATCGAAAGTGATTTGCTCGTAGGCGCCGGGATGGTATCAAAAGTACGTTCCTGTTACTTCGGGTTGGAGGCATTCGGACTTGCCCCGAATTTCACTTCGGCAGCCGGGAATGGCACCATCGAGATCATCGAAGAAACCGAAGCCAGTCTCGCCTGCGGTATACGTGCCGCGATGTCGAATGTCGGCTTCCTACCGTCCACAGCTTGGCAAGGTACCGATTTACCTATGCTGCGTCCGGATGTAAAGGAAGTCGTGGATCCCTATAGTGGTGAAACACTCACCGCATTTCCCGCCATCACCTGTGATGTCGCCGTAATTCATGCACTCGAAGCCGATCCGGATGGGAACGCCACGATTGGCGGGAATAAAGGCGTTGATGAAGAACTCGCTCTCATCGCAGACAAGGTTATCATCACAGCAGAGAGAATTTCACCTAAACTGGAAAAAGCACAAATAGTTGGACCAGTTGTCGATGCCGTTGTTGAGCTACCTGAGGGCGCCTGGCCGAGTTCGTGTCACCCACTCTACCCACTCGATGGAATGGCGATTCTGGAATACACCGAAAAGGCGGGAACCGAAGAATACGATAACCTCATCGCCACCTGGCTGAAGAAGTGCGGTTTGGATAAATCGTGAATCGGTATTGCTATTAGCGGAACAAAATTGAGTGTGGCTGAGCGTGCAATGAAGTCCAAAGAGCTGCCATTCTTGGCGAAAATTCCAAATTGTTATGGTCTTCACGTATTCATATTTTTCTTATACTGACGTGTTATGGTTTAACATACCTGCGAGTGTTGTGCAGGAGGAGTGAAACAATGTCTTCGAAAGTGAGTATGTTCTTACTTGGTGCACTCGTCAGCGCGATTTTAGCCGCGGCGTTGTTCTCGGTTGGCCTGGCGATGGGCATCCATATTGAAACAGAGGGAGATCCACAAGAATCGCTCTACGAGAATATCTCCCCCGAGGAAATGCAGGTTCTATTCGAACCCTATTGGGAGGCATGGGACATCCTCCACGAGCATTACGTTGAGCAGCCCCTGGACGACACGGAGTTGATGCAGGGCTCAATCAGAGGATTGGTCGATTCTCTCGGCGATCCTCACTCTTCATACATGGACCCACTCGAGTTCGAACAAGCCAACGCCACGCTGGAAGGTTATGAAGGAATCGGTGCATGGGTCGACACGGATGCGGAGTACCTGACAATCCTCGCACCCATAAAAGGCTCTCCTGCTGAAGAGGTAGGTTTGCAGCCGGGCGATGAAGTCATCTACATCGATGGGGAAGACATGACCGGCATCGACGGCAACCTGGTCCTTCAGCGCATCCTGGGACCGGCAGGCACGATGGTTCATCTTACGATCTATCGCGAAGGCGAAACGGAGTTGCTCGAATTTGATATCGAACGTGCCCGTATTGTCATCCCAACCGTTGAGGGAGAGAGACTCGAAGATGGGATCGTACATATCCAATTATTCTCGTTTGCCGAGACGACTGCCGAAGATTTACGCACCATATTGACCGAACTCATTGATGAAGACACACGCGGCTTGATCCTGGATCTACGCAACAATGCAGGCGGCTATCTGTTCAGCGCGATTGAAGTAACTTCGGAATTCATCGATGAAGGCGTGGTCCTTACCGAGCGATTCGGCGATGGCACCGAAGAAATCCATAAAACCAGGAAAGGTGGCCTTGCCACCGATATTCCGCTGATTGTTCTCGTCAATGAGGGTTCGGCATCTGCGTCCGAGATCGTCGCTGGGGCCATTCAGGACTACGAACGCGCGATCCTCGTGGGTGAAACGACTTTCGGTAAAGGCTCTGTACAACAATGGCTCCCCCTCTCCTCAGAACAGGGCGCTGTTCGAGTGACGATCGCGCGGTGGTATACGCCCAACGATCGCTTGATCCACGGGCAAGGTCTCACACCCGATGTGGAAGTTATATTTACCCTGGAAGATTGGGAGGCGGGTAACGATACCCAACTTGAAGCTGCGATCGAACTACTGCTTGAAGAGGATTAATTCGAACGATGGTATTTTCACACGAAGGGAGAAGATAGAATGTTATTCTGGGATTCAACATATTTCGTATACATGATCCCTGCCTTTTTACTCGTGATGCTGGCACAATTTTGGGTCAACTCAACCTATCGCAAATGGAGTAAGGTACGCAATCTCAACCAGATATCCGGTGCAGAGGCAGCGAAAAGATTGCTCAACTACGGGAGTCTACACCATGTCCGTCTCGAAGGTACTCCCACTCCACTTGGTGATCACTACAATCCCCGCTCAAATACCCTCAAACTTTCACCAGGTGTTGCCCAGGGACAATCCGTGGCGTCCTTAGCCATCGCTGCCCACGAGATCGGACATGTATTGCAGGATCAACAAGGCTATCTACCACTGCGTTTCCGGGCAGCACTTGTTCCCGCTGTGAATATCGGTTCACGATTGGGATTGATCCTTATCGTAGCCGGTCTTCTGATTCGAGGAGTTTTTGGTACGCAAATGGCATGGCTTGGTGTAGGCGCTTTTACACTCGGCGCTGTCTTTTCCCTCGCCACGCTGCCCGTGGAATTGGACGCATCCTCCAGAGCACGGGCATTGCTTTCGAATAGTGGATTAATCCGCTCCGAAGAAGAGAAACGGGGTGTCAATGCTGTCTTGAATGCAGCCGCCTTTACTTACGTTGCTGCTTTAGCGGCCGCCATCTTACAGTTGCTGTACTGGATTAGTCTTGTCATTGGGGGCAGCAGACGACGCCGCTGAACGCTGCATCGAACGAAGCAGGAAGTTATGAAAATGTGAGCCATCCGCATATTCGAGTATATCCACAGCCAGGCCGTCTGAGTGATATCCAGACGGCCTGTTTGCATGAATGGTGAAAAGAAAGGATTGCCACCTCCGTCAAGGTCTTTTGACTCGCCATTCCTCAAATGCTAGAATCAAATTCCTGATGGCCTTCTTCTGGCCAATTTACAGTGTGATATTTCGCGGAAGGAGGCAAACATGGGTGCCTGTGTTCTTCGCCTGGTTTATCCGCCGTCTTTGATCAGCGAACCCATACTCTATCAACTTATCAAACGCTTCCAAATTGAAGCCAATATCCGCGAAGCACATATCACGCTCGAAGAAGGTTGGCTGGAAGTGGAATTGACCGGTGAAACGAACGAATTGAACCGTGCGATTATATTCTTGGAAGAAAAAGGAATCGAAATCGTTCGACCAGACTGAGGCAATCTTATGGAACAATCACAGATCGATCTCACCATTGATGAAATCCGTGGCGCATTAGAGTCGGGGAAGGTACTTGATGCGATTGCCGCCCTGATTCGCTTGCATCCTGCAGACCGAGCCGAAGCGTTTTCGGATCTGAAGGATGCCGAGCAGGCATCTATTCTTCCCGGCCTGGATGTTCCCACAACCGCTGATTTGCTTGAGGAACTCGAGGACCCGGAAGCTGCCGACGTCGCCGAAGGGCTTGCGAGAGAACGTTTGGCGGACGTGCTCGACAAGATGGAGCCGGATGAGGCAGCAGATGTCCTTGGCGACATCTCACCCCAACTGGCTGCGGAAGTCCTTGCTGAGATGGAGGACGCTGAAGAAGTCCTTCCCCTCCTGGAGCATGCGGACGAGACAGCCGGTGGCTTGATGACCACGTCGTTCATCGCCCTGCAGCCAAACACCACTACGATTGAAGCCATTGAATATCTTCGAGGACTCAGTCCGGATGAAGAGACACCGTATTATTGCAACGTCGTCGATACCGATGGACGCCTGGTCGGGATCGTCGGCTTGCGCGAATTGGTTATCGCCGATCCGCATATGCGCATCGAGACGATTATGAATCATGACGTTGTTCATGTGACCACAGACACCGATCAGGAGGACGCCGCTCGGCTGATGGTTCGTTACGATCTTGCGGCCTTACCCGTCGTTACAGAAAAAGGGTTCCTCGCTGGCGTGATCACCTACGACGACTTAATGGATGTGCTCGAAGCGGAAGCAACGGAAGATATATATCGCCTGGCGAATGTGCCAGATCCAGGGCTTTCCGTCGAAAGTCCAATATGGCTGTCTGTCAAACGCAGATTACCCTGGTTGCTGTTAAGTGCAGCGACGGCGTTCTTCGCTTCGTGGGTCATCTCTCGCTTTGAATCGATCATCGCACAGGTCGCCTTACTCGCCGTTTTCCAATCCGTCGTCAGCGGCCTGGGTGGAAATTCGGCCACACAAAGTCTGGCGATCATGGTGCGCGCAATCGCCCTAGGAGAAATCCAATTGCGCGATTCATGGCGCACGATCATCAAGGAAGCTCTTACTGGCCTGCTGCAAGGAACGGCCATAGGGCTCGTCGCCGGGTTTGGTGTGTATCTCTGGAAAGGTAATCCAACCCTGGGTTTCGTCCTCGGCCTGGCGCTGCTCGGTAACATATTCATCGCCGGCATCGTCGGTACAACGATTCCATTGGTCTTCAAAGCTTTGAACATGGATCCGGCTCTCGCTTCCTCCGTGTTGGTTACGACAGTCACCGACAGTGCGGGTTTCGCCCTTTTCCTGGGCTTGGCCACGTACTTTTTACCGTATTTGAAATGACCTCATAAGCATGCTGAAAAAATTGATCGTCAATGCCGATGATTATGGTCGGACGAAAAACGTCTCGAACGGTATCCGTCAAGCTCACAGTGAAGGTATTGTCTCAACGACAACCGTCATGATAAACCTTCCAGGTGCTTTGGAAGCCGTGCGGCTCGCCAAAGTAGAGACTCCAGCGCTTGGCCTGGGTGTCCATCTAAACCTGACCTTCGGCGAACCGCTTTCCCCCGAAGCGAAAGTGACGTCCATCACAGATTCGCAAGGTGCTTTCCGATCAAAGGATTTCTACTTTCACCACACAGATGAAATCACAGGCAATCATGTTGAATATGAATGGCGAATGCAAATCGAGGCCTTCTTGAATTGCGATGTCGTGCTGGATCACCTGGATTCCCATCATCACATTGCCCTGGCATCCCCGGATCTCTGGTCCCTTTCCCTTAGTCTGGCAAAGGAATATGGCTGCGGCGTGCGTCTTCCCAATCCAACGGATGTTCCGGATGAGGTACTGCTGGACGTATTGCCCATAGATTCAACGAACTTCGTTCGCCATCATGCGCTTGACGCGCTCGAGGAGGCCGGTATCCCCCATCCCAATCACTTTATCTCCAGCTTCTTTGGTTCCGGTGTCAGTCTGGATCACCTGTCGAGCATCTTGCACTCGCTTCCTGAGGGGATAAGCGAATTGATGTGTCATCCCGGATTCGTGGATGCAAAATTGTGCGCCACTAGTGGCTATGCGAAGCCGCGTCAAAAGGAATACGAGATCCTGACCGACCCGAAGATTGGCCAGTTAATCCAAAAATCCGGGATCGTGCTGACAACATTTCAACAGGCGCTGGCATGATCCTGAAGCCCTGGTTGGCACATTTCCTTCGCTTATTCTTCAAACACCTGTATACGACTTTCGCCTGGGCGTATGATTTGGTTGCCTGGACGACATCGATGGGCCAGTGGAGAACATGGCAATCCGCAGCGGATCACGATCGTCTGGAATGCCCCATTCTCGAACTCGGTCATGGACCCGGCCACCTGCTGCTTGATTTTCACCGCAGGGGATATCAGGCCGTTGCGATCGATGCATCCAAAGAGATGACGCGTATCGCCGCGAGAAGACTCCGACGGCAAGGGTTCCAACCCGCTATTATACGTGCTCGAGCCCAGCGCATCCCCCTGTCGTCGGACACCTTCGCCAATGTCGTTGCAACCTTCCCCAGCGAATATATCCTCGAAAAGGAAACACTGGATGAGATCCGGAGGATTCTGCAACCCGGAGGAGAACTGATTGTCATCGCCGTCGAACGCATTACCGGACAAGGCATACAAGATCGCCTGGCAGATTGGCTGTATCGGATCACCGGCCAGGCTGGTGACCCTGGAGATCAATGGAAGGAACCACTCGAAGCAATGGGCTTCATTCCCAAACTCGAGCGTGTTCGTCTGCCGCGTGCAAATGTACTTCGCTTTAGGGCAAAAAAGCCAATGAGTTGATTTAGGCATTACCCGTTCAACGTATACTCGCTATAATGAATGACACATACACCGATCGTAAATCCGCATCCGAAAGGTTTCCCTGGAAATGTAAGGCCATCAGCATGGGAATCGAGAGTAATATCCGAGCGGATCACGATAATGGAGTCCGACTTGCGCAGGATAAATGAAAATGATCTGGCAATGATCGTATCGAGCAACCACAAGCACCTATTTGTCCATTTAAAAAAAGGTGATCAAGTGCAAACCCATCGCGGGATCCTGGCGCACGATGACATCATTGGTATCCCCTGGGGCTCTGAGATCCGCAGCCACCTCGATATGCGTTTCTTCGTCCTCGAGCCGACTCTGCGGGATTTACTGCTGCATATTAAACGGAAATCCCAGATTATCTATCCCAAAGACATCGGTTATATCTTGCTGCGGCTGTCTGTAACACCCGGAAAGACCGTCGTCGAAGCAGGGACCGGATCAGGCTCACTGACGCTGGCGCTCGCCTGGTTTGTGGGCCCGGACGGCAAAGTGATTTCATACGACCGACGCAAGGACATGCAAAGTCTCGCGCGAAAGAACCTCGAGCGCGTTGGCCTGGAGGAACGCGTCGAATTGAAATTGAAAGACATCGAAGAAGGCTTCGAAGAGATCGATATCGAAGCCTTGTTCCTCGATCTCCCTGCCCCTGAGATATACCTGGAACAAGCTCGTGCAGCCCTGGCAGATGGAGGGATGCTTGGCATGATCGTACCAACAACAAATCAGGTCGCCGCTATCCTCCGCAGCCTGTCGATGCACGCCTTTGAACTCATCGATGTGTGTGAAATCTTGCTGCGCTTCTACAAACCCGTTCCCGAGCGTCTGCGCCCGGTCGACCGCATGGTCGCCCATACTGGATACCTCATATTCGCAAGAGCCATCGTTCCGTTGGAGACATAGCCCGAAAATACAACTTGCATGATTTTTACATCCCTGAAACAATGGCATAAAATTACTATGGCATTCTTGTTAACAACAAGACTTAAGGGAGGAAAACGATGCCACGGTTCCGTCGCCCTATACTGCCACCAAGACGAAGATTCCCCCCACCGCACCGCCGTCCGATTCGGCGGCGAGCAGCAAAAATCGTTGTAGAGAAACTGCAAGCCGCGCATACACTTCTCGCGCAGGGCGAATCCAAGGAAGCAGCTGCGATATTTTCCGAACTCGCAGATGCTGCTGCGAAACGCGGGATTCCGCGTGCCGCCCAATTGAATCTACAGGCAGGTCGGGCGCTGATTGAAGCGGAAGAAGCTATCTCCGGATTGGATCGTATCCGCCAGGGATTGACGCTGATGGCGGAGACAAATCAACTTGCTCGTCTGCCCAACGTCGGTCGGCGGATTCTAACCGAGCTTCGAGATAAGGGATTGGATGCAGAAGCAGCTGCGATCGAAAGCGAAATCCAAACGCTGCTTTCCAAACATGGATTAACGCTCGCAGCAACCGAAGGCTCCGTCGACAAACGAAGCCTACCGTCAAAATGCCCGTATTGCGGTGGGAATGTTCACCCCGACGAAGTGGAATGGATCGAGCAGCAGCAAGCCATGTGTGCTTACTGCGGCAGCCGACTAACGGGTAATTAGCACTTACACGCCTTATGGAAGATATACGTCAAAAGCTTCAAAGCCGTCTAATAAAACGGCAGCCGAAAATCAACGCCGAATGGGACGCAAAACCAGCTGCGGTTTTATTGCCGCTGTACCAAGATCAACATACGTGGCATTTGCTCTTCACTCGCCGCACGGAATACGTCGAGTCACACAGAGGGCAGGTATCCTTTCCTGGTGGAGTGATCGATTCTGAAGACGAAAGCCCCACCCATGCAGCACTTCGAGAGGTGCACGAAGAAATCGGTATTTGCCCCAAAGATATCGAAGTCCTCGGCATGCTCGACCCGCTCCTGACGACCACACAATTTGTCATCACACCCATCGTAGGGGTATTCCCCTGGCCGTATGATCTGCATCTTAACCGCAATGAAGTAGCAAATGTCTTTGGTGTTTCCCTCGACTGGTTGGCGGATAAAAACAACCTCGAAGTTCGCCAACGGGACTATCCCATCTCTGGCGGCAGCATCTCGGTATACTACTTTAGACCCTACCAAGGGGAGATCATTTGGGGAGCAACGGCGCGTATCACCCTAAACCTTCTGAGCCTTCTGGAATCTCCGCAATAAAAAACGCGGAGTGGTATTGCCAACCACTCCGCGCCTGGATGAATCGGTTTTCCGAAGCCTACGTTTATTCCTCGGCTTCTTCGAATGCATCGTCCTCCTCGCGTTTTCCACGCTCGACGAGTTCCGGTTCCATCTCGACCTCGACCAGTTCTTCCACTTCCTCTTCGATCTCTTCTTCCTCTTGATAGACAACACTGGCCAGGACTTCATCCTCACTCGTGAGGACTTGAATGCCCTCACCGATTTCAAGATCGGCAACGGTGATCACATCATCCATGCTTTCGATTGAGGAGATATCCACTTCAATCTTATCCGGCAAATTTCCAGGTAATGCTTCGACTTCAATCTCACTTAAGCCACTAACGAGAAGGCCGCCCAGTTCTTTAACCGCAAGAGATTCGCCGATCAATTCAAGTGGGACCTCTGTCCGAATAACAACGTCCATCGAGACCTTGAGGAAATCGATATGCAGAATATCCCCTCGAATGTAATCGCGTTGAACCTCTCGCAAGAGAACCTGGTGATTGGTATTGCCGACCTTCAGTGAAATCAATGTTGATGCACCGACATGCGCAAGCACCTTGGATGTTTCTCGCAATTCGAGTTCTATAGGTGTTGACTCGACGCCTGCGCCATACATAACAGCCGGTAAAATTCCCTCATTGCGGAGCGTCTTTACTTTGCTTCTGGTTACCGTTCTTTTCTTTGCATGTAGAATTACTTCACTCACTTTTGATCCTCCGGAGCGCCTCTCACCCCGAATGGGTTACCCTCGCTCCATGGTATCGTTATAGCTGTTCATTTACGTTTTATTAGCGACGTCGGCTGAACAATCTTCCGACAATTAACAACAACCCAATGGTAATCCCGGATACAACACCAGCCAGCAGCGCACCTCGTGTATCCAGCATCGTCTCCACTGTGCCGTTTACTTCTTGCGCCAGCAGGATGACCGATGAACTGCTTTCTGTATCGATTTTTCTGCCGACTACAGCACCGACCTGCGTGTTGTATAGTTTGACATCCTCACCGATGGCCACACCGATGCCGCCGTCGGTCGCTGAGACGAGATTTCCACGAACTGTTCCTGCAGCCGCATGATCGAGGGTTACCTGCTCTCCCTGGACTTGTAAAGCACCACCCTGGCGAAGTTCGACGTCAGAAGCCGTGATTTGATTCGCGCCACCCTGTGTTACGCTGACGACCTCAGCCTCGAGTGTCTCGATCGTACCGCCTGTCAAATCGATAGTATCGACTCGCATTTCATCTTGCCCGGTTCCTTCGTTCTCTTTTCCCATACGCACCTCGCGTGCAGATGAAAAGGGTGCCCCGATAAATCGGTTTGCACCCCGATTCATGCGTCTCGAATTCTACCGATTGTTGACTGCGTCGTCAACCATTTCATAAAAAGTAGTGAAACCATCTTTGATTACAGCAATCTGCCGCAGCCGCGTTGACCGTACTCGTCCGGCATGTTAAACTCACTAATTGTCGATTTTCAGGAAAGAAGTCAGGCCAGAATGAAAAAGGCATGGACATTGTTGATTTTCTCGGCGATCGTTCTCATTTCCTCGATCGCTGGGACGGAGTATAAACAAGCCCCCGGGTTTGCGGATATAACGCGCCCCCAGAACAGCGAAGTCCTTCATGGCGTGGTAACGATCGAGGGTTCCGCTGCGCATCCGGCATTTGTCGCCTACGAGTTATCATTCGCATACGATCCCAACCCGACTGACACCTGGTTCCCAATCGTCGATGATGTCCAAACTCCGGTCACCGACGGCAGACTCGGCCTGTGGGATACGACGAGCATCACGGACGGTGATTATCAGCTTCGTCTCTACGTTGTACTTGAAAATGATAGCCGTCTTGAGGCGTATGCGCGTAATTTACAAGTCAGGAACACGACACCTGCAGAAACACAACCCGCACGTGAAGAACCAATCACATCATCGGCAACTCCGCCTGCGGCGACAGAAACACCTGCGCCGACCGTCGTACCCGTTATCCACTCCCAACGCAGCGGCACCCAAAAGGTGCTGCAGTCCTTGAAAATCGGCGCTTTTCTGGGCAGTTTGTCGCTTCTTCTCTTTGCATCCTATATATTCTTTCGCAAGATCGTTCGTTCCAAACATATCTCACCACGTTTCCGCAGATCGAAGGAAAACACAAAGTCCAAGCAAGCAGGCGAGAGAAGGGACGAATGACGGAATCAACGGCATCCTACTTGATCGTCGGTTTGGGAAATCCAGGAAAGAAATATCGACGAAATCGACACAATGTCGGCTTCATGCTTCTTGACAAGCTTGCCGAGGACCTGCAGATCGAATTTTCGCGAAAAAAATCCAAAGCGGCTTTCGCCGAATGTCTCCTCGATGGCAAACAGGTGTACCTTGCCAAACCACAGACGTTCATGAACGATTCCGGACACAGCGTAGCGCCGCTGGCGCGATTCTTCCGCATTCCGGAATATCAACTGCTGGTTGTCTACGATGAATTGGATTTACCCACCGGAAACATTCGCATCCGTCCCGCTGGTGGGTCTGGTGGACATCGAGGAATGCGATCGATCATTCACGAATTTGGTACCCAGGAGTTTCCCCGCATGCGCATTGGTATCGGCCGACCTCCGGGAAGAATGGAGCCTGCCGATTATGTTCTCCAAGATTTTAGCTCGGATGAATGGATCGACTTTCCTCTGGTGCTGAATCGCGGTGTTGCCTGTGTACGCATTTTCATCCATGAAGGAATTCAAGCCGCGATGACTTGCTGCAACGCAATCTAGATCATGATGAATCTTACTGCACTTCTACAGCGAATACGAACCCTTCCTGATTATCAAGCCCTCCTTCGTAAATTGGCCGCGGATGATCTAATATTTGGATCGCTGCATATCCCGCGTTCTGTCCGTGCAGCGTTGATCGCCGCGCTGGCTGACGATCTGAAAAGGACTTTTATCGTTCTGGTTTCACGAGCGGATCGGATGCTCACGCTTACCGAAGAAATCGCGGCCTGGTGCCCCGATCTCGAGATTTTAGCTTTTCCCGATCCGAATCCCGTCTTCTACGAACCCAGCCCTTGGTCTGATCGCACGAAACGCCGTCGTATGACCGTTCTCGCAAATCTAACCAAGGAACTTCGACCGGGTTACGAGCAAAAGGATCCATCCACGAAACCGTTGGTTGTCCTGGCTACTGCGCGTGCTGCGATGACGAGAACCATTTCACCCCAAAGCTTCAGCGAACATTCGAACTGGATCAAGGTTGACGCAAGTGTCAATCTCGATCGACTGGTTAGATTCCTACTCGATGTTGGCTACACGCATGACAGTCTGGTTACCCAACCAGGACAATTCAGCCGTCGGGGTGGTATCATCGATTTCTGGGCACCCGCAGAAATACTTCCCATGCGGATCGAATTCTTTGGCAGCCAGATCGAATCCATTCGCATGTTCAACCCCGCAACACAACGCTCCACCGAGATCGTATCCGATGTCCATATCACACCTGCAAGGGAAGGACTGCCGCTTGCCTATTGTTCCGATTGGAACGATGTGGTTGCCCGCATGACAACGATCGATGAAACGGATATGAACCCCTGGCTTGAATATTTCCTGCCCTGGATGAATCCTTCCCCAACCGGCCTGCTCGATTATGTCGCTGACGAGACCGTTGTACTCAATTATGATCACAGCGACTTTGAGGATGTAATTAACGAACTTGAAGAACAGGCCATCAGTCTGCGTCAGGATCAAATCTCGGAAGAGCTGCTGCCGAAGGATGCTCCCCTGCCTTACCTCACGCTTGATGAGCTCAGTGAGAAGCTGGATGATCTCAAAGCGATCAATCTCGGCCAGATTGCAGTAGACCAAAACCAAGAAATCGAACTGGGGAATGCATTTTCAGCTGAACGCCGTTTCGGTGGGCAGTTGAAACCCTTGATGGACCACATGGCAGACATTGTTGTCCGTCACGAAAATGCCGTAATGATAAGCCGACAAGCACCTCGATTGGCTGAGATGTGGTCACAGGAAAATACACCGGAACCGGTTCACGAAGGTCTTGTAACCGAGCTGACTCCCGGTAATATCCACTTCATCCATGGTGCGCTGACCGAAGGTTGGGTTCTGGATACTGCAGACTATCCGCCGCTGCATCTATTTACGGATGCGGAGATATTCGGTTGGGCAAAACCGAAGCCGCGCGTGCGTCCGAGGCGAGTCTCCAAGGCTCCTGAAAATGCTTACGCCGATTTACAACCGGGCGATTGGGTTGTACATGTGGATTTCGGCATCGGACGTTTTAGCGGTCTTGTCGATCGCACCCTGGATGAGATTCAGCGTGAGTTCATCTTGATCGAATACGATGAGGGCGATCAATTATATGTGCCCATCCATCAAGCAGATCGGATCACACGCTACATTTCCGCGGATGGTACAGCGCCAACCCCAACCCGACTGGGCAACCAATCCTGGGAACAGGCAAAGGGCAAGGTGAAGGCCGCTGTCGAAGAAGTCGCACGAGATCTATTAGAGCTCTACGCCAAACGCAATACGATCGAAGGTTATGCCTTCTCTGAAGACGCACCCTGGCAGCAGGAACTTGAAGCCTCTTTTCCCTATATCGAAACCGAAGATCAAAAACGAGCACTTAAAGCCGTAAAACAAGACATGGAATCAAAGAGGCCCATGGATCGATTGATTTGTGGTGATGTGGGTTATGGAAAAACCGAAGTCGCTTTACGAGCAACATTTAAAGCCGTCATGGATGGGAAACAAGTCGCCATACTGGTCCCCACAACTATTCTCGCCCAACAGCACTTCAATACTTTCCGTAGAAGACTTTCTGCTTTTCCAATCGAGGTCGAAATGCTCTCGCGTTTCCGCTCCCGACAAGAGGCCGCCAAGATCGTCGAACGATTGCGCAATGCCGAGGTCGATATCATTATCGGAACCCATCGCTTACTTCAGCGAGACGTGGAATTCAAGGACCTTGGTCTATTAATCATCGATGAGGAACAACGTTTCGGAGTCACACACAAAGAACACCTGAAATTGATGCGTACGGAAGTGGATACGCTAACGCTGACCGCAACTCCTATTCCCCGTACACTATATCTCGCCATAACCGGTGCGCGGGATATATCCACAATCGATACGCCGCCGGAAGAGCGACTTCCAGTGATCACACACGTGGGTCCTTATGATCCTCGATTGGTGCGCCAGGCGATATTACGCGAAATCGATCGCGGCGGACAGGCATATTTCGTACACAACCGGGTACAAACCATCGAAGTTATTCACAAACGCTTCCAAGACCTGGTCCCAGAGGCAACCTCCACAGTAGCACACGGACAAATGCCCGAAGCCCAGCTTGCCTCCGTGATGGATGAATTCGCTCGGGGTGACATCGACGTCCTGCTTTGTACCTCGATTATCGAATCGGGTCTCGATATTCCCAACGCCAACACCTTGATCGTCGATCGCTCGGAGTGGTTTGGTCTCTCTCAGATGTACCAGCTGCGAGGTCGTGTTGGGCGTGGGGCTTCACAGGGATATGCCTTTTTCTTTCGCCACCCGCGTCAACGCACGACTCAGGAAGCACGCCAGAGAATGGATACGATTGCCGATTATTCCCATTTGGGAGCGGGTTATTCGATTGCCATGCGTGATCTCGAAATCCGAGGCGCAGGTGATATCATCGGCACTCGCCAGCACGGACATATCTCCAGTGTTGGGTTTCATCTCTACACGCGCCTTCTTTCCAGCGCAGTTCGCCGCCTTAAAGCGGAGTACGATCTACAAGACGAAACATCCCTTCAGGCGCCACTCGCTGCTGAAATTCTCCCGGTTTTCATCGACCTCCCGCTTCCCACATCTATACCTGCGACATACATCGACGATCGCAATCTGCGCTTAAAACTGTACCGCAGAATGGCGGAAGTCCGCACTTTGAACAATATCGAGTCACTGGCTTCGGAATTAAACGATCGTTTCGGCCCACCGCCTTTGGAAGTTGAGAACCTGCTCTATCAATTACGCATTCGCAGCCTCGCCATGCGAGCGGGTGTGGAAACCATCACCATCCAAAACAGACAAATCTTGCTGCAGATGCCTTCCACCGAAGAACCGAGAAAGTTGCCGATCATGGCAGATGATGTTCGTCAGAGCAAACGCGGCTTATGGTTGACTCGACAGGATGATTCGGATTGGATGAACCGTCTCGAAGAAGTGCTTTGGGCGTTACAACCCGAGGGTGCCAATTAACCTTATCTGCTTATTAACGGTCATATCTCCCCGCGGTAATGAATCAGTAAAGTCAAATAAGGCTGTCCGTCGATATACTCAAAACCCAATACCCATGTACCCCAATCGAAATCGCTTCCCCCATCAGGCACTGGTCGATAAACGGAATAGAAGTTAATATTCAAGTATTCGTCCGGCCAGACAATCTCGCGAGTGGTATTGCCGGTTTGTATGGAATTACAATTCAACTCCGGTGAATTGCCAAGCACATCTTCCAGCTGTGGTGCGATAATATCTTGAAACGAACCCTGAATCGGAAATTCACTTCCGCTTTGAACGCCCCAATCGATTTCTGTAAGATCTTGATATATGTTCATCAAGGAATCGACGGGAAAAATAATTTCAGGATTCCACCAATTATGCCGAAGGATTAAACCACGTTCTGGATTGCTGACTTCGACGAGTCCCTGCCCGCTTCTCTCTCCCACCGCCTGACTGAACGTATCGATTAACTGGAGAATGCGCGGATCGTTACAAAAATCTTGAGATGAGACATCTTCTGTAATATTCCATGAATTTACCCACCCGGCCCCTCCGGATGGAAGCATAATTTCCACCCAATTTGAGCTGCCCAATCGTGTACTCGCACCGGTCAATTCAAGCTCTCTTTGACCGTAGGCAAGTTCACCCACAGCCGCGCCAGACAAACCAGCAGGATTACGAGCGATAAGAGGTTGATCCGGTGTAACCCATACAACAGCATAGAACCCCGAAAAAGGGGCAATTGAAGATACGTCCGTCGCTTCAAACGTGCTTTGAGGTGTGAAGGACGCCACTTCTGTTTCGATGCGATCCACTGATACAGACGATCGGGTACACGCCGCGCATGCAATCGCGCTGCCAGCCAGGAAAACGATTAGAAGTCTGTTAAAGTGAGAAAAGATCATATCCTGAAGAACCGACCGAATTCCCTGTGTGATTTTTTCCATCTGATCTTGGCTGCCCATCAACAGCTCGCTGCCGAGGACGGTTTGTCCTTAGCGCTCTTTCCCTTGTGTACAACGTTTCGTTTTCGCTTGTTTTCTAATGGACGTAATGCGATCGTCAGTACTTCATCCATATTGTCCACGAGACGAATATCCAGTGTAGACCGGACGCTGCGGGGAATTTCGATCAAGTCTTTCTCGTTTTTCGTTGGAATGATCACCGTTTTGAGTTTGAGGCGGTACGCAGCAAGCACTTTCTCGCGCACACCACCAATTGGGAGCACTCGACCACGCAACGTAATTTCACCACTCATACCCACATCGTGGCGCACCGGTCGGTGCGTTAACATGGAAGCCACCGCCGTCGCCATGGTAATTCCCGCGCTCGGACCATCCTTGGGAATGGCTCCTTCAGGAACGTGGATATGAATGTCCTTCTTTTCGAAATTATCCGCAGAAATTCCCAGTACATCTACACGACTCTTAATAAATGAAATCGCGGCTTGAGCTGATTCCTGCATGATATCACCGATGTGACCCGTAACCTGAAGATTTCCCTTTCCCTCACACAGCAAGGCTTCTATCGTTAGGCTGTCCCCTCCGTTCTCAGTCCATGCCAACCCCATGACTGCACCGATTTGGTCTTCCGATTCAGCTTCGTGAGGGATAATCTGTGAGGGGCCCAGCAAACGCATCGCCAATGCCTTTGTGATTCGTTTGGGTATTTTCTTCCCTTCGACTTTACGACGAGCGATTTTTCTACAAATTTTTCCGATCTCTCGCTCCAGATTTCGGACACCCGCTTCCCATGTATATTCGCGGATGATCGTACGGACCGCACTGTCTGCGAAGTGTATTCCTTCATGAATCAAACCGGATTGCTCGAGTTTGCGCGTAACGAGGAATTTACGAGCAATGATCACTTTCTCCTCTTCAATGTAGCCTGGAAATTCGATCACTTCCAATCGATCAAGCAGCGCCGGTGGTATCGGTTCGATGGTATTCGCAGTCGTGATGAAAAGCACATTTGAAAGATTATACGGAACTTCAAGGTAGTTGTCAGAAAAAGCATGATTTTGTTCCGGATCCAAAACCTCGAGCAGAGCTGCCGCAGGATCTCCTCGAAAGTCCTGCCCCAATTTATCGATCTCATCGAGCATAAAAACCGGATTGATTTTGGCTGCCTTGCGCATGGCTTGCAGGATTCTTCCAGGAAGCGCACCGATGTATGTTCGGCGATGTCCACGAATCTCGGCTTCATCTCGAATACCGCCGAGTGAAATTCGGATAAAGGTTCGACTCAATGCATCGGCAATCGAGCGGCCTAGAGAAGTCTTGCCTGTTCCAGGAGGCCCAACGAAACAGAGAATAGGTTGCCGATGTTTGGGTGGCGCCAGGCTTTTGACGGCGATGTACTCAAGAAACCTCTCTTTCGCTTTTTCCAATCCGTAGTGTTGACTATCCATCACTTCAGCAACGTGTTGAATATCCAGGTTATCTGTCGTTGATTCCGTCCACGGCAGCGCCATCAACCAGTCGACATAGGTCCGCAAAATCGATACCTCGGGTGACATTGGAGGCATTTGACTCAACCTTTGAATCTCCCGCAGGCATGTTTTTTCTACTTCATCCGGAAGTGATAAATGCTGGAGACGTTTGCGGATATCCGCGATCTCCTGAGTCCAAATATCGCCCTCGCCCAGCTCTGTCTGAATGGCTTTCATCTGCTCGCGCAAATAGATTTCGCGTTGAGATCGATCCATTTCACTCTGAACACGAGAATAGATCTGATCTTCCAGCTCCAGCACCTCCAACTCCCTGCCGAGCAACACGCTTGTACGCTGCAGTCGTTCCATTGGATCGAAGGTTTCCAGGATTTCCTGACGCTCGGGGACGTTGAGATTCAACACTGAGATCACCATGTCCGCCAACCAGCCTGGATCTTCGATATTGACAGCGTAGACAAAGGTTTCATCGGGAATGGTACTATTCAGTTGCGTGCATTTTTCAAACAACGTGAGCACTGCACGCATAAGCGCTACGACCTCTTTCGTCCGATTACTCGTTTCATCGATTGGCCGGGCGCGCACTCGAATGAACGGCTCCTCCTGTATACATTCGACGATTTCCACCCGCCGACGGCTCTGTGTCAATATTGAACTCGTGCCGTCCGGTAAATGCATCAGCTTGCCGACCGCGACTTCAACTCCAACGGCGTACAAGTCATCATAGCGAGGATTCTCGATGTCCGGATCGATCTGTGTTACCGCGATCATCGTTTCGTTGTTACGGGATACTTCATCGATGGCCAACAACGAATCATCCTGGCTGACAAACAGCGGGGTGACCATATTGGGAAATAAAACGATGTCACGCAGCGGCAGCACAGAACATTCGATTAACCCGCTCTCGTCGACCGATGCCTCATGGATATCATACAGGGCATCTGCTCGACGCCCAATCGCGCTGCTCCACTCCCCTGGCAGATGTGGCCAATCAAGTGCTCGAATTGTCATTGGGTACCTTCTTCCAAATTTTCAGGCTTATGGTTTTCAACCGCGGCGATCGCCTCACCGGCAACGAAAATACTTCCCGTAACCAGGATTACACCTTCAGTACTTCCGGTCCAGTTCATGGCATGGGAAATTGCGTCAGCAACAGGCACGATAATATCCACACCAACACCCGCGGCATGTGCCAAATCCGCAAGAGCTTCCGGATCCGCCGCACGTGGATGAACCGCTTGTGTCAGGATCAATCGCCAAACACGCGGCAGCAGCTCAGTAAACATGCCGCTGATATCCTTGTCGGACGAAGCACCAAACACCATAATTACGCGTTGTCCTGGGAAGTAATCATCCAGGGCGATACGAAGTTTCAAGGCCGAATCACGGTTGTGTGCCGAGTCCACCAATACCAACGGCGATCGCGAAATGATCTCCAGCCGCCCTCGCCAACGAACGGAGGCAAATCCTTCGCGCATCGCTTGCTCAGGTATTTCCATCCCCTGATCCCGCATACATTGCAGTGTAGCATAAGCCACAGCCGCGTTTACAACTTGGTGATGACCCAGGAGAGGAATAAAGAAACGCGGCGGAACCCATTCCTCGACCCCTGCTGATTCGACGTAGGCATCCATCAAGGGTTGTTCTTGTGAAGACCACACCGAAAAGGTCTGTCCTTCAAGAGAGTACTTGCCCGGTGAAAAGAGCCAATCCCGTCCGACTTTCACCAATGGCGCCGAGAGCTTCTCTGCCACCATTTCGACCACGCGTTCGGCCTCGGATAATTGCGGCGCCATGACAATAGGCACTTCTGGCTTTATGATCCCGGCCTTTTCTCTGGCGATATCGGAAAGGCTATTTCCCAACAAGTGCATATGATCGTAGGACAAAGAGGTAATCGACGCCACCAGGGGATGCAATACATTCGTGGCATCCAGACGCCCCCCTAAGCCTACTTCGATCACGGCACATTCAACCCCACTTTTTTGGAAATGTAAAAAACCGAGGGTTGTAATGATTTCATAGGCGGTTAATGCACTAATCTTCGCAACGTGCGGTTTAATTTCCTCGACGAGATCGGCGACCTCACACTCCGATACTTCAACGCCATCAACACAAATGCGTTCGGTAAACCGGTTCAAATGGGGAGAAGAATACAAACCCGTACGATAACCAGCAGCTTGTGTCACAGAAGCGATCATCGCTGCTGTCGAACCCTTTCCTTTTGTTCCAGCGATGTGAATCGAGGCATATGTTTTTTGCGGATTGCCGATGGCTTCTAAAAGAGTCCGTACGCGATCCAGGTCAAATACTTCTGCCGCATATCGATAACTTCGTTCGATGCTGTAATCGACGTGGCTGTAAATAAAATCCAATGCTTCCTGATAGCGCTGATTTTCCATGGGAAGAAGATTTTATCTTTCACTGCGGAAAGACACAAGTTACCAATTTCTTGCAATCGGCCTTATTTCGCGCTAAGATGAAATAGGATAACAAGTTCATACGAGGAGGAGGTGGTGTCGAGGTATTGAACTTTGTATTTTCTCCATTTTTTCCAGAACTACGCAAGACGAAATCGAATAACACGATATTGAGGAGGATAGAATCCAATGGGTAAAAGTCGCTCGACATTGATCCTAACACTATTTGCGCTATCCGTAATTTTACTTGCTGGCTGTGGACCCGGGAAACTTGGTACAGAAAAGAATCCCCTCAAGTGGGGTCTTGTGCCATCTGGTGAGTCCGAGCGTGTTCTCACCGGATTTGAAGAAGTCGCCGATATGATTTATGACGAGACAGGCCTGGTCATCGAAACATTTGTGGCAACCGAATACGCTGGCGTTATCGAAGCCATGTGCGCAGATCCACCCAAAGCCCATATGGCATCTCTGGCGACCTTCTCTTATATTATCGCCAGCGACAAAGGTTGTGCGGATGTCGATCTGGTATCAACCCGCTATGACTCAGCCACCTACAGCGGTCAAATATACGTGCGTGCAGACAGCGGCATTACATCGGTTGCAGATGCTGCCGGCAAGACATGGTGCCGACCAGACCCGACCAGCACGAGTGGTTGGGTGATCCCCACGATTTATATGAAAGCTGCCGGTATCGATCCAGATACGGATCTCGCCCAAGTGGTGGATGCTGGCTCCCACGAGGCGGCAGTCGCAGGCGTCTACAACGGCGATTGTGACATCGGCGCTTCGTATATTGACGCTCGAACCCGTGTCGAAGGAACCGTCGAAGGAACCTATGATGACATCATGGATGTCGTTGTCGTCATTGAAACCTTTGAAGGCATTCCCAACGACGGTGTGCAGTACGTGACCAACCTCGATCCTGATATTCGCGAGCAAATCACGAATGCATTGTTAGCGATCGCCGAAACCGAAGCGGGACAAGAAGCCTTGAACGTCGCCTACCAGTGGAACGCACTGGAAAGGCACGATGACAGCTTCTATGATCAATTCCGTCAATTCCTCGATGCTGCGGGTGTCAATGTTACAGATTACTCAGAATAATATTCACACTTCTTGCCGTTGAAATTCGCGGTTATATCAGCGGGGGTGGGATGATGATATTCCCACTCCCGCGTGTACTCTTAACCTGGTTTCCTGGTATCGCGGCAGAATATAATGAATAGAGAATCTAGGAGAGGCCTATGCTCGAAGTACGCAACCTAACCAAAATATACAACGACGGAACTGTAGCCTTACGGGATATTAGCTTTACTGTTCCAGATGATGAATTCCTGGTAGTTATCGGTTTAAGCGGCTCTGGAAAGTCAACGCTTTTAAGGTGTATTAATCGCTTGATCGATCCCACAGAAGGCGAGATCATCTGGCATGATATTAATCTTGCAGAATTACAAGGCGAAGAACTACGAATGGCAAGACGAAGGATCGGAATGGTCTTTCAACACTTCAATTTAGTAAAACGTTCGACAGTCTTGACCAACGTACTCGCTGGTCGTCTAGGGTATACGTCTTCAAGGCAAAGCTTATTTGGCAGATTCTCTAAGGAAGACTACGAAAAAGCACATCAAGCCCTCATTCGATTGGGCATCGAAGATCAAGCGAGCAAAAGAGCTGATGAATTAAGTGGCGGGCAACAACAGCGCGTGGGCGTAGCGCGAGCGCTCATGCAAGAGCCAGAAATGATATTGGCCGACGAGCCCGTCGCCAGCCTCGATCCGGTTTTAGCGCACTCGATACTCCAGCGTCTAGAACTTCTTAACAAGGAAGATAGAATCACCATTATATGTAGTTTGCATTATCTCGACCTCGTACAGCGTTATGCAACCAGCGTCATCGGTCTTCGCGAAGGAGAGATCGTCTACCGGGGTACACAAAAGCAGATCCGCGCCATGAGCGACGAAGAATTCAAGGAAATATACGGTCAAGAAGCCGTGAGAGTTGGTGGCGGATTAGAGGGCGAGCTGGTCATTGCAGAAGGAGGCAACGCATGACACTCAGGCACACACCAACCCCTACAGAAGAACTTAAGCCCAGCCTTGTGCCACCGTTCTTCGCCGCAATCCTGTCAATGATCATCCCGGGATTGGGCCAAATACTTGCTCGAACCTTCCGCCGAGGTCTGCTTTTATTCTTTAGCTTTGCCACGATCATCGTTTTACTTGTATGGCGTTTCACGGACACTGCAAGGCGGGACACTGGTTTCATAAACATTATCAAGAAAGGTTTGAGCCTGGACCCGGCACTTATTCTCCTGAGTGTCCTCATCATCATTTTCTATATATGGAATGTGATCGATGCCTATGCAATTGCCAGACGGTCGAGCAGCAATCCCGCAGGATTGTTATTTCTGGTACTGATCGTTTTCTTCATGCTCGGTTGGCAAATCTGCGAGATCGACTTTGTTGATCTAATCACTCAGGCAGATGATGCTGGACCCGTACTTGGAAGTATACTTTGGCCGTGGGAAAGGAGTATCGAATTTCCCAAAGACATCATCACAACAATTGCCGAAATTCAGATTCCATGTACTGAGAATCCACCCGCTGCAAACGAACCTCTCGAAGATGAACCTTACCTGATTGCAGACCCAACATGCGGCACACTTGCTGAGTTCCAGGGAGAAACCGGCACAACGCTTGTCATATACGGCTACAACCTCATCCCGAATACAGTAGCCGAATTATGGTGGAAGGATCCGATTGGAAATGAGTTTCGACAACGTCAAGGCGGTGAGTATATTCGGGTTACACCAGATGAGAATGGTTCATTCGAGCAGCTTATCGTTATGCCCTATCGGCTTAATCCGGAAAGCATACGCGACAGTGTCTCGATCTGGGAATTTCAGGCTCGACAGGTCGCCAGCGTCGGGAAATGGCAATTCAGCACGGAACTCAAATTATCCATCGAGAAGATCGCAGAAACCATTTTCATCGGTATGATGGCAACCTTCTTAGGCGTGATCCTTGCCCTGCCAGTAAGTTTCCTCGCCGCTCGCAATCTGATGTCCGCCTCAGCATTCACATTGGTTATTTACTTCGTCACACGTACCGTTTTAAATATCATCCGATCGATCGAACCGCTCATATGGGCGATCATTTTCGTCATCATTGTCGGTTTAGGTCCGTTCGCCGGCGTTCTGGCATTAACCGTCCACTCGATTGCCGCGCTTGGTAAACTCTATTCGGAGTCGATCGAATCGATCGACCCCGGTCCCATCGAGGCAATCCAGGCAACCGGTGCCAATTGGCTTCAGGTTGTAGTATTCGCTGTTATCCCTCAAATCGTCCCCCCGTTCGTGTCCTTCACGATCTACCGCTGGGACATCAACATCCGCATGTCCACAATCATCGGATTTGTGGGTGGTGGTGGGATTGGCTTCCTTCTACTCCAGTGGATCCGACTACTGGATTATAAAGCTGCAGGTCTTGCGGTTTGGTTCATCGCAATCACTGTAGCGATTTTAGACTTCATTAGCTCGGAGATCCGCCAACGGTTCGTGTGATCCGTTAGCTTGATTCAGAAAAACGCTGATCTCAAATTTCATGAGATCAGCGTTTTTCAATTTCTCATAGAGCCTGGGTTGTAGCCTATCGCATGGATGGTATAATTTGCCCCTAATGAGGCCTGAATTAATGAACGAACCGGTGCTTCTGCTCAACGCGAATTACGCGCCATTGAATGTATGTACGACACGCAGAGCCGTTGGATTGCTCATGGCAAGAAAAGCGGAGATGCTGTTAAACGGGCGCGGCTTCATCCGAACTGTGCGGCAGGAAATCCCTCGCCCCTCGGTAATCCGCCTGGATTACATGGTGAAACGACCTCGTCCACATGTACGTCTGACCAAACGTGAAGTCTTTCGGCGCGATGATCACAGGTGTCAGTATTGCGGTGTGCGCGCGCATCGTTTGACCCTGGACCATGTAATTCCGCGTCATCAGGGCGGCGAATACAGCTGGAGCAACCTGGTTACAGCTTGTGAGGCATGCAATCTAAAAAAAGGTGGACGGAATCTAAAAACTGCGCACATGAAACTACTGCGTGAGCCAAGAGAACCTCTCGCAAGTGCCCTCTATCTCTACGGCACTCACCTGCCTGAAAATCAAGATTGGCATTCATTTCTGGAAGGCTGGTAACCGACCGTTTCGAGAGATTCCAAAAGCGCATATATACCCCCTGCTACTACACCATGCCCTCCCATGAGAATGGGAATATCACACTGGTGAACAGAATGAGCCAGTTTTTTCAGCGGCTCATCTCTAATTTGATCCACCCAGCCCAGATCAGCGGCAAATCGATCGGCTGTCGAAGGCCATTTACCACGATGGGCCATCCACACTCGTGTATCCCAAAGTACGCCATTGGATAAACTTGCAATATATTCAATGAAGCGTTGAGGTCCCCAATCCTCCACCATCTCGCCAATAAGCGACCGGACTTCTCCTCGATCGAAGCGCCCGCTCGCAATCATGCCGCGCTCTTCAGCGAAAGAGCGAATCCAAATCTGTGTCTGCTGGTTAAGCATTTTCCACAGTTGAGGTGAGGTTCTTCCGATCAGTGTCAGGCTGCTGGCGGGCGTGCACATGATCTCGAGTATGTGATCAACCACATCCAGACAGGTTGCTGGTGCACTTTCCAGGAACTTCTTGAGTTCACTACCCAATGAAGGATGTCGATGCAACATCAGTAGATCGCCAGGTGTGTCGATATCCACTTGGCTTGCTGCGCTGGGCGGAACAACCTGGACATCGAAACCAGCATCATGGTCGAGGACCCAACCCAGAGAATTATCGTTGGTCAACCGGTGTTGCAACTGGTGTAGAACTTCCGCCTGATTGAGCACCATCCAATCCGTCGAATGATAATTATTCACGACTGCCGTTGGGCGGTCAGAATTTTCAATGCGATCGAATACATCCTGCAGCATACTTTCGGTCATCAAAGGTGCGCTGGCACCACCAAAATAGGCCGTTTGTCGAAAACCCTTTTCATCGACAATACCTGCGAGTGTTTGTCCGAAATGAAACTGTCCGGAAGACGTCGGTAAAGGAACCGCGCCAGCTTCGACCAGCGCATCTCGATCGATCGAATCGGCTGCAAGCACAAAAATATCTCCCGCACTTGGCACACCAGATAATCGATGCATCAAGTCACACGCAGAAGCCCGGCGACCCTCCGCGACCCAGCTTTCGGCCTCAGAAGGACCGGCTGGGGAAAGCATAATAATGACTGGAACCATATTCATTGGGTTGTGTGCCGATGCAGATACCGCAGGTTATCTAATATCCGAAGGGAAAATAAATAGACCGGCTAATCAAATTCAGGTTCAATCAAACCAAGCGTTCCATCACGACGGCGATAAAGGACATTCACCGTCTGACTTTCAGCATTAAGGAATAGAAAGAAATCCTCATGACCGACAAGGCTCATTTGCTCAATCGCTTCCAACTCGTCCATCGGTGTAAGCAGGAAACGTTTACGTCGCACAATTGTATTTTCCAGATCGGATGCTGGTTCCGTAGTCTCGGCTTGGTCCAAAGCGAGATCGGAGGCTGAACGTCCGTCTCCCCGACCACGCCAACGGCGCCCCTTATAGCGTTCGATCTGTCGGTACATCTTATCCATAACGGCATCCACCGACGCGAAGATGTCATCGGTGCGTTCCTCCGCGCGCAGCAAGACACCTTTCCCGCGGACTGTGAGTTGGACAACCTGCCGATCGTTCGCATTACGAGCTGATTTTACATACCGCAAATCCACCTTGGCTTCTTGGAGAATGTCAAGATAACGATCCAATTTTTCAACCTTCTTGGTAATATACCCCCTTAAGCGATCTCCAAGATCCATGTCCTTCACATTTATCATCACTTTAATGGTCATTTAATATCCTCAGAGTAAATTATGTGCTGAATACAAAATCAGAATGATCCGCACGCGCGATGGTTACGGCAAATATCTCTCCCACGTCTGCAAGCATCAAAGCTTGCGTGCATGCCGAAAGTGTTGCACCTGTTGTAAATAGATCGTCAACCAATAGAATACACGCTCCCTGTAACTTTCTATATTCTGCCACAAAAGCCCCTTGCACATTATGTTTGCGAGCTTCTGGAGAAAGCCCTACCTGAGATTGTGTATCTTTTATCCTACGAAGTATATTGGGCTGAAATGGTAAACCAAGCTTACGTGCCAGAGATGAAGCGACTAAATCTACTTGATTATACCCCCTTCGATGGTATTTATTTTTACTTAAAGGCACGGATAACACGGTCATCCGCGGCCATGACTCCCGTTCGACGATCTCTGCCAATCGATCCGCGAACCAATCGGACAATCGTTTATTGGGTCGATATTTTAAGTGCAACAAAGCCCGACGCAGTGGTTCTCGATACCAGGCATATGATCGAATTTGAAAGGGATATGTCTCCGACTGGCAGGAAAGACACACATTTCCTTCCTTAAGGGGCAAGCCGCAAGAAATGCAAAGCCGACCAGAAATGTTCGCAATGTTTTTAATACAATTCTGACATAAAAACGTCCCCGGTCGATTGCATCCCACACAACGAGGAGGAAAGAGTAGGTCAAGACAGGCGCCAAGTATACTTTTCGGACTATTCAGATACCGACCGAGAATCAAATGTGGCAATTACCCCCCTCTGGATTGGTCTCTCAAGTATGTTGTTTAAAATAATCCGCCCAGTGTTGAAGTCATGATGGTCAGCGCAGCGGGTCCAAGCAACAATATCAAAATTGAGGGAAAGATCAGACAACCAATTGGAAACACCATTTTGATCGGCGCACGACCTGCTTCCTCTTCGGCAAGTTGACGCCGGCGGACACGCATTTGATCCGATTGAATGCGAAGGACTTTCGCCATGCTCACACCCAACTGCTCGGATTGGATGACGGCAGCGATGAAAGAAGTCAGTTCGGGCACATCAACACGGTCTGCCAGGTCTCGCAACGCTTCACGTCGCAGCTTGCCCAGGCGAATTTCCTGGAGCACCCGACCGAACTCCAAGGCGAGATCGTCCTCCCACTTCTCATGAACCTTCCCCATTGCGGCATCAAAACCAAGACCCGCTTCGACACAAACGTTGAGTAAATCAAGGGCATCCGGTAATGCCCGAAATACCGACCTTTGCCGAGATTTGATCTTGCTCGTCAGCCATAAATCCGGAAAGTAAAAACCAAGGACGGTAAAGAGCACGGATAAACCCAGGCCTTGGAGCCAATTTTCACTGGATGTCGAAAAAACAAAAAAGATCGCGCCACCAAAAAAGACTCCGACAATAACCCGCATGACCAGAAAGAAGGCGGGATCCAACTGCATCGGATTGCCTGCCATCTCAATGCGGTTCCGTGCATTTTCGATCGTTGCTTGCGGCGTGAAGCGCGAGGCAATCTCACCGACTTTATTAAACATCGGTAGGACTATTCGCTCAAAGAAACCCTGGGATAATTCGAGATCTTCAAGCGACAGGGGCATTTCGCTGGCAGAATATTCTGCCAGGCGATCTGAAATCGGATCACCAGCCTGCGGCGCCTTGATTCCTGCGACCACCAGAGCGATCGCCAGTATCAAAACAACCACGACAACGATCAAAATGAGCATCGAATCCATATCAGTTCACCTCGATACTTCGCGCCTTCACGATCCTAAAAGCATCCTTGTAGTGTCCAACATCACGCTTTTCAATTTGTCCTCAAGAATACACAGCGTGATTTTCGATTACTAAATGTCGATACTTACAATCTTCTGAACGGCGATCATACCCGTGATAACCATGACTAAGGCCAATATGACCAACGGAATACCACAACCTCTGGTTGCGGGCTCAAATAGCACCATAATGTATTCACGATTCACGGCGAATAAAATCCCTGTCAATGCAAAGGGTAACGCGGCGATAACCCATCCTGTCGCCCGGCCTTGTGCCGTTAAGGCTGCGATCTGTCCTTTAATCCGCACACGTTCGCGAATCGTATGCGAGATCGTATCGAGAATTTCTGCTAAATTGCCACCGACTTCGCGTTGAACATTGATCGCCGTTATCACCAGATCAAGATCGTCACTATTTATACGGCGAATCAGGTGATCAAGTGCATCCTCAATGCTTAGACCCAGTTGCACTTCCTGCACGACGCGTCGGAACTCATCTGAAATTGGAGATGGCAATTCACGGCTTACGGATTCCATCGCCTGTAATATGGAGAAACCAGCTCGCAACCCATTAACCATCAAATTGATCATATCAGACAACTGGTTGTCAAATGATTTCAACCGCCGCTTTTTTGCAAATCCAACGTAAAAGGGAGGGATAAATAAACCGATGAAGAATAAGACGATGCCAAATAAAATGCTTTGACCGGTCGCGAAATAGCCAAGCGCTCCACCAATGATACCACTTATGAAACGGCCGGCGATGTATTCGGCCGGCCGCAGTTTGATATCTGCGCGGGCGAGGTCCCTTGAGATCCCATCAAAGAGATCCGTTCCCTCCCCCATACGATTGAAGAAATCCGAGAGTGGCGTAGACCTCTCACGCTCACGATCAGCGGTCTCTTCCATCCCATAGCTTAATTGGCCCGTCTCGGAATATTGGCCAAGCCGCTCTTCCACGATAGAGCCTCGCCCGACGACAGACGAGACAATACCGACAAGTAGTAGAAGTAAGCCGAGGACCAATCCTACTACAAGGAGAAAATTCGAATCCATATGCTAGTACCCACGCTTTCCACCAACACCAAAAATGGTGGCGGGGAGATGAATCCCGGATGTCTCTATCTTATCAATAAATTTCGGACGAAGTCCAGTAGGCCGCAATCTGCCAATGATCTTACCGTTTTCGAAGCCGGTTTGTTCATAGACAAAGAGGTCCGTCATGGTAATGACATCACCCTCCATGCCTTGAATCTCTGAAATGTGGGTTACCTTTCGGGTACCATCGCGTAATCGGCCCAGGTGAACGACGAGTTCCATAGCGGATGAAATCTGCTCACGAATCGCCCGCACGGGCAGGTCCATACCTGCCATCAAAGTCATCGTTTCGATACGAGCAAGCGTATCGCGCGGGCTGTTGGAGTGTGCAGTAGTCATTGAGCCCTCATGGCCGGTGTTCATCGCCTGCAACATGTCCAGCGATTCTTCCGCACGGATCTCACCTACAATGATGCGGTCCGGGCGCATACGCAGGCTGTTTACAACGAGGTTTTGAATAGTTACCTCACCACGCCCCTCGATGTTGGGTGGCCTCGATTCGAGCGTAACAACATGTTCCTGACGCAATTGAAGCTCAGCCGCGTTCTCGATGGTGACAATGCGCTCGTCTGTGGGGATAAACTGGGAGAGAACGTTCAACAACGTGGTTTTTCCCGAACCAGTACCGCCAGAGATAACAACATTGATCGCTGAAATAACACAGGCTTTGAGGAATTCCACAGATTCATGAGTCAGTGTGCCATAATCAATCAATTGTTCGACGGTAATGGGATCGCGAGAAAATTTACGAATGGTCAGTATAGGACCAACCAGGGAAATTGGAGGAATGACTGCATTCACACGCGAACCATCCGGAAGACGAGCATCAACATAGGGACTAGATTCATCGATGCGTCGACCAAGAGGAGCCACAATGCGGTCGATGATGCGCATGAGATGGTCACCGCTTTCGAAGGACGCCGGTTCGCGATGGAGTTTACCATGCCGTTCGATGTAGATTTGTTTCGGGCCATTGACCATGATTTCAGTAATCGTGTCATCCGCGAGAAGCGGCTCAAGCGGTCCGAGACCGAGAATCTCAGCTACAATCTGCTCAAAGAGACGTCTGCGCTCTGGCCGAGAGAGAGCGATTTTTTCTTCCGCCAAGATATTTTCAAACAGCTCTTCGATCGTTCTTCGCACTTCTGCGGTTTGGCTGACATCCATGGATGGATCCAGTTCCGCCAAAAGTTTATTTTGAACCCGCGCTTTTAGATCGTAATACGTATCCCGCTGTGCTGAGCGTGGTGGTGCGACACGACGAGCATTCAACCCCGATAGGCGTCCGGTCCCCCCAACGGGGGGGGTACCAGCAGCGCTAGAGGGAGTCTCTGCCTGTCCTTGTTCAATTCTTTTTAATAGCGACACAGTATCACTCTCCTAAAAATCACACTCAGCATTATACTCAACCCATGGTACGTTACACTTACTCTTCTACAACCTTCTCCATCTCGAGCAACTTTTCTTTTAATGCTCCCAGGATGTCGATGATACTCCTTGCAATCGATGAACCACGATCCGAAAGCATTAATGGGGCACCACGATTAACCGAAGTCGAAACCGTTCGTTCGTCAAATGGGATTACCCCGTTAACCGAGTAATTTAAATTTTCCTCAACTGCGTCTGGCGTTATTCCGGATTTGCGATCCATTTTATTAAGCACAAAGAAGACGTTCTCTTTGGGAAATTCCAGAACAGTCAATAGGTCAAACAACAGCCTAGCGTCCTTAATGGAAGGAATCTCAGGTACAGTAACGACGACCAAGATATCAGCTGCATCCATAACGGCAAGAGCAATATCATCCATATTGGAGCTCATGTCGACGATAACATAAGCAAATTGCTTGCGGAGGTGCTGTAACACTTTTCGAATCTGTTCCGCGTTAACCTCATCCGCCATTTCAGGGCGCGGCGGTGCTGCAAGTACATTTAAACCGCTATCATGATGGAGAAGGATTTCCCCGAGAAGTTCCGGATCTACCTCATCGGCCCGCGGAGATATATCCGCAATACTGAATTTAACCTGCAAATTGAGGGAGACAGCAGCGTCCCCAAACTGCAATGAAGTGTCCACCAGGACGGTTGGAGTCTCTTCAGTTTGGAGACCCAAAGCGATATTTGTTGCCAAGACTGTACAGCCCACCCCACCTTTTGCGCTGTATATGGCAATTATTTTCCCCTCCGGCAGTGCATACCCCATTCCTGGCATGGGCTGTAGGATCTGAGTAGTCGGCCGCTCTAACGATTTGCGTTGTTCTTGAGCTCGTTCTGCAAGAGATCGAATCGTTGCAATAAGCTCATCGCCAGATGGAGGCTTGGCGATGAAATCTCTCGCGCCAGCAAGCATTGCGCGACGCATGTAATCGGCTTCACTTTGAACAGATAAAATAACTATTTGCGCATAGGGAACGTCTTTTAATAATTCCTGTGTTGCCGTGATACCATCCATGTCAGGCATGTTGATATCCATAACAACAACATCAGGATCTATTTCACGTGCTAATTCAAGTGCATCCTGACCACTTACTGCAGCACCAACGACATTAATATCCGATTCAAATTGCAGCAATTTTCGGATATTCTCACGTGTTTCCGCAATGTCATCAACGATGAGTACGCGGATTGTTCCTTCCGCGTTTTCAGACATACGATCCTCCGATGATCAACCAACCCTTAGATGTTGCAGAAATACCTATTCACCACCTCGTTCTTCAACATTGACTTTATAATCGATGAATGGAACGATCGGTTGATTGATGGCGGGCGTCAAAGCAAAGGGGAGCTTGGCCGGGACAGTAATGTTGTAATTATCCAACAAGTATTGCAGGGTGATACTACTGGTATCTGTAATCGTAGTATCGTCCGGTGATCGCAGTGTTAATACGAGATCTGCTCCTGCTTTAACCGCCCAATTCAAAGCCAAAGCGTCTTGTGGCGTGACAATCAGTGTAATGATGTCCGGAAGACTTTCCTCTACATTCTCAGTTGTCGGCTCCTCGCCTTCGGGGGTGTCCAGAATGACCACATCATGTCCCATGACATCTCGCAATGGAAAAGTTCCGACTTCAAGAACCGTAGCATTCTCGATCAAGCGCTGCGAAACCAATCGAGGTCGTTGCGATTCTGACGGAACTACATGGACAGGCAAATCCAACAACGGATCAATATCGACACGTCCGTATGGCCAGTATTCGCCATCTATTCGTCTCGTTGGATCTTCTATTCCAGGATAAACTGGTGCGGTAACATGCGGTCCAAACAGCTGTGGGGTACCACCGAGCGCGCTGAGAGCTGTCGTTTCATTGGGAAGCACGGTTTGGAAATCCGCATCGACGCTGACAATCAGGAAACTGACGAGAACATCAACTTGATCTCCTTTTCGCAGTGCATAGGCTACACCCGAAATACGAGTCCATGGAATGGTGATCGCCGTATACCCTGGCTCGATCGCCATTGCCGCATCAGATCCAACCCCAAGCAGATCACCGGCTTCCTCTGTAAGCATGCCTTCCGTGATAAAGATGCCACGAGCGATGTCCATCCGGGCTCTACGTCCAACAACCCGTTCTTTAAGTTCTTCTTCATCTTCACCACTGATCATCGTTTCGATAACCAGATCTCTCGGCATCTGGGAGACGACGACACCATCTTGTTCGGGAATGATTGAACCGCGGGAAATATCTTGCCCAGCGACGACAACAAAAACCATATCTGCAGACAATCCTGGTTGCATTGGCCCACCTTCTTCAGGTTGTGCAGGTTCTTCATTTCCCCCAAGCATAAGATATGCGGCAAGCACAACTAAGAGAATAATTATGGCAAGCAGCATCAGGACTCGGCCACCACGCATAGCGCCTCCTTTCGTGGTGAGAACTGAAAAAAAGTTCCCGTGCGCGTATATTATCTATTCCGCGCTAAAAGTCAAGTGACCTTAATTACAAAAACCTTACATCTAAAATAAAAATAAGAAGATAAGACCTTTCAGTGCACTTAGGAGCCCTATCGGATGATAGGGCTCCTCCAGTTGGTAACGATGTCAAAACGTTCCCTATAGTACGCCTTTGACGGTTGTTAAATATTATTGACGATATTGCTGAACACGTTTCCAATGGCAGGTCCAAGCAACGCCAAAATAACGATCACTACAACTGCGATCAATACAAGAATCAAAGCATATTCGACGAGGCCTTGACCTTTTTCCTTCGGGCTGTACAGCATCTGATTCACCTCCTTTTCATGTGGTTTCAAGAAATAAATTGAGTATGAATAATTATAGGTACTACAGCACCCTGATTCAATAGGACATCTTTCCGATGCTTACTTTACCAATAAAAACGATATCTGGGATGTATATTTCGATCGAGAATCGTAAGTGTTATCATTCTCTTCATTTACTCTCACATTTCGTTGTATATAGGCGACCAGTCTCTCCCGTCAACAATGTCATATTTATCCAGATTGTGCTATTGAACACTCCATTGACAGGATTCGAACCAATAAGGATTCATCTGTATTAATGCGCTTGGATTTGGATCATGCCCCCAGAGGAATCGTATAGGCTACACGAGTACCTTCCCCGGCCGTGCTGTCGATTTCAATTGTGCCTCCCACTTGATGTATACGATCCTCAAGTGCTTCATAACCATACTTCTTCAGCTCGTCTTCCGACAGCGACTCGAGATCCGCCCCACGACCATTATCTTCAACACTAGCCCTCAGTTCTTGTTCCCCGATATCGACCATAACTTTGGTTTGAGTAGCCTGGGCATAGTCCCGCACGTTGCGTAGTAAGGTCTGCAAGGCACGAAATGTCAGCACTTCGATATGGGGTTCCAGGCGACGCTCTGTGCCGGTGATAACCGTCGAGACTTCAACACCCGTCTTCTCGCTGAACGCCTCAATATATCGCTTGGCCGTTGGCACCAGACCCAGATCGTCCAACATCATCGGCCGCAAATCGAAAATAAAATCGCGTATCCTTGCAAAAGTGGAACCGGCTGCTGCCTTCAAGTTATTCAACTCTTCTTTGGCTTTCTCGTGATCTGTGCTGAAGAGGCGTACTGCAATTTCCGTTTGGAGAATGAAGTTCGATAACGCCTGAGCCGGACCATCATGCAATTGGCGTGAAATCGTCCGCCTTTCATCCTCTTGCGCCTCGATTATTTGTTGGATTGTGGATGGCCCACCATCCATTAAACCCGCAATGGAGTCCTTCGGCCCACCTTCTAGAATATTCATAGTCTTTGCCAGATGATCGCCATACCGTTTTAAATGGGCTTCATCACTCTGCAATTTTTCTAATTGACCGCGCATCGTGAATAGACGTTGTTGTGCATCGCTAAACGCTTCATAGGTAGATTGAATATCCTCACGGGGCACAGTATCGAAATGCGACTGCATCTGATGCAAATGGGCAGTGATCGAAGCATTTCGTTTTGCGAGCTTCTCTACCTCTCCCTGGCTCTGTTCCACAAGCAAGGTGATTTCTTTCAACTCTCTACGTACTTGCTCCACTTCTTCACGGGATGCATGGAGGAATTCATCAAAAGGTGAGAGTTCATTAATTTCCGATTCGGTCATCTCAATGCCTGTTTACTTCCGAGTATCTTGGAGACGTACCCAGCCGTGTCGTAAAGCATACACGGCAGCTTGTGTCCGGTCTTCCACATCCAGTTTGTGCAAAATCGAAGTCATGTGATTTTTTACCGTTTGGTGACTAATCCCCAATCGGGCTGCAATCTCTTTATTACTCATCCCGCGGGTCACATATTGAAGGATTTCCATTTCGCGAGGTGAAAGCGGTGTAAAGGCTTCTACATCGCCGTCGAGGTGGGGACGACGAACCGTCTCTACGCCACGTGAAAGCCATTGGTCCAGCCCGGAGGAATCATATACCTGATCACCAACAACGAAGAAACCCCTGGCCACATGCCGTATGACGTCAACCAGTTTACCCGCTTCGACATCCTTGGAACAATAGGCTGCCGCGCCAGCTCGAAAGGCATGCAAGACTTGCTCGACATCATCATACGCTGTAACGAGTACCACCGATGTGTCCAGCCGTTCCGCGGAAATCTGACGCGTAACCTGCATTCCATTCATATTCGGTAGATTGACATCAATAAGTGCAACACGTGGTTTTAGCTCTCGCACTAACTGGAGTGCTTGGTCACCACTTGTGCCTTCAGCAATCACCTCGATGTCATCTTCCAAATCAAGAACGTTTCGCACGCCTTCGCGAAAAAGGGGATGGTCGTCGACGATGATAACGGGGATATTCTCCATAACTGAGCCACCTATTTTTTAACATTGGCGAGTATAGCACAGACATTACTCATGAGGCAAACCTCGCAATGTCCACTTATAAACGGCCATATTCTCACCACCCGAACGTGGGCTAAACTCCGATGCTGTAAGATACACTCTCTTGGCCTGTTGGACAAGGGATGGATACCACTGCGGAAAAGTCATCAGATAGGCCGCATTGTTCTTTGTCAGGTATTGCGCCAGGGCATCCTCGTCTCGAATAAATGGTATCACCTCCGGTGAAATCAATCCTGCCAAATCCAATAATGGCCTCCTCGAATAATATCCCAAGGCTCCGATATCATGTGAAGCGACAATGGCATTTGATTCCGTGTTGACCGCGATCCATTGTGCACATTGCACCATCTCCGTTTCGATAATCGCCACATCACGACCGTAGGCTTGGGCGCCAAGAACGAGGAACGCCAGGGCTGCTGCCCAGGTGGATATCGGCCAGGATTTCGCCAGCAACCGACGAAACGTTTGTTTTGGTTCATAATCCATAACGACGATCAAACCACTCGATCCGACGACAAGCAAGATAGGGATCACGGGCATGGCGTATCGCCCATGTTGATAGGTCACCGGCAGCCGCCAGGCATAAGCAGCCAGAAATCCAACGGCCCAGAGCAACGATGCGAACTGCGTCCATTTCTTCGTACGACAAGATTGGATAACGGAGATCACAATTCCGGGAAGGAGAATGACAGCAGCTCCCACAAAAGGCACAGAAAGCTGAGTGATCAAGCGTTGAATGAGAGAAGACTCTCGAAGAACGGCGTATTCAGCAGATTTGGCATAGAAGGTACTCGGCCACCATGTTCCTGAAAGCCAGAAATTGAACATCCCATAAGGAATGATCGTGATGACCAATCCCAAACAAACACATCCAATATCGACGATCAGACGCTTAAACGTTGCCCGATCACGAAATAAAATCGTCCAGCCCACCGGTAGAAGCAAGGATAACGCATCCGGTCGTATCCAGACACCTAAACCGATTACAGCGCCTAGAAACACGGCCCGGAACTGCGTACATTCCAGGCGATAGAGGACATACGCAGCGATAAAGGCCAGGGCGAGGATTTCCATTCCTGAAACAGCGGCCCAGGCCAAATGCCATTCAAGAATCACGAGTGAAGCCGCCCACAAGATCCATCGCCGGGGTTTTTCCATTCGTTGTACGAACCATAGTCCACACACCCATGCAGTGGCCATCAGCAGCAATCCACCGAGTAAATAGCTCCACGCCTTCGGATCTATCCCCAAACGGTATCCCAGGCTTAGAACCAACGTCCACAATGGGGCTGTCGATCCAGCGCTTGGTTGACCAGGCAGAAACGCCCATTCCCCCTCCGCAACAAGATTTCGAGCGTACGTTTGGTGAATCCAAGCATCATCCAGCGGGAAACCGAAACCATAAACGGCTTTGCTGGTCGCCAGATAGCCTCCCAGGACCAAGCCTGTAAGCAGAAGCAAGATAAGATATCGACGCGCCTCACGTCGTGTGCCCGTGACGCTCATGGCGCTGCCTCCGTGGATCGCACTTTCCAAATTTGAACATCTTCTCCATTTGAGTCCTGGATGGTCTCGATTAATTCCAGCCAGGTAGGTGAACGATCACTAGTATACAGCGAAGCCAAACCGGCGGGATGATTAACATCAAGTATCAGCCAGTGGACCTGATATCGGTCGACTACGGATTTCAAAGTCTCTGGCGTGCCGTTGGGAATGACGACGGCTTGCATGCCCGTTGCGAGGAAAAACCCCGGCGGGTTGTTCACCGCCACGATGTCTGCCGCGCCAGCAAGGTCAAAAAGCTGTTCGCCAATTTGCGTGTACGTGTGATTCGGCGCCTGCCAGCGAGGGGAGGAAATCGAGGAACCAACCACTCTGCTCCAAGTGAGGCCAATGGAGAACAAGATCACAAGGGCGATCGCACCTGTGCCCAGAACTCTCTTGGCTTGGCGTACATCCCACTTACGGACTCGTGCACCCCATTCGATCGTACGATCGATTCCCATGGGTGCAAGCGCCCAAAGGAATGGCAGTAAAACCACGCCTGAATGAAAAATGCCGCCGTACGCGCCAGCGAAAGGATAGGCAACCATCATCAAACCGAGAAGGAAAATGAGATAGACCAATAGCAAACGGATCTCTCTTCTTTTTCGCTGCAGATAGAGGCCCACCATCATGAATGGCCACAAAAAAACCAAACCGATTTCGGCGATAAATCGCTGCAGGATGATTCCCAAAGACGATAATCTCGTCGACAATATCTCCCCAATTCCAGCTTGCCACCAGCGTTCAGGGGTCAGTACATCTGCGGGATAGCTGAACAGCTCGTTGTACGAAAGCAGCCATAGCGAGCGCCCCACCCCTGTTGAAAACACGTGTCCCGTCTCGATCAGGTTCCGAATAAACCAGGGACCCGCGCAGAGAAAATAACCGAGCGCAAGCATCACGATCGCTTTGCGTCTTGCCGCATTGCTCCACAAAACCGCCAAAGCGGCCGGTATGAGCAGCAACAAACCGTCCGCGCGAGTGAGATACCCAAGTCCTGCAAGGACTCCTACCCAAAACCATGTGGAGACTTTGGGTTGATGGCTCGTGTCTGCCGCCAGAATGAGAACAGCGCTTCCTATCCAGGCAAAGATAGCAAAAGAATCCGTTGTCACAAAGTACGGCACATAAAATCCTGAGAAAATGGATATCACTCCAGCACTCAACATCAACCTTCGATCTGCGCCGAATCGTCTTGCCAACCATGCGGTTATCAGCGGCAGGAGAACGGCCGCAATGAACATGGGAAATTGCGCTGCTCGGAAATGATCGCCGAAAAGATAGATCGCACCTGCGGAGATAATACTCGTCAGCGGCATCCAGTAAGTATGAGAAGGATGCGGCAAACCGGCCGGATTATCGAGATAATTCCAGATAAACGGTTCAGAGAATCCTTTGCCAGCAGCCAACTGCTTGGCTGTGGCGTAGTAGTAGTCCGCGTCCATGTAGCCTGGCACAGACACAGCCACAGTAACGACAAGATATACAAACACCGCCAGGGCGAGAAGGAGAATTGTGTCGCCTCTGTTCATCCTAATCCCGATTCCCCTCTCCTCGTTTCAAATTCAACTGGATCGGGTGAACTAACCAGGCTAATGCTCCGATCAATCCCCCCATAACATAAAAAGTGACGAATACGAGGAAGGAGAAGCTAAGCGCTGTTTCGGGGGATACACCGACTGTGCTCAAATAGGCGATGATCGTTGCTTCACGTGTTCCCAATCCGGATATTGAAAAAGGTAAGAGCGTGATCAAGCTGCCCAAAGCCACAGCGAACATGACACTGGAGTAGCTGACCTCGATAGCCAATGCCTTCGACAAAATAAAACACTGCGTAAAATAGACCAGATACGCTGTCACCGTCAAGACTGCGCTGATAGCGAGGAGCCTCATTCCCATTTTAAGCAATCCTTGACGCATGCCGACCAGCCATCCATTTCGATCGAATAGTCCCACTCCAACCCGCCCCAGGCGAGTTGCGATGGTTTTTAACCAGTTGAAAGAAACCTCAGATATAAATAGAAACACGGGCAACAAAGAGACCACGAAGAACAAAAGGGTCCACATCCAATATAGCCTGCTTCCCAGCGAGAAGATAGCGGCACTTCCCGCGAGAAGGAGCGCATACAGGTCGAAAAGCCGATCGGCAAGAACACTGGAAAATCCCACACCAGATTGCGCGTTCGGGTCATTACGAATATACAGTGCTCTTCCGAATTCCCCCAAACGCCCCGGTGTCAGGAACCCGATGAAAATACTTGCAAAATAGGCCAGGAATGCATTGCGCCAGGATATGGATATCTTTAACGTCCGCAGAATCAGTTGCCAGCGAAGGGTCTTGATACCGATTAACACGATCAGCAAGATCATCGCCAACATGACCATGCCGATATCTGCTTTCTTCAGCGTATCCAGAAGATGACCTGTGTCTATCCGCTGGAGTAAGACAATCAGCAGGATTAGTCCGATTGTCCGCGGTAATAAAAACCGCATACCGTCTCGAATTCCACGAGTTCGGACTACCGATCTTTCGTCGCCGCCTGCCACGTTTGTCATGTCAACGCATCCCAATCGTGAATTCCATCACGGCGTTGGTCGTCATCGGGGATCCAATCTCATGGACGCTTTCGGCCGACGATCACACGGCGTAAACCCAAAATCGGCATAAGCCAATTCACCGTCCGTCTTTCGAGCCACTCCCCGAGTTTGATCAACCACCCCGGCCCTGCCGGGATAAGAACGGTTGTTTCGTCGCATTCTATGCTAAAACCAGCCTCCTCGATCATCGACTTCAATTTCCCCAGACGAATGAAGCGATGCGGACCTTCAGAGTGATGGAGCTTCGTTACCGCCGCAAGCGCATGAACCGGCTCCCACAACACATTGGGTGTCGTTAGAATGAGTGACCCTCCCGGACGGGTAACGCGGCCAAGTTCATTGATCAAACGGGCAGGATCGGGAAAATGCTCTACGGATTCAAAACACAGAACGGCATCGAAGGCATTGTCTTCATAAGGAAAGGCGTAATCGAGGACTTTCTCCCAAACGAAGTCTTGCAATCCACACTCACGGAGCCGCTGGACACATATCTCACCCATGCGGTCGGAAACATCCGCGCAAACTGCCGACCCCACTTTTCCATTCTCATAGAAATAGGCGGTTCCGTTACCCGTGCGCGCGCAGAAATCCAATACATGCGATTTCGCATCGAGGTTACTCAAACGCAGGCCATCAATGAAGCGACGGAAATAAGAATACGTTCCCTCATTGATCTCATCATAATCTTCCGTCGCGTCCCAATGATTACCAACATCCTCGAAAGTCCAATGCGTCCGCCGCCAGTGCCCGATCTCTTCTCGTACACGTCCGATGAATGATTGCTCCGCAGAATTTTGATGCATCAAATTCTTGTAACTCCCCGGATGACCGCAGGGCCATCCCATTTTTTTTATAGTTTCGTTTGTGAGGGTGGCTCGATCCGAAACGACATCGTCCGTAAACCACTTCTTTTTGTCGGTTTGGAAATTCGTTTCCAGGTCTTCCGTATAACGTTAAACAGCGGTCCGATCAACTTGAGGGGGATGCGTTCAACTAACCACCTCGCCAACCGGGAGTGTCCGACGAGCAGGATTCCTGAAATGATGAATTCAACCAGGAAGCGGGAGAAGGATACTCGTTCGGGTGCGTATCCGTATGTGGGGACAGCAAGACCAAGCCGGCGATGCCAGGCCATGCGAATAAAGGATCCCCTCTTTTTAAAATCAAGCATGTGACCATGCATCGCCAATGCGGATTCCAGCGAGATTTCTTCGAGCGCTAGCAATCCATTGTCCTTCATATCGGTTAACAATCGCAATCCCCGATCTGTGCGAGCCAAGATGACAGAGAAACCTTCCCCCTTATCTTCGAGCTGCGGTTGCCAGGCATCGCCCACGGATATGTCGGTTAATTCATTAGTAAAATCTACACTCAGCAGCGTACTCGCAGTGAGATAAAAGGGAATCAAGTAGTTGTAATAAAATTTATTCTCCCGCAAGGTTTCGCCGTTCTTTAATCTGATCTCCAGGAATCCAGGCCACTCCCCTTCCCGATAACGGAGTTTAGCGACATCGTCCAGGGTTTTGCCCCCATTGGATCGCAAGTAACTCTTAATCGCCTCCAAGTACAAGATCGTACCGACATACGGGCCGATGATATATTCGATTTTCTTCGCGCCAGCGTGACCTAAGCGCTGCAACCGCCGGATCGCAGCCACTTGATCCGGCAGCCCAACGTATGCCAAGCGTCCGTCGAAAGATTCGATTTCAGCCAGGATCGTGTTCACCGGAGTCGGCACGTAGACACTTTGCGCAGCTGCTTCGATCTGCGCTGCGGACTGGGCGATGATCGGTGTAGACAACCAAGTCTCCGGCTCCCCATGACGCAGCACGACGGCACCGTCGATAAGATCATTTTTAAGCAAATATAGCAATGTCTGGGTGATCACGCCTCCTGAAGAACCATTACGGCGAATCATGGGGATTGAGGAATGCCCGAGAAATAGCTTGCGATAAACGCCGATCAACCAATTTTCGGGAAGACTGTCGAACAACCAACGGAACATATCCGGATAATCAACCCCCAATCCCGGACAAACCTGGTAGGCTAGTTCTGTTAGCAATGCGGCATCATCCCGTCGGGATACCGGCAGCGGACCCCGGCTCTCACGCGCCATGATGACACTCCCGTTGGATAAACCCGCGCATGTTCCACAATGGGTACACAATCCACGATCGACGACCTCCTCACGGAGACGCTGATACACGTTTCCCGATATGCTCTTCCTGGGATCGGTCACTGCACGCTCTACCTCGACGAAAAATGCCCGAACGACTTGCAATGAAATTCTTTGATCGAGATCGCCTTCCCGGAAATCACCTAAATCACGGATATGCTTCAATCTTCAGGTCTGTGAAAGGAAGGTAAGCGGCGATCGAGCAATTCGGCAAGCAGCCCGAGAACGCCAACTTGAACACCGGTCATGAAGATAACAACCGCCGATGTATCCGCAAGGCGACCGAGGACTATTGTGGAAAATACCGCCCAGGCGATTGCAATCACAATCAAAACCATGCTGATCGGTACGAAAATCTTCAACGGTGCAAAATATAACGTGATTCTTAATACAAGTTGAACGAAATTAAGCGTATCTCGTATCGGTCGTAATTTCGATTTCCCTACTCGTTGAAAATACGATATGGGAACATATTCAACGGTATAACCATTGGTCACCATTGCCAATGTGATCGTTGTTGTAAACGAAAAACCCTCCGGCAGCATATTAAAGAATGGAAGTGTTGCGCCCTTGCGAAAAACTCGCAGGCCTGAGTTCAAATCCGGAATCGGAATCCCGGCAACGATTTCCGCCAACTTGCGAATGAACCACTTCGCCGGTCTCCGTAGAATGGGGATGGATACATGCTTTCCCACTCTCGCTCCCACGACCATATCACATTTACTGCCGATGAGCCGTTCCACGAGTTCGGGAATCTGATGGACAGGATATGTTCCATCCGCATCGGTAATCAAGAGATTCTCAAATTGAGCATGCCGGATACCGGTTTTCAGCGCCGCGCCATAGCCCCTGTTCCGTGGATGACGAAGTACCTTCGTATTCGTGATGCTTCCAGCAATGTCATACGTATCGTCATCTGAGCCATCATCCACTACGATCAACTCGTATGCCCAACCTCGATCCTGGAGAACCTCATGAATATGCTTCAAAACGGTTCCGATCCCATCCTGTTCGTTGTAAGCAGGAATGATGATGGAGATGCCGGAAGAGATCCGTTCGTTCGCTTCCTGTTGGGAGGAATTCATTGGTTTTCCCTTTTCAGGCATGAGTCACCTTTTCTCGATCGATGCGCGTAACGAATGGTTATTATTAGATGTCTGCAGGTATTTCATACAGCGTATATGCATCATGATATTCTTGAAGAACACGCAGCTCTTCTTCTCGAAATCGTTCCAGTTCTTCCCAGTCTTCAGGTTCGAGCATATTATCTTTATCGCGAACCAATTGTACGCCGAAGTCGTATATAAGCACGTGAGTAAATCCTTGCGTCCTTAGCAACGAAACGACTTCACCTGCCTCACCGACTGTACGCATTAAATACCACCAGCGATCCAGAATCACATCCTGAGAACAAGAGACTATACAATAATAGGAGCGTGGTTCCCAGAACATCGCCACGTTCGATCCCTCGGGAAGTGAATTAACATCGTTCATTACAGGTCCAAACCAGCCGAGTTGTTCCGCGAGATATTCATCCTCTGTTTGAAAGCCGGAGAGCACACGAATAGGACTGGCCTTTGCAAAAAATAAAGCTTCCGTAATCGCCGTCAAGATGAATACAACCATAATCAGGCGTTGCACAAGCCATCCGATATCAACCGATCCAATTTTAAGCCGCCGGACATAGTCATAGCCAAAAGAGGTTAATAGCACGAGTGCAGGAAATATGACGTAAAAGTGACGCGTCCTCGTGAGTGCTGAGGCGATTTGTGAGCCCAGCGCCCAAACGAACCAGGCAGAGAACACCATGGCCGCCAATCCTATAACGCTCTTCCTGTTCTTCTCCTGGATATATCGCCAACCAAAATACACACCCGGAATAAGTGCCAGGAATAAGGGGGAAATACTCGTGTTGAATTTTGGGCCTCCCTCAATACCCAGGATCGTACCTTCGATCGGAAGCAGTAGCGGATCGAATATCGTCCGCTCATACATCTCGCCCTGATAGAACGACAAACGCAGGTCGTTCATATCCTTGCCGTCGAAAAAGAATGGATACACCGGATTCCCTGTCATCCCGGTATTTTTCGCGAACCATGGGATGACGATCATGATAGAGATGGAAACGAACAGCAATACGGATACAACCAGGGGTTTCCATGATCTTTGTGGGGATGACGTTGCTCGATGAGATTGAATCCACACCACGATTAAATAAACTACTCCGATAGGAAGGATCATTCCTGCTGTGTACTTCGTGCTGGAGGCAAAGCCGGCGAAGACGGCAGATAATCCCACCCAAACCGTTTTCTTTGTCCAACCATACTGATCTAAAAAGATGATCGTGGCCAACCCGAATAAAAACACCCACAAATCGACGTACGCCCAGCTCAATCCCCGTGAAATACTCGCGCCGGTTAACAAGAACGCAGGCGCGATCCACTGAAATTCCTTTCCGACCTTTCGCGCAGCAAAACCTCCTAACCCAAGGATTGCCATCACACCAACAATCCACCCCAGCGTCGCTGCGGTTGAACCACTTCGTAAAGCAACCGCCCATGTAAACATCATCTCAGACAATTGGGGGAATCCAGAGAAGAGATTATCGCTGAGATGGAAGAGCTTTCCCATCTCGAAATAACGTTGTGGCAATTCCAGGTGATATACGAGACTGTCCCACTTCAAAGGTGGTGCAAGGGCTTGAAAACCTGCAATCACAACAAGAAACACGACAAGCCAGCGGGCTACTCTCTCCACGGCGCCAGGATTTTGAGAATCATCGAATACCACGCGCCATTCTCCAAGCCAGGCGAGAATGGTTTTATAAAAAATGAGCACTGAGATTCCCAGCCCAAGCCAGGCTTGCCAGGGCCCGAGAAAACCGATCAATCCTGCAGCAAACACCACGAACCCAAGAATCCCCATACCGAGGGCTACTTGCAAAGCGATGTTTTCGATATGCGAGAATGGAAGTTTTGAACGAAAGATGGATCGCCCAATCCCTCCCGCCAAGGCCACAAGCATAAGTGCAAGCAGCAAATCCACAACGGCTGCAAGCGGCGCACTATTTTGGCCAATTGGCCAGGGTTTATGAACCCAGAAATGCGCCGCAATTATTCCTTCGATCCAGAGCAATATTATCAATGAAGAAATCAGGGACGAGGACTTATTGTTTTCGTTTTTATCGTGGCGACTGGACTCCTGAGACACTTTTTACTCGCTTCCCCAGAGATGGCTGCAAATGATTATGCCGGTCGAATAGATCATATTCTCTGCTCGGTGAAGGATCCCTCAAGAGGCAGTTTCTCCGACCGGATTGCCCACCAACGAACCCAGAATAATCCAATAAAGGTTATTATCGGCAATGGAGGATACATTATTGAACTCTCTTGATTGCCCGTTACGCTTGCGAGGAATAAAACCCACATTCCCAGAAAGAGAAAGATTATCGCGAACACAACGGTTAAATTTCCCTTCTTGTTCCAGCGTCGAACCCATGTGCTGAAAATGATGCAAAGCGCTGGGATCATGACCACATAGCTCGTGGTTGCAGTTCGATAGGCTACGATATTGGTAACTACAATCGTAATTGCGGCGGTCCATTGAAACCAGCTATCACCCTTTCTCCATGCTAAGACCCACTCGAGACCCAGATAAAAAAGAATAATACCTGTCAGAATTCTCGTGATATTGTCCGAATGAGCAGGAAATATACTGGCGATTATGGCAATTGGTTGTCCTTCCACTGTGTACTTTGCATATTCCATAACTTGCCAGATCCAACGAATGGGCCAATCGGGCACCAGTGCGAGAGAGCCAGCGAAAAACAGACCTTCTGTACCCGCTGCCCATAGTATCAAACGCCAACGTTTCTGGGATATTGCCCATAACAACACGAATGGAATAAGTAGAAACGACATTTGTGGTTTCATCGTTGATAACGCCAATAACACGCCCCCAAATGCATCACTCTTGTGACGAATCGCCAATAATGCGCCAATCATGAATGCAGCGTTGATTGCCGAGAATTGCGCAAGGAAAATGGTTCGAACGCCTGGATACCAGAATATGGAGAAACCCATGAGAAGTGCCATCATCGTGACACCCGGTTTCCAATTGGCGATACGTAGACCCATCCATAGCAGCACTGGAAGGACGATCACCAGAATCGTCGTCATAATTGCACGCGCATATGTATACGGGAGCAAGCCAAATGGACCGAAGAACAACATTGAATAAAGCGGGTAATAGTAATGCGCAAGATCCTCCAATTTCGTGGGATCAGCTGGTCGCCCCAAGATATCAATTTGAGCGGCGAGACTTACTTCTTCGTCATAAGGGTTTTTATTCTCTAAAAGCCATAAGCGGGCTCCTTTCCAGCGGGGAAGAAAATCATTCCCTCCCGGAGTTTCTATGGCCAATTGATAGCTAACAATTACCAAACCAATCAGAACAACTGGTATCATCGCGTAAGTTATTTTTCGTTTCCAACCACTTAAAAAACGCAAACAACACCTCCAAAAAAGCTTTTGAATCACTCAATAAGGAACTACTTGTTTCCCTGTTGCCTATCCACTAAACCGGAACTCTATAATGACAATTTACCCAGGAAATGTCGGACGTGAGATTATTTTCTTTTATGAATTAGTGCTGCCCAATTGGAGCTTCTACGATCTATTGGGAATTTGTGAGCACCACGGCCTGTTTGTCTTTATACACAGTGTTCCAACCAGAGATGCTTAAAACCTTCGCTAAAGGAGACTCAGTCTCAAGTAATGCAACTTCGATATTCCAGAAATCTAGAATTTCTTCCCATCCCGGTTCGGCAAGCCACGTAAGAAGATAGTCATCCAAAATTTCATCATCAAATAAATCCGTTCGTCCATCAACAAAACTCAATATATCCGGATAGGAAGCCCAGATTAAATACCCACCCCAATTATAAGAATTAAACAGATTTCCATACAACTCGTTATCTCGTATGACACCCACGGCTTGAACGGGAAGCTGCCCGGATAACTCTTCCTGAATATACTCATTGTCCAAATGTACAATTGAATTTACACCCGCAGCAAGTACGATCAAAACTAAAATTACCAGATTGAGGATTCGGGCGACCCCTTCCGGGATTTTTTTATCCTGTTTTCTCCGATTGATAAAAGGGCTTATAGCGATATACCCATGCTTACACAGCAAGGGCGCCGTGACCAGAGCGAAAAGTCCAATATTGCGAGCAGCAACAAGACTCAAATAAGTAAATCCTGTCACCAGGATGAGCGAGGTCCATGAAACTTCCTCTTTCGAGAAAGCGAGACTTCCGAGAAGAAGTAAAAGCATCCATAGAAATGGTTGCATTCGAAGCTCGTGGAAATTCGGTGACTGCCACTCCTGGAGATAATCTTGCAGTGCACCTAAAGAGATGGTTTTAAACGGATAAAGCAACATTTGAGTCCCATGGGGGTTAATAATAACCGCCACAGTACAAGCGAAACCAATCCCGATCCACATCACGAATTTTCCACGATACTGAAGCCACACCGATTTATATGGAGCCCCATCGCGTACGATCCCACTTATGGCATCCATGATTTCCCCGACCAGAAAACCGACGATTAGAATAAACCCAATGGCAAAACCACCATGCAGATTGGTCCACAACGCCATGATAAACGGCAGTGTCAAGGCCAAGCGATGATTGCCGTCACGCACTTTCACCAGCAGGAGTAAAAAAGCTCCCGAGAGTGTAAAACTCATAATTTGCGGACGGGCAGACCAATAGACGGCTGAAACCGAGGCCGCCAGAAGGATAGTGCCTGCACGCATGAGCGGCGGTCCATCCAGTAGAGGCCAGACACAGGCGAATGCCAGAACAACAAACAACGCCGTCAACAAGATCAACCCTTGATATCCCCATTGGTCATAGGATCGAAATAAAATGACCTGGGATAGCCAACCCGGATAGATCCAAGACTGGCCTTGCCGTGTAAGTGAGAAGGGATCTTCACGAATAATCTCGCCGGTTTCGACGATGCGCTTTCCCGCGGCCAAATGCCACCATGTATCGGTATCAATGGATACACGCACCGCCATCGTGAATATTGCCAGGAAAGTAAAGCACAAAACCAATCTACGAAAACTCAATTCAGCACCTCACTCAAGCGTCCATATCGCTCACTCGATCGACCACGCTGGATCTAGATTTTCGATATGGATCGAAGGTTCCAGATCATAAAAAACCTGATAATCCCCAATCTGAATTTCTCGCCAGTGCAAGCCATGCGCTTCAAATCCATCACGAAGAAATTGATCGAGTGCTGCATGGTTGATTGTGATGTAGGCAACATGGTCGGTAGATGTAACCAGCGGATTATATGGTCCGTATCGATTATCTCTGGATGTATGCCGGAAATCTTGATGATACGGCAACATCGGTATGTATATCAAACGCTCATCTGAAAGAAATGCCAGGGGATATGCCACCCAATAATTGGAATATCCTCGCAACTCACCTTGCTGAACAAGAAAATCTATTAACGCTTCGTCATAACGATGATCGATCCGGGTGACAGCATCGAATTGCGAGGTAATTCCCGGTGGATTGCGAAAGGCAGATTGCAGGTTTCCCCAAAGATTAAAGGACAGGATTCCGAGTAATAATGCGATAGCCCACTTCGTCTGTAATTTCGGCTTTGCATCGATTAGAAAATCAGCCGCGAAAAGGGACATCGGTACAACAAGCGGAAGAAAATACCTGCCCGAAGGATCCGCACCAAATGGAGAAAATAAATATCCAATCGTAAGGAAGCCACAAACACCATACAACAACAACCGACCACTTTGCTGTGAACCACTGCCTTTCATGTGAGTAAATACATTGAAAATAATAACCAACCAAAAAGCAAACGCGAAGGGTAGCAGCGGGAGTGCAAGCCAACGCACCTCCCAGGGAGGCCGTAATCCAAAGATCACACTTGTACCAAGCAGGATGAAATTGCGAAGCCGCATCAAGATCGTTTCCCAGACGCTGCCGGATGAAGCGCCTGCAATCGCCGATCCCATCATCTCCTGAATCAATTTTCCAGGGCCATGCGATACAGCCCATACAATCCAGGGCAAAGCCCCAATAGCTGCTGCAACCAACAAGAGCCCAACGCGAAGACCGATCGCTTTCTTTTGTTGTTGTTCGGGAAGTTTCCAGAGAATCAAAATCCCACAGGGTAGACTATAGATCAAGGTAAGCCCAAAAGTCCAAAAACCCAATCCTGCCAGCCCACCCCATACCAGGTAAAGTCCTTTCGAGTCTGGCGTTTCAATGATCTTCAGTGTGAGAATAAGTAGAAGATTTCCAATCAACAACGCCTCTCCATATCCTCCCAAAGAGACGGTTGTGTACAAAGTGACGTTTAATGCTGGGATGGCCATCAGCAAACCCGCCACCCAGCCTGTCCATCGAGATTGAAAAATCTTCTCTCCGAGATGGATCGTCGTGAGAATGGTACCCACATAAAGCAGAATCTGCACCAGCCGAATGACGAGAACCTTTTTCCCGAAAAATGCCATTCCAAGAGCCACGAAGGTTGCATCCAAGCTTCCCAGGTACACCTGTCCATAGAAGAATGTCGGCCACTCCCCTTCTAATATATGTCGTGCCATCAATCCCACAACGGCTTCATCGGCATTAAGGGGGAACACATCCATCGCCAGAAGAATACATTTGAAACCAACCCCAATGGCGAGAACAATCAAAGGCGCTGCAATGTTCAAATTTTTTAGATTCAGACGCTTTCCCACCATATTCCGCCTATGTATAATCCACACATGCGCATTCGCCGTTTATTAAATCCACAAATAATTGTGTTCGTCGTTTCATTCGTTGCCCGAACCCTTCCCGGACCGCGTACGATTGACGACGCCTTTATTACCTTTCGCTATGCCCAGAACCTGATTTCCGGTCATGGGTTGGTCTACAATCCAGGCGAAGCTGTATTGGGTACAACGACGCCTGTCTATGCGCTCCTCATGACGGGTTTGGGCTTGTTGGATGGTGGCGCACAAGCCTCTTTTCCTGTCATTGCGACCATCGTCAATGCGATGGCGGACAGTTTAACCTGCTGCTTACTGATCAAACTCGGAGAGACGCTTGGATATCGGCGTGCCGGATTGTCGGCAGCGATCATCTGGGCCATCGCGCCATATTCCGTCACTTTTGCCATTGGCGGCATGGAGACGAGTTTGTTTGTGCTCATGATGGTCTCAACATTTTACTTACATTCGACGAACAGGCCAATTTGGGCTTCCTTGTCGGCAAGCCTGAGCCTGCTCACCCGTCCGGATGCGTTGTTGTTCATCGGCCCTCTTGCGATTGAACGACTTCGTCGCCTTGCAATGCAATGGCACAAAGAGCGACAGATCCCTCAATCGGGCGTGAAAGAAATTGCGACGTTCAGTTTACCCGTTGCCTGCTGGGCTGTCATCGGATACCTGGCGTACGGCAATCCGATCCCACACTCCATTCTCGCCAAAGTTGCCGCATACCATTTGCCTTCAGACGCGGCCCTCACGCGATTGTTGCAGCATTATGGCACCCCTTTCCTCGGCCAGGAAATACTCGGGAACTGGTGGATCGGTGCAGGGTTTGTGATCTACCTGACGTTGTATCTTATCGGGGCATCGGGTACGGCACGAAAGAAAAAGTCCACCTGGCCGCTCTTCGTTTTTCCATGGGCTTATTTGATTGTCTTCGCCATCGCCAATCCACTCATCTTTCGCTGGTACCTGACTCCACCACTCCCATTCTACATCCTGGGAATTTTCATCGGCGTGGAACGACTTGGCCAGCACTGGAAACCACCTGCTTTACTCGCCATTGTTGCATCACTGGCGTTTTTCTCCACACTCTTTGGCTGGACTCTTCACCCCGATCATGGTCCTAACCGCCCCGCGCCCAAAATGGCCTACATTGAATTGGAACTCCTCTACCGCAGGGCAGCGGAAGAACTGCAAGGACGAATCCAACCGGATCAAGTGCTCGCCGCAGGCGATATCGGCGCGTTAGGTTACTACACCAATGCCCGCATTCTGGACACCATTGGTTTGATCTCTCCACAATCCTTGTCGTACTACCCCATCCCAGATTCCGCCTACGTGATCAACTATGCCATTCCTAAAGAACTTATTCTGGAGTCGAACCCGGATTACTTTGTCACCTTAGAGGTGTATATCCGCAAAACGCTGCGAGATGATGAGACGTTCAACGCGCAATACATCGTAGACACGCGTTTTCAAACCGATATCTACACCAGTGAAGGCATGTTGATCTATCAGCGAGCATCAACTCGATGAAACGTTATATTCGTCTCCTCTTTATCCCCATCCTGTTTGCCGTCTATATCGTTTGGATAGCGCAGGGTGTCGAGAGTGTCCCCTTTCATCCGGATGAGAGTTCGCTGCTGTACCAGAGTCGCGAATTCGAAAGCTTACTCACGGAGCCGCTCTCGCTCGCCTGGGATTCCTCGAATCCGGATGATTACGATCAGACATACAGAGCACTTAATGCCCCGCTGACCAAGTACGTGCTTGGGATGGGAAGACGTCTTGCAGGCTACGGCGCGGACGCTGTATCCACCGATTGGGATTGGTCGAAGACCTGGCAAGAAAATCAAGCAACGGGTGCCCTGCCAGCAGATGCACTACTCACTGCAAGTCGACTGACCATCACACTGCTGTTTCCGTTCAGTCTGCTCCTGCTGTATCGCATCGGCGTGACATTGCGGAGCAGAACGATGGGATACGCTGCAGTTTTCCTCTTCGCTACGAACGCGCTCATCTTGCTTCATAATCGAAGGGCAATGGCAGAAGGAGTACTGACTTTCGGCGTGTGCATGGCCATCCTGGGCATGTTCGAAGCCGATCGCAAACCCTGGCTAGCGGGTTTGGGGGCAGCACTGGCAGCTTCAGCGAAATATTCCTGCGCCCCATTGCTGCTGATTAATTTCCTGGCTTGCGTTTGGATACCTTCTCATGAGTCATCGAATCGCTCACGAATCCTTCGGAATATCCTGATTTATGCTACCGTCGCAGCGCTAACGATTTTCATTCTCAGTCCGATCGCATGGACAGATCCTATCCAGGCATTCACACAAATCTGGAATGCCCGCCAGGAATTCGTAGAAAGGCAAGTAAACACGCTGCGAGAGCTGCAGCCGGCTCAGGTTCTGGACACATTCCCAATGAGAACCGCGGTTATGCTGGGACATTTATATCTTTCGCCGCTGCAATTCGAAGAGGTAGGGAATTATCAAACACAAATCGCGCCTATGGTTAATGCCTACCTGGCCGACTCACTGCACAATTTATTCCGCAATCCCCTGGGAGCCGGTTTATTGCTCCTCCTGACCATTCTTGGCATAGTCCTGGGCTTGCGTTATTTGACACTCGCACGTGACCGTCAGGGTAAGCGCAAGCGAGCACTTCTCCTATTGGCGACCACCGTACAAATAGTTTCCCTACTCATCGCAATCCCGCTGCCATACCAACGCTATTGGATTCCCATGGTGCCCTTCATTTGCCTTTGGGCGGCATACAGTATTGAAGAGCTGCTGCAGTTAACACAAAAACAGGCCGCACGACGAACCGGCGGCCTGTCAGATCAAACGCAAGAGCCCAATCAATCTCGCAAGTAATCGACCAATTTACGACGATGACCCGGATGACGCAGTCGGTTCAGCGCCTGCGCTTCAATTTGACGCACGCGCTCACGCGTCACGCCCATCTTACGCCCCACTTCTTCCAACGTATAGCTCTGACCATCCATCAGTCCATAACGAAGCTGCAGGATGTGAACTTCTCTGGGAGGAAGATTTGTGAGCACATCACGCAGATGCTCCCTAAGTAAATTGTGCATGACGGCATCAGGGGGTGCGGGAGAATCAGAATCTTCGATGAAATCACCCAGTTCAGAATCTTCTTCCTCATCCGTGGGCGTCTCCAGCGAAAGCGGTCTTCGTGCTACCTGGATCATGTTTTCAACTTTTTTCGTCGGTACATCTAAAGACTTGGCAAGCTCTTCCGTCGTCGGATCTCTTCCCAATTCCTGCGTTAATTGATGCGAAATCCGCAGCAGCTTGTTGATCTGATCTCCCATATGAACCGGCACACGGATTGTACGCCCTTGGTCGGCGATCGCCCGGGTTACAGCTTGTCGGATCCACCATGTTGCATACGTGGAGAATTTATGCCCTCGGCGGTAATCGAATTTCTTCGCTGCCCGGATCAATCCGATATTCCCTTCCTGAATCAAGTCCAGGAAAGGCACCCCTCTGCGCATGTACTTCTTGGCGACACTGATCACCAGGCGAGAATTGGCAGTGATCAGATGCTCTCGCGCAGCCCAACCATCTTCTATGAGCATTTGGTATTCGCGTCTCTTTGTTAGCGATACCGAATTTTCTGCCAGCTTTTCTCTCGCCGTTCGCCCTCTTTCGATTCGTTTCGCCAGCGATACTTCTTCTTCAGCCGTCAACAACGGCACACGTCCGACTTCCTTTAGATAGAGCCCCACTGTGTCATCCGTATCCACGGCAGAAAGATAGTTTTCTTCTTCCAATTCGGCAGCTGAACCATTCTGATCCGTGGATTCTTCTTGCTGGGTCTCGTCCTTTGCGCCTTTGCGTTCATCATCGTGAATTTTCACACCTGCACTGATTAACGCCGCGTATGCATCTTCGAGTTGATCAATGTCGCGTTCCACTTCAGGAAAGATCATGAGGATATCATCGATGGTTACATATCCCCGTTCTTTCCCCAGTTCGACGAGTCGACCAATCCCGGGATGTTCTTCTTCGGAATATGGATTCACGTCATCATGGAGATCGAAGCGCGCCTCGAAATCAGTCTGCTTGTCAGCCTGTTTCGTTGTTTTATTCTTCTGCTTTCTACCTTTTTTCTCTTCTGTCATCTCTACGCTCATATTCAGTTTATACCAAAACGACCCTTTCTCAGCCGATACAGCACATTGATTTTTATATGACTTCTCTCTTCATCCACCTGAACGGTTCAAAATCAAATGGTAACGTTGATCTATTCTTTTACAAACAACTCAAAACCCCCTCGAATCGACGATGATCCTATCGCTTGAATTATTGGTCAATCGATCAATAGGTTGAGTGTGTTTGCCGATGCTGAAATACGTTTGAAATCGCTGCCTGGTTCTTCGCAGGATGGTCAAGGCAATGACATCATCTTGCTTCGCCAATCGATCGGAACGCAGATAACGAACGAAAATCTGTTATCGGCTCACACCGTACATGATGATAATGGTTTGAAAATGGATCCGCTTGCCCCCTCTACGAATGCATTTATCTGCGCCCGAGTGACCGTAATTGGCATCGGATTCCGCATTGCATATCTGTATAGTTACAATACCATACAATGGACATTTTCGATAAGCGTTACGATAAAACTCCCGAAAAAACCTGTCTCTTGCCAATACCTCCCGATTATACTTCCTGAATGTACAGCTTAGTTCTCCTGATCGCGCGAGCACTTACTGCACACACCGATCTCATGAAATATTTCAATCGCAGAGCACACTATACAAAAAATTACGCCTGTGAGTCAATAGCCATTTTCCCAACGCTTCTATCCACACACATTTTTCTACGAAGTTACGCAAGTGTTTACCTTTTCCAATAATAGAAATTGCTTGACAGTAAATGAAACGGCTTTTAGAATGAAAACTCCCGTTTCACATCAACTTAATCTAGGAGGAGTCTAATTCAATGTTCACAATGGAAGGTATAAAACAATTCGAACAGGTCGCTGTGTGGGGGGTAATGGGGGTAGCGATCATTGGTTTGCTTTATGCGGTATTTCTGCGTTCTCAGGTGCTGCGTGAAGATAAAGGGACGAAAAAGATGCAGGAGGTATGGGGAGCAATCCGAACGGGAGCCGACGCATACCTCGGCCGGCAGTTGAAATCGATCCTGCCTCTGATTGTTGTACTCACGGTTGCATTATTTCTTTCCGTCTATATCGTCGAACCCACACCGGAAGCAATGGAACGCTTTGCAGGCAGAAGCGAAGATGAAATTACCCTGATCGTTGGCCTCGGCCGGGCGCTCGCATTTGTCATGGGCGCGGGCTTCAGTCTGGCTGTCGGGCAAATCGGTATGCGCATGGCGGTGCAAGGAAACGTGCGCGTGGCATCCGCCGCGCGAGTATCGTTCGGAGACGCACTGCGCATCGCCTACCGCTCCGGCACGATCACCGGCATGCTGACGGATGGCCTGGGCTTGCTCGGCGGGACGGCCATATTCATCGTCTTCGGTATCGCAGCCCCCGACGCTCTGCTGGGCTTTGGTTTTGGCGGCACCCTGCTGGCATTATTCATGCGAGTAGGCGGCGGTATTTATACCAAGGCGGCTGACGTTGGCGCCGACCTGGTAGGTAAAATCGAAGCGGGCATCCCCGAAGATGATCCCCGCAACCCGGCCGTTGTCGCCGACCTGGTGGGCGACAACGTTGGAGACTGTGCCGGAATGGCGGCGGACATTTTCGAATCCTACGAAGTCACGATCGTGTCCGCGTTGATCCTGGCCATCGCACTCTGGCACATCACAAAGGATCTGCACTGGATTATCTATCCGCTCCTCGTACGAGGCATCGGCGTGCTGTCCTCGATCTTCGGCACCTACGCCGTAAAAAGTTCCCCCGGGAAGAGCGGCGATGCAATGAAGTCCATCTTCCGAGGTTTCCTGACTTCCGCAGCTATTTCGATCGTTAGTTTTCTCGTGCTGGCCATCTTTTATCTGCAGGATATCCCTGGCGGCTGGTGGCGGCCTTTTGCAGCAACCACAGTTGGTGTTCTCTTGGCCATCGCCATCGACCGCATCACGGAATACTTCACCAGCAGCCACAACGCACCAGTCCAAGAGATCAAGAAAGCTGCAGACACGGGACCAGCGACGACCATCCTTTCCGGTATCGCCATCGGATACGAATCCAGCGTTTGGTCTGTTCTCGTCATCGCAGTGACGATCTTTTCATCGATCTTGATTTTCGGCACGATTCCCGGAATCGAAGGAAGCCAACAGGTCACCTACATTCTTTACGGTGTAGCCATGACCGGTATTGGCATGCTTACCCTTACAGGCAACAACGTGGCGATGGATTCCTTCGGCCCGATTTCCGATAACGCCAACGGCATCGGCGAAATGTCCTGGCAAGATATGAACGACAAGGAGACCGTCCAGGCCAAGCGAATCATGGCCGATCTCGACGCCGTGGGAAATACAACCAAAGCAATTACCAAAGGTGTTGCCATTGGCTCGGCCGTGATCGCGGCGGTGGCGCTGTTCGGATCCTACATCGTTGACGTCAGCCGCGCGCAACTCACAGCTGGTATTGCCTTGGCCGATCAAATCAGTTCCACCGGCATTCGCATCGACGTTCCACAGGTCTTTGTCGGCATGCTGATTGGTGGCGCGCTGCCCTGGTTGTTCTCGTCCTTCGCCATCAACGCCGTTAGTCGAGCTTCCTCACTCATCGTAGAAGAGGCCCGGCGTCAGTTCAAACTCGGCGTACTCGAGGGTAAGGTTGAACCGGATTACAACCGACCCGTTGCCATCGCTACGGCTGCCGCGCAGAAAGAACTTGTTTCACTGGCGTTGCTTGGCGTAGTAACACCGATCGTCGTCGGTTTGGTTTTACAGGTTGAAGCCCTTGGCGGTTTCCTGGGAGGCATTATCCTCTCCGGTCAGCTGCTCGCCGTATTCATGAACAACGCCGGCGGCGCCTGGGACAATGCCAAGAAAGTGATCGAAGACGAACCTTCCGATCCAGCCAACAATACCGGAAAAGGTTCGGAGCGGCATATGGCGAGTGTGATCGGTGATACGGTTGGTGACCCGATGAAAGATACCGCCGGTCCCGCCTTGAACCCCATGATCAAGGTTGTCAACCTGGTCTCGGTGATCATCGCACCCATTGCGGTTCAATACCGAAACCTGGATTTTGGCGTGATCTCCGTTGCAGCCGTGCTTGTCCTCGTCCTGGTTTGGGCGATCTATCAAAGCAAGCGCACTGCGCCGAGCTTGGCAGATATCTCAGAACCAAGTTCGTAAATCGGATAAATGTAATAAAAAAGGCTCGGAGAGTTCCGAGCCTTTTTGTTTTTCCAGCGTGGTACATTATTATCAAGGCATTGAGCAGATCGTCGTCTATGGCGTGTTTTCTACAACCCAATCTTGCACCTGCTGTGCAAGATCATCTTGCCCAAGTTCCTCAAGCTCATCCGCCAGCGTATTGAAAGACTGCAGCATATCATCCGTTAATATCCCCAATTCGGTTTGGGGAACAAGATCGAAAGGAAGCGCCAGGCGGCGATAGACGCTGGCATAGTACTGTTTCGAGAACGATGTATGGGATGCGCTCCAGTACGTCAGGAGATACATTCTGGTTGCTTCTTCCGTTCGACCTTGACGTTCGGCGATCTGGCCGGCAGCAAGATATACCCGTGGCGTGTCCACGTCCGCGATCACCGCGGTACCCGCATCTATTCGAGCCTGCTCCGGTTCGCCTCGTGCTTCGGCGAGTAAAGCCAGGCCTGCGTATGCCAAACCATAATCGGGGCTTATCCACAAAGATTGCTGAAATGATTCCTCTGCCTGGTTGTATCGACCGGCGTGCAGATGAATCCAACCTTCCCAGGCCATTTGCTTTCGGCGAGCTACCGTTGCATCTTCCGGCGACACTGGCATCAATTCAGATCGGAGATTGTCCGAGCTCATAAAAAGCGAATCAATCAGCCATGGATCGTTTCGTAATGCATGTTGGTACGCTTCGGCGGCCTCCTCATTCTGCCCCAGTGATGCATACATCGACCCCAAGTTGAGCGTAAAGACGGCGTTATTCGGCGCATCGATTGTAGCTTGAAGCATGGTCTCGATGGCTTGCGAAGTCTGGCCATCCTCCCACTGAAGTATGGCCAGATTTGCTCGATGAACTGGCCAATAGGGGTCGATCTGCAAACCTTCTTCGAGAATCTCAATTGCGGATTGGAGCATCTCCGCTTCGCCAGAGTCCTGGTAGACGCGCGCCTTTGCCAGCGCACATTGAAAATAGAAGTAAGAATTATGAGGATTTTGATCCACGGCCTCACACAGGTTTTCGCTTACGCCCTGCCAATCATTATTTTCAGCAGCATCCGCCACACCGCGCTGATGAGCAATCGAGCCACGCAGCGTAAAGAGGATGCCAATGAGATATACGCAGAGAAATATTCCCGCACCGGACAGAATCCATCGCCTGTGCAACTTGACGTGCTCCGCAGCCGGAGCATGTCGATACACAAATGCGAGAAAGACCCCCGTAGCCAAGATGTAGATTGGGGCTTCAAAAGCAACATCGACGAGGTTATGAACCCCCATACCCACCCAGACACCGGCATAGGCGGCCAGATCGATGCGGGCTTGTCCTTCTACGCTTCGCCAAGAGTGGAAGAATGCCTTCAATCCCCATCCCACAGCAGCCATAAGCAATCCAACACCGATCACACCATTTTCAGCCGCGACTTGAAGCAGTACGTTATGTGCATGAACGAGGTAGAAACCAGGTGGTAGTTGATCTTCCACCACAGGCAATATGTGCATCGATCCCGCACCATTTCCGAAAATCGGTGATTCCTTGAAAATCTGCCAAGAAGTATTCCAGATCTCGCTTCTTGCAGAAGCGATCGGCGCATGACTCGTGGAACGCAATTGCCCCAGAAAAACACTCCCCCCAACAATGAGGATTGTGAGCAATATTACGGTTGAAATCAGACGTCCTTTCGAACTGAACCAATCCTTAAACAGGGATAAACCCGTATCTTTCGCACGTTTCAAAACCGGCGCGAGAAGCAAGATGCTCGTCACACCCAAACCGGATATCGCTGCTAACCAACCCCCTCGAGAAGAAGCAAAGTATTCCACGATCACGATAATCACCATGAACAACAGCCAAAGGAAGCGTTGGAATAACTTACGCTGACAAAGTAGACGCACAAAAATCAATGGCACAACCAAATTCAAAAACGCCGCTTCAACGTTGGCGTGATGCAGGAAGACACCCTTAAGACGATACCCGAAGGGTGGTAATGAAAGCATTGATCCGCTGATATCCCACCATGACCTGAACCAATTCAAAATATCCAAGAGATTAAACAGACAGAAGACAGCCGCCATGGAGAAGAACGTGATCTCCAGCTTTCGTGGTTCAATATCATGCCGTAGGAGATCCAGCAAGTATAGGAATCCAATTCCTAAAATCAAATATCCAAGCACGACTTCGAGACCGTGAAAAGGCAGCGGTGAATTCGGGATTGAAATGATTTGCTGAAATAAGATCAAAGCTAATGGAATAGCAGCTTTGGGAATGGGAAAATCATCTCGACTTTTGAATTTAGCAACCAGCCATTGGAATAGAATTAATAAATATGAGATTCGAATCAGATAATGGATTTGAGGTAATCCTGTCCCGAACCATTCGAACACCACCAACCACATGAAGATGATGGCAAAAACCTCAGGCCTTATTATCCATTTCTTATTCTGCATCAAATACTCCAATGCGATATTATTTTCGACGATCCAAATTGATCGCACATTTCACGGGCAGATTGGGATAAAGACAGAACACGAGATCAAGACTCGTGCAATTCCTTAACCTTACATTGATCTCACTGCACACACTTAATTTCATAAATCGAAATCCATTCACTGCTAAAAACCTCTTCCATGCATCCGTCATCACGCCACATACTCAGCCACACGACCGTCTGCTCCATCACGCCTTGAGGGTCGTGTTGCAGGAGAAAATCTAGATCTTCCCGACTGATTGCCAGGTAATGCACATGCTTCTTCGTGAACCAAGCCCCCAAGTCTTCATACGAGTCCAGGGCTGTGATTTCCCCCGCCCATCGAAAATGATCCGGGTCGGGAATGCACTGCGGCAGGCAGTAATAACCTCGACCATCTCCCAACATCAACACCTGTTCTTCTGCAGGCAAGTTGTCTCTGACATAGGCGATACCCGTGTGCGTATTCACCATGCGCAGGAGATAGGTTTCCTTGCTTTCATCGCCCAGCAGTACACCCAATGGCTGCGTCACTGTGGTGTAGATGACCTGATAATACAGCGTAATCCCCATCAGAGTCGCGCAAAGTACCCCGGGAATATAGTTGAATCGCTCCCGCCTGGAAAACAGGTCCTGCAAGACATGAACAGAAAGAATGGACAGCAATGGAAAAATCGGCAGAAGGAAGCGCGTCTGCTGCGAACCAATTGCCCAAAGGATAAACCTGCCTGCAGAAATGACTCCCAACGTGGTCAGGAACCGATTCTTTCGAAGAAATGGATAGATAAACACCATGAGAAACAGTGGATTGGGGATTTCAATCCGATTCATTACCGCACCGAATTCTGTGTTGTGGATGAAGAGATTTATGGGTAAGAGGATCGTATCGAGAAACGACCTGCCGTGCCCGAAGGCTTGAAGGTACGCATCATAAAGATCCAATCTCGCCTCCGGCCAACCTGGACCCCCGAAGTAGAGTGGGAAAACCGGGTTACCGAACCAGATCACATTTTTCAAGTACCATGGCGAGGCTACAAGAACTGCTGGTATTCCAAACCACAACGCTTTCGAGAAAAGTGTTCGCAGGTTGGTTCGCAGCCCAATGGCTGCCAGGATCAATCCCAATAATCCAAACCCCATCAAACCCAGATATTTACTCCCCATGGCCAATCCACACATCAAACCACTCATTAGCAACCAGCGATCTTCATCATGCTGCTGCCATGCCAGGAACGCCAGCACAGCGAGTGCCTCGAATGCAGCCCAACCGAGGTCAATGTAAGCAAAACCGGCCAAAATCGGCAACGTGGGTATACCCAGGAGTAAAGCGAGTGAAAGCCAGGCGCCCTGGCGGTTCAAGACGCGCCGTGCAAGCGCGTAGCCCGCGAGGATGTAGATCACCCCCAAGAAAAAATGGATCAACTTTGGGAATACATCATCGCCGAATCCCAAACCGAGAGAGAAAACCATCTCAATCGTGAACGGTCCGTTGACATACCAATTATCCGGAAACGTGATGATCTTCCCGGCTTCTAAAAAGAGTTTCGGTCCCACGAGATGATACATCAAGCCATCGTAATCCCAGGCCGGAGTAAGCGCGTTGAAGAAGCTTAGACCTGCAATCAGCAGACAAATGCTGACGACAACCTTGCCGATCTTGGATGTTTCTCGCCAGGATTGCCGAATCGTTCCCGGCAAGGCACCAAGCCGCTTGATGCAATCCGTCGCTTCCGGCGCGACCAGGACGGCTGCAGCGATCAATGAAACGGCAAGGGTGAGCACGCTGAGAAGCTGGATCAAGCCGAGTAAGAGGATCCAATATGCTATCGCACCAAATCCCAGGGCGAAGGCAAAAACCCCCATCTCCAAATCCCCCATACCTTCGAGACGAACGATCTGCAGCAGCAGCTTCCCCAGTGAAAAGCATAGGACGAGGATAAGAATCCACAGAATCAACGTAAATGCCAGGTCCTGCAGGGCCGCATGCCCTATTGCCTGTAGATCTCGAACAGGAATCTGGGTACGCAGCCAGAGAAAACCAAGGGCGCAGACGCCCCACAGAACTCGCTCGACCCACGAAGATTTCAACCAATGACCAATTCTGCTCATGGCAGCGTATTGTATATTAGCTGTATCTCGCGTGAAAGCGAACGATGAGCTTTCCGATCTCCCGCCCCTCATGTAAAATACGATCTCATGTTCCTCAGTAAATATCTTTGAATCCCAATCGTCATCTTGTGGTTATTGTTAGCGGTGAAGGATCGAAACCTCTCAAGCAAAGGAATTATTAAAAGAGTTAATTCAGAAATAATCCAAAGTGAAGGATAGCATCTCCGCATGCAAGCTTCCTCGCAAAATAAGACACAAGACATCGAAGAGCCCCCTGTTCAATCTGGTTTGTGGACAGATATAGCCCTCGACCGTTTTATATCCGGCACAGGTATTGCGTTATTCGGTCGGGTGGTCGGGCGTTTTCTGTTCGTTTTAACGCAGATAATTTTCGCCCGCTACCTGGGACCTGAAGAATTCGGCCTTTATGCGCTCGGTTGGACAATGCTGCAGATGGCGAGCATAATTGCGCCATTGGGCTTGGATAAGGCCGTTATCCGCTACGCTACAAAATATTGGAAAACGAACACCGCAGATCTCAAAGGTGTGATCTTCCAATCGATCGGCATTTCGTTGCTCAGTGGGACGAGTCTGGGTGTTTTACTCTATCTGACTGCACCGATCATCGCTCGGGATATCTTCCATAACGATCAAATTGCCCAGGTAATCCGAGGACTTTCACCGGCTTTTACTCTATTCACAGCGGTCAAAGTAATCGCCGCGTCAACAAGGGTAACACAGAGGATGCGTTATGCAGTTGTGATAGAGGATTTGCTGCCATCGAGCACGAGTTTGTTTTTGTTCATCCCGCTCTTGCTGCTCGGTTATGGTCTCTCTGCGGCGATCAAATCCGTCGTAATCGGCTACCTGCTGAGTTTTATAATCGGAATTTTGGCTCTGCGAAGGTTATTTCCAGAAATCTTTGCCCAACAACTGAAGACACGACTCCTGCTGCGCAAGTTGATCTCTTTTTCCTTGCCTTCCTGGCTCGCAGGAGCTTTCACTCTTTTCATCATCTGGATTAACCGGCTTTTGATCGGCGTCTTTCGGCCCGAATCGGAAGTCGGTATCTATCAGGCGGTTTCCCAGATAACGCAATTATTCCCACTATTAACCAGTTCAATTGCTTACATTTTTTCACCGATGATCGCCGATCTCTTTCACAGGAATAAACACGAAGAGGTTCGAGAGCTGTATCTGATTAGCACCAAGTGGGGACTTTATATGAGTCTCCCCCTCATACTCATCGCCGTACTCGTCCCGGGAGAACTCTTACAAGTCATTTTTAGAAATGGTTACAGTACAGGCACTACACCTCTGATCATCATCTCTCTCGGCCAACTCGTGAGTATCACCTCAGGCTTCGTAGGCTGGATGATGATGATGACAGGCCGCCATGTAAAGTGGTTTTGGGTGACCACAATTACGATCTGTGTCAGTCTCGGAGTCAATATCATTCTGACTCCACAAATGGGAATGAACGGAGCTGCGATTGCCACATCGGTTGGCCTGAGTCTGCTCTCGATCATCGGACTGTTTCAAGTACGATCCGATTTGGGATTTTGGCCGTACGACAAGCGATATTATAAAATATTAATAGCCATTTGTATTTCCAGTGGAATTGCCTTCGTCACACGTAGTTGGCTGCCCGATGATACGATCCTCCGTCTGTTAGGTATAGCCTTGATTTCCACGGGCACTTTTAGTCTCGGTTTATTCTTGACCGGTTTTGACGCAGAGGATCTTCTAGCTTTTCAACTTATGAAATCATGGCTTTCGAAGTCTTTACTGAAGGGCAAGCATGGCGGACAATAAGATAAGAATTCTCTATATCGCAGGCTGGGGTCGTAGTGGAAGTACCATTGTTGGGAATATCCTCGGCCAATGTGAGGCATTTTCCCACGTCGGGGAATTCTGGTATTTTTGGGAAAGCGGTGTCCTCGAAAACCAATTGTGTGGTTGTGGAGAGCCCTTCTCTGATTACGTTTTTTGGCAAGAAGTCCGCAGAGAATTCGAAAAGGAACATCCACCAATCGATCCCCAGCATATGATCAAGCTTCACAAGCGATTCGTGCGCACGCGCAACCTCCCTCGGATGCTCCTCACTTCCAGCACCCCTGTGTCCGACCCCGATTTCCAGCAGTATACGAACGAACTTCTTCTTCTCTACAAAAGCATACGTAAAACCGCAGGAGTAAATTACATCATCGATTCCTCCAATCTGCCGGCTTACGCATTCATCCTCTCCCAGACGCCCGGAATCCATGTATCGATCCTCCATCTCATACGTGATCCACGCGGCACCGCATATTCATGGAAAAAACGGAAGTTCGATCCAGCTCAGGATCGGTATATGATGCAGAACAGTATTCTTAGGAACGCAATCATGTGGACAACTTGGAATTTCGTTATCGAGAAATTATGGAAAGAAAATAATCATGCTGCGTACCTACGACTCGGTTATGAGGACTTTGTTTCGGATCCCAAAAAAGCCATCGAAAAAATCCTGCAATTTGTCGGAGCCCAAGATCCCCTGGCCTTTTTCGAGGAGCCATCCAGCGTTAAGTTGGGAAAACATCACACCGTTTCCGGTAATCCCATCCGTATTAATACCGGCACTACCCGTATTCGATCCAATCAGGAGTGGGTTAGAAAGCTGAGCGTTCGAGATAAGTATCTCACCACGATGTTAACCGCTCCGCTTCTTTGGCGTTATGGATACCCAACCATTACAAAATCCGAGTCGAGAAATCAGATCATCGTCCAATAATCGCTTAAGGCCCATAGGAGTATTTTTCTCGTGAAACCCATTTCAATTCTCCTCGCCCATAATGCCTATCGGCAAGCCGGTGGAGAGGATCAAGTATTTGAATCGGAAGCTCAACTTCTACGCCAGAGGGGACATCGAGTAATCGAATACCGGCGCTCGAATACAGAGTTGGATCGCATTCCAAAATCCATCGCTGCCATTGAGACCATCTGGTCATGTCGATCTGTACGCGAACTGACGAACCTCATTCAAACCACATCGCCTGACGTGGTCCACTTCCACAACACATTTCTGCGTATCTCTCCCGCTGCCTATATTGCTTGCGCAAAACATGGCATTCCCGTCGTACAAACACTGCATAACTACCGCTTGACCTGCCCGGCTGCCAACCATTTCCGTAACGGTGAACCCTGTGATGACTGCCTCGGATCGCGATTCCCCTGGCCGGCGGTCATCCACCGCTGTTATCACAAATCCTTAGCCCAGAGCGGAGTGGTGGCAACGATGATCGCTTTCCATCGCGGCATGGTTACCTGGCACAGAAAAGTCCAACGCTATATCGCGCTGAGCTCGTTCATGCGAGATTGGATGATCCGAGGAGGCTACCCTGCGGAACGTCTGGTGGTCAAACCCAACTTCTTGCCTGTTGATCCGGGCTCGGGGATCAGATCCGAAGGATACGCCCTATACATCGGACGTCTCAGCCCAGAAAAAGGGATCAAGACGTTGTTGCGCGCATGGGAGGATCGAGAGCTACCACCATTGAAGATCATCGGCGATGGACCGATGGAAGATATCGTACGCAGCAAGGTTGAAGTACAATCGAAGCCAGATGTGGAGGTTCTGGGTAGACTGGCCCATGATGAAGTCCTTGCAACCATGAAAAAAGCCAGATTTCTGGTATTTCCCTCCGAATGGTTCGAAGGGTTCCCCATGGTCTTACTCGAAGCCGCTGCCTGCGCACTTCCTGTGCTGGCCACAAGAATCGGTTCCATACCCGAGATCGTTGAACACGAAAGAACCGGGCTCCTCTTCACACCGGGAAATGCACTCGAATTGAGGAAATTGGCAAAATGGTCCACGCAAAACACAGCACGACTTACCGAAATGGGCGCTTTTGCTCGTAAAAAATACTTGCAGAATTACAGCGCAGAAATCGTATATCCTCAACTGCTTGATATCTATCAGCAAGCGATGAATACATTTGAAAGATCACGAAAAAACAATGAGCGTTGACAGCCAAGATAACGATAAAAAAACGAAAGATTACCATCCTTACCTCACGAAACGAAGGCACACAAACATCCTCGGTGTCGCCGTCAGCGCGATCGATCCCGAAATGGCGATCGAGACTATCGAGAAGTGGATTGATTCTGGCGAGCAGCATTATGTCTGCGTTACGGGCGTCCACGGTGTCATGGAGAGTCAGAAAGATGCAGATCTCCGAACAATTCACAACCAGGCAGGCTTGGTGACGCCGGATGGAATGCCATTGGTTTGGTTGAGCCGCATGAGGGGATTCCCTTTCGTCAGAAGGGTTTACGGTCCCGATCTGATGCTTGCGCTCTGCGAACGTTCCGCGGTTACAGGCCACCAACATTACCTTTACGGTGGCGCACCCGGAGTCCCCGAGCAACTTGCGGCCACACTCAACGAACGATTCCCGGGAATACACATCGCTGGCACCTACTCTCCCCCCTTCAGGCCGCTTTCCAGTGAAGAAAAGGCAAGTGTCATTCAACGCATCGACGAATCCAACGCCGATGTCGTATGGGTAGGTTTGGGGACGCCGAAACAAGAAAAGTGGATGGCCGAGTTTATACATCACCTGCGAGCACCCGTTTTAATCGGCGTCGGTGCTGCTTTCGACTTTCTCACCGGAAGAAAACCGCATGCCCCACACTGGATACAGCGCGCAGGCCTTGAGTGGTTATTTCGTTTGCTCTCCGAACCAGGACGTCTCTGGCGCCGATATCTATATAACAATCCCGTGTTTATCCTGCGCATTACGGCGCAATTGTTAGGATTGAAGCACTATTCGATCGAGTAACTGGCAGCGATACTATGGATATGCTTGTGACAGGGTAATCGTATGAATCGACGCATAAGCCGCCTCTCCGTTCTACTCTCCATCGGGGATATATTCCTCACTCCCCTCAGCCTGTTGACCGCCACATGGCTGCGAGTGCTGCTTCCCTTCGGAAAGACACTGGATACCGGAGATGAAATCTTGCCGCTGCCGGTGTATATCCTGGCCATCGTTTGCTGGTCAGGTTCATTGGTCATGTCGGGAGCGTATAATTTCGATCGGCCACGTCGACTGACTTCGCGTTTCACGCAATTGGTTACCGCTTCCGCTGCAGCCACCATTCTTTTTTCCGGTTCACTTTATATGACCTACCGCCAAGTCTCCCGCCTTCAATTCGCCTATATCTTTATCCTCACCCTCGTTCTTATGACAACATTTCGAGTTGCAACCTTGCTATATACACGTCTTAGGCGTAACCATTCTATTCTGGGACCGACCCGAGTTCTCTTCATCGGAGCCGGCACACTAGGGCGAGAGGTATTGAAAACAATCCGAAGCTACCATGCTTCAAGCTACCAGGTGATCGGGTACCTGGATGATGATCCTGATCTTAAAGGACAGAATATCGATGGGGTTCCCGTCCTTGGTAAGCTTGACGACTTGCTTCGAATCGTTGAAAGCCAGGTCGTATCGGAAGTTTGGAGCACTTTGCCTCCACGCGCATACGACAAACTACACGCCCTCGTCGCAAACCTGGAACGATTTCCGATACGGATCAAAGTAATTCCGGATTATTTCTCTTTGGCATTGGTCCAGGCGAATGTCGAAATGCTTGGCGGTTTCCCGCTTATCGGTCTTCGAGAGCCCGTTATTCGCGGTGTACCTCGGATGATCAAACGCGTCTTCGACTTCGTTATCAGTCTGATAATGGTTATCCTATCATCGCCAATTTTGGCCGCAGCTGCAGCCGCCATCCGGCTAGACAGCGCCGGGCCAATCCTGTTCCGGCAAACGCGTGTTGGCGAGAATGGCAAACCCTTCGAGATGCTTAAATTTCGAACGATGATCGCAGATGCTGAGATCAAGATGATGGAGAAATTGCGAGAGGCCGGAGAAAACGAGGTCATTCACAAACGTGCCGGTGATCCACGCGTTACCAAAGTCGGCCGTTTCCTTAGACGCTACAGCCTGGACGAAGTACCTCAACTCATTAATGTTCTGAAAGGTGAAATGTCTCTCGTCGGTCCCCGTCCGGAGATGCCCTGGTTGGTAGATCGATATCGACCCTGGCAACGGAAACGCTTCGCGGTTCCACAAGGCATCACAGGTTGGTGGCAAATTAATGGGCGCAGCGAAAAGCCAATGCACCTCAACACCGATGAAGACCTGTATTACATCTACAACTACTCTCTCTGGCTGGATATTAGAATTCTGCTGATGACACCCATCGCGGTCATCATGGGGAGAGGTGCATTCTAGATAAAATTCTTGGAATTCGGTGACAACGTTTGACCCACAAAGAGGATACAACTAATGACCCGATCGGATGCTTCCATATATACGCTTGTGCCTTCTCCAGATCATGTACTGGAAGGACACCCGGAAAATCCACGTCGTTTTCAATACTTCGATCAGGTATTCCCCCCCCCTGTGAGTGATGCCGTAACATTTGTTGAAGCTGCTGCTGCAGCGGCAGATACAATAACAACCATACATCCGCAAGAATATTTATCCGCACTCGAGCAGGCGGCCAAACAGGGACCTGGCTTCGTGGATTATGGGGACACCTACGTCACACCGGCATCATTCCAGGCAGCACTAATGGCTGCCGGAGGTGCGATTGAAATCGTCTCGAGAGTTGCCGGCGGAGAAGCGTCCCGAGGATTCGCGTTGGTTCGTCCTCCCGGACACCACGCTACATTTACAAAGGCCATGGGTTTTTGCCTTCTCAACAACATTGCCATTGCTGCCCGTCACGCACAATCCCTGGGCTTGAAACGCATTTTGATCGTGGATTTCGATGTCCATCACGGTAACGGCACACAAGACATTTTCGAACGGGATGCGGACGTTTTGTATCTTTCCACCCATCAAACGGGAATCTACCCCGGCACAGGATTTGTTGAAGAGACAGGACTCGATCAGGGAGAAGGAACGGTGGTCAACATCCCCCTGCCGCCTCGTGCCGGTGACCAGGCCTTCGAAAGGGTTTTCACCGAACTGGTTGCGCCGATCTGCGAGCGTTTTTCCCCCGACATCATCCTGGTCTCCGCCGGCTTTGACGCACATTGGAACGATCCGCTGGCCAACCTTCAATTAACCACTACTGGATATCATCAAATCGGAGAATTTCTCAAATCCTATGCAGATATACACTGCATGGGACGAATCATCTACATCCTGGAGGGTGGATACGATCCACAGGCACTGAGAGATAACCTGCAAGCTGTTCTTCTCGCCACGCAAGATCTGCCACTTGATGGGGATCGACTGGGTCCCGCCCCCTATCCGGAGCCGACGATTAACTCGTTGATCGATCGCATTCGATCCCAACACGGATTATAAGAAAAGGGCCAGGGATAGTCACGAAATCGCTACTCAGCATGTTTTCCAGGTTTTTCGTGACATTTTCTTAAGACAGTCTCTGTTAAATCGAACGATTAGGAAATATTTAAGAATCTCATTAACCTCAAACCTCGCTCGCTTGCACAAACCTTGCAACTATAGCATACTAATAACGAGGTACCTGCATGGCAGAGATAACGTTACGCGCCTATATCAAAGCAATCGACGATCTCATCGAACAGCAAAAACTCGATGAGGCGATTTCCCATTGCCGCAGAATCCTTGAATCTTACCCAAAACACCTGGAAACCTATCGTCTGCTGGGCAAATCCTACCTGGAAGCCAAGCGCTACGGTGATGCAGCTGATATATTTCAACGCGTTCTCTCTGCCGCACCAGATGATTTCGTCTCTCACATTGGAATGGCCATCATTCGTGAAGATGAAGGCAATTTAGACTCTGCGATATGGCATATGGAACGCGCTTTTGAGACCAACCCCGCCAATCCAGCGATCCAACAGGAACTGCGTCGACTGATCGGCAATCGAGATGGAATCGAACCCGCGAAAGTACGGATGACGCGCGGTGCACTCGCACGCATGTACGCACATGGAGAATTGTATTCTCAGGCGATCGCAGAGTTACGCGCAGCCCTTCATGAAGACCCTGAACGTCCTGATTTGCAAGTGATGCTCTCATCCATGTATTGGCGGACAAATCAATATCTTGAAGCTGCGGAAGTTGGCAATCAAATCCTGGAAAAATTACCTTATTGCCTGGATGCGAACCGTATTATGGTTTCGGTGCTTCGAGTAAATAATAAAGCGGAAGAAGCCAGCACATACCATCGACGATTGGCTGCAATTGACCCGTACATGGCGTTCGTTGAGGATGCCAGCATCGATCCGGAAACCGTCGATGCAAGCAGTGTGAAATTGGAACGTCTCGAATGGAGCCCTGGCCAACCCATGCCATCAACGGAGCCTGGCAAACCGTCCTGGGCCGCATCTCTAGGAGTAAAACTTGGGGACACCGATTCGGGCACACTTAAAAAACCGTCAAAACCAACATGGCTCGAAGAACTCGGTAAATCTACCCAAAAAGCGACGAGCGATATGAATCAAGATTCTGATGCCCCTCCCCCCTTTACGCCGGATGAACCCTCAGAGTCAGCATCTCCTGAAGCAGAAAGAACACCTTCAGAGGAAGAAGCAAAATCTGCTGCATCGAAGATCCCGGAATGGATGAGTGAAGCCGGATGGACAAAGTCGACGGGTGAGATTCAGGAAGGACCGGTTTCATTCAGCGACGATGAACTTGATTCCCTCGATGCGGGAATCTTGCCCAGCGACTCATCATCTTCAGAGAATGAAGCGACGGGTGATGAAGATGCCGAACTCACGCCGGCTAAAATTCCGAGTTGGATGCATGATATTGCTCCTGATGAAGCGGCCGCGCAAGGTGGAAGCGGCGGAAGCAGTTTACCTGATTGGCTGGGAGACATCGCGGCAGATATGAGTGAAGTTGCGCCCAGCCCAAGCGACTCCGCCCCACCCATCTCGGATGAACCAGTACTTGGCGTCGAACCGGAAATTGAAGAAGCGGTATCCCAACAAAGTGACCTGGACGATGAAGGCGAGTCCGGATCGCTTCCAGGTTGGTTAGGTGCGCAAGAACCCGGAGCAACTCCCACAATCATCACCTGGCTCGGGGATCGCGAATCCCAGGAAATAAAGAAGAAAGGAATTCCGTTCGACGATGACGAAGAAGAGCCGGTGAGTGAAGAAACTGCAGTCAAGTCGGAGGTCAAACTTCCCGAATGGTTCGATGAAAGCAGGGAACACGGCATTGAAGAACCTACCCCAGCGGAAGCCTATGCAGGTGGGATTGAGCCAGGCTCACAAGCAGATGCAGCAGCGGTTGTTGGGGAACAACCTGAAGGACTATTCACACCCGAGAAAGACAGTGCAGACCAAGCACAAGCAGCTGCCCCACCTGACGATTTTGAACTCACGCCAAGCGTAACGCCTCCCGATGCGGTACCCGCAGCTGAAGCTCCAAATTGGCTTCAAAATATAGCCGCTCCTGATTCGGTCGAACTCTCGAAGAAGGATTTTTCCTCCGCACTAGAAGAGGAAGAAGAATTCTACGCCGAAGCAGTACAAGAAAAAAGCGTAGAAGCACCAAGTTGGCTAGAGAGTTTAACCAAGCTAGGTGAAGAAGCAGAACAAATGCCGCAGGTTGTTGAAACACAACCAGAAGTTCAAACCAGCCCAGAAATTGCCCAACCCACACCAGGGATAGCAAAAGCGCCTGACGACGACACATTGGATTGGCTATCGGATCTGGATTCAAAGGAAACGGATAGACCGGCCGCCGAACCCGAACAGGTAACACCTGCTGCTGAACAAGTGGAACCTATGGCTTCGATTGAATCGATCCAAAGCGGAGAAGCTGAGGATTGGCTCACGGGTATCGGCAAACCCGAAATGGAGCAGGCCGCCCCATCCTTCGAGACGCCTTCCATGCAAGAGACCCCGAATTGGTTGCAAGGCATTGATGAACCGTCAACAGAAGACGTAAAGGAAGAAACCCCATCCGAGGATGAAGCACCGGCCTGGCTCGATGGTATTGCCGAGCCAGATTCTCAGGAATTTAAAATCTCGGCTGCCGAAGAAGATACGATCGATTGGCTTAAGGAAATCGCTACCGACGAAATCGATCAGGAGCCAGCACCCGTAGAAGAACGACCGATTGCGGAACAAAAGCTCGTCGACACCGGATCACTGAATGCATTCGCCAACGAGGTCGCTGCTGCTGATACAACGGATTTGAAAGACGATGAGGTTTTCGACTGGCTTGAAGATCTCGCAGCCAAACAAACGGTTGTAGAACAAGAAGATGCCTCCGCACAGCAAGATTGGCAAGCCACAGACTCCGCAGGTATGGGTACTCCTGCCGCGCCCATCATGGAAGAGCAGCATATTCCTGAAGAACCACAGCAGGGCCTCGACTGGCTTGAAGACCTGGCAGCGCAGCGTGGTCTCGATGTTGATGTAGGAATCGAGCCCAGCCTCGAGGCACCAATACGGGAGGAAACACCCGCACCTCAGAAAGCTGTCCCGGTTGAACCTGTACAACAAGCTGAACCTAGCGTGGCGCCAGCTCCGAGAGAACCAGTTCCAGCTGAACCGATCGAAGAAATTCCGGTGGCGGATACTTCCATCGACGATAAACGAGAAGTCGAAGAGACAACCGATTGGCTCGATCGCATGGCAACCCAGCCACTCAAATTGCCCGAAGCCGAATCGGAAGACGAAGCGCCTGATTGGTTATTGGAGGTCGCTGCCTCTCAACCCGAACCGGATGCGCCGACGATGGTTTCCCATGCCAGAGTGGATTCTGGTGTAGTTGAGGAAGAAGTTCCTTCCATCGAATCGGACGAGGCCATTGAATCCATAGAACCCCGACGTCCAGTCTACCGAGATCCCGATACCGACATTGAGATCGAGATTCCCGATTGGCTGCGACCTGCTGCAGATGAAGTCCCACCCCCTGCTCCAGCGGTTCATGAGGAAGTTGCACAAGCGCCATCTGCGGAACCCGAAATGGAACCAGCAGCTGAAATCGAACCCGTGGTAGAGGAATTTGCAGCGAGTGAAGAACCGCAACCCGAATTCGAACAACCTGAACCCATCCAAGAGCAATCCTCCGTGGAAGAAGTTGCACCGATGGCTTCCATGGAACAAGAAGCGGCGATTACGTATTCCATCGCCGAAATGGAAGAAATTGACTTCCTTGAACCCGAAGGAGCAATCGAAGAAATACCAACTGCGGCTGCGATTGAACCGGAACCTGAGCCAGAGCCGGAGCCCGAGCCGGAACCCGAACCGGAACCCGAGCCAGAGCCAGAGCCAGAGCCGGAACCCGAGCCGGAACCCGAGCCAGAGCCGGAGCCGGAGCCCGAACCGGAACCCGAACCGGAACCCGAGTCGGAACCGGAACCAGCTCGTGCTATAAAAGCAAAACCGAAAAAATTAGAGCCTTCCGAGATTCTCGATCTCGCCCGGCAAGCCTTCGCAACGGACAATATCGAACAAGCAAAACTGCATTACACCGAGCTAATCAAACGTAAAAAAGAGTTGCAGGCGGTGATCGAGGACATAAACTTAGCACTGGATCGGGAACCCGAAGCACCAGACCTATGGCAATTGCTTGGGGATGCCTATATGAAGAACGATCAACTACAAGAAGCCATTAAAGCCTACCAACGAGGCACAGAGGTCGCGTAGATATTTATACGTCTTCGTTAATGTGGTCACCCTGAGACCAAGTTATAAAATAAAGGAAGCCCATTTTTCCATGGGCTTCCTTTATCGAATCCCCGTTGTCGATCCCTCAATATATTACACGATGGTATTCGATCACTCTGCAATTCGCTATCTGCTAATTACTGAATTCGCAAAAGGACTTTCCCATCCTCCCATAATTCCTCAAGCTTATAATAATTACGCAAATCCGCCGAAAAGAGATGCAGGATTACATCACCATAATCGATGAGGATCCAACCACTGCTTGCATCGCCTTCAAGGCTGTATTCATTTTTGGAATACTTCTTCTTGATCTGAAGGTGGACTTCCTCTGCAAGCGCCTTGAGTGTGCGTTCACTGACCGCTGTACACAATATAAAATAATCTGTAAACGAGCAAACACCGATCAAATCAAGGAGGAGGATATCGGCCCCTTTTTTCTCATCGAGGGTTTCCACAATGGTGTGCGCGAGTTCAAGAGCGGTTTCTGACATCCGTTAACTGCCTGGTCTTGTAGTTGACAAGAACGAATTCACAACAGATACAGCCTCTACAGGAGTATTGACTGCATGAATACTGGCGAGCTCTCCCCGATGGTTTTCAGCTTGCCATGTGCGAAGGCCAATTACCTTCTTCCCCATCTTCAACGCCATCGCAATCTCTGAGAGTGTGCCGAATCCTCCACCGATGGCGATAACAACTTGTCCTGCGAGAATCACAAGCACATTGCGCGCATGGCCGAGTCCGGTTGGAAGAGCGACGCTTAGATAAGGATTGCCGCTATCCCGATCGGTTCCGGGAAGAATACCGATGGTTAAACCTCCTGCGTTTCGCGCGCCACGACTTGCCGCTTGCATTACACCACTCCGCCCACCACAGGCAAGAATAATACTTTGCTCCGCGAGCAATCTTCCAATTTCCTCAGCGTCGGCATCCTGCGCCGCAGTACTTTCTGCAGCACCGATTACAGACACAACGGGCATATACTCGTAACTCAAACCATCTCCTTGAGGTTAACAACAGCGATACGAGTGTAAACAGCGCCTGTCGGACGAAGGTCGCTACGCATCAACGCTATTTCACTCACCTGAACTGTGCCGATATTTCCAACATTGACCTGCGTAAGATGCTGAGCCAAATCTGATATCTCATTTCGATGAACATGTCTTTTTACGCGACCGATCGTCAGATGGGAATGGAATTTTCGCCGCTCACGTGAAAAACCAAGCCCTTCTAAACCATCCTCGAAATCAGATTGTAAACGCAAGAGTGCACCATTGGGTTCACGAATGCCGATCCATAATGTACGAGGTGATTGGATATCCGGGAAACATCCAAACGAAGCAACATCAAATTGAAAAGCAGCATGCCTGACTGCGATGTGCTGCATTGAGTTTGTTATTTTATCGAGATCGACAGTTGTAACATTACCTAAAAATTTCAATGTGATGTGGATGTTTGCTTCTCGCACCCAGCGAATCAAACCCTGCGGCACAAGGTCGCTGATAATTACAATTTGGTTTCCCAATCGCTGAATGATATCTTCAGGCAGATTAATAGCGATAAAAGCGCGTACGTCCTGCAAGCTGCTTTCCTGATGCTCTCGGTATGATTCTGATCAATATAGAAATCGTAACCGATTTTCACGGATTCCCTGGATGCGGGGCATTATACCATGATGGGTTTGTCCAATTTGGGGAGGAATAAATTTCACAGCCCACCCTACCGCAAATTCATATCCAAAGCATCAATAACCGAGGATAATCTTGCCAAAATCTGTGTATACGTTGTTATTTTTAGACATAATCAGTACAATTTGAAAACAATGGATACAATGAATCGACGTAGCTTCGTAAAGCTTGCTGCATTGGCCGCTGGGGGGATGATCTGCACACCCCCTCCTCCAATCAACTTTAACGATCCTATCGGATTGGGACGTGTTACAGTCACCTCCATCGGACTCTATCTCGAACCATCTTTTCAGGCAACTCGTCTTGCATACATCGAACGTGACACTTTGCTAACCCTTCTGGAACGCATCCGTTCAGACGATGGTCCTGTAAATAACCCGGTTTGGTATCAAATATCTGATGGTTTCATCCATTCCGGTCATATCCAATGTGTGAGCTGGAAGCCAGTCCAGCCACGCAGTGAAGTGCCGGAAAATGGTGCCCTCTTCGAAGTGTGCGTACCATTCACACGATCCTACCGAAAGCCTGACCCGCAATCCGATCCACTCTACCGCCTTTACTATCAATCAATTGCTTGGGTCACTTCGATAGAAAAGGGAAGTGATGGTAGAACCTGGTACTGTCTTCTCGATGATCTGCTAAAGGTAAAATACTATACCCGTGCCGAGCACCTGCGCTTTATCGAAAAGGAAGAACTCGAACCCATTTCCACACATCTCGAACCACACGAAAAACGGATCGAAGTCTCCTTGGCCTATCAAGAGTTGCGAGTTTACGAGAAGGAAGAAGTCATATTTCGCACGCGCATATCCAGCGGTATCCCCAATCAAGAACCAGGTCCAAACGGTATACCTACGGCGACACCACGGGGCAGATTCTACATCACCAAGAAAACGCCGCTGCGTCATATGGGTGATGGACATCTCACGCCCAATTTGGAAGCTTACGAACTTCCGGGAGTCCCGTGGGTTTCGTTCTTCCACAAAACGGGTGTGGCATTTCACGGCACCTACTGGCATACGGACTTCGGTCGTCCTAAAAGCCATGGCTGCGTTAATATGCGCTCTGAAGAAGCGAAATGGCTGTTTCGCTGGTGTACGCCGGTGATTGAAGCCGACGAAATCCTAAAAGCAGGCCACGGAACGACCGTGGATGTTTTTTAGCCCACTTGGATGCGAATACAATTGAGTATCGATCAAGGATTGTGTTCCCTGGACGGGAACAGAAGTTTATACGCGCTGTGGAAGTCTATTCCTCGTCGTCCCCACCAACAAGGTCTAGGATGTCGGAAAGCCTCCCCGTGTCTCCATATCCCGATGCGCCACGGCTCATCGCAGCTTGACCCTCCTCATCGCTGAGCACGTCTGCCAGAACGAAAATCGCGCTTTCCTGCGATAACTGACGTAAACCTCGCAGCAGCCAGTAATCACGATCCTGGGCCAATTGAACGTTCACGAGAATGATGTCCGGTTCGACCCTTTCAGCGAGTGCCAAGGCTTCTTCGGGGCCTGTAGCTACGGTTACCCGATGGCCATGTGCCTGGATCATCATGACCATATTCTCGCGGGCTGCCTCGTTTGCTTCGACGATGAGAACACGTGAAGCCGGTTTAAAACCAGAATGAAGCACCGCACGCACGGTAGCTAACAATGCACCCGTTCCAACCGGACGAACGAGAAAATTTGCGGCACCTAAGCGAATACTCCCATCCGGATTGCTCGTTGTAGTCAGAAAGATCACCGGGATTCGTTGAGCAGTATGGTCGTGCTTTAATATCATGGCGATATCCATCGCCGTTGGATCGCGAGCAAGCAAATCGAGTAAGATCAAATCCGGCAGGTGCTCCCTGGCCAACGGCAAGACATCTCCCGCTCTCATTGCTTCGATGAGTTCATACCCTGCCGTTCTGAGTTCCTTAACAAGCAGATCCCGGATTGATCTTTCTTCCACCATCACAAGAATCGTATTTCCGGTTTTATCAGCATCAGGAAGGCGATCTTCCACGATCCGACGCAGCGGAGATACATCGGCGCCATCCACTTGAGTCGCCCGCAGCGGCAATGCCATGTGCAAGCGTTTCCCCAGTTTCTCGTTTCCGAGCAGCCATAAATGCCCACCGAATGTAGAAATGATTCTTTCACATTCTGAAAGTGGGTAAATATATGCTACGCTGTCCTGTTTCAGCCTGCTTTCTTCCGTAGGGATGTCGACGCTCGGTAAATTCGCTTCCTGACCGACGTTGCTGACAGTGACAATGATGCAGGGCGCACGATTCTGAAGATCGCGCATTTTCTCATCCGAGAGTTGGAAGCTATATACTTGATCGCCGGCCGAGACGAATTCAGCGCGGACGCGCACCTCATCATGGGATGTCGTTTGGACAATGTGTGCAACAAGGCTGGCGATAACCTGAACCAGGCGATCCTCGTCACCTTCAATCGCTGGTAAATGGGCAGGGTATTCCGACACAACGGAATAATGCGTATCGCCAACCATGTCCGCGACGAGACTTATCGCTTGCACCATGGTCGACGGCAAATGAATAGAATGATTTTCCATAATACCTAAAATGAACCTCCCACAAAGACCGTGCACAGCACGTCTTCCCCCTGCAGGTATCATGCTAACAATATCCTACTTCGGCATCAAGTCACCTTGCTATACCCTTACAAGTTGGACAATGCCAAGCGTGAGAAGTACAATCTAACCCATGCAAGCACAATTTGCTGCCGCGAAGATTGGGAAATATGCAACTTCCGAAAGTGGGGACACACTTGAGATGGTGGAGCGCCCAAGTGGCGGGTTGTCCTTTGTATTGGTCGACGGTCAAAGATCCGGAAAATCTGCAAAGGCGATCTCCAACATCGTAGCCAGGAAAGCGATCAGTTTACTCGCCGATGGTGTGCGCGATGGCGCCGTAGCCCGAGCTGCCTCGGATTACCTTTTTACCTATCGAGCCGGCAAAGTGATGGCAACACTAAATATACTTTCGGTCGATCTACTCAGTCAGAGTCTGGTCATCGTTCGTAACAACCACACGCCTGTAATCTTGGTTCAAGACAGGGAGATCGAAACGATCGACGATCCCGTCGAACCCGTCGGTATCCGTAAAGCGATTCGCCCATCGATCCACGAATACCCTCTTCGAGCAGGCTTGGCTGCGATTGTTTTTACCGATGGATTGATGTACGCTGGCGAGCGAAGTGGACAATGCCTGAACATCATGCAGAGTGTAGAAGAACTCCTCAATGCAGGCCCACCGAATCCGCAAGAATGGGCTTCCCACTTGTTAAATTGTGCCATGGAACTCGATGAAGGCCGCCCTGGTGACGATATCAGCGTTCTCGTGATGTGTATCCTCCCCCACGACAGCAACGATACTCGCAACCTGTATGTTCGTATGCCATTGAAATAAGTCGAATGAATATGCGAGATGAGTCAAAACGATAATCAAGCAAGAATTGCCATTGTGGGTCCCTGTGCCTCGGGAAAGACCACGCTAGCCCATGCCCTTCAAGCTAAAAAGATATCTGCGCGGCAAATCGCACAAGAACATTCCTATGTGGCAAATATGTGGGCAGTCCTCGCAAAGCCTACAATTCTCATCTACCTCGACGCATCCTACCCGGTATGTACGCAGCGAAAATCTCTCTCATGGACATCACAAGAGTACGAAGCACAAAAAAAGAGATTAGCGCACGCACGTGCGAATTGTCATATCTACATCGAAACGGACGAATTAACCCCGGATGAAGTGCTGCAACGTTCATTGCAGGCCTTACAGGACTTTGGCATTGAGATCGAGTAAGGCCATCATTATCGACAACCTGTTTTTCCAGCCCAGGACACAGTATAATCAGAACGTCTTGCCAGCTCTCCCAGCCAGGAGCGGCTGGTTTTTCATGGGCGCAGGAGGAATTCATTACGATGTTTAAAAGCCATTACAGACGCTTCGTCTTCATCCTACTCATCATGGCCAGCGCAATCTGGATCGTGCTTCCAGATAATCCGGGAATCCATCTATCATTTCTAGATAAAGACTTTGAAGTCGTTCAGGGCTTGGATCTACAAGGTGGATTACGTGTGCTCCTCGAGGCGGATCTACCAGAGACGACGGAAATCGAGCCCGAGCAGTTAAACACTGCAGCATCGATCATTGAGAAACGAGTCAATGCACTTGGTCTCACCGAACCTGTTGTTCAGGTCGCAGGATCGCGCCGGATATTAGCCGAACTGCCGGGAATTGGCAACCCCGAAGAAGCCATAGCCACCATCAAGGAAACCGGCTTGCTCGAGTTTATTGAAATCAGGTACGAAGATGTCTATTCACTGGCTCCCGGCCAACGAATCAAAACAGATTTCGGATTGGAAGAAAGTGATGACTCCGCCGAAGAGACGGCAACACCAACGCCAGCTTCGGATGAGGCGCAGCCCACACCAAGCGAGGAAGAAGCAGTTGATACATCGGAAGATAAAATCTTCCATACGGTTCTTACCGGCGCACATCTTAAAGGCTCGGGGGTCGGTCAAGACGAAATTGGCAACTTTTCCGTTGCATTGGAGTTCACCGAAGAAGGTGGTGAAATATTTACCGATTACACTGCTACACATATTGGTGACATCCTGGGCATCGTTTTAGACAAGCAATTGATTTCCTTCCCGGAGATTCAACAAGCCATTCCCAGCGGCCAGGCTCGCATTACCGGTCACTTCTCCCGGGAGGAGGCCAACAACCTGGCGATCCAATTGAATTATGGTGCCTTGCCAATACCCCTCAAAGTCGTGGAGAATAAAACAGTCGGTCCAACGCTGGGCCAGGATTCACTCCAGAAAAGCACAACAGCTGGTCTGGCAGGACTTTGTGTCGTGATGGCATTTATGGCTTTGTACTATCGGCTTCCCGGACTACTGGCCGATTTGGCGTTGCTTTGCTATGCGGCGATCACATTCGCGCTGTTCAAAACCATTCCGGTCACACTAACACTGCCAGGTATCGCGGGCTTCGTGCTTTCCATCGGTGTGGCTGTCGACGCCAACGTGCTTATTTTCGAACGTTTGAAAGAAGAACTGCGAAGTGGCCGCAACCTGCGCACGGCCATTGATCTCGGTTTCTCACGCGCCTGGCCTTCCATTCGGGATTCCAATATTTCAACGCTGATCACTTGTCTGATCCTGTATTGGTTCGGCAACACCTTCGGCGCCAGCATTGTGAAAGGCTTTTCCATTACGCTGGCGTTGGGTGTCCTGGTGAGCCTTTTTACCGCGATTACCGTCACGCGGACTCTCTTGCACATCGTTCTGGATAATATCCACTTCGCGGAACACCCGCGTTGGTTCGGGATTTAGGAGCCACACAATGTTGAACATCGTCGGAAAACGCTATTGGTTTTTTGCGCTCTCCACCATCGTAATCATCCCCGGGATCATTGCGATCATCCTCTGGGGCCTACCTCTGGCAATCGACTTTACAGGTGGAAGTATTCTGGAAGTACGCTTCGAATCCGGCACTCCTCCAGCACCTGCACAGGTCGTTGAATTGTATGACGATTTGGGCGTTCTCGATCCAATCGCCCAAAGCGCTGACGTGACGGACATCATCGTACGCAGCAAATTAATCGACGAAGCAACCAAAGCGCTCATCCTGGAAGAGATGGAAACTCGTTTCGAAGGGCCGTTAACGCTGCTTCGCTTTGACTCGGTCGGGCCATCGATTGGCATCGAGGTCGCACAACAAGCAGCGGGCGCAATCGGCTTAGCAGCGCTTTTCATTCTCCTATACATCACCTACGCATTCCGTGGAGTTCCAAACGCAAGACGGTTTGGTATTGCTGCCATCATCGCCATGCTTCATGATGTCGCTGTAGTCATTGGTGTCGAGGCAATTCTCGGCCATTATCTTGGTTGGGAAGTCGATGCGCTCTTCCTCACCGCACTATTGACCGTCATTGGATTTTCAGTGCACGACTCGATTGTTGTCTTCGACCGCATTCGCGAGAATCAGCGCAGGCACCGTCTGCTCAAATTTGAGCAATTGGTCAACCATTCCATCGTTCAAACACTCGACCGATCGATCAACACGCAGCTTACCGTTATGCTAACCCTGTTGGCTTTGTTACTCTTTGGCGGCGTGACCACACGGCACTTCGTCACCATCCTTCTGATCGGTGTATTCAGCGGAACGTATTCATCGATTTTCAACGCTGCACCAATCCTCGTGGTTTGGGAGAATCGAGAATGGCGTAGCTGGTTCCGCCGAAAAGAACGAGCGGCAGCCTAGGTTAAAGCAGACTTCCCGGATGCGATTAGCACCCGGGAAGTTTTTTTTATCGATCGATTCATTTTTCCTTAGATGGCGGTAATGGTGGCCAGGGGGTATCATCCCTTCTCGCACGGAATGGACCACTTTCGCTTTCTTTATTCCCCACATCCAGCAAAATACCACCCTTCGGTTCCAATCGGCTACTCACACCGGACGCACCGCCTTCAAGCATGGCGATCAGTTTCTCGAACGCCTTCTCTCGCTCAACCGGATCGATCTCTGGCTTGCCTTCAAAGGCCGAATCAATTTCTTCCTCACTGAAAAGCTTCGTGGCGATCGACTCGGGTTCTGGATCGGCTTCGATGTGCGACGATCTGGTTGAAATAGAAATTTGAGTCTGATCTAATGCAGCGATGGCAGGTTCCAGATCAGGTTCCGCCTTCGGAATGGCGATCAATTTCCCACTATTCGTCCGGCCATTTCCATTATTAGGTGGTTGCCGGGCATCGGATGCCGCGTTCTTCGTGGCATTTTTCGAATCGCGCTGTACGCCTTTGTTTTCCCCCTCCGTTGAATTGCTAACTTGCTTTTCCGGTTTTGACTCCTTGGAACTGTCGGAGTGCTTTGCAAGCTCTTCGATCTCAGCAACCTGAAGCCTTAAGAATTCAATCGAACTTGAAATATCACTTCGCTGCTGATTTTTCTCCAACCAATCGATGCTTCGATGAATTTTAGACAGGGGGTTTAATAACCTTGAATCGAACTCGAGTTCCTGTGAACCGATCTCTCGAATGATGACCACGCGTCGTTTGTGGTCGTCAATGGCCGGTAATTCCTCCGAGCGCAGGTTTAATACATGGCCACCGAGACGCACTTGAGTCTCCCACGAACCGCCTGCCGTATACGCTTTCACAATGAAGTCTCGAATAGGCTGATTCTCAGATTTTAACTCCAGCGTCAACCACTTTTCTGCCACCGGGCTGCGAAGAATGATACGACCATCCTCCCCAACGACGAGTACTCCGTCAGGTAACGCACCAAGAAGATCCATTGTCTCCTTATGGCGTTGGCGTAATTTCTGCACCCTCTCCGTTACTTCTGCTTCAAGGAGGTCACCACGCCTGCGCTGCGCCGCCGCCAGGCGTTGGTTCGCCAGTATTAGCTTCCGGAACTCCAGCGCCCTGGCAATCATACTGTTGAAAACACTGATGTGATCGAAGGGTTTGGTCATGTATCCGAAAGCACCCTTGTTCAAAGCTTCGACCGCGTTGTCCAAAGTCGCGGCTGCAGTCACTACGATAACCTGGCAGTGTGGGTCTTTTTCTTTCGCCCGACGCAGCAACTCCAGCCCCGTGGCCCCAGGCATATAGATATCGGTAACAACCAGATCGTAGTTCGTCTTCTCGATTAGCTCCAACGCCTGGTGACCGTCACTGGCACGATCGGGATCGAGGCCGGCTTTTTGTAAACGACGCGCCATGATGTCCAGTAATTGTGGATCATCATCGGCGACCAAAGCTTTGATTTCAATCATCTTTCCATCCCTACTCGATAATGTATGTATCTACCATTACCTCTGGTTCATTGTGATAGTAATTCGATAAAGGATTTCTCGTTCCCACCATTAATCTGCGTCCGAAATTCACATCACGATTTGTAATCATGGGCAATAACTTGTCGATGATTCTGCAGCTCCATAAGAGCTGATGAGAGTATCTGTCATCGATTCGTACTGCGCTTCGATCCAGCCGGCAGATCGTAGACTGGTGGAGAGACGTAGTTCATCAATGAACCCACTCAGCTGGAAAATCCCGGCATGTCCGGACCCGATGTATTGGCCCGCACTCGCAACCACACTCGGTTCCGTATAGGAAACACTGCCATCCGGGTTGCCATCGAAATAGAAATCCACCGTGCTGATGCCATCATAAACGGCTGTAAGGTACGCCCAGGTGTCTGTAGCGGCTTGCGTATTTGCGATAATGTCGTGCCAGGCACCGTCGTTGGTCGAGATGTCCATGTGTGAATCATCGGCGAACCCCCATTGTCCTACCATTACCCTGAAGGAACCTTCGTCCACTCCCGGATGGCGGCTGAACACACCATAGTGATCGTTCAAACCAGGTAATGTGTCGATATTAACCCAGGCAGAAAAGGTAAAGGCATCTGTTCCATCGACGATGTTTGTTGTCCCCAAATCGATATAATCATCCACGCCATCAAATTCCTGTCCACCAGCAATCTGGCCGTCCTGTCCAATGGCGGAGATCTGATCATCGCCATCGAAGTTGTTGGATGTGGAATCCTCATAAAGGTTCACGTTTCCAATTCCAAGCTGATCCTCGTCCAGATGCCAGACGCCGCGGTAGTTCACCCAGGTGTTATCGGAATCCTGACCGTCTCCAACACTGGCGTTCCCGTAGTACATCCAGATGTAGTCGCTAATCGAGCTGTCGTCGATGCGCGGGACGTTGACCCAAACGTAGGAGTCCCCGCTTTCATTCCATTCTTCGATTTCGTGCGCCAACACCGTAACACCATCACGGTCGACGAAACGGATATCCTGACCCAAATCCTGAGTCAAACCGTAGTCAATTCGTCCACTATCAAGCATCACCAGGACGGGGAATTCATCCAGGTCCTCAGATCGTGTCTGATTATCGAAGGTGAGTGGAATACGATAATCCCAATCGCAGTCCCACCAGGTCGGAGCCGGTAATGCACAGGAGTCCAGTACCCAATTCACAGCGGCGTCGAATAACGCCCTACCATCTTCTGTCAGCGTGTCAGACATGGCGTCGTTCAAGAAATATCCCACACGCCTCGCCGGTGCCGTTATGTCGACCATCGAAGCGCCACTTTCGTAGGCGAAAATGGTGAACCAATCGGTTTCCCCAGCTTGTGTTGCAACACGAGCGGCGTTGGTATTGGGAACACCCAGTGTCACGATGTCTGCGACACTCGAAACAGTAACTGTACCTGACAGCCCCGCTGCTAACGGATGACCTGGATCGATTATGTCAATTTGCGTTTGATCGTCAACCCAACTGTAATCCACCCATTCAGTCGGACCAGTCATGCCCATGTCGTCGAATATCCAGGGTTCATTAACGATAACCGGTACTGCGACGTCACGGAACTTGCTGTTAACCTCTTCGGAATCCGATGTCGAAGATATGATAACCAGATCTCTTCCAGTAGCGTCAGCGGCGGATGAATCACTGTCGAGCACCACGATGACCGTGTAGCCAAAACCCTCCAAACGGTTCCGGACGGCGGCATCGCCGGAGTTCAAAACCAGATCCCCCACAACCATGAGAATTTCTCCACTACAACCTATGGGTGTATTTGTCGCTGTCGGCGTCGGCGTCTCGGTTGACGTAGGCGTCGGTGTTTCGGTCGACGTGGGCGTTGGCGTCTCCGTCGATGTCGGCGTTGGCGTCTCGGTCGAAGTCGCTGTCGGCGTCTCGGTTGAAGTAGGCGTCGGTGTTTCGGTCGACGTGGGCGTTGGCGTCTCGGTCGAAGTCGCTGTCGGCGTTTCGGTCGACGTCGGCGTCGGAGTCTCGGTTGACGTCGGCGTCGGAGTCTCGGTCGATGTCGGCGTTGGCGTCTCGGTTGACGTGGGCGTCGGAGTCTCGGTCGATGTCGGAGTCGACGTCTCGGTCGATGTCGCTGTCGGCGTTTCGGTCGACGTGGACGTCGGAGTCTCGGTTGACGTGGGCGTTGGCGTCTCGGTCGATGTCGGTGTTGGCGTCTCGGTCGATGTCGACGTCGGCGTCTCGGTCGAAGTCGCTGTCGGCGTCTCGGTTGACATGGGCGTCGGCGTTTCAGTTGACGTGGGCGTCTCCGTCGACGTCGCTGTCGGTGTATCCGTAGCGTCAGGTGTATCCGTAGCCGTCGCCGGTGGTGGAGCGGTTGTATTCGTCGGCGCAGGCGTGTTGGTTATCGTGGGTGTACTCGTTATCGTGGGTGTATCGGTAATTGTCGCCGTACTCGTAACCGTCGATGTTCGAGTTGACGTTGGAGTCGGCACGCTGACGATAGCAGGAATCTGCACGCCGGAATAGTTATAGGCGCCATCCCAGAAGAGCACCGCAGGAGATCCAACACTCAAACGCAGAATCAGGCGTTGGCCACTGACGAAATCGTGTTCAACGTTCGTGATCGAAGCGGAGAAGAAATAGGCTGATGTGACATTCGCCGGCAAGGCGAAGGATGCCGAACCGATCAACGTTGATCCGGCCCGTAACTGAACCGACAGACTGACTGTGGAAGAGGAAGGATTGTACGCATAGAAACGCACAATGGTCGTCCCTGCTTGGAGCCGTTGCCCGCTCGAGAATTGTGGCGAGTAGTAAGTCGCAGTTGATCCACTTCGATAACTCCCACTGGGAATGCTGGAATACATCATGTAACTAAAAGGTGTCGTGTCATCGTAAAACCAGTACGTGTTTGGAGGAGGCCCAGGTGGCGGCACAGGTAGTGGCGGCCATGGTATTGACGTCTCGGTTGGTGTGTTCGTGGGTGATGACGTCATACTGGGCGTACTCGAGGCCTCCGGTGTGCCGGTGTCCGTGGATGTAATGGTTTCCGTGGCAGTCATCGTCGCAGTCGAAGACCCGGTGGGCGTCATCGTTGCTGACGGCGTCGAACTAACCAACTCTGTCGCCGTTGGGGTTCCCTCCAGAGTTTCGGTAGGCGTCGCAGTAACCCAAAAATCGCCTGGCTCAACGATGGGGTCGAGAGAATCGCCTCCCGGACCGGGATAATACTCGGCGTCTCGACGGATCTCCTCGACGATATCCGGGTTGACCGGTTGCAATACCATGAAAGGCCACGGACGATAATCCGCGGATATCTGGGAACGTGTATCAGCATGGGCGGTTTGGCCAGGCATCATCCCGCACGTTCCACATCCAAAAAGAAGCAAAAGGATAAGCGGCACGAGCAGCAACCACTTCGCTAACTCGTTGCGCTTCTCCTTGCGTTCTTCTTCATGCTGCTCTACAACGCTTTCCACAATCTTCCCTTACTCTTCTCTAATTCCGCTTTATTCATTCGCTTTTTGGGTTCGCGGCAGCAACAATGTAAACGTCGTGCCCTTTCCCATCTTGCTATCTACTTCAATTCGTCCTCCATGCCGGGACACAATGCCGTAACTCAAAGACAATCCCAATCCGGTTCCCTGTCCTTCCGGTTTTGTGGTAAAGAAGGGATCGAAAATCCGTGAAAGATTCTCCCGCGGAATCCCAATACCTGAATCCTGCACAGCGATGGCTACCGCTTCTTCCGCCTCACCAAGACTGACGCGCAGCTTTCCGCCATCCGGCATAGCCTGCACTGCGTTGGTGATCAAGTTGATTAAAACCTGTTCAATTTGCGTCGCATCGAAGGTCATCATCACGGATTTTTTGGGGAGATCGAGCTGAGAATCCACTCCTGCCTTTCGCACCAGATATTCCGTCAACCGCATCGAGGCTTCAACCGTCTCACGGATATCCCGTATTCCCATTTCCGGCTTCGACTGTCGTGCGAACTTCAATAAATCTCCCACGATTGTGCTCGCCCGCGTGGCACTTTGTCGGATGGTCTTCAACTGATCCCGAGTAGAGGGATCAAGACCAACATCTTCCTGCAATTCCTCCGCCAATCCTTTGATCACAGCCAATGGATTCTTGACATCATGAACAATACCCGCGGTCAACTGTCCAACGGAGGCCAACTTCTCGGATTGGACCAACTGAGCTTGCGCACTTTGCAACCGGGCGTTGGCGTCGGCCAGTTCTTCATTTCGCTTTACCGTTTCGGTATATAACCTGGCTGCTTCGGCTGTTCGTTCGCGCAGGTGATGCGTCATCGTATCGAAGGCGCTGGCGAGTTCGCCAATTTCATCCGATCCCTTCAAACCGGTGGATTGATTTAAATCGCCAGACGCAACAGCCTGTGAAATGTTACGCAATCGTAAGATGGGTTTGGCGATGCTTTGTGCAAGTGTGTAACCTACGACGATGGTTGCCACAGTACCCAACGCGAAAATAATGCTGAAAATATTCCGGCTTGTCGCCATGGTTGACACAATGTAATTACTGGGCAATACAACCGAGAGAATGCCCATATCCTGTTGGCGGATGATCAAAGGTGCAACCACGATTTGATAATCACGTCCGTACAATTCAATGTCCTGCGTGATCGCGGTTTGGTCATCAGCCAGGATGTCCGGGTCAACTTCGAGTGCTTGCGGTCCTTCATCAGGGATGACAAGTGTCGTCGAAATCAATTCTCCATCTTTATTTAAAACCACCACATCTGCCAGGGCTTGATTCTTTATCTCCCCAATGAGTGATTCAAGACGAGAGCCGATAAGTAACGCGCCGTTCAAATCGCCATCTTCTGTACGGATCGGTGTGCTTGTGAAGAGATAAGCGCCATAAGTTGTTACAAGAATGTCAACGTATTTATCTCCGAGGGAATCAACTTGCTCGACAAGCACACGCGCAACCAGGTTATAAGCAGAAAAATCCGCCCCACTGGATTCTCGATAGATACCTGTGGAAGGATCAATAGCAAGTGTCAGAATCTCGGTGCCAGCGATATCAATAACGGTCAGTGCTTCGACACCATTGTTTAGCACCAGAGGCAAGAGAAGCGATTTTAGGTCTTCCGCATCGTGGTCGAACACGGCTTCTGACACGCCTTCGGTATAGGCCATCAAACGAAGGTTTTCAAGATGCTCGCGTTCTTTTCGTACGATACCATCCCCTGCAACACGACTGGCTTCGAAGGCCTGGTTGACAAACCGCTCACGAATCGATGATGTTACCAATCGTGTCACGACGTAAACACCCACCATGGCAATCACCAGGGTGAGAATGACATAAGGAACGATCAATTTTGCCCGCAATCCTGAAATGAATTGAAGTAACCACTTCGCTAGGGATTGCAAGCTGGTGTCATCTTCACTTGCTGCTTCGATTTTATTTAACAGGTTATTACCTACCGCATCCATCGGTCCTCCCAAACTCCGGGATTGCGATACAACAATCTCCTCAGCCGCATGTCGCGCGACCGACCCGCGAAATTCCTGCCGCCTTCGCGAGTTGTTCATCCTCTGGACAAAATGCCCGTATACTTTGTTCGATTGATCGATTCTCGCTTAAGGCTCCCCCCGTGGAGTCAATCCAAAGCGGAAATCTCGAATTATATTGCGATCGTTGTCTTGAGCGTAACATGAGTGCCATTTCCTTTTTGCAGGTACTTCGTCCTAATAGGACCAATATCCTGTTGTTAAGGTGAAAGCACAAATAACCGCTTTCCACCCGCTCGCTTCGCTTGATACATGGCCTGATCGGTGACATCAAGAAATTGCTTGGCTTTGGGAAAATCCGGCGACCATTGTGCGACCCCCGCACTGACTGATAAACACTCACCTTTAAAATTTGTACTGGTGATCTTGGCGCAAATCCGTTTGGCTACATTGCGTGCTGCTTCTAAATCCGCCTCAGGTAGGAGAATAACAAACTCGTCCCCGCCGTACCGGGTCGCCACATCGACGGTTCGAATTTGCTTGCGGATCGTCTCGGCTACGATCTTCAATGCTTCATCGCCTGCCGGATGACCGTACTTATCGTTTAACATTTTCATTCCATCCAGATCGATCATAATCAATGAAAGTGGACGATTGTATCGATACGCCCTCTCGACTTCAATGGCCAACATATCATCCAGTTTTCGACGATTGAACAACCCGGTAAGAGGATCTGTGATTGCCAACCGTTGTACTTCGGCGAACAGGCGAGCGTTCTCTTTCACCAAGCGGCGGTGCGTAAGAGCCCGAGTGATAGCGTGATCGAGCTCGGCGAGGGATTCAAGCGGCTTCGTAAGATAATCGTAGACACCGCAACGCAGCGCTTCAACAGCAGTTTCCAATGTGGCACTACCCGTCAACACAACTGCCTGAAGCTCCGGATCGACTTCTTGCGCAACACGGAATACTTCCAAACCAGAATAGTTAGGCATCCATAAATCTAGTAGAATCAAATCGAACGAATAATTTCTAAGCGCTTCGATCGCTTGTTTCCCATCTTCGGCTTCGATTATTTCCAATCCCAATCGTTGTGCCCGTCGGACAAGGATGCTGCGGAAGTCTGCATCATCATCTGCGATCAAGACTCGTTCGCATTGCTTTGCTGCTGCAACTGCATTGGCTGCGGTCTCTACATTCTCGAGCTGCATTACGTCATCACCTACCCAAAATACAAACCAACTAAAGTTGTACTTCCCACTCCTATATCCTGTTTTTATGATAATGGAGGCTCTTCGAGATACACCTTTCAATATACCTACACCAACGCATATGACCTCCGTCCCATTAAAACGAGGCGTCGAATCAGCCAAACGGATCTGATTCCTTATTCAAAGAAAGTTGGTTTTGAATCAATACGTAGAGGATCGAAATAATACTGCTGTACTAAACGAAAAATGATTATGAATCGAGGCGATAGCCATATCCACGTACAGTTACAAGACGGACCGGTTGTGTTGCATCGCTTTCGATTTTCTCCCTGAGCATGGCGATATATCGGCGTAACGCATTCCCTCCCCCGCGCCGATCTGTCCCCCAAACATCCTCAATGAGTTCCGCCTTGGAAACCGCCTCCCCTGTGCGTTTTGCCAACGCAGCCAGCAAACGGAATTCTGTTGGCGTCAGATCGATCGGCCGCTCTTTGATCTGTGCCTGTCGTTTACGCAAATCAACCGCCAGGTCTCCCGCACGATATACCCTCAGCTCGCCGAGACGGATTGAATCCGTCCGCGCCAGGACAGCGGAGACTCTCGCCGCCATCTCAGGCAAACTGAATGGTTTGGTGATGTAATCATCGACACCCAAACGAAAACCGCGCAGCTTATCCGTTTCCGCAGTTTTTGCCGTCAGGAAAATTATCGGAGTATCCGCCATCTCGCGAATGCGGGCACACACCTCCCATCCATCCATTCCCGGCATCATTACATCGAGGATGACGAGATCGGGTTTTTCCTGGAAGAAAAGACGCAAGGCTTTCGATCCTCGATCGGCTGTAATCACATCGTAACGTTCGCGCTCGAGATACTCTCCGAGGAAACGCAGCAACGTACGATCGTCATCCACGACCAAGAGTTTGAAAGTCACTTTCAACCTCCACAAATCCATGACAACTATAGTCAATCGCCCTTTTCATCGCTACCCCTGGAATGACCTTCGGCTCCCATTTGAATAGGTAACCAGAATACGAAGCGAGCGCCGCCACGTTGACTTTCTTCGACTCGGATACCGCCCTGCATCGCCTCGAGCAGGCGCTTGACCATCGAAAGACCTAGTCCATAGCCGTAAATATCACGGTTGTCGCGAGTGTCGAGGCGATGGAACATATCAAATATGCGTTCCCGTTCATGCTCCGGGATTCCCTCACCGCCATCATCCACAGCGATCCACAGTTGGTCTTCTTCCCTCCCGCCTTCCAGGATAATTTCTCCCTCCGACGTGTATTTCAAAGCGTTATCCAGGAGATGTTGGAAAATGCTCTCCACCGCCTGTTCATCTGCCAACGCCAGGGGCAGGTTATCCGGGATCTCCAAATCGAGCCGTCCTGCTTGATCCTCTTCGACATACCGCTGACACACTCGACTAGCGATCGTCCTTAAGGTTACCGCGCGAATCTCCAATGGGAAACGACCCGCTTCCAGCGCAGAAAGATCGAGGATCGTGTCCACCAACTTGGATAATCGTTTTATCTCCGCTTGAACCAGTTCCAGCGAATCTACGCTGTCGGATTCCAACTTGGGTTGACCGCTAAGAAGCAACTCGATACCCGTGCTGATGTTCGTCAACGGCGCACGCAACTCGTGTGAAACCAGGGCAACGAATTCGGTCTTCAGTTTGTCAAGCTCCTGAAGCTCTTCGTTCAACCGGGCGAGGTCATTTACCGTTTGTTCTAATTCTCGCGTGCGGTGCTCCACTTTTACTTCGAGGGCAAGATTGAGCTCTTCGAGTTCCGCACGTGCTGCAGCGACCTGACGCAAGGCATCATGCAGTGCATTCTCACGCTGCTTAACCTGGGTAAGATCGTGCGCGGTTCCTGCCAGCACCACTTTCGACTTGCGTTCATCTTCAATCGGGCGTAAAGCCAGCGCTGCCGGGAATGTGGAGTTATCTTGCTTTCGGAACGTGACCTCTCCGGACCATCCTGCTGCTTGCGCCTCATCCACCAGCTGCTCCCAGCGGGATGCATTGCGAACAACGTCTTGCACCTTCCGTGTTTCCCATTCTTCGGCGTCCAAACCGAGGTCACGCAAGAACGCAGGATTGACGAGTAGCAATCTCCCTTCGAGATCGCACACGAAGGCCATATCCACAGCATTGGTGACCAAGGATGCATACTGTCGGAATTCCATTTGCCCTGCAATCACACCCTGACGCGCCACGAGTAAGACAGCCAATAAGGCCACTATAGCCACGCCAACCAGCTCGATCTGCCCTCCCATCCACCAATCCAAGAGCAAATATCCGATCACCATCCCCGTAATACAGACCGGCATCATTCTACCTAACCGACGAGCGAGTGGGTGTCTGCTCGCTTCGCGATCAGTACCGGATCGAGTAGTAGAATTCCGGATCGTATAATATGCGGCGAGGTAGTAGAAGCTGCTGCCAATCATCCAGCCAACTTCAACCACACCTCCGGGGGAATAGTTCTCCTGCAGCGAAAGTACCCCAAAAATCAAATCGGAAATGCCGAAAAACAATGTCGCCAAAGTCAAGTAGTTGAGCATCTTGCGATCACGGTCAGTTTCGGCCAGCAGCAGTAAGCGAGTGAAATAGACAAGCAGTAAAAGATCGAGGATCGGGAACAACGACCGCCAAAATACGATTACCGGATCAAGGAAACGGACGGACAAGATGGGCAGCAGGAAGATCAACCAGGCCAATCCCAGGACAGCGATGCCGGTTAAAACGATGTCAAGCTGGTTGCGTGTGCGTCCCAGCCCCTCGGCAGGAGTCGTTGGATAGCTGAAGGTTACAATCATCGTTGCGAGATAAGCGCAGAGCCGAATGGCATCGATCCAGTGCGGGGCTGCAGGAAGGATGGAGTCGGTCAACCAGTAGGTAAAATTTATACCATCAATAATCGTCCAGCATACAAACGCCACTGAGATAAAACGCCATGTTCGGTGTCGTGAAGATTCCTCTGTCCGCATGGAAGCGAGAATCAAAACGCCCGTAGTCCAGCTGCGCAAACCGAAGGTGATCAGCAAGGACCAGGTTGGGCGCGTCTCGGAAAGTGGCTTAACAATCACCCAAGCTATGTAAAACAATACAATAGCTATCCACAGTCCAATAAACCACTTGCTGCGATCTTGCCGGGTGCGTTCGATATCTGTCATTAATGAAATCCTAGCCGCAGATCGAATATTGGGCAAGCCTCAATCCGTTTGAAAGACAGGACCTTCCGGGTCATCCCTGTAGATTTGACACCAAAGTAATTCATCCACAGGGAATTTACCAAAAGGAGATCCATTGATAAGAAACTTAGCTAACAAAGCACTTCCGATATCTACCCTGAAAGATCCGTAGATGAGACGACTTCTCGATATAAAAGTCGCTGGGCACAAAGTAACGTGCCCAGCGACTTGATGCTTCTGCCATGTGGCGGTATGTTTCGATAGTGATCGCCACTTTTATACGGATCGAAGAGTTCGCGATCGATCCTTCGCTCCGATTAGAGAGTCAGCCGCACGAAAATGGCATCTGCAATCCACTCGAAGATCTCCTCGAGTTCCTCCGATGTTGGTGCGAAGTAGGATTGGCCGTTTGTCAGATGTGCAATCCGTTCCATAAGTTTCATTCCTGTGTAATGCGAATCGCCGTATGCAGTGAACTCATTAGTAACAACATCAAAACCAAGACCGATGGTGAAGATGGTCACATTCTGAACCTGTGCATCCGCGATCATCTCGTCGACGCATGTCACACAATTACTTGGATAGCAGGACAGACCTTGACTACTCGACGGACCCGACGCATCACAGGGATTGTCGTACCTGTTGAGGACACCATCCGTCAATAAAATCATAAAGTGGGTGGTATTGGGCCGACCGTCCCCTAGGATACTCAAACCGACAGCCATGCCACCGCTCAGGTTCGTCATATTTTCTGATTTGAAGGTTGTGTACATCGTTTCAATGATACTTTCATAGTCGATCGTGAGATCAAGCACCTTGCTTGCCCTAGTAGTAAATTTCGCTAGTCCGATTTGATCTTCGCGCGGCAAGCCGGACTCATCGGCTCGATCTCTGATGATGTTGATGAAAGTCTCCGCACCCCGGATCACGTCGGTCATGGGCTGCTGTAACATGTAGGCTCTGGGCGTACTATAGGAACCCACAGATTGACCTGGGAAGAGCGTATCCGGCGCTTGACTGGCGCAAGTAACCGGTTTACTGTAATTACATCCGCCGCTGTACTGCACGAAAGGCCCTTGTTTGTATGGGCATGTTCTCAAGGCGATATCATCGAGCATATAACCTTCTTCGTCTTCCACTTGGTGAAGATCCCAGCGGATTTCCAGGTAATCATCGATATCATCCGTATCCAGAATTACGGCGTATTGTTCCCAATCCGTATCGAAATTACTCCCCCCCCTGATCGATGTGACGATATTCCAGCCCTCCGTAGGGTCTGCACGCCAGGATACCCTGGCATAGTCCGCATCATCCCAAGGACTACTATCATCCAGTTCATTTGAATGATCGTTCTTCACCCAGAAGTAGATGGCAATATGTTCCTCTTCCGGGATAGCGACGGTCCAATCCCAACTCAGTGATCCCTCTGTACCTGTAGCCGGATCCTGGTAGATATGGACACCGGCACCATCATGACCATTTAATGGCTGGAATTCCACAGCGTCGGTGCTGTTGATATCCCAGCCATCCGCGATCATGGCATCGATGTCGGCATAGCCATCGAAATTCACCTCGCTGAAAGGTGCATGACATTCCCCATGGACATTCTCACACGCGTATGGTTCGGTATATTCAGGTTCATCCGTAAGCCAGTTGCAGCTGTCGAACATCATCGAACCGGATATGTCCAGCACGAGGGCTACATCGTACTGGGCGGTTCGTTTCGCCGTAGCCGGCGCACCAACATGAATGTTCTCGAAACCTATAATCCGCATGAAAACGAACGGCAAGTATAACTCACCTGAGATGCGCACATGGTAGTGCGTCATATCATGTTCCGAGGGTACGAACACCGTCGTACAGTCCTCTGGCTGCAGGATACCGTCGATATCAGAATCGATAACAAATTCACTTACAGGGCCACCGGGCGCGTAATCATCTTCCGTAAAGATGATCTCGTAACTGAATTCATCACTCTCGTTATACCCATTCGCATTCAGATACTCCACAGCTCGACTGCAGGCACCTTCGATATCCGGAAGCTCGTAACCAGCCGCAAGTGCTGCTGCGTCAATTGCCTGGCCCAGCCAAATTCGATGCAGATACATGATCCCTGTGTCGACGGCAAAACCGAGAAAAGCGACAATGCCCATGAAAGCTACCGCAATGATAATGAGGCTCTGCCCTGATCGCGCTTTCCTGTTTTGAATCCTCGATCCCTTGCCAACAGGTCTTTCCAACCTGAGGAATCTGTGAGAGCGGGATGCATTTGAAGAGTTCCGGAATAATCTTTTTGTCCAGTCTCTCATGGGAGGTTCCTTTCTTGTTTGCAAAAATTGATACTATAAGTACTTAACATCGTTCGTAACGCATCTGGATCAAGGCTAAGATGGGGGTGGGCTCCATGGACTCCGCCGGGTCAAGACACGCATAATACTGTGTTGTTCGATGATGATTGGTGAGGGCATAACATACTTAATAAAATTCTCCATCATGAGGCCCATCTTTAGTTCGTGAGTAAAAAAAACCTCAACGATCACCAGATCGTTTCGACATCCGTGATCGATCTCATTACAGCGTTCATCGTCATCATTGAATTCGACGTTTTCAACCGCAATCGCATTAACATTGATGGTGCCTTCTCCACAAGGAAAATCAAAGCATACCTTGGAAGCCACAGCCAGATCACCCAGCATTTCGCTATGCTGATAGTGATACGTTCCATCCGGCTCGATGTCTACGTGTGTGACGATTATGCGCGTATTGGCATCCGGGAGATCCATCTTGACATCCAGGCTCAATTCCATCGCAATTTGGGTGACGCTGGCAATTTCTTCCGGATCGATATACATCCCACGCGCGCCAAAACGGGCCCCCTCACGCGCAGCAGTCGCGACGGTGGATACGCTGTGTACCAGAAAGCCGATCTCCATCATCCCTGAGAGCAAGGCGATAAGGATTGGCAGGGTCAGCGCGATCTCCACGAAATTTTGCCCCCGTTCGTTATCTCGGAGAAGCTTATATTTCCTCATCATATTCACTACCGACTCCTTTGGGATGTGTCGCTAATGACAATCACTATCATCCGGCCAACAGGGATCTAACGCCCGTTCAGAAGTATCATCAACTCCATCACCTTCATCATAGCCATCGCCATCCGTATCGGGATTGGACAGGAAGGTTCCGTAGATATCCCGTTCTTCAACATCACTCCAACCGTCACCATCGGTGTCGAGTGGGGGAAACGGTGTCGCTGTAGGAACAACGGGTGGCGGATCTGCGCCGCCCCCTTCCCAAGGTTCGTTCACCATCTGGACGCGTCCAACAACCCGAATCGTTGGCAGCATCGCAGTAAAGAAGGGGTTGGTTACCTGATGGTTGTAGATGATGGTAACCTCTATCTTGGTACGTGCCGCTCCCGGATGGTTATCTACGGGTACAGCACCAAATGTCGGGCTTCCCCGAACGAGTACACCAAGATAGAGCGGCTTTTGAACATCGGTTTGAGCTGGATTAGCTGGGAGAGCCGCGCCGGCTGCTTTTAGGCCGATATGTTTGATCCAATCCATACGACATTCGATGTATTCATCTGGTAAGTCATATAGATCTGTTGGATTATCAGGATGTCCGATTACCTCGCAGGAGTTCTCGCCGTTCTCTTCCAACATCGGAGGTTGTCCACTTACAGCATAGCGAGCTGTTTCCCTGGCTGCGTACTGAACGGCCAGATAAGCCTGGAACCATCTCGCTACTTCGAGAAAACCCAGGATGACGAAAAGAAGAATGGGTAAAGCCAGGGCAAACTCGACCATACCCTGGCCACGCTTGATCCTCGACAACCACCGGCTGCGTAACGGGGACTTCCCTGGCCTTACCTTTCGAAATCGCTGGATATTTTTCATTAGGTAATCCTTGCCTTTGATTAACAAACCGAATTTGGGAAAATAGAAATTACTCACATTACACATATTATTCACACGCAATTGTACATGGCGTTTACAAGCATTCCTGGTAGTACGCAGGGGTTAATCCAGGCGGAATCGTTATTATTGTTACGTAATGGGAGCGTTTTTTTAACAAAATCACGACAATTGTCGCGGGGGTCATCCGTTATCCAAGCGGCCCGAATCGAATGATTGATTCCCTAAAGAAGTAAACCACTGATGCACCGAAGATGAGAAAAGGCCCATAGGGAATCGGCTGGAATGCACTGTATCGGTCACGCAGCGTCATGAACAGCATGTAGAACAAGCTGAAGATGCCACCGGCGAAGATGGCAAAGATGAGTGCCAAGACAATCCCCGGCCATCCCACAGTCAGCCCCAACATCGTGCCCAGCATCACATCGCCAAATCCAAAGGCCACTTCATCATTCGCATCCTCCCGCACGCGGGCGATATAACGGCCAAATAATCCGCCGAAGAGAAACATGCAAAAGACAAAAAGTAAACCAGCCCCACCACCCACAAGCGATTTTAGAAACCCCCGGCTGGGGTCGAGTGAATTGATGAACAGAATGATCAATCCGGATGGTATGCTGACCACGTGCAGGATCAAGCGATGCTCGATGTCGATAACAACGATCAGAGCAAAAATGACAGCGATAATCAAGGCTGACCAAAATACGCTGGCACTGGGATCACGAACATAGAGCCAAATTGCAATGGAGACGAGGGCAACTTCAACCAGGAAATCCCGACAGGAGCGAGGCGTTCCACAGTAGGGGCAACGCCTCCGCATGCGTAGAAAAGCGAGACTTCCAAGCCACGCGCCTGCTGCGCGAGGCGCGCCGCAGGCCAGACAATGTGGCGGCCGAATACCCTGGCGTCGTGGAAGATTATCCGCCAATAGGTTTACAAGCGCAGCAGAGAACAAACCCAGGATTGCAATGGCAACGATCATCGGCAGGCATTATACACGCATCCAACAGGTTGTGCAGATCGTTGAATTCGGAAAAGGAATGATCCATAACTGCTGCATGGACAGCGGCGGAATCGGATGCTAGAATGCGTCCATGGATGGCAGATTGCCGCGACCGGATCGCGACCGCATGAGCACGCTGACGGCACTGATCCTGCTTACCAATACCTTGATCCGCATCGTGGCGCTGCCCGTTTTCGAAGCCGAGTTTTCCATCCTCGGTTTACTCATTCGTTTTGAACTCAATGCTAGCCTCGTCATGATCTCATTGGCAGCCGCACTTGCAGCTGCCGGTGCAGATTGGCTGATTCACTCTCACCCTAAATCAGTTAGCGCAAAGGTACAGCCCATCCACTGGGTCATTCCCGGCCTGGCGGCAGCAGCAACTGGCGCGGTATTAACCTACATTCCCGATGGTCCGGGGCTTTGGATTGGATTGATCCTCACGGCTGTTCTGCTGATGGCCGTAGTCATGGCGGAATTCGTTGTCGTCGATTCAAAAGACACACGCTTCGATGTCGCCTCGGTTGGACTGTCTGCCCTCGCCCATCTTCTCTTGATCAGCGCCCTCTTTGCCATTCTGGCTGCGGATTTGAGGGCCGTATTTTCCGTGCCGCTGATCTTCTTCTCCAACGCCGCCGTTGTCTGGCGTCTGCTGCACCTAAACCAGCTGAGTGATCAATCAGCAAAATATGCGCTTCTGATCAGTCTGCTGAATACACAATTGGCCTGGGCACTTCACTATTGGCCGATCCCTCCTTTGCAAAGCGCCTTACTTCTCGGAATGTTGATGTACTTGACGAATGGACTTATTCTTCTTCACCGTCAAAAACGAATCGTACGTGGGCGCTTGATAGAATTCGGAGTCCTATTCGCAATCACATTGGCGGCAATTCTCACCCTCACCTGAGACTTGAACCTTTCGTTGCCAAAGAACGAATTCAAATTTGACACGAGCGAATTTAAAAGCATTAAGGAGTACTTACCCCCAACACGGAAGTGGGTATAAATAGACACCAGGATCGAATATCCCCTGGAAATGTAGAATACAAGGCCTGCTCTGCCTAACCTTTACGGGCACTTTCGGGGTCTTCGGTATCCACGGGCTGAAGCTTATTTTGAGATACTTTCCGAGCACGGTAGCCGATCAACCGCTCTTCTCCCCGACGCAGTCGTTGTATGTTGGGACGTAACCCCAGGAGTAAAATCACTTCGATGAAAATGCCAAAGAACACATACGACCACGGAGCCTGACCAGCAAGCGTCCGCCAAAGGAACAGAATTGCCACCTCGATACCGATGCACATGGTAGCAACCGAGGCATATCCCACAAAATACAGAATCATTGCGCCAATCGGGATCAAAATGAGTAACGATGGCGGCCAAAAAGCAAATACCACGCCAGCTGTAGTTGCACCGCCGGCACCGCCTCGCAAACGCAGTATCCCTTCTTTTCGTTCCATGAGAAAAATCGAATAGTTATGACCCAACACGGCCAATAAGCCAGCCCCCATCTCCACCCACGTGTTCCCGTCGGTCAAATGACGTGCGAGATATACGGCCAGCGCTCCTTTTGCGATATCCAGGATTGCAGTAACCAAGCCTGCCCAAAATCCCGCCATTCGCATCACATTCGTGCCGCCCGTCCTGCCACTGAACCATAGGCGGATATCTTTACCGCGTACCAGTCTCACCACCAACAGGCCGACGGGAACGGACCCGAGAATATAAGCGGATAATAACGCTGCCAAGGCAATATGGAATTGCATCTCACTCCTTTAATCTTAATGATGGTTTAGATGTACATTCAAAATAAAAAAACACCACTACATTGAATGAGTTCCTTACCCGGTGACAACAATTGGAATCTCCCGCACAGTATCATGCTCGATCACAAAAGCTCTACACGACCACTTCTCAATAGAAGGTGACCAAACCAGATATACCGATTCGGGATACGCCGCTTCCTGGATATCACTTTCAGAGAGATTGTCCGGGCCATGTGGATGTGAGTGATAGATACCGAGTAAACTCACCCCCTCGTTTTCGATTCGCAAGATCGCATCCAGCTGCTCTTGCGGTTCCATACGGAATCGATTCACGCTGTCCTCTACGTTCGTAACCGACTCCACCCAATGCACACGGCCATGTTCACCGGCCAAGACACCACAAGCCTCTCGTGGAAATCTGGCGCGAACGTGCGATTCCATCGATTGCCATTGCAAATAGGTCATATTAATTAAAGTGAGGCCCATCTTCGCAGTATTATAGTCCCTCTCCATTATTCCCGTTACCGATGTGCAAACCAGAGTGTATCCAGGTCAAGTGATGATTTCCTTTGCGATATTCTGTTCACGCTTGACAACCCGTCGAGAAGCCTATATAATTCTCTAAAGTTAGGCAAGCCTAACTTTATTCCACAAGGGTATCCATCAATGATTCAATGGGCTTCATTAATGGAATACCGGGGAAGGCAAAGTAATGATCTCGATAAATCTAAACATCATCACGATTGCGGGGATAATCCTTGTTGCCTTACTCTTATGGCCACAATGGGGTTTGCTTTCTCGTCTCCGCAGGTCAAAACAATACGCACAGAGAATCCAGATCGAAGATGCACTGAAACACATCCATGGATGTGAAATGGAATCACAACATGCCACTGTGGAAAGCATCGCCGGCGTGTTACAGACTTCGACAAATCAGGTGAGTGAGTTGCTTGCCAAAATGGAGACAGCTCAATTGTTGCGTTACGAAGAAGGTCAACTCAAGCTGTCTCCAAAAGGGAAACGATCCGCATTGCACATCCTGCGGGCGCATCGTTTGTGGGAACGCTACCTTGCAGACGAGACAGGATTTGAAGAAGCCGAATGGCATGACCTGGCTGAGAAACGCGAGCACTTCCTCTCTGCTGAAGAAATCGATCTTCTAGCCGAGCAACTGGGTCACCCCACACACGATCCCCACGGTGATCCGATTCCGGATGCGATGGGAGACTTCGTATCACACGGCGGCAAACCCCTCCCCACCTTTGAAACCGGACAACGCTTACGCATCGTTCACATTGAAGATGAGCCCAGCACGATTTATGCACAATTGGTCGCGGAAGGGATATACCCCGGAATGCAGGTGCAAATCACCGAACAATCACACGAACGTATTCGTTTCTGGGCCGAAGCAGATGAGCACGTTTTGGCACCCATCGTGGCCCACAACATCTCTGTGGTTCCCGAACCTGAAGCAGTGACAGATGGAGTAGCCTTACCTTGCAAGACTCTCGCCTGTCTGGATTTAGGTGAACATGGGAAAGTGCTGGGAATTTCACCGGCATGCCGGGGAGCCGAACGTCGTCGTTTGCTCGACCTGGGCGTGCTGCGAGGCGCTACCGTGCAAGCGGAATATCGCAGCCCCTCCGGAGATCCCACCGCGTACCGCATCCGGGACGCCTTGATTGCCTTACGCAATGAGCAAGCAAAATTCATTTTCATCGAACCAGTCACAGAGGTCAGTCATGAACGAATCTAAATCTAACAAAGTTATACATCACGGATGTGAAGGTTGTCCCGCCCACAACGCAGCCAATTTGCTCAAATTGGGCGTCGACATGGAAGAATGGGACTTTGTCGTCGCACTGGCCGGTAATCCAAACACCGGTAAAAGCACGGTTTTCAACGCACTCACCGGTCTGCGCCAACATACCGGCAACTGGCCCGGAAAAACGGTCGCCCGTGCCGAAGGCGGTTTTGAATACACCGATCACCGCTTCAAACTCGTCGACCTTCCGGGGACCTACTCCCTCCTTTCAACGTCCGTCGACGAAGAAATTGCACGCGATTTCATCCTTTTTGGACAACCGGACGTAACCACCGTCGTGGTGGACGCCACGCGTCTCGAAAGGAACTTGAATTTGGTCCTTCAAGTCACGGAAATCACGGATCGCGTGGTCATTTGCTTGAATCTAATGGATGAAGCGAAACGTCATGGATTAATCATCGATGAACGACGATTGGCCAGAGATTTAGGCGTGCCAGTTGTTCCAACCGTTGCACGATACAATAAAGGGCTCGACGATTTAATTCAAGCGATCCACGACGTAGCCACAGGAAAAACCCATACGAAACCGTATAAAATCCAGCGTTTTTCCAAAGAATTGGAAGAAGTCATCTCGGGATTAACCCAGAAAGTACGAGGGGTATTCCCAACACTTCCCAATCCACGCTGGGTTGCCATTCGTCTGCTCGACGGGGATGAACGGATTATCGAAGCCTTCGAGAAAGGGGATTTGGGCGAATTATCCCAGTCTACAACAGAGGGTGTTGAACTCCAAACACAACTCTCGGAGGAACAGATAACATGATTGAACAAATGAACCCCAAAGCAGAACGAGTCCTCGCAGATGCACGTGATCTGCGCTGGAAAATTGGCGGCAATCTTCACGAAAGATTGCTGGAAGGGATATATTCGGACGCTTCACGATTGGCAGAGCGTGCTACTAGACGACCGGATGAACCCCCGCGTTTCGATTTAGATCGCACCATCGATCGATTGGTAACGAGCCGCATCTTGGGCTTTCCGCTTATGCTGCTTCTCTTTACACTCGTTTTCTGGATCACGATCTCGGGCGCAAATGTACCTTCCGGCTGGCTGGCAAATCTTTTAATCGACAAGTTCCATCCAGTCCTCAAATCTCTTGCAGCAAACACCATCCTACCGGTCTGGCTCCAGGGCTTACTCATTGACGGCATGTATTTGGCCACCGCCTGGGTGATCAGTGTAATGCTGCCGCCAATGGCCATCTTCTTTCCACTCTTCACGCTTTTGGAAGATTTCGGCTACCTGCCGCGCGTGGCCTTCAACCTGGATAAGGTTTTCAAACGCACCGGCGCGCACGGCAAGCAAGCGTTAAGCATGATGATGGGGTTTGGCTGCAACGCCGCAGGCGTCATCGCCACCCGCATCATCGACAGCCCGCGTGAACGTTTGATCGCCATCCTGACCAACAATTTCGCACTTTGCAACGGACGCTGGCCGACACAAATTCTCCTGGCGACGCTGTTTGTCGGTGCACTGGTGCCCGCGCATCTGGCCGGATTGATCTCAGCGCTCTCGGTCGTGGCTATCGCCCTGCTCGGTGTCCTATTAACCTTCCTCGTGAATTGGGCGCTCTCCCGTACCTGGTTAAAAGGAGAAGTATCCACATTCAGTCTCGAGCTGCCGCCCTACCGACCCCCGCGCATCTTGCAAACGATCTACACCTCCATGATCGATCGAACCATTTTCGTGCTTTGGCGGGCTGTGGTTTTCGCCTTACCCGCTGGTGCCGCGATCTGGCTATTGGCGAACATCCACATCGGAGACTTGAGTGTTGCCGAACATCTGATCAGCATCCTCGATCCCATCGGATTGTTCCTGGGCCTTAACGGGGTGGTCTTGCTCGCCTACGTCGTTGCCATTCCCGCAAATGAGATCGTCATTCCCACGATCCTCATGCTGACGGTGATGCTTACCGGAATGGACTCCGTGGGCAGTGGCGCTGGGGTGATGTTCGAACTGGAGTCAAATCGAGCAACGCTCGGGGTTTTAGAAGCCGGCGGTTGGACGTTACTCACGGCGATCAACGTGATGCTCTTCAGCCTGATCCACAATCCCTGCAGTACTGCCTTGTTCACGATTTATAAAGAGACAGGTAGTAAAAAGTGGACGATCCTATCCGCGCTGCTTCCCCTTGTGATGGGGTTCGTTACCACCTTCCTGGTTGCACAGGTGTGGCGTCTGATCGAAACGATTACCTGAGGGACATGTCAACCAGTGCGGATTAAGGTAGATTTCCTCCTTCTGTGAGGCTGCGCAGATTTCCCAGCGCAGCCTCAATTTCTTCCACACGGACAGGGCGATCCTCCTCACGATGCATCAGTTTCCCGGCTTTCGCCTGCGCTACCGCGATCGTTCGTACAGTTTCCTGGCGAGATAACGCCAGTTTCACCAACGCGGCACCGGCTTGATAACCAATCAGGGGATTTAACGCCGTTACAACAATGCTGTTCTGTTGAAGCCATTGTTCAGCCTTCTCGGGATTGGCCTGCATGCCAAGAACGCATTTTTGGGTGAATGCGTGAATCGCACCGATGGCCACCTGCATCATTTCGAAGAGATTATGAGCGATGATAGGCATCATCACATTCAACTCGAGTTGGCCGGCTTGTGCGGCCAAAGCAACCGTAGTATCGCCACCCATGACGTGAAACATGGCCATATTCAGCATTTCCGCCACAACCGGATTGACCTTTCCGGGCATGATGCTCGAACCCGGTTGTACGGCGGGCAAACGAATCTCATACAGACCCGTTGTGGGACCGGAGGACAACAAACGCACATCGTTGGCAATGCGCGTTAACGTGATCGCCAGCGTTCGCAATGAGGCGGAGAAATCGGCCATATCGGCCATGGACTGCATGGATTCGAACAGGTTATCCGACGCATGCAGCTCCAATTCCGTCAGCCTGGATAATTCTTCCACCATGCGGCGGCGGAATTCCGGATGTGCATTGAGACCGGTTCCCGTCGCCGTCCCTCCGATACCCAAATACCCTAGCCGATCCGCTGCACACTCGATCCGCTCGGCATCTCGCGCCACAGCACTCGCATAACCGCCAAATTCCTGGCCCAGACGCACGGGAACTGCGTCCTGCAAATGCGTCCGCCCGGATTTGACCACATCGTCAAATTCTTCCGCCTTGGTGCACAATGCAGATGCCAGATCTCGCACGACATTCAGCAATTCATCCATCCGCCAGAGACACCCCAAACGTATAGCCGTCGGGATGGTATCGTTCGTTGATTGCGCCATATTGACGTGATCGTTGGGATGAACGAGATATTCCCCCAATGCGCCGCCCATCAACTGCGTGGCACGATTGGCGATGACCTCGTTGATATTCATGTTGTGACTCGTGCCGGCACCGGCTTGAAAGGGATCCACCACGAATTGATCGTCCCACTTTCCCTCGATCACTTCATCAGCAGCATTCATGATCGCTTGGGCGACATCCGGATCAAGTAATCCCAACTGCAGGTTAACCGACGCAGCTGCACGTTTGATCACCGCCATCGACCAGATGAAGGCGCGCCAGGGTCGCATTCCGGAAATGGGGAAATTCTCAACGGCGCGTTGGGTTTGTGCGCCATACAGCGCATCACGTGGGACGGCGACCTCACCCAGGGAATCGGATTCTTTGCGCGTTATAGCGGCCATCGTCGATCATCCTAAATATTCATAAAGGATCAAAACACATAACTTCCTTGTTAGATCGTATATATCTGAATTTCTCCAATGAAAGAGGAAGCCTTACGGCTCCCTCTTACGGATCTAGATTCTGTCAATCTGCTGCGTCGTAGCCTGGACCGTCGCTGAAGTAATTGTAATTCGACTGGATATCCGCAGTAAGATCGACGACTTCTCCCGCCTCAAGGACGCGTGTGTGCTCCAGATGGACCGCTTCACCGCCGTGGTTCTCACCATCGTAAACGGTATCGAATCCCGCTGTCCCGGTCGGCTTATTTTGGTGCTCACCACCGCTGGCGCTGTAATCCGAAGGCACTTCCTCTTCTACGAAAATCGCATCGTACGGACATTCCGGAATACATGCGCCGCAGTCGATACAAGTGTCGGGGTCGATATAGTACAACGGCCACTTGTCGACTGGTTTCCCTGGCACGATGCACTCCACCGGACACACGTCAACGCATCCGGAATCGCGGAGGCACAAACTGGTGATGATATGGGTCATGTCTTGATCCTCCAATATAAGTTATAGGTTTTACGGTTTTCAATTTCTATGCAGCTGAAATATCAAGCCTAAAACAATCGGGCAACTTCATCCCAATGTACCACATTCCACCAGGCGGAAATGTAGTCCGGTCTACGGTTTTGATAGTTCAAGTAGTATGCATGCTCCCAAACATCAAGACCGAGGATGGGGGTTAATCCCGATGAGATCGGTGAATCTTGATTCGCCGTCGATAACACTTCAAGGCCGCCATCAGATTTCTTCACCAGCCATGCCCAACCGCTTCCGAAGCGTGTGGCTGCTGCTTTGGAAAAGAGATCTTTAAAGGCATCGAAGCTGCCGAAACCGGCGGCAATCGCATCATTCAACGCGCCACTCGGCTCGCCGCCACCATCCGGTGACATGACTCGCCAAAAGAGTGAGTGATTGCTGTGGCCACCACCATTGTTGCGCACGGCTGTACGAATGGATTCAGGGACCGCATTCAAATCCGCGAGCAGTTCTTCGATCAACTTGCCCTGCAAATCGTTTTGCCCTTCCAGGGCTGCGTTCAAATTATTGACGTATCCGTTATGATGCTTCGTGTAATGGATCTCCATTGTACGCGCATCGATATGGGGCTCCAGGGCGTCATACGGATATGCAAGATCTGGCAACTGAAACGACATGTTTTACCTCCCTCTCTCATAGAAACCGGTCCCGATTGACCGGGCGGTTCAAATCCAGTACCATCAACAAATCCAACCCGGTATATATAAAATTGTGACCCCTGAACGGTCATTTGTCAAGAAGCACATGTTAAAAATCACACCCGAACCTCCATATGAAACACATAAGCGCGAATCAGTATCCATCTCTCCGATCGCGGGATTGTTGTTTGGGGTACTTGCAGCATCCACGGCTTCGATTTTCGTGCGCTACGCGCAAGTCGAAGCAGCCTCCATGGCCATCGCCGCCTTGCGATTGAGTTTTGCCACACTGATGCTCACACCCCTGGTGATCGCCCGCTACCGCTTCTCATTTCGCAGCATGAGACTTCGCCCCGTATTACTGTCATTTGCTGCTGGTTCGTTCCTCGCGCTGCATTTCGCCACGTGGATCACTTCCCTGGAACTCACCTCGGTTGCCAGTTCTGTTGCCCTGGTGCAGATCTCCCCACTTTTCGTCGCAATTTTCTCCCCACTCCTTTTGAAGGAATCTGTGGGGCGGAACATCGCTGTTGGTTTACTTCTTTCGATTCTGGGCAGCATGATCATCGCCGCGAGCGATGCCTGCACATGGGATGCCGGTCTGCAGTGTCCGTCCCTATCCTCATTCGTAGGCGGTAAGGCCATCCAGGGTGACATCCTTGCGGTCATCGGTGCCCTGGGCGCCGCTGGTTACATTCTCATCGGACGCAAGACCCGAGCGGATCTGGAGTTGATCCCGTACATCTTTCTGGTTTACGCTTCAGCCGCTCTCTGGTTGCTTCTCATCACCCTGCTGACGGGAACGAGTTTGACGGCCTTCTCGTCAACAACGCTGCTGTGGATATTGCTGCTCGCTTTGATTCCCCAACTCTTCTCCCACTCCGCAATCAATTGGGCCTTGCGCTACCTTCCAGCCGCACTCGTATCCGTGATTTTGCTGGGAGAACCGGTCGCTTCAACCCTATGGGCTCATTTCCTCCTGGAGGAAACTCCTCCACCGCTGCGTATCATTGGCACGGTGCTGGTCTTACTGGGCATTGCTATTGCAGCAAAATCCCAAGAAGCGTAAGCACGTGATCGATTTTGCGGGTAAAATCGGATCGATCAAGGAGGACGAAAATGCAAATTCGTTGCTTTCGATGTAATCATAGTTTCGCCGTAAAACAAGAAGAACTGCAGTTTGCGCTTGAGGCCCTCGAAGAATCGGGCGGTACACATTACGATGCCAGATGCCCTCGCTGCCGCCGGAATACACCGATTTCTCTGGAGCAGCTCAAGCGCGCCGTACCCCGAGACAGCGACACGCCAAAAGAGAAGAAAAACAAAACAGAATAAAGCAGTCGATCCACTCACCAAAGGCTTGGAGCCGCAAATGAAATATTCGACTTTCATTCTGCCGGAAGATCTCCTCGCACATATCGACAATCCCAACTGGGCCATCGTTGATTGTCGCTTTGATCTGCAAGATACCTCAGCCGGAGAACGCGCCTACAAAGAGACACATATCCCCGGCGCGATCTACGCTCACCTCGACCGAGATCTATCCGCGCCACGCACCAGCACGAATGGGCGCCATCCGCTGCCGTCTATTGAAGACATGGCTGCACGTTTCAGCCAATGGGGCATCGACTCCCAAACCCAGGTCGTGGCCTACGATTCGAGAGGCGGTGGGTTTGCCGCTCGTATCTGGTGGGCGCTGCGTTACCTGGGGCATGATGCCGTTGCCATTTTGGAAGGTGGCTTCCCTGCCTGGGAACGCTTCGACTTTCCAACCAAGAGTGGGGTAGAAGAAAGCAGCCCCGCGCGATTTACAGCCAGTGTTCGCCCTGAAATGCGCATCGACATCGATGAACTTCGGGCCAACCTCGATGATTATTCAGGACGCTTGATCGATTCGCGAACGCCGGAACGATACCGCGGTGAAGAAGAACCGCTCGATCCCGTCGCCGGCCATATTCCCGGTGCACTGAATCGATTCTGGGCTGCAAACCTTGACGAGCGCGATGGACTTCTTCCAGAGAAAACATTACGCGAAGGTTTTTCGACCTTGATAGGGGTTCAAGCACCCGGCGATCTTGTTGTTTACTGCGGATCGGGCGTCACAGGTTGCTTCAACCTGCTCGTGATGGAACATCTGGGACTGACCGGCGCTCGCCTTCTCCCCGGCTCCTGGTCGGCATGGTGTGCTGATGCAGATCGGCCGGTTGCGGTGGGTCCTGAGCCCTAATCCACTCTACGGTTGACTTCACCATTTCATTCGATAGGATTTATAAACGTCCTATGGAATTACAAATCGTTATTCCGTTCCACGTGGATACAAGTCCTGCTCGCTGATATATGTCAACACTCGATCCGTAACCAGATAGCGGATCGTCTGACCATCACACACTCGCTGGCGGAGATCATACGCCGAAATGCCGACGAACGGCGCCTCGAAGAAATGAACCTTTTCTTGAATGCCCGTGATATCTTTCTCCAATTGCGCTGTATCAAATTCCGCGCCAGGACGCATCATCACCCCCAATGCCTCACACATCTCGACGAAGCGTTGAGGTTGATCCCATTTGGGAAGATCGTTTAACGAATCGGATCCCATCAGATAAATCAAATCCGCTTGCGGGTATGTTTTTCGGAGAGCTTCCATCGTTCCGTGTGCATAGTACGGCGGCGGTCGATCGATGTCCGCCCGCGAAAGGGAAAATGAAGGATGATCCGCCACCACCGCTTCAACCATCGCCAATCGATGTTCGAGGGGTGAAATCTTCCGATCCGTTTTCAAGGGAGAGACAGGGGTGAGTACCCAGAGGACTTCATCCAGTGAAAACGCAGCCCTGCCGAATTCGGCCAGGATCAGATGCCCCAGATGCGGCGGATCGAACGTGCCGCCGAGTACGCCAATCATTCTCGCCATTCGAGTTCATGCTCCCCGATGTGAATCGTATCTCCATCCTCTGCTCCGGCTTCGCGCAAGGCCGCCTCAATTCCCAGCCGCTCGAGTAAGTGCTGGAACCGGCGTACCGCTTCGTCGTACTCCCAATACGTCATCGCGGCGGCGCGCTCGATGGCGCTGCCCTTCACGCGCCATTCCCCATCTTTCGATTGAGTAATTTCGAATTCCGCAGAATCGGGTTCGGCTCGATAAACGGGCAGTTCTTCATCTACTTCTGGTTGCACCTCGACTTCATCCAACGCACGCCTGGCGCTCCCCAGCAATTCCCGCAGTCCCCGCTTATCGATCGAAGAGATGGCACGCACTTCTCGACAGCCCAGCTTTCTAAACTCCTTTTCAAGCTCCGGCCAACGTGCTTCTACATCCGGGAGATCCATTTTGGTCACTGCGACCACCTGCGGTTTCCTGGACAGGTTTTCATCGAATAAAGCCAACTCGGCGTTAATCTGTGAGTAATCCGCGATCGGATCCGCAGACAACCCATCGATAAGATGAATGAGCACCTTGGTACGCTGGATGTGGCGCAAGAAATCGAAACCCAATCCCGCACCGCTGTGCGCGCCTTCGATCAAACCGGGGATATCTGCCAGTACGAGATCGACGTCATCCAAGCGGGCAACGCCTAAATTCGGTGCTAGAGTTGTAAATGGATAATCGGCGATTTTCGGTTTCGCGTTTGTCACCACCGAGAGCAAGGTCGATTTTCCCGCGTTGGGAACACCGATAATGCCGATATCCGCGATCAAACGTAATTCCAGCAGCAGCCAGCGTTCTTCTCCTGGCGCCCCCTTCTCCGCCATGCGCGGCGTTTGGTTTCGCGAGGTTGCATAGCGGGCATTTCCACGTCCGCCCCTTCCTCCATGAGCGACGGTCAATCGTTCACCATCCTGTACCAAATCACCGAGCAGATCACCCGATGCTTCCTCCCGCACCAGGGTTCCCAGTGGCACAGAGACCACCACATCTTTTCCGTTCCGACCGGTTTGATTCGACCTTCCTCCTCGACGACCAGCTTCCGCTTTAAAATGGCTGGCACGTCGAAAGGCTGACAGCGTGTTCAACTTGCCATCCACTTCTAGGACTACATCGCCCCCTGCGCCACCATCGCCGCCATCCGGCCCGCCGCGGGGGACATACTTCTCCCGTCGGAAATGCACGATTCCATCCCCGCCCCGTCCGGATAAAACAAAGATTTTCGCTTCGTCGAAAAACATATGCGTTCCCACTTCCCAGTGCTGCGAATACTCGGCTTGATTATACCTTGTGCGAGCAAACGCCGAAAAAACCCACTCAACGCCAAAAAAAGCTGCATCCATTCCGGATTCGAACACTATTTTGTGTGGAATTTGCACCGCAACTTGGATTGTGATAGAGTTGGCGCTTGAAAACCCATTCTCGGAGGGAAGTATGTCCGCGTCCGAAGTACCGGACATTGTAGTTGGACGATTACCACTCTACCTGCGTGCGTTAACGGAAATGGCTGCAGAGGGGGAAAATATCACATCCTCGCAAGAATTGGGTAATCGTTTAGGAATTTCCTCCGCACAAATTCGAAAAGACCTCTCCCAATTTGGTGAATTCGGCAAGCAGGGTACCGGCTACGACATTCATTTCCTCACCGATCAACTTCAGCGCATTCTAAAGGTTGAAAACGTATGGAAAGTCGCGCTGGTCGGTGTCGGCGACCTGGGGCGTGCCGTTGCCCATTACGCAGGTTTCCTGGATCGAGGCTTCCGCATCGAACTTGCTTTCGACAACAATCCGCTGAAGATCGGACAACGCATCGGACCCTTCACGATTCGCGATACTCAGGAGATGATCCCGATGATACGGGAGATGGGTATTCGTGTTGCCATGCTGGCTGTCCCCACAGCAGATGCACAGGGGGTCGCCGATCAATTGGTAGAAGCGGGCGTGCAGGCCATCCTGTGTTACGCTCCGACCTCGGTTTCCGTACCCGAAAACGTAAGAGTACTTTACATCGATCCCGTCCTCCACCTGCAGCATATGACCTATTATCTCTAGCTCATCTTTTCAACCATCCTTCAACTACAGACCTCGTTTCACTCGGTCTTCCGCTCAGGACGAAATATCAAGTTGGCGCCAGATATTCATCTGGTGCCGATAATCAGCGGATATGTATCCGCTCATCTCCATGATCGGATGGATACCAGGAGGTAAAGATATCCTGATTTATTATTACAATGAATTATTTCGAAGATCGGCAGATATAAATCTGCCAAGCATCGGTTGCGGATGAATATCCGCAACCAACATCCTAACCAGCTGGCGGCGGATGTCTATCCGTCGCCAGTATGATTAATCTTCCTGGTATCTTCGAAATGCTTAAGCTTGTGGCAGTGTGCGGTACAAACGATCCAACATGCCCATCGACCTTGCTGCCCCCTTGGCGATACAAGCCACCGGCTCTTCGGCCAGATACACCGGCACACCTGTCTCGCGGGTGAGCCACTTGTCCATACCGCGTAATAGTGCCCCGCCCCCACAAATCACCATACCTCGGTCGATGACGTCGGAGGCGAGCTCCGGTGGAGTCCGCTCGAGGACATTACGGATGGCACTGATCTGCATTAGCAACACCTCATGAATCGCCTCGATCACTTCACGAGTGGAGATCGTGACTGGGCGTGGCAATCCTGTCACCTGATCCTGCCCTTGGAGTTCCAAAGTCTGATCCTGATCTTGCGGGATTGCAGCCCCGATGCGGATTTTGGCCTGCTCGGCAGTTCTGGGTCCAATAATCAAACCATACTTCTTGCGAACATACGAAGCAATCGCCTCGTCTTGTTTGATCCCGCCCATGCGAACCGCATCCTGTGCCACAATACTGCTCATAGCGATCACCGCTGCCTGTGTGACGCCCCCTCCCAGAACGACAACCAAATTCCCCGAAGGTGTTGCGATCGGCATTCCCACACCGATCGCCGCCGCCAAGGGCTCCTGGATCAAAAAGACTTCACGATTCCCGGCTTGCAGCGCTGCTTCATGAACTGCTCGGCTCTCTACGCTCGTTGCACCAAGCGGCACCGTGATCATCGAACGCGGCTTGAACAATCGCGCCGGTCCACACACCTTCTCCACAAAATGGCCCAGCATACGGTGGGTGACTTCAAAATCCGCAATAACACCGTCTCGCATCGGACGGCTGACCTCGATGACTTCAGGCACCTTGCCATCCATCTCACGAGCAGACTGACCGACATCAACAATTTTTAATTCCTCGATGTCGATGGCGACGATAGTGGGCTCGTGAAGCACGATTTCACCACCTTCGCATATGAGTGTGTTTACTGTACCAAGATCGATTCCGAGGTCTTTACCAAATAGTGGCATGAGATTTATTCTTCTTTTTCTTTATCTTTATCTTTAATCGGTTTGTCAGGGCGATGTCTCCGGGTCGGTCGGAATCGCCGTACGGCATCCAAACGGATTTTCGAGCGTCGTAATGCAGCTTGAATGGAAAGGTATTCATCCGTATCCGGTGGAGGCGCTCGCTTGAGCAATTCCTCCGCCCTTGCCTTTGCAGCTTCGGCGCGCTGTATATCGATTTCTTCAACATCTTCGCCAACTTCTGCCAGCACGGTCACGATGTCCGGCCTGACTTCAACAACGCCGCCCGCAATCGTGAACGCTTGTTCCTCACCTTTGACACGAATACGAAGGATACCATATCCCAACGTCGCCATAAGTGGTGCATGTCCAGGCAGAATGCCCATTTCCCCGTCCGAACCGGGAACGATAACGATGTCGACATCACCCTCGAACAATGATTTGTCCCGGCTTACGATTTCACAGCGGATCGACATCGCTTATTTTACCCTTCCAATCCGAACTTGACTCAACTATTTCTCAGCTAAACGTCTAGCCTTCTCGACGGCGTCATCAATCGTTCCGACCATCGAGAATGCCTGCTCGGGCAAATCGTCATATTTCCCATCGAGGATATCACGAAAGCCTCGTACGGTATCCGTAAGTGAAACGTAGCGACCTTCCTGACCGGTGAACTTTTCGGCAACAAACAGCGGCTGGGAGAAAAACCGCTCGATTTTTCTCGCCCGAGATACGATGATCTTGTCTTCTTCACTCAATTCCTCGATGCCCAGAATGGCGATAATGTCTTGCAGATCTTTATAGCGCTGTAAGATCTGCTGCACCGAGCGTGCGACGTTGTAGTGTTCCTCTCCGACGATCTGCGGATCGAGGATACGTGAAGTCGATGCCAATGGGTCTACTGCAGGATAAATACCTTTTTCTACGATCGAACGCTCGAGAGCAATCGTCGCATCTAAATGCGTGAACGTCGTCACCGGTGCGGGATCGGAATAATCGTCGGCCGGCACGTAAACCGCCTGCATGGAGGTAATCGAACCATCCTTTGTGGATGTAATTCTTTCTTGAAGCTGACCCATTTCTGTGGCGAGAGTCGGTTGATAGCCGACGGCCGAGGGCATGCGTCCAAGCAAGGCGGACACCTCCGCACCGGACATGCTGAAACGGAAGATATTATCGATAAAGACCAAAACATCACGACCCTGGTCACGAAAATATTCTGCAATGGTCAACGCCGTGAGACCGACTCGCAAACGCACACCCGGGGGCTCGTTCATCTGCCCAAAGACCATTACCGTATCCTTCATCACACCCGATTCGAGCATTTCACGATACAGTTGAGTGCCCTCGCGCGTCCGTTCTCCAACGCCTGCAAAAACGGAATTGCCCTCGTGAACGGTGGCTATCGTGCGAATCAACTCCATGATAATGATTGTTTTACCGACCCCAGCGCCTCCGAAAATGCCGGTTTTGCCGCCTTTGGTGAAAGGTGCGATCAGATCGATCACTTTGAGGCCGGTCTCAAAAACATCGACGCTTGTCAACTGTTCGTCGAATGCAGGCGCATTGCGATGAATGGGATAGACCACTTTTGCATCGATCGCAGGTCCGTCGTCCACCGGGTGCCCAAGGACGTTAAACATCCTGCCCAATGTGATATCTCCCACTGGCACTTTGATCGGTGCACCTGTCGCAATGACTTCCAACCCGCGTTTGAGGCCATCCGTCGAGCCCATGGCTACGGTCCGCACCTGACGCTCGCCCAGATGCATTTGGACTTCCAAAATCATGGGCTCGTCTGTTGTACGCGGAACCTCGATGGCATCATAGATATCCGGCAATTCACCCAGGGGGAACGCGCAATCCACAACAGCCCCTTGGACCTGCATGATTTGCCCCTTCGTCGTCATTCATACCTCCAGATAAAACACGCTTCGTCACTATGAACTGGATAACGCTTCTGCCCCACCAACGATATCCAACATGTCACTGGTAATCGCCTTCTGACGCGCTTTGTTGTATTCCAGATTCAACGCTTCAGCAAGCTCGTTCGCATTTTCAGAGGCATTACGCATGGCAATCATGCGAGCGGCATGCTCGCTCGCAAGGGATTCAGTAATCGCCTGGAACACTTGAAGTTTCACGAGACGGGGGATGATTCGTTCGATAATTGTAGATTCAGCGGGTTCGTACATATAGGTGGGCTTGCGCTCATCGGCGTGATTGTTTTCGACCATCTGAACTCGTGAGGCAGCTTGCCCGATGGAAGTCTCATCGAATTCAAAGGGCAGCAGCAACTGACTGGCAGGTTCCTGACGCAGCATGGAAACGAAAGTGGTATAGATCAACCAGACTTGATCCGCACGATGCGCGAGGAATTCATCGATCGCCAGCCGCCCGATGGCCGACACATCCACGAAACCTGGCTCCTCCGGTAAATTACTGAAATCCGCCAGCAGCTTCTTACGCCGCCGCAGGAGTATGTCTCTCCCTTTTCTGCCAACTGTGATGTACCCCACGGAAATCTCGGATTGCTGAAATGCTTCCAATGCATAGCGGATAACATTGGTGTTATACGCACCAGCCAATCCACGGTCGCCGCTGACGAGAATAACAATCGCGTTGCGAATTTCGACATGTTTGGTGAGTAAGGGATGCACGAAATTACGTCCCGGTTGTCGAGACAAATGCCGAAGCACCTGCCAGGATTTTCTCGCGTAGGGACGAGTCTGTTTAGCCCGCGCTTCCGCCTTACGCACTCGGCTTGCGCTCACCGCTTCCAAAGCCCTAGTCACCTGGGCAATGTTGCGTACACTTCGAATTCGCTGAAGCATTTCCCGTGGGGACGTCATATCCACCTACAGTTGATTCGTCAGGATAATTCTTGCCAGCTACGATTAAAAGTTACGATCGCCTGTCTGAGTCTGTCTTCGATATCTGCAGTTAGCTCCTGGCGTTCATCGATCTCTTCTATGATATCGGCGTGCGAAGCTTCCAGCATTTGCAGCAATGCAGCCTGCCATTCACCGATATGATCAAGATGAACCTCATCCACCAAACCGTTGGCGCCTGCATAGAGCACGACCACTTGTTGTCCCAATGACAGGGGTTGGTATTGGGGCTGTTTTAAAATTTCCTGCAGCCGTTGACCGCGGTTCAACTGGGCCAGCGTGGTCTTATCCAAATCGGATCCAAATTGAGCAAAGGCAGCTACTTCACGATAGGCCGCCATATCCATACGCAGCATTCCCGCAACCTTCTTCATCGCTTTGGTTTGTGCATCCCCACCCACACGGGAAACTGACAATCCTGCATTTATGGCTGGTCGGATTCCGGCGTTGAAAAGATCGGGCTCGAGGTAAATTTGCCCATCGGTGATGGAGATCACATTGGTGGGGATATAGGCGGACATATCCCCCAACTGCGTCTCGATAATCGGCAATGCCGTCAACGATCCGCCCGAGCCACTGACTTGAACAACCTTACATTTTGGAGAATCCGACATCGCTTCGAGCGCTTCTTGGGCATCATGGAACGCCAAAGGTCCGCCGTAAAGCACACCATCCACGGCGTCGCCCTCATTCGCTTCACCTTCAAATTCCTTGTTCACGATGACGTATTGGTCCGCAAGCCGAACGGCTCGTTCCAGGAGCCTGCTGTGCAGATAGAACACGTCTCCGGGATAGGCCTCCCGTCCCGGAGGACGACGCAGCAAGAGCGAAACCTGGCGATATGCCCAGGCGTGTTTGGTCAGGTCATCGTAAATTACCAGCGCATCATTGCCCTTTTCCGCGAAGTACTCGCCCATCGCACAACCTGCGTACGGGGTGATGTATTGCAAAGCGGCCGGTTCATCCGCAGCAGCCACGACGACGATGGTGTGCTCCATAGCACCGTTACTCTCGAGAGTCGCCACAGTGCGGGCGATTCCGGCTCGCCTCTGGCCAATGGCGACGTAGATGCAAACCAGATCCTTGTCGCGTTGGTTGATAATCGTGTCGATGGCGATGGCCGTCTTTCCCGTTTGCCGATCCCCAGTAATCAATTCTCGTTGCCCTCGTCCAATCGGTACCATTGAATCGATGGCCTTGATGCCTGTCATCATCGGTGAGTCAACATCCTTGCGTTTGACGACACCCGGCGCGATTCGCTCGACGGGCAAGAAATCCTCATACGACACGGATCCCTTACCGTCAATCGGATGGCCGAGTGCATTGACCACCCGTCCGATAAGGCCCTCCCCAACGGGAACCGAAGCGATATGATTCGTACTGAAGACCGTAGTGCCCTCTTCAATACCGGTGTAATCCCCCATGATGATCACACCGATTGCATCGGCTTCCAGGTTAAAAGCGATACCCAACACGCCGTTTTCGAAGCGTACCAATTCCTGAGAACGGACATCCGCAAGACCCGAAACACGCGCGATACCATCGCCGGCTTCGAGAACTCTCCCGATATCCTTTAAAGTGACTTCCGTGTCGAATGCTTCGATTTTCTGCCGTAGTTCTGAGGAAAGATCGCCTACCATATTCGACATACTTCCTCCAGGCGGGGTTTGATGTATACGAGTTGACCGAGACCATGGCACACATAAAACGGCTGGCGACTTCTGGATGTTGCCCGAAGGCCAAGCCGTTTGAGGCCCCCAACTTCTGATCCCATGAATAGCTTGGGCTTTCGATACTCAAGTACAGATACTCGTACGCGCGAATCATACCTGATGCACCAGCTTTTGTCTAGCCGGCCCATTTTTAACCGGTAAAAAAGCCCTTTTCGGGCCTCCAGGTCATCGATCGGAAGCATGCCAGAGCAAACGGTTCTCGAACTCAGTCATTATCAGGCTGACTGCCCTTCTTCCCCTTCCCCAATTCCACAGAACGCTCGTAAGCCGCCCAGACCGCTCGAGAGAGCGCCGTTCTGACGCCAGCTTTCTCCAGGTAATAAAGCGCTGCGGCACTCGTACCACCTGGCGAGGTCACTTGATTCCGGAGTCGCGCCAAATGGCGCGGAGAGTGCTCATAATAGGCGACCGAACCCTTGAAAGTCTGAATAACCAACTGCTCAGAAACTCGGCGAGGGAATCCAAGATGTACGCCCGCATCCACCATCGCTTCCATCAGTAAAAAGACATACGCCGGACCGGTACCGGACAGCGCTGTTGCCATATCGAGATAATCCTCATGGTCCACGTATACTTCTTCGCCGAAGGAATTGAGGATCAAGCGCGTTCGTTCTCGCTGCTCGTCGGTTACTTCATCCGTCGCAGTCCAGACTGTGATCCCTTCACCCACTTGAGCGGGCGTATTGGGCATCGAGCGAACGATGGCCCCATGACCCAAGCCCTTCATCAAACCATCCAGACGCGCGCCCGCGACGATTGATAGCACCAGAGCGTTCTTGGGTATAGCACCGTGTATTTCATCCATAACTTCCTGGATTGTCTGTGGTTTTACCGATAGCACGACGACACCGGCGTTCTTAACAGCCTCAAGGTTATTGCTCGTCGTTGATACACCCAGACGTTCCTCCAGTTCTTCCAATTGCTCTACGATTGGTCCGCTCATGAGTACTTTATCCGCTGATTGAATATCCCCCTTGATTAGACGAGAGGCCATCGCAGAAGCCATCGCTCCAGGCCCAATGAATGTGATCAACTGATCCTTTAGGGTCACTTTATCTCCTCCTGATGTAGCCAGACTTGTTTGGCAATATCACCCCGAAGGGTGCGGTATGCTCGAGATGTTCGCGTTATTTCACCGATCACGGACTGGCGAAATAACTTAATGCCAATCTCACTCGCTCCTCGATGTCCTCTGAAGCATCATCCGGGATCGATTGAATGGCCGTTTGCGCTTCAACCAGACTATATCCCAGGGTGGTTAATACACCCAGCACTTCCGTGTCGACTCCACTTGGCATGCCCATTTCCTCCAGCGGGGCTTTCAAGCGATCCTTTAGAAAGAAAATGATCTTATCCGCTGTTTTCTCACCAACACCCGGGACTCTCGTGAGTACTTCGGATTGATCGTTGACCACAGCGCTTTTTATTACATCTACGGATAAGTTCGATAGAATGGCCAGGGCCAGCCGTGGACCTACGCCACTTACCTGCATGAGCAAATTAAAAAGATCACGTTGATCGGCATTGCCGAAGCCATACAAACCGAGAGAAGATTCTCGTACAACGAGCTGTGTCAACAGGAAGAGAGGTTTCCCCAAGACAACATCGCTCAGCAAGCTGTGCGGCACAGCAACCCGTAAACCGACTCCGCCCACTTCGACCACGATATCGTCTTCGCCAATATGTTGGACGATCCCTCGGAGAGAAGCAATCAATGGACCTCCTCCATGCGGCGCCTGGTTGCACTCGAGTGCAGATGGCAAATGGCCACGGCAAGTGCATCGGCGGCATCATCGGGATGGGGACGCTCCGCCATCCCCAACAAGGCTTTGACCATATCTTGAACCTGTCGTTTTCCGGCACCGCCGTAACCGATGATGGCCTGTTTGATTTCCATCGGTGCATATTCGTCCACAGGAATACCTGCTTCGGCCATCGAAAGCAAGACGACACCGCGCGCCTGGCCGACGGATATCGCCGTCTTTACATTGCGTTGAAAGAAAAGCTTTTCGACCGCGCCGCTTTCAGGTTGATGCTTCGCCAGTAATTCCTGCAATTCAATAAAAAGCTTCTTTAAACGCTGGGGCATCGGCTCATCTGGCGTCGTAGAGATTACTCCGAAATCAACCGCATCTAATGCCCCCTCTTGCGTTTGCCGCACCACACCGTAACCAGTGCTTGCCGTACCGGGATCAATACCAATGACTAGCATACGGGGTGTGATCTTCCGTATCAAGCCGCCGCGAGCATCGCGACAGCTTCCTCGGAGATTTCGAGGTTTGAATAGACGTTGCGGACATCATCGAGATCCTCAAGATCTTCGATGATCCCCATGATCTTGAGCGTGTCGTCCGCGGACAGTTCAATCGTGGCGTTGGGAACCATGCGCACACTGGATTCCTCGGGCTCGAAACCGGCAGCCTTCAAACCGTCGCTGATTTCTTTGAAGGTCTCCACGGGAGCAAAGATTTCGATATCTTCCTCAACGACCACATCATCGGCCCCCGCCTCGACGGCAACATCGAAAACTTTATCCGCATCCAAACCTTCCGCAGCGAAAGCGAAATAAGCCACACGTTTAAATTGCCAGGAAACCGAGCCGGCGTCAGCCAGGTTGCCATTAGATCGCGTGAGCGTGTGGCGAACATCCGAAACCGTTCGATTGCGATTGTCGGTGACAACATCGATGAGCAGGGCAATGCCGTTGGGCGCATAACCTTCATAGAGAGTCTGTTCGAACGCAGCCCCTTCTTTATCCTCGCCGGTACCGTGCTTAATCGCACGTTCGATGTTGTCTTTGGGCATGTTTTCGGCCTTCGCCCGATCAACCGCCAAACGCAGCCCAAAGTTCGTTTCCGGATCACCACCACCCTCTCGCGCTGTGATAGTAATTTCCCGCGCCAGACGCGTAAAAATCGCACCGCGTTTGGCATCGTTTGCTGCTTTCTTCCGTTTGATGGTTGACCACTTTGAGTGTCCAGACATCGTTCACCCTTCCATTGTTCTGGATGTGCATCGATCCGCTAGCGAGATGGATCACCTTCCGAGGATAATTGCTTCATTATACCATTCGGCTGTTTACGATCACAACAATCGGCACACAGCGACTGCCATAAGCTTCACTTAAGCCTCACCGACCAAAAGTGATTCCAGCTTTCGCAAGGTATCCACACTCTGTCCCCGGTAATGATTGTTTGCATAAACCAGCGTAAGCGGAGCTGCTGAGTCTAGCGTACGCAGTTTGGGAATCCACTCCGCGAGCTCAGGCTCTTCATAAGTATAATCATAGCGCTCCCAGGCATGCTCATGCTGCCACCAGCGTTCAGCATTGCGTCCGTGAAAGCGAACATATGCCACCGGGCCCGTCGCACGCACGACGGAGGGCATCAAACCTTTTAAGTTTGGTTCGTCAACGCAGCAAAATCCAAGGTTGTGTGATTCCAACAAAGCGAAGGTCTCCTCGGAGACCCAGGCGCTGTTTCTGAATTCGACCACGACAGGAAAATCCAGGAGGCCTTCCCGAACAGTAAGCAAGTAATCCCGATTTACCGGATTGGGCCGAAATGAGTGTGGAAATTGCGCCAGGACACAGGCCAATTTTCCGGCTTCTACCAAGGGCGCAAGGCTGGCAGAATAGCTGGCGAAATCAGGTTCCTTGCGTTCGTGGGTCAAACCGCGGTGTGCTTTCACAGTGAATACAAATTCTTGCGGTGTGCGATCGACCCAACCTTTGACAACCTTCCAGGAGGGGATACGGTAGTAGGTCACATTCAATTCGACGGTGTCGAACAGCGTAGTGTAAAAGGGCAGCCATTGGTTGCGCGGCATGTCCTGGGGATAAACCGTGCCGATCCAATCGTCGTAGGAAAAACCAGACGTTCCCATACGAATCATGGGATCAACACCCCTGCACCATCAATGCGGCTTTCTTTAAGGTCGATTAATGCCTGGTTGGCATCCTGCAACGCATACTGAACTGTCGAGACCTCGAAGGATATCTCATCGGCAAGCTGCATGAATTCGATCCCGTCTTGAAGCGTGGCATTTGCGACGCTGCGTAAAGTCCGTTCGCCATAAATCAGATCGTAATCCATCGCAGGGATCGGGCTCATGGTTATCGCGTTGATCGCCAGGGTGCCGCCTGGGCGCAATTTCTCCAGGATCAAGGGAACGAGATCACCAACAGGTGCGAACAATACGGCGCGATCCAACAATGCAGGAGCTTGATCCTGGATCCCGCCCACCCAGGCCGCCCCTAACTCACGCGCCAGACGGCGATGTCCTTCGCTGCGGGTGAATACGTACACTTCACATCCCCAATGCATGGCGACCTGAATGGCCAAATGCGCGCTGGCCCCAAAGCCCACCAACCCCAATCGCTCGCCCGGCTTCAAGTCGGAACGATGCAAGGAACGGTAACCGATAATCCCGGCACAGAGCAGCGGCGCGAGCACGACAACATCCGGCGACTTAGGGAGCGGCAGTGAATAACGAGCATCCGCCAAGGCCCATTCCGCGTAGCCACCGTCGACATGGAAGCCCGTGAACTCGGCGCGTTCACATAGATTCTCGAATCCCGATTTGCAATGCACGCAGGCACCACAAGCTCGATGCAGCCAGGGTATGCCCACACGATCCCCGGGTTCCCAATTATCGACATCATCACCGACGGTTTCGACGATTCCAACGATTTGATGGCCGATCGTGCGTGGATATTCCGGAGGGACGATTTCCCCCTCCACGGTATGCAGGTCTGTGCGACAAACACCGCACGCCCGTACCCGGACGAGAATCTGACCGCTTTCGGGTTGGGGTCTTTCTTGTGTCACCAGCTCGAGTGGATGTTTCTCGATCGGAGCTGGTTGATTTAATCGCATGGCTTTCACAAGGCACCTTAACACGTTCGAAGCCAGTCGCCGCTTCGAGCACGGGATTGACTGGAGTGAGTTGAAGTACGCGAAAGAACCTTTAAAATTGGTGCGTCAATCCGCAGATTTCTTACTCGAACCGGTGGATTTGGATTCCCCAAGTATGAAATCTTCCGTCATCTGGCGGGCAACATCATCGGTGTACTGCTTCGGCGGCGTCTTCATAAAGTAGGATGCCGGAGCCAGGATCGGGCCCGACAAGCCTCGATCGAGAGCCAGTTTCGCACAGCGCACGGCATCAATCACCACACCAGCGGAATTGGGTGAATCCCACACTTCGAGTTTCAACTCGAGATTCAAAGGCACATCCCCAAACGTCGTCCCTTCCATGCGGATATGACACCACTTGCGGTCCGTCAACCAGGGCACGTAATCACTTGGTCCGACGTGGATATTTTCTTCGGGCATATCGTAGGGAAGAAGACTGGTCACTGCACCTGTCTTGGAGATCTTCTTGGACTCCAGGCGCTCGCGTTCCAGCATGTTGTAAAAGTCCATATTGCCCCCGAAGTTCAACTGGTAAGTTCGATCGATATGTACACCGCGATCGTTGAAGAGGGAGGTCAAAACCCGGTGGGTAATCGTCGCCCCGACCTGGCTCTTGATATCATCGCCGATGAGCGGAAGCCCCTTTTCTTCGAACCGGCCTACCCAGTAATCCGAACTTGCAATGAAAACAGGCACGCAATTAACAAAAGCACACCCCGCTTCAAGGACCTGCTCCACGTACCACTTGGTCGCCATTTCAGATCCCACTGGCAGGAAACTTACCACGACATCAGTCTTGGTTTTATTCAGTATGCCGACAATGTCGTCCGTAGGGCCAGGCGCTTTCTCGACGACTTTGGTCAGATATTTTCCGATCCCATCGTGCGTCATTCCACGAGAGACAGGTACCCCCTTGTTCGGAACGTCGCAAAAGCGAACCGTGTTGTTGGGATGCGCATGTATCGCTTCGCTCAAATCCAACCCAACCTTGCTCTTGACGACGTCGAACGCGGCCGTGAATTCGATGTCCCGGATGTGATATCCCCCAAGATCTACGTGCATGATACCGGGAACCCGGTCGGTTTTTTTTGCGTTGCGATAATAATGCACTCCTTGCACCAGAGCCGAGGCGCAATTACCGATACCGATGATCGCAACACGAACCTTCTTACTGCCTGGCATACCTACCTCCTTGGTCAGGCATTTATTCATGCCTGTTTCTGCGTAATTATTAAAAGTTCATTCCCAACGTAAGCCAACTGTAATTTCTTTCATTTGGTCGGCTGTGCTAAAATCGGCGCAGATCGAAAGGAACAAACGGATGTTACCCGAAAAAGCAGATCTTAAGCATAGTGAACAGTTTACAAAACGTATGCTCGAGTTGAGCCGTAATATCGCATCGATGGTCGATCTTTCTTCGATTCTAAGCAAGATCACTGTCATCGCCTGTGATTTGACCAACAGCCAGGAAGCTTCGATTTTACTTTACGACCGCACCTCGAGCGATCTTCGCTTCCAGGCCGTTGCTAACCACAAGCGACAAAAATTACTCAAAACAAGTGTCCCGCTTGAAGCAAGTGTTGCTGGCCGTGTCTTCTCCACTGCAGTTCCCCTCGTTATCAACGATGCGGAAGACGATCCGCGCATCTTTCGAGAGATCGATCAGAGACTCGACTTCCACACTCACTCGATCATGGCCGTTCCATTGACCGTAGATCAAGCTGCAATTGGCGTCCTGGAAACGATCAACAAGAACGACGGAAGCAATTATACCGAAGATGACCTGACGATACTAGAGACCATCGGCGCTCAGACTTCACTTGCCGTCAGCATCGCCAATTTACAGCGCAAATTGCAGGAATCAGATACCAATATACGCAACCTGGATCGCATGAAATCGGATTTCATCGCCATCGCTTCGCACGAACTGCGAACCCCTCTCGGATTGATCCTCGGCCACGCGACCTTCTTGAAGGAAACCGTCGGTGAAGGTCTCAGCGATCAAATGGAAGTCATCATCCGCAGTGCGATGCGGCTAAAATCGATTATCGAAGATCTCTCTGCCATCGCGCAAAAGGAAGAAGGACTTTCCAGGATACGCAATACCGAGTTCTCAATGAGCGCCCTCGTGGAAGAAGTGGCAAACCGTTTCAAAGAAGTGTCGGCGGCGAAGAAAATTCATCTCAGTTACGACGTCCCTGACGGCGACTCGTTAACCATCGGCGGCGAACGCGAGAAAATCGACGTCGCCCTGACCAACATCGTGCAGAATGCGGTTATTTTTACCGACGCCAATGGCCAGGTCGGGATCAAGGCGGAGCGCGCCGGCGATCAGGTAAAAGTATTCGTGGTCGACACAGGGATCGGCATTCCCGCTGCCGATGTCGAGCGGATCTTCGACCGCTTCTACCAGGTTGAATCCCACCTGACCCGCAAACATGGCGGCATGGGCCTGGGCCTATCGATTGCCCGCGGCATGGTCGAATTGCATGATGGCGAGATATGGTGCGAGAGTCGAGAAGGGACCGGCAGTTTGTTCTGCTTCGCGCTGCCGATTAAATCGTCACGAGACATGACCGCCGCCCGGCTTTTCACCGCAGATTGACACAGCAATGATTCCCCCAATTTACCAGTCCATCATATTGGATTGCGTTGACCTACCCCCGAAAGAGCGATACACTATAGCCAATCGGGGCGTGGCTCAGCCCGGCTAGAGCGCACGGTTCGGGTCCGTGAGGTCGCCGGTTCAAATCCGGCCGCCCCGACCTTCAACTCGCGGTTTGCGGCAATGGCAGCCGTGAGTTTTGTATTTAAAGGATCGCCTGGTCCTTTGATCGTATAGAAACGGAAATGATATACTCTGCTCTGTCGCGCGTATAACGGATCTGCCACCCTGTACAATTCACTTACCGACATAATTGGAACGATCACATGAATTGGAAAGCATTTCTCAAATCGATCTTCCGCAGCACCTTGCTCTCATTCATTACGGCGATGGCTGGCCTGGGATTGATCGGATTTCTGATTGCCGGTAAGGAGGGATTTCTAAACGGCTTATCCGGCGGTGTTATTCTGTGAATTATCGCTCTACTCGCCAGTCTATTCTCGCTGATCGAACCACTATTCCTGGGCGATCTCGCCGGCGATGTCAATCCAAAGTGGCGGATCGAGGACGAAGAAACCGAAGATGCGTCATCACAAACCGTTCTGATGAAGAGACAAAAAACCGAGTGAATTTTTCAAACCCATACGGAAAAATAACGAAGCTTTTACCATCCAGGAGGAATGTCATGTTGAAGGAATTTAGAAATTTTTTGATGCGAGGCAACGTTCTCGATTTGGCCGTCGCCGTCATCATCGGAGGTGCTTTTGGCGATATCATCACATCCTTTGTTAACGATATCCTTATGCCACCCATCGGTCTCCTCCTTGGTAAGGTCGACTTCAGTTCACTTTACATGAATCTGTCTGACATTCCCTATTCCAGTTTGGCTGATGCACAGGCAGCCGGGGCGCCAACAGTCAATTACGGAATCTTTATCAACTCCATCATCAACTTCCTGATCGTCGCATTAGCGATCTTCCTGGTAATCCGAATGGCCAACCGCCTCCAGAAGCCGGAAGAAACAGAAGCACCTACAACAAAGGAGTGCCCGCACTGTCTCTCGACGATTCCGCTAAATGCGACACGCTGCCCCCATTGCACTTCTCAACTATAGATCGTTCCATATGTGACTGACTAAGTGTTTCAGCCCAAATGGTTTTGCTAAGATGCGTTCGATCTTGTTACGATTCGACCTTCATCGAAGGCATATTCACAAATAGTGGTTAAAATGAGAACAATGATCTCAATAACAACATCGTTATTTTATAAGCCTATTTAGGGAGATTTACGTGAACGCGATCGAGATCCGCAATCTGCGCCGCGTGTTCAAGACCACAATCGGTATCATCCGCAGAAAGACCAAAGAAGTCATCGCAGTAGACGACATATCCTTCAGCGTACCACAAGGTAGCCTGTTCGGCCTGCTCGGGCCAAACGGCGCGGGCAAAACGACCACGGTTAAAATGCTGACCACGCTGCTCATTCCCACCGCAGGCTCAGCCCGCGTACTGGGCTACGATGTGGTCCGTCGAGCGGATGCCATTCGTGGACGTATCGGCTTCATCTTTGGCGGGGAACGCGGCCTGTACTGGCGGCTCTCGGGAATCAACAATCTGCGCTACTTCGCCAGCCTGTATCACGTCGATCCGGAGGTGAGCGACAAACGCATCCCCTATCTCCTCGATCTCGTCGGACTCGAAGATCGAGGTCAGGAACGCGTCGAAGGGTACTCGCGCGGCATGAAGCAGCGTTTGCATATCGCACGCACGCTGCTCCACGATCCGGAAGTGCTCTTCCTGGACGAACCCACGATGGGCCTAGATCCCGTTGGAGCTCGTGAGTTACGACAGGTCATTCGCAATTTACAGGCCGAGAAAAAAACCATTCTGCTGACCACACACTACATGTTCGAAGCAGATGCATTGTGCGAGCGAATCGCTGTCATCGATCGTGGCCGCATCGTGGCGATGGACACACCGGAGGGACTCAAGCACCTGGTGAGCGATCTCTCCGTGATCGAGATTGAAGTCTTTGGATTACCCGAGGACACGCTTGCCAAACTGCGCCAACTGCCTTTCATCGATACGATCAACGTCGAGGATCACGACCAAAGACAATTACTTCTCGCCCATTCCCCGAGCGGATCGGAAGCCGTACCCGAACTGCTCGCCGCCATGGATGGTGTGCGGGTCGGCAAAGTCGTCGTGCGCGAGCCTACACTCGAAGATGCCTACGTACGGCTCGTGGGAGAATCTTGATGCGTACCTGGCGGGTGATGAAATATCTTCGTGCCATCCAATCTGCGGCGTTGATGACCTTTCGCCAGAACGTCTTTGATATGTTCATCATTTTTGGCGTACTGATTCAACCTTTGATCATTGCCACCCTTGCATTGTGGATGATCGGAGATCGGGTAGGTGAGACCATCGTATTCATCGTCGTGGGCAGCGGCATGACCGGGCTGTGGACCAATCTGCTCTTTGAAAGCGGCAACAGCATCACCCAGGAGCGTTGGACCGGAACGCTGGAGATGCTCGCCGCCACCCCAACGCCCATGCCGGTCATCGTTTTCGGAAAGAATCTCGCCAACGTCAGCCAATCTCTTGGCTCGATGTTCGTCTGCTATTCCTTCGTCTCGTGGGTTTTTGGCTACCAGGTTACCATCGAACACCCGTTGCTCTTCATCGTATCACTGGGGATGACAGTAATTGCCTTCGTTTGTTTCGGATTGATTATCGCACCCATTTTTTTGCTCAACCCTAGTGTGCAGCGCTGGCAGAATGCCCTGGAATACCCGGTGTATATCTTATGCGGATTTTTATTTCCGATAGCTTTACTCCCGGGCTGGACGACACCCTTCAGTTACATCCTCCCGCCCTACTGGGCGGCACGTGCACTGCATGACGCTTCTAGCGGAGGTACAAACACATCCGAAATTGTCTTTTCGATCGCGATGCTTGTCGTTTGCAGCCTGATCAGCCTGATCATCTCGCGCACCCTTTTCCGGATCATGCTGCGGAAAGTACGCCAGGATGCTACGCTGGGACTGCAATGAATCTACTGCAGGGTCTTTATTGGCTACACGAAATCTCGTTTCGGGGGCGGCACGATGAATAAGCTGCGGCTCAATCTCAGGTTGTTCTTTCAAGGCGCCTATCTCTCGTACATTGCCTTATTCCGCTGGCTTCGCCCGGCCACATATGTAGCAACCAAGGTTTTCGGTCCTCTCAACCAGATCCTTTTCTTCTCCTTCCTGGGCATGTATGCCACCAATAGCCGTGATCCGAGTTTCTTCGTCATCGGTAACGCCGTGCAAATGACAGCTCTCAGCGGCATATTCGGCGTTACGATGAGTATCGGCGGCGACCGTTGGGAGGGCACCCTGCCCTACTTATTTGGCACCCCGGCCAACCGTATGGCAATGATCGTGGGCCGCGCCTTCTTTCATATTTTCGACGGCATGCTGGGTGTCATCCTGGGATTTGGATGGGGCGTTTTACTCTTCGGTTTAGACCTTTCCCAGGCGGATCCCCTCGCCTTGATCGTCACCATTCTGATCACCACCATCAGCACCTCGGGGATGGGATTGCTGCTCGGATGCCTCAGTCTGATCACCCGCAATACGTTCTTCATCAACAATACCGTCTATTTCCTCTTGTTGTTGTTCAGCGGCGCAAACGTGCCCCTGGATTCCCTGCCATCTATGATGCGAATGATTTCCGATTACCTACCCCTCACCCGCGGCATCACCGCAGCACGTACCATCATCGCTGGCGGCAACTTAACGCAAGTCCTCCCTGCCTTGGCAAACGAGTTCTTATTAGGGGTGATTTACATTGTGCTGGGATACGTGATGTTCCGTTGGTTCGAAACGCAAGCGAAGCGGCGCGGCACGCTGGAAGCTATCTAATATCCCCGTTTTCCCAGACAAGTCATTCCGCGGCGAGCTACATAATCTGCAGTGGAATCGGAATAAACACCAGCACAAAAAGAATCAAACCGAAGATGGCGAGGGCTTTCCGTCGTTGATCCAACGGCGTGATCGAATCATACGGGCGTGCATACGTCCGGCCAAGAAAGAAAATCAAACCCGCCCAGATAAACCAGCCCGTCCACACGATTCCCATCAGACACAACCCCGTCACGATGTACGGCCAGAACCTGATCGCCCGCCGTCCGAAGAGTACGTTGACCACATGGCCGCCATCGAGCTGGCCGGCAGGGATAAGATTCAGCGCCGTAACCAACAGCCCGGCCCATCCTGCCCAGGCCATCGGGTGGAGCATCACATCACGACCGCCATAGGGCAAGGGCATACCGATCAAAACATACCGTGCCCAATACAGGAGTGGATGAATGCCGCCGTAGTCCAGCGGAGCGGGCAGGAATTCGCCGGTCACGACGTATTTCGCCGCCAGGTATATAACTGAATTCCCCTCCATCATGGAGACTTCCGTTTGACTGGGTGCCATGGGCAATTGACCCACATTGGAGAGCGACAGGCCGATCAACAATACCGGTATGGCGATGACCAATCCCGCAATCGGACCGGCCAGGCCAATGTCCAACAGCACACGCTTGTTACGCGGCGGTTCCTTGAGTCGAATGAAAGCACCCATCGTCCCCAACGATGTGGGGAAAGGAATGAAATACGGCAAGGTGACGGCTGTCTTGTGATAACGGGCAGCCAGGTAATGTCCGAACTCATGAGCGAGTAAGATCGACATGATGCTCGCGCCATACAGGATCGCAAGTGGATAATCCTGCGTCAGGATGATTTCCGGCCCGTGCATTCCCTCGGATATGTTGTAACTGGCTGCATTTAACACCCCGACGTAGAAGACGCTGGCCAGGGTCAGCACGAACATCAACAGATTGATCCACGGATTGGAAGGATTCGTTTGAATTAATCCAGGAACAGCAAGCAAGATGTGCTGTCCAGATTCTTCGTCTAAAAAGAGCGTGCATTCCGCTTTGCGGAACTCGGGTTCCAATTGATCGTAGGCAAGCTGTGAGTCGACCACCAAGCGGCCACGAAATCGCGCGGAGAACCCTTCTTTCTTCCCACCAGAAGTAACATCATCGACCTTCATCACCCTGCGAACGAAGGGCAACAAAATCTCGGCGATATCCATCTGCTCTTCTGAGTATTCTTTTTCCATACGACGCCTCGAAACGAGAAGGCGGGAGTGGATGGGAGTCGAACCCACCGCGGCCCGCTTAACGACCCGCCACCGGTTTTGAAGACCGGGGAGCCCACCGGGACCCAACCACCCCCGAATGTTTTCAAAGGATACCGCATGGACATCCCGGTAGCAAGGGATACACCCAACCAGAACATGAACGACGCCTTAAAGGTGAAATCCTGCTACAATCGTACCGGTTCCACGAGGGAGCGATTCATGCGTCTAGCGGACAAGATCGCCATCATCACCGGAGGTGGACGCGGGATCGGCCACGCCGTCGCCCTTGAATTTGCAGCACAGGGCGCTGACGTCGTAGTCTGTGCGCGGACGAAAGATCAAATCGAAAGCGTGGCTGCAGAGATTCGTATACACGATCGACAGGGGTTGGCCATCGAATGTGACGTTTCGGATGAATCCCAGGTAAAAGCCATGGTGAAACAAACCCTGGATACTTTCGGCCGCATCGACATCCTGGTCAACAATGCCGGCATTGGCGGCATGCGGCCGGTGTGGGGCATCACGAAATCATCATTCGAAGCGATTATTGCTGTAAATCTGATCGGCACCTTCCTCTGCAGCAAACACGTCTGGCGTCCGATGCGTGATGCGGGTGGTGGCTCGATCATCAACATCTCTTCACTCGGTGGCATGCAAGGATATAAATTATTGAGTGCGTATTGCGCCAGCAAATGGGGACAAATCGGATTTACAAAAGCTTGCGCCGAAGAAGGCAAAGCAGACAACATCCGCGTGAATGCGGTGGCGCCCGGCAAGGTCGATACCGCTTTCCGAGTACAAATCAAAGAAGACAAATCCCGCATGTTGAAAGCCGAAGACCATATCGGGGTGTGTGTATTCCTCGCTTCGGATGAATCACACTACATCACCGGCCAAGTTATTCCGATCGAGTGGTTTGGAAACCAAGATCCACGAGATGATTGAGTGAATCCATGCTGAGAAAAAGTGATTTCATTCAGCCATTTCGACACCGATCGAATCCAGGCCGCCGAAGACAAGATATTCAATACCCCGGTCTTGCAGCCATCATTTCTCTTCTGGCGATCATGCTGTTCGTAAGTGCCTGCCAGGAATCGGCATCGTTGACTCCCACTTCGACCGCAACAGCCTCGAGGACCCCTATTCGCTTGGGTCCGACATCCACATCCACGCCGGATAGCACCACAGTGCCTCAATCGCCTGATTCGCAGACCGTGACCGCTACGCTGTATCCCCTGCAGCCAGTTTCGAATAAAGACTGGAGCCGCGGCGCCCCGGATGCCATCGTTACCCTGGTAGTCTTCATGGATTTTCAAAGCACGGAATGTGCTTGGGTTGAAACCATGTTATCCCAACTTCTCGAATGGCACCCTCAGGACCTGCGGATCGTATTTCGTTACTTCCCACAAATATACCTTTACGATAAAACAATCCTCGCATCGGAAGCCGCAGAGGCGGCTGGCGCACAAGGTGCTTTCTGGGAGATGCATGACACCCTCTATCAAAACTATGGAGAGTGGGTCGAGTTGTCGCCTGATGCTTTCATCGTTTGGCTGAAAGAAGCTGCCATCAAGATCGGTTTGAATCAAAATCAATTTGCAGCAGACATCGACAATCGCGTCTTTGCCGAAGACATCGTCAACACGTATCTCGAAACTGCTGCGGCCGGAATTCCCGGTGTGCCTTTCATTTACTTCAACGGACTATGGTACCGATTACCGATCACAGTGGACAACCTGGAAGCATCGATTCGCCTGGAGATGTTGAAACCGCGACAATACAATGAATATCCACCGTTCACCATCGACATACGAGCCGATTACATTGCTTCTGTAGAAATTCCACAGGGTAAAATCGTGATTCAGCTCTACCCCGAATACGCGCCACTGGCCGTGAACAATTTCATTTTTCTCGCCGAGCAAGGTTGGTACGATGATAATCCCATTTACGAAGTCGAACCGGGTGCCTGGGTCGAAAGCGGTGATCCAAGCGGCACAGGTTGGGGCGGGCCTGGATATGTCTTCGAGAACGAAATTTCTCCATCCCTGACCTTCGATCAAGCCGGCATGGTGGCCATGATATCCCAAGTACCGGGAACGAATGCAAGCCAATTCTTTATCACGCTTGCTCCTCTGCCAACACTTAACGGTGCACGCACGATTTTCGGTCGCGTTATCGACGGCTTGGATCTGCTGCAAGATCTCGAAAAGCGATCCGCACTCGACGATTTGCTTTCCGAACCGGAGGCTGTGATACACTCTGTAACAATCGAGGGCCCATGATAGAAAAAAGGAAACGTGGCGATGTCTTCGACTACTTGCTTTTGCTGGGCACCGCAGGCGTATTCCTGCTGTGTTTGTGCTCGGCTTGTTTTCTGTTGGTTCGATTGTTCTTCTTCAATGATAGCGGTGATGAGATCTCGGCCTTTAGTGCGATAATTACGATCGCCGCCCTCAGCGTGGTGGGTATCCCGACCGCGATAATTAGTCTGCGTTCCATTCAAGGCCGGGAAATACCCCGGCTGGAACCCCCGAAAGTCAACCTGCACTATCTTGGGATTCTGTTCCTGCTCATCCTGGTATTAGGGTATTCCACGATCGAGAATTCCAGCCAAATCACCATCATCGGCTCGATCATCCATATTACCGCCGCTGTCATCCCTGTTGCGATAGCGATCCTGCTCGTTATCCGCCACAAACCAGCGGTATCTCAACGCCGCTTCTGGGGATCCCTGTTCATCGGCACATGGATCATCCCGATCTCAGCGTTCATCATTGAGCTGATTCTCATGATCGCGGGTATGGCCTCGTTCGTCGTTGGCAACATGGCGACTCCCGAAGGTCAGGATTTAATCGATTCTTTGGCCAATCCCGAAACTTGGGCATCTGAAACCATATCTGATAGCATGGGTACTCTCTTCGATCAGCCCATCATCATCATCGCCATCCTTGCATTTGTTTGTGTCTTTGTCCCAATAATTGAAGAGAGTTTAAAGAGCCTGACGATTTTTCCAATCCTGAAGAGAAAACCCCTACCATCAGAAGCTTTCCTCAGTGGGATCCTCGGTGGTGTTGGTTTCGCTTTTGTGGAAGTTATTTTACTCACACCCACAGGGACCGATTGGACGCAAACGATGTTCATTCGCGGTGGGGCGACGATGATGCACACCTTCACGGCAGGCATGACGTGCTGGGGTTTGGGGCAAGCGATTACGTACAAACGGTGGCAGCAATTTTTTGGCGCCTATTCGCTTGCACTCTTAATGCACGGGTTGTGGAACGTAGCTGCGATCGCCATCGGTTTTGGCATGTTGCCCAGCCAAGGTGAGGAAATTTATATATCCGCAACAATTACCGAATTCTTTCTGATCCTGGGAATCATTGTCCTGGCAGGCTTGTCCATATTGGCCACTGCAGGACTAATCATCATCCCCAAAAGATTGCACAAGGATGAAAATGTCCCCTGCCTCGAACCCAAATCCGACGAAGATTTGTCATTGTCTGCAACCGAAGAAATACAATTCGCAGCTGCTTCAGACTCCCCGGAAGAATAAGGCGACGGATGCTTGATACCCATCCATCGCCGCTGCCTTTTCGCATCCGCATCGAACGTATTCAATTTTAATTTAGTCACAACAGGCATTCGGAGGATTCATTCCACTGAAGATACTTCCTGCTTATTCGCCCGAGCACCCCTACGGACATGATGGATGATGTAATACACAAACCCCAAGCCCAGCACGATAGCAATGGGAATATCGAAAGGACGCATGATCGCCCGTAATTCCTCCCAACGTGCCCCAAAGGCGTAACCGCCATAAGATAGTGCAGCGCACCAGACAAACGACCCGATGAAGCTGTACACCACAAAAGGGACGAACCTGGTCTTGGTGACGCCAGCGGGAAAGGAAATGAAAGTACGTACGATCGGCAGCAACCTGGAAAGGAAGGCGGTCCAATCTCCCCAACGTTTAAACCAGCGATCGGCTACCTCGAGATCATGAGGGTTGATCATTAGATATTTACCGTAACGATCCAACAACGGCCGGCCTCCCCAGACACCAAGGGCATAGGAGATGACTGATCCCAATGTGCACCCCACGGCGCCCCACAAGCCACCCCAGAGGACGGCCTCCCAGGCTGTGCCCCCTTGCGCCTGGATCAACAACCAACCTGAGAGCGGCATGGTGACTTCACTGGGGATGGGGATGTTGGCGCTTTCCAAGGCCATGATTCCCACAACCCCTCCCCAACCCATAGTCTGAAATAAATTCGTAAGAAAAGTGACAATCTTATGTTCCAACCAAACCGGCATTTCTACACTCCATCCACGTCGATTTTTATAACGGGGTTATCCAGAACACTCGTCATTGGACCAAAGCATTATAGCGCATCGAAGAAAAATGGGTATCTGAGAATAGGGTCTGCTTGACAAGCATTATACGCTATGCTACAGTAGCGCCGCTTCACTTTAGCAAACCATCCGAACTGTATGAGTTTGGTCTCTAGGAGTTTAACTTTGGCAAAGACACGCACCGAACTCATGGTCGACCGTCTGCGAGATCTTCAAGCATCCTCACCCGATGTCGAAGCTTCCGCAGTCGTAAGTGTAGACGGATTGACCATCGCTTCCGCCCTTCCAAGCAACGTCGAGGAGGATCGTGTATCCGCGATGTCCGCAGCCATGCTATCCCTTGGCGAACGCATCGCCGGTGAATTGGGCCGTGGCAGTCTCGACCAGGTATACATCCGTGGCAAACATGGGTTTGTTGTTTTGATGTCGGTAGGAACTGAGGCGGTACTTACTGTTCTTGCGCGCGAACAAGCGAAACTGGGCCTTCTATTCCTCGACATGCGTCGAGCCGTCGACGACCTCTCGGGCTTGCTTTAATCATTCCGGGGACGAATGCGTACACCCAATCGGAACCACCCCTGGAAACCATTCCTCAGATTTCGAGTGCGTCACCACGCAGAGTCATGTAAACAACGAATGTACGCGAAAGATCGAATTGCCCAAAACATACGCAGAAATTATTCATCCAATGTATCCATTGCCGTGACGATCGGATTCTCTCCATGCGAAAGCTGACCATCGTCATTCCCACGTACAATGAAGCCGAAAATCTCGAGGCGATCGCCAAAAAGCTGTGGTCCCTTCCGATACCCGCACCCCAAATCCTCGTCGTCGATGATGCTTCCCCGGACGGCACCGGCCAGATCGCCGACGATCTGGCAGCAGCACACCCCGGTCGTTTGTCCGTCATCCATAGAAAAGGGAAACTTGGCCTGGGATCTGCGTACATCACCGGTTTCAAAACCGCCCTTGAATCTGGCGCTGAAGCCATCGCACAAATGGACGCGGATTTCTCCCACGATCCTGATTACTTGCCGGAATTCATGGATAAATTGGAATCCGCCGATGCTGTCATCGGTTCGCGCTACGTCCCCGGCGGGAAACTCGACGAGCGTTGGGGCTTCGGACGCGTCCTGCTCTCGGCCTTCGGAAATATATACGCCCGCACAATCCTGAGCTTGCAAATCAAGGACGCCACGGCCGGATATCGCCTGTGGCGCCGGGAAACGCTGGAGGGGATGCCGCTGGATCGCATTCGCTCAAACGGCTACGTTTTTCAGGTCGAGATGAGTTACGTGGCACAGAAATTGGGGTTCCGATTAATTGAATCGCCAATTTACTTCGAGGACCGCCGCATCGGGCAGTCGAAAATGACGCTGCGTATTCAGATCGAAGCCGCTTACCGTGTGTGGCAAGTGCGCTACTTGCATCGACATCTATCCACAGATCGAGTCACTCCCCAGAATCACCTCCCATAACCATTCATCGCTCACCACCGGTTAATCAGAGTCAGTCGAAGCAAACGGAATCACACTGCAGCATACTCTGAGTCGATTCAGGTTTTCCCACTGCGTGGATCATCTCCCGAAGAGGTGAAGCTGCGATGCATCGTGAGCTGGATGCAGTATCCTATTCCTCTCCGCTGGCATCCCACCGCCCGCCGTGTGCAATCCATATCTCACGACAAACCTGAACCCTTTCGTCCTTCAACAACTGCACGATCGATTCTTATGGTTTCTCGTCTCCGAAGAACCCTGCTTTATCTCGAATCCTTCCGACGCCGATCCGTCTTCCATCGATGTCTTCGATCACGAATTCGTAACAGCCATAAGCGGTCATTGCCGGAGGAGCGGCAATATCAGCTCCTTTTTGTTTCCATTCGGCATAGAACCGATCTACATCTTCGACACGCTCCGGATCAATATAGGCGTCGTAGCCGGCCCCGTACCGCTCCTGGTTGGACATCACCTCGCCATGCTCCGCCTGGACAACGATGATCTCAACGGCATCGCGGTACAATGCCGCAAATGCCTCTGCTTTGTCATAGTGTTCGACGACGCGAAATCCCAGAACGTCACGGTAATACACCGCGGTTTTCCTGGCATCCGGTACGACGAACACAATCATACCGGCACTCAATTTTGGTCGGCTCATTGGTTTCTTTCGTTCTCCGGTATCGAATTTAATGATTTTACGACAATTACAAGTTGGATGTTTTTTAGATTTCGGTCAATCATCCACCAAGTTTTTTCTGGCTTCGGCCAGCAAGTCTCGCGTTGTTTCGCGCACAAAAACGCTGGAGATACCCCGGTTAAATGTGTCTTGAAGTACTTCTACTGCGGACTCGTAATCCTTTTTATACATCGAATAGACAAATCCCAGATTCGAACCCGCCAGCGAATTGTTGGGATCATCACGCAACGCCTCACGATAGTATTCGATAGCCTCATCGTGTTCTCCAAGTTTTTGGGAGTAGATATCGGCGATGAAGCATTTCATCTTGGATAAGGTTTCCGGCGTGTTTGGCCCCTGTTCGATAAGTTGCTGCGCCAATTTAATCGCCTTTTTGTGATCCCCCTTTTTATCGCTGCGATACAATTCCACAGCTTTTTGCCACAGGTCTTCCACCTCATCCATGCTCAATGTTTTCGGGCTCATCGAAAACTCCTTCTCTATGAAATATAGCCAGGTCGACGAAGAAAATCGTCGCAATCAAAACCGCTTATAAATATGGATTTTCGAAAATCATATCAGCGAGGATCTCGATCCCAAACAACGAAGAACTGCTCACTACATTGCTCGCAGTGAACTTCGATGCGGTGAGCCCCTGGTTCCTCTTCGGTCCTTTCCCGAGTCTGATTGAAAAAAGGCGCTCTCATTCCATAACTGGGCCAACTGTCAAATCCCGTCATATTGCTGCAGTATGGGCAACGAAGTTCTTTGTACATGTAGTCACCGCCTTTCAAATTGTTTTTCACAACGATTCTCGATCTTTAGTATACATTCCCGTTACGTATTATATTCGTGCGCCGACTGGAGTAGTATGCCGGCAGCCATTCCAGTACTTTGCAGAACAGCTTCGGCGGCATACCTTCCGCACTCGCCAGATTGGTGAGCTGTTCGTAATGGGAATAGAGTTCCCGGTCGGCCACGATCCAGTGTTTCATCAGCACGAGATCGTTTTCGCCATCCCAATCGATCGTGGGGATCTGTTCCTTCGTCAGGTAACCGAGGCGCAACATGCCTGCGTAGAAAGGCGCGTCGAACAAAGCCTCGCACGCCATCCAGCGCCCGTTCAGATGACATTCGCACCAGAAGTGCCCCACCGGACTGGGCAAGTGGCGATACAGAAATCCGGGGACGATATGCTCGAGCATTTCCTTGCGAACCCGCACCATATGGAACCTCGCCGGAATGCCAATCGCGCGCAACAAACTGGCGTGGATGTTGATCTTGTTGCAGTAATCCATAGTGCTTCGTTCGATCGCTTGCGATGCTTTCAGGAAGATATCCAGCGTGGCGTTGAAGGCAATTTCGTCTCTCACGTATCGAAACACACGCAACGCTGCTTGCGTCGGATTCTCAGCGCCTGTGGCGATGTCCTGGGCCGTTCGTTTCAAACTTGGATGATCGCAATCGCTCATCCTGGAAGGGGTCAGATATCGATCCAAATCCATTTTGGAAAGCTCCTCTAGACTCATGATTGACTCTCTCTTTTCTATCGGCCTACATCGTTGGCTGATGTTAATCCTCTCGAGGGGTTTAACACTTAGTTAGAGACCCTCGCCCAGGATGATGAGTACCAACAACAGTACCGAGACGATCCCAAGAACAAGACTTATCCCACCGAGGACGATACCCAGTGTAGCTTTGCGTGCTTCAGCGGGATCACCCCCGCTTTGCTTGACTTCACGGACACCGATCACGCCCAAAATTACAGCTGCGATCCCGAGAAGCGATCCGAATCCAAACAGGCAACAACTCAGCGGAATGGATATGATCCCCAGGAACATGCTGAGGTTGGCCATACCATTTGTGTTCGCCGCGATCTGCTCTTTAATCACGGCAGTGGGGGACACGGTTTCCCGGGCAGGCTCGACAGTGGACCAAGATGCCGGTCCCTCAAAAATACCTTCGAACTCCTTCTTGAATATACGCTCGAGAACAGCTTGCTCATCAGCCTGCACTTCTTTGGCCTCTGTGACAGGAATCATGTACACCACCCGACCTGTTTCCTGGATCGGCGTGGCTCGGAATGTCCGCAGCGCGGTTTCCACATCTTGCGCGGAAATGCCGCGATCCAAGAGTGCCTTGCGAATCCCTGCGATGGCCGCCTGCTGCTTGGACATCACCTCCGAGGGATCGACGCTGATTAATATAGGGGCATCCCATTCCAGATGCTGGATAAACTCGACACGCGCTGTCGGCAGGCCGCATTTCTGTCGGACCATATCCCGCCACCTGGCGGTATCGTGCGAGCGGGGGAAGCCAAGTGAGATCTCCGCATCCGCGTAGAACGTATAGATAGTGGTCACCTGCTGTGTATCTTGGGGTATTGCGTCGACTTGTTCGCTTTCTTGGGCAGTAGAAGGTGCAGTCGATTGCTCCTTTCCACGCCACCATTGAATCGCTTCTTCCTCGTGTTCCTCTCCATCTTTCGCAGGTTCAATCTTGATAATCTCAAAAGATTGAACCACCAATTCAAGAAAAGCGATCTGCCCCTTGCTGTCGAGTACCTCGAAATTGATATCGTACGTGTCTTCCCCCTCCGTGAAGGCAAAATGAAAACCGGTAATACCCTCATCCGCATACATCCCACCGTAGAGCCTGCTGCTCAATGACAACAGTTGGTGCCTGGTGTCTTCTGTTTTCTCGACGAATATATGCATGATACGCTCCTTGCCTTATCCTATAAGCCTATCCAGTATCAGGCTACTTGTTCCCCAGCTTCCGTAGGTCCGGAATTTTCGAAGGGCTTGTGTGGCTTTGCACGCTCGGTCTTTATCCCCAACAGACGCACCCCACAGTGTGGACATTTCGACACTGAACCAGGCAGGACGGTATCGCAAGCGCTGCATCGATATTTACTGTGTGTGTACATGACCGCATCTCCTCGCAGATGTTGTGATCGGCATCAGTTTTCGCATCACGCGCGGAATAGCCAAATCAGATACCCCATGATCAGGCGGCATCCGTTTCGGATTGCTTTCTTAACCACATTGTCCCCTGATCGTGGAAAAGGTGCCTGTAGCATCACGTTGGAATAGGTACGAACAATAGAAATATTGTACACCGCTTGTGCAGAATTCAGAAAAACCGCATCTTGACATTAACTGCGACAGGGGCTATTATAACTCCTGTGCTATATAGTACTTGTTCTATATTTTATCTAACATATATGGAGATGCAGCATGTCACTCAAGCACGCCATCCTCGGATTTCTTAATTATTGGCCTTCTTCCGGCTATGATCTGAAGAAGATTTTCGATGATTCGGTGCGACATTTCTGGCCAGCCAATCAGAGTCAGATCTACCGCACCCTGGCCGATATAAATGACCAGGGTTGGGTGGACATGGAAATAGTTGAGCAGACCGACCGGCCGGATCGCAAGGTGTATCACCTTACAGGTGCTGGGAAACACGAGTTGCTGCGTTGGCTGTCGGCTCCAACACCTTTCGATGAACCGCGCAGCGCATCACTGGTGCAGGTCTTTTTCGCCGGGCAGCTCTCCGATGCGGAAATCCTGGCCAAATTCGAGGCAATGGCCGAGATGATACGCGCCGTCCTCGAGCACTATGAAAAGGTGCCCGAGCAACTTGAAGAGCACATCAAGATGGTTGATTCGCCGCGCGAAGTCTTCTTCTGGCTTCTCACACTCGATCTGGGCATGCGCACCATGCGCGCCAATATGGAATGGGCGGAAAGTGTCATCGAAAAAATTAATGCCGGGCAAGTCCCGGAGAAATAAGGAAAGAATACATCATTAAGATGCCAGATTTGAAGCCAATGATTGAACGAGAACTGCAAGGACTTGGGGTTCCCGGCTGCTCCTATGCCGTTGTGAACCGCAATGGGATGCTTAATTCAGGTGGCGTTGGACTTGCGGATGTCGCTCAGGCTCGTCCGGCCACATCAAAAACAGCCTACCATCTTTTCTCCCCGACCAAGCTATATACCGCCACGGCGATCATGCAATTGATCGAGTCGGGCAAATTACGGCTTGAAACGCCCTTCACGCAGATCTTGCAGGAGTATCGCTCGGCAGCGCTTGACTCGATTACGATCCGGCATCTGCTGAGCCATACTTCCGGGTTTGCAGATACCATTCCTGCGGTACTAGCAGCACGCGAGGCAGGTCTGCCTGCTCCCAACACTTCGGAAGTACTCGCGCGGTTTAAGCTGAAACCACAAAAGAAGCCCGGGAAAAAAGTGCAATACCGCAATGTTAATTATGTCATTCTGGGCTGCGTCATCGAGCGCCTCTCCGGGAAATCCTATGCCGGTTTCATTCGTGAGCATATACTCCAACCGCTGGGTGTGCAGGCGGCTTTTACCTACACCACAGCAATGAAAACGGACATGGCCACCGGTTATCTCAGTCGGTGGAATCCCATGCTTCTCATCCTTCGTTTGGCCATGCCGGAGCTGGCACGCGTAGCGATCGGCAAGCGAGTGGGTCGACTGGTAGCCTTGAAGGCCTACGATCTTGACACGCTCCCCATCGGCGGGCTGGTGGGATCGGCGGTTGGATTTGCCCCGTTCGTCATCTCCCACCTTAATGACGGGCAGGGCATCCTGCAGCCCGAATCCGCCCGCCATATGCGCAAGCTGATCGCCAAAGGACAAGCCGGGTTTGCGGCCAAAGTTGGAACTGGACTGGGGTGGAAAATTGGGGAGAGCAATGCATGCCGCTTCTACAGCCACGAAGGCAGCGGAGCCGGTTTTACCACCGAGACCCGTATCTACCCCGAGCGCGATCTCGGTGTAACCTTGATGATGAACGGATATGGCATTTCCGTGCATCGCGCCCAGCACCGTATCTGTGAAGCACTTATCGCGCGAGTACAGTAACGAGATGATCCTTTGAAAATTAGAAGTCGACTTGGATCAACTCTTCTCCCTGCTCTTCTTATAACCGAGGTAAATAACGTCCCACTTTCTGACAGTATGCTTCGTACGCAGCCCCATGCGCCTCTCGCAGATATGCCTCCTCGGCCCGGATCTTCATCTCGTAGCCAATAACATTGACCACCAGGGCGAGAACAGCCAGCCAGCTGGGTGCGACGAGAACCGTGCCCAGTGCCAGGAAAATGGCCCCCAGGGCACAAGGATTACGAATATAATTAAAGATCCCACGGGTAACCAACTTTGTCTTCTCACTGGGAAAGGCGAGGCGAAACGATTCCCCCATCGTGATCTGACCAACGATACCCACCAGCAAACCGGCAACACTCACTGCGATACCTATGCCCTTGACCACGTCATAATCCAGCAAGGTGATACGCCCGAACCAGGTTACACTGCGGGCATCAATGATGTAGACAAGCGCGACTGTCAACCATAACAATGAGGCACCGGAGGTAATGGTAGCTCCTACAGCATGTTCACCAATTTCTCCTTTCTGGTCATGCCCTCGTCGACGCATAACCACCATACTCGCAACAAACGAGACCATAAAGATTGCAACAATAGCGCCAAGAATAACCTGTGCGTAAGTCATCGATTTCTCCTTTCCCATTGTATAACACTGTAGAATCAAATCGAATACCCCCTTCATGCAGTTGATAATATTACGTTGTTGGAAGTTTGTTAAGGAAATAATGAAGCTCTTGCTATAACCGATCTTCCCCGGTGACCATCACCTGCGACAAAGCAATCCAATGCTCGATACTCAATTCTTGCGCACGCTGTTCCGGACGCACGTTCGCCGCACGCAGCCAATCGAGTACCACATCCTTCGGCTTTTCCAGGTTCTTCGTCAGGGCGTTGTGGATTTGTTTGCGTTTCTGGCCGAAGCCGGCCCGCGCCAGCATGAAGAGTGGCTCGATCAACGCCTGTGGTACACGCGGTGTGGAATAGCTCGTGATACGCAGCACCGCCGAATCGACATTGGGCTGCGGATAGAAGGCCCTCGCCGGGATACGCCCGCACAATTCCGGCTCCCCATACACCTGCACGCTCAAGGCCAGGAGACTCATCTCCCCCGGGCCTGCGACGATACGTTCGGCGACTTCTTTCTGAATGGTGAGTATCAAGCCATCCGGCCGGCGCCCAGCTTCCATCAGACGTCGAATCAGCGCTGAGGTAATGTAGTAGGGAATGTTGGCGACCACGGTATAGGGATCACCCTCCAGAATTTTCGCCAGGTCCAGCTCCAAGATATCCCCTGAAACGATCTCGACATTCGTCTTCGCGGAGAAGGCGTATTCCAACACCGGAATCAAACGCTCGTCGATTTCCACGGCAACTACCCGTACGCAGCGATCGGACAATCTCGCAGTCAGGGTGCCCACGCCGGCACCGATCTCCAACACGGTTTCCTCACCGGTGAGTTCTGCGGCAGCGATTACTTTCTGCAAGGCGCGGGAATCGACCATGAAATTCTGGCCCAGCTTCTTTTTGGGCCGGATGCCGAATCTGCGGAGCAGCGCCCGTGCGTCAAGCGTGAAATTACCTTCAGGCACCAGCGTCCTCCTCGATTGTGTAAGACCCCTCTCTTTCCATCAAGAACGTATTGATGTACTTCTGACGATTGGCGTCGCGCCCCAGTTTTCCACTGCTGGTTTTTATCACCCAACCGCGCGGTACGACCCGCACGTGGCGTACGGCAACATCTGAGCCGTGGTTGATCATCTGCCGCACGGCTTCCGACAAGCGTTCTCTCGCTTGCGGATCTTCGATATCCTCTTCGGCCACAACGATCACATCCTCCGTGCCAAGCTGTTCGTTGAACAGGCCGAAAGCTACCGTCCGACCAGGGTGAATACCATCGACTTCACCGGCGATCGCTTCCAGGTCCTGGGGATAGATGTTCTTACCGCCGACGATGATGATTTCCTTCTTGCGGCCGGTGATGTACAGTTCTCCATTCGCAAGATATCCCAGATCGCCGCTCAGATACCAACCGTCGTGGAATGTATCTTCAGTTAGTTCATCGCGTCGGTAGTAAGCCGTCATGAGTGTCTCGCTTTTTAATGCAATCTCCCCCACGACGCGCTCCGGAACTTCGTTCAGTGTTTCGTCGATGATGCGGATCTGTGTCTTTGGAAGCGGCCTCCCCGCGGAGAGGACGGCGATCGATCCTGTCCCCATGTTGGCAGGTTTCGCGAGCTGTTCCTCATGAAACGCCCGACGATCGATCCTGTCGACTTTAACCGGCGCAGCGATCGTGCTCTGTGTGACAGCGAAGACATTCTCCGCCATGGCGTAGCAGCTCCCCAACGCTTCTTCGCGCAATCCGTAGGGCGCGAATCGCTTGATGAACTGCGCATGGCTCTCCAGGCGCATGGGTTCGGAACAGTTGATCACCGCACGCCAGCTGGAGAGATCGACTCCCTGCAGATCCCGATCGCGGATCTTTTGGGCGCAAAAATTGAAAGCGAAGTTAGGCAGCCAGGAGTACGTACCGCCGTAATGGGAAACGGCCTGCATCAGTCGATACGGCGCCCGCACCCACTCCAGCGGCGACATGAGGACCAGTGTTGCGCCAAGGAGCACAGGCATGAGGAATCCGGCGATCAAACCCATGTCGTGATACAACGGGAGCCAGCTGACAACAACATCCTGCACATCCATCTGAACCTTTTCCGCATAACGCTCAACGTGCGTCAGGATCGAGAAATGCGAGAGGGCCACCCCTTTTTGCAGTCCCGTGGTGCCCGAAGAATGCTGCAGCAAAGCCACATCATCCGGCGAAAGATCCACACCCGGCAGAGACATGAAATCATGCTGTTGCCCTGCACTGAACGCCTCCGATATCAGGATCCGCAGCGACGATCCACTTTCCGACAGTACATCATGCACTTCGCCCTCGAACCGCTTGTTTGTGATCAACGCAGTCGGCCGTGTGACGTCCATCAGAGCCGCCAGAGATCGGGCATAGCGCTGTGGGTCGAGCTTTTCTGAAGGGAAAGCCAAGATCGAGGGCACGGCGCCGCACAGCAATGCGCCGAAAAAACCGGTGATTAAATCGCATCCATGCGGTTGGATGATGATGACAACATCGCCCGCCTGAACACCTAAAGCGATTAAATCCCGCGCTGCGCTTGCGGCGCTGTCGAGCAGAGATCGATACATGATCGCCTCCACCGAGTCGCCTGTCAGGCAGTGAATCGCCACGCGCTCCGGTGTCTGCCGGTAATGCTCTCCGAGGCGCTCGACGAGCGTGGTCATCCGGCTTTCCCCTGCATCCGTTCCAGGATCAGGTCCGTCAGCGCCTGCACCGTGTCGAACACCGAAGCGCGCAACTCTGTATCGTCGATGCGTACGGTAAAGGTTTTTTCGACGAACAAAGCCAGATCGACCAGATGAAACGAATCGATCAAACCACTGCTGATCAACGGCTCTTCAAAACTCACTTTGCGCGTCGCATCCCGCAGGATTTCCTGCGAGATATAGTCTGCGATCTCGTTTTGAATTCGGGAGCGAAATTCGGAAGCTTGAGTCACGTTAAATCATACGGCAGTGAACGCCTGAATTTCTATTCATGGGTTCGCCGTCCTTAAACCCCTGCGCACGGAGTCGAGGGTCTGCAGGGCGGTCAAATTACGCCAGGGCCAGGCGGTTTTCATGCGCTCGGGATCGTCGAAGAAATTCTGCGCATAGGTCAGGTGGAAACCATCGTCCTGTAACCCTCCGCAGGGTAAGGACTGCACAACACGCCAGAAATTCCAAAGCGGGATATCGTATTCGACGGCCAGGTTGGCGATGGTAGCGTTGATGCTGTTATCGCCTTCCAGGTTGTCGGCCTTCGTTGAGAGGATCGGTACCACACCGTAGGAGATCGTGGTTTCGATAATCGTACGCAGGTACAGCTCATAGCTCTCGGTCGACTTCTCCCACCAGGTTTCCAGATTGATGATGGCGATGCTGGGCTTATGGACTCGCAGTTCGCATTCCAGCGGGCTTTCGTTTTTCTCGCAGGCATCGACATCCGCCCAGACCGGCGAAAGGACGGAAGCGGCGTTGAACCCTCCCCGTACAGCCAAGCTCTCCCGAGCGAACGAGCTGGCGTACCAATCGATGGTCGCATGCAAACCGATGTCCTCCGAACGCATGCTATAGGCACTTGGATCGTTAAAGACGCCCAGGAAAAGTGAGGCGACATTCTGACAATCGCCCACCTTCGAGAAAGCATGTGGATCGTTGCCGCGACGCAATCCCTGCTGGTAGATTCTACGTGTCGTCGAACTCACTGTGGGAACGATGGGCAGTTCCATCCACTCCCCTGGCGCAAGCTGCGGTATGGGCTCATCCGGTGGACGGTGTTCGACCGCGTAGAGCACCCCGATGGTCACGAGTTGATGGTAGGAAATCGACTCCCCTCCTGTGTCGGGATTCGAATACCCATCACCGGAGTTCGTAGACGAAGCATCCGGCGCTTCCTGAGTATCGGTGGGATACAACTTGCCGTCGTAAGGACTGGCGTAGGACGCATCGACAATCACATCACAGCCGGAAAGCACAGCGCCAAAAAGCACCCCGCCAAGCACGAAGAAGGTCAGTGCCGTCCTGGGGTTCTGAAATCGGCCCCTGGAATCCAAACCGCCCCGCAAATCCGGGCACTCGTGTGGATTCTCACTCGAAGCGATCTTCCGGCGCATCATCACCCTGCTCTTACCAATGAGCATACTATTATGATTATGATTCTGTTTTCGAAAGATGCAAGTTGCAGACCGAGTATGTATACAACCATAAACGCGTACAATCAATCATCAATGGTTTCCCACATTGATTCCGCCAGGAACGACGCCAGAGCACTCGCTGCTTCGGCACCGTAGTGCACCCCGCTGTCCGCGAAGGAATCCGCTGGAAGCCAATCCCACAAGTCCAGTAATCTCCAAGATTCCTCCTCAGACCTCACCCGCAGCCACTCACGATAGGTATCATAAGCCCAGCGCGGATAGACGGCGTTGTAAAAGAGATCGCTGCCCTCCCTGGCATGGATGTAAATGGGCTCATTGATCAACACAACCGGCACCTCACCAGCAAGTTCGACGCCGGCAGTGAGCACGTCGAAGGCCAGCTGTTTTTCTTCCAGTTCGTCTGGCTGCAGCCCGTGAAAGTCAAGACCATTCGGCAATTCGCGGTCGTTTCGATCCTCAGGAATCACAATGTGGCGATCCAAACCTGTCGAAGCCCACATCACTCCATAGCATTGCAGGCGGATAGCATTGGCCAGTTCTCGCCGCCGGCCGATGATGGTCCGCTGCCAGAACGTGGCGGGCTGAAAGCGTGAATCTGCAGGATCCAGGTCCAGCTGAAATTCAACGATCAGATCACGCGTGGCGTCGGGATTGAATTGGATCAACGGGGCTTCGATCTGATTCTCCCGCCAGAACGATTCGAGCGTGAAGAACCACACGACCAAATCGGGGTCGTATTCCAGACCGCGCGAGAGCAGCACCAGATCCTTGGTCAGCGACATCGTCGGATAGCCGAAGTTGTACACCCGGATGCGCCGGCCGTCGGCCATGTGGTAGGCGCCCGCATCGAGCTGCGCCGGCAGCGTCTCCCCGGGCTGCAGGAGAAAGCCCCAGACCGAGGAATCACCCAGAATCAGGATACGGTATTCGTCGGTGGTTTTAACTTCCCCAGCGATCTCGTGGGATGCAATTATCACGTCCAACTGGGATGTGGTGAGATTGTAAGATCGCTCCGGATCGCTGCCATAGGGCAAGCGGGGTCGCCCCGGTACGATGGTATTGTAGACGGAGAGTTTCCCAATCAGCGGCCAAATGTCGAAGAACGCGAAGACCAGATTGAAAACAATGAACAACACCGCCGTTTTAACCAGTAAGCGAGTGATCCTCGTCCAACTCCATGCATCCCTGTCGATATCACGTGCCATGATCTTACATTCCCGTCAATTTCCGCAGTACATCGAAAGCGGCATCCACATCCGGAATGGCAAACCAAACCCAGCCCAGTGCAACATAGTTATAGGTGAAGAAAACGCCAATCGCACGCCATACGGCATGGTCCCGCAGCGCACTCGCCCGCGGGCTGTACTTCTGGAATATAGACTGCCAGCGATTGTGGAGAAACAAGCCAACACCATGCCACAAACCCCAAAGCAGGAAATGCCAGGCGATCCCGTGCCACATCCCGATCAAAATCATGGTTACAAATTGGCCCAGGCAGATGATGGCCCACACGGGGAGTCTCACGCGCGTCGTGCGCAGCCGTCGTGTGAGTGGGTTGAATACGTAGAAGCGAAACCACTCCGTCAGAGTGATGTGCCAGCGGTTCCAAAAAGCACGGATGTCGGCTTGCAGGTAAGGGCGTTCAAAGTTTTCCGGCAAATCGATTCCCGCCCAAGTGCCGATCCCAATCGCCAGATCCGTATACCCGCTGAAATCGAGGTAGATCTGAAAGGCAAAAGCGTATAGCAGCAGCCAAAGCCATAATCGCGATTCGACTTGCACAGCAGAGACCTCATTCAGCGCCAGGATCGCCAGGGAATCCGCCAGGATAAATTTCTTCAACATTCCGATGGCAATCCGCTTCCCGCCGCGGGCGAAGCGCACGGGCGTCAACCTCTGGAACTGCCGTAAGTCAACAACGAAGCGTTCAAGGCGATCGATCGGTCCGGCTGTGAGTGCGGGATAAAATAAAACGTACGTTAGATACTCCCGCAAACTCACCCTCTGCAGCCGGCGCGCAGCACAATCCCGCAAGGTGTGAATCAGGCGAAATGCGATGTAGGAGAAGCCCAGCCAGACGAGGTCCACTCGGCTGGCGAGTTCGGGTGATTGCCCGGTAATGATGCGCAGCCTACGGCTTAACCCAAGCTGAAGCGGCTCGCTCTTCAAAACGACAAACAAGAGCACGATAAAAACAATCGTCGCCGGCATCAACCCAGATCGCTCCTGCCGGACGGTAGCGACTGCGGTGACGATCGCCGCCGTGAGGATCAACGCCAGGAGTACAAATTGGATTTGCGGTGGATAAGTCGCTGTGATCACTGGTCGGGGAAGAATACGCGCGACGCTGATGGCCAGGATCACAGCCACGATCGCAAGCAACGAATTACGATCTTCGGATACCAGCGGCGATCGTTCACGCACGACGAACCAGGTTAAAACCGTCAAGGCGATCGTCGCCAAAGGAAGCCAGAAATCAAACTGGCGCAGTGATGTCTCCGGCTGCAAGGCGAAGACTGCCAGTAAACTGGCGATGAAGAGAATCCAAGACCGGGTTCGATTTTCGGGCAGTCGACCGACGAGAATACTCAGGAGTGCAAAGATAAAAATATGCGCCAGGGTCATTAAAACCCCTGATAAATCCAGATTGGGGATGGGTCAGCCGTGAGGACGACCACGCCGATGATGATCAAGCAGAGTACGAGGGCAATCAGGTTTTCACGCGAGAGCAAACGACGTAACATCCGCAGGAACCTTTCGCTCACGGATTTCCACAAAATCGCCAGACACCATCTTCTGTAATCAATCGATAGGTCTGCAGCGATAGATCGATCGTCTGATTCTCCCCCTGGTAATCGGCCACGATACGTCCGACGCAGTGCACTTCAGCTGTGGTTTGCGTTTGCGAGACGACCTCGCAGTGCATCTCCTCGATCGTCGTCTGGACGTTCATGAATGAATCGGCATCCATGCGCGCCCGCCCTTCCCACTCCGCGCAGGACAGATTGGCAGCACGGAGATCGTCGCCGGCGACGACAGCAGTTAAGTAGTCCTCGACGATGCGTTCCGGCACGCCGCTCACACCACACGCAGATACCACAAGCATCATGAGTACGAGCAGATAAGGCTTCATACGTCCGATCATGGCTGCTCCTGTCAAGGAAGAATCCAGGGGATCTGATTTGCCGGCGGCACGGGAGTCAGAAAATACAGCGTGGTCCAACCGTACTTGATTACGTACTCTTCATCCGTGTAACCCAGATCGACCCAATCCTTCCCGGCAATTCCCGCCCCGATATCTTCGATGGTAGCGGTTCCGTAATCCGGCACATACACCGGCCAACCTTGCATTTTGTTGAACCAGCTGCGAATCACACCCACCATGCCGTGTTTCAGTTTCTTTCCACTGGCTGTAATTTCTCCACAGTAATCAACGCCCAGGTTGCACGGCGAATAGGAGGTCTGATAGACCGGTATGGCCCGCCAGTATTCGATCGTTCCGTAGGGGGTGTTAAGCGTGCGGACGACGATTTTCGTGCCATATCCGAGGATGCGCGGTGAAGAAGCGACGGCCTCCCAGGCATCTTCCACCTCGCGCGCAACCTCCACACCATTTTCGTTACGAATACGAATGCGATTGGCCAACACCCCGTAGGTCCCCTGGTCTATGACCTGGATCGTATCGAGTTCCAGATCCGGCGCAGGTTGATATTTGGGGAGCCCGAACTCCAGCGGTTCCATTTCGACGATCACTTCCTCAATGACTCGCACTACTTCGATGCGTCCATCTTCCGGAACGGGCTGATTCTCATAGGGTTCGATGGTATCCAAACCAGTGGGCGTAATACCGGCCTGGGACAGCGCTTCCCTCACCGTCGTGCCGGCCGCCAGGGTATGGATTTCGTACCCGTCGACTTCGACGACAATCGGACGGGCGTGATCGAACACGGCCAATTCGACTTCGTCCAATGGAGTGTTGACGTCTGGGATCAGTCGATCCCCTTCGCGCAGGGAAAACCCGTTTTCCCACAACGCCTCCCCCAGCGTCGGCGCTGCGGAATACATTTCCTGACGTACACCATCCACATCGATGGGGATACGCACGGCTTTCTCGACCCGGATGTGATCAGGCCTCTCATCGGGCACAAGGCTGGCGTCTTCCAAGCGCATCTCGTCAACCCAGACCCGATCGCCCGGCAGCAGATCGAAACCCGCCGCAGCCAGAATATCCGCCGGTGCGAGTTCAGCCATAAGGACCGGCATCGATTGGCGATCGACCTCCACGACGACCAGCTCGGCGAGGGTCACCCGAACGACGTCTCCATCCTCGATCGGTGCATCAATCTCGGGGACAATCCGATCCTCTGCGATATAATCAATCCTGGCTGCATCGAGGACAGCGGACACGCTGGCAGCGTACGTGCGTACCCGAAGCGTCTCACCATCGAGTATGACATAGACTACTTTCGATGTCCCGAAGATGACCAGCAGCAGACCGCTAATGCAAAACGCCACTGCTGCAAACACCAGACGAGTGAACTTCGTGGTTTTCTCGAGCACCTTGATAACATTCATAGGCGAGGAGGAGTATACCAAGCCGAACGAATTTGTGCATTGGGAGCCAAAATAAACATGGAATGAAAAGTTTCTCACCATATTCCATGTAACCAATCTATTCGGCTTGCATCTAATCATACGAAACCAAATTCTTGCATCCGGGTAGTGAATATTCATCTACCTGGTGCACGTGGAGCAATGGAGTTTGTTCGATGCCAATCTACGAGTTTCAATGCCAGACCTGCGATCATCCCTTCGAAGAGCTGGTGCGCAGCAGCGGATCCTGGGATGAAGTCGTGTGCCCGAATTGTGGAAGCACGTCCATTCGGAAGAAAATTTCGAGTTTCAACTCACCAAACGCGAGTGTGTCCTCAACCGGTCCGGCACCGTCCGTTTGCACCACCAGTACCTGAAGCATCCCAGGCTAATACGGCCGTGTGCCGCATAACATCATCGAGCGCCCTGTCAACGAGGGAATTCAATGAACGCTAAGCCCAACATCCTGTTCGACGGGTTCTGCAATCTGTGTGCTGGATTCGTCCATTTTCTGCATCGAAGAGATAAGAACAGAATCTTTTCCTTCATCCCCTCACAATCCCCACAAGGCAGTTCGTTGATGGAAATCAATCGGCTTTCCAGGGATACAATTGAGACGGTTGTATTGATTGAAGAGCATGCTCTCTACAAGCGCAGCGACGCGGCATTACGCATCCTGCGTAAAATGCCTTTCCCCTGGAACATGTGGTCGGCGCTGCGAGTTTTCCCACGACCATTGCGCGACTTTGTCTATCGCATCATCGCCACCAACCGCTATCGTTGGTTTGGGAAAAGGGAGACTTGCTTCTTCCTCCCCTCTACTCACTCAAAATGAACTGGAAGTAATCTCGAGAAATAGTATTCAGGTGGGATTGTACTTTTATCCTTCAGGGAGTATGGTTAGTGCATAATTGAATTCGCTTCGAGCATCATGCTCGTCGAAAAGGCAAAGCCACCGAAAGGTGGTGACGCAAAGCTATAGGGTCTAAGGTTGTATTTTCAACTAGGATAGCCAGCTGCCGAAGCGGGCGGTATTTTTTTCTGGGGGCCCACTTCGCCAAACGGCATCACACCCTTAAGTTGAGAACAGGATCGGTTACGAGCAATCGGAAATTCGTATTCGAATCTAAAGCAAACATTGTTGTCGAACTTGGAACATTGTTGGAAGGTAAAACTCGTATCCAGCGAATCCAAGTATAACCATCAAGGAGTAAGTAAGAACATCGAATAACCTCTTTTTCCCCCCCACCCCCTTGGCGCGGCGAGCTCCCGGACAATTCTAACGTCGGGAGCTCGTCATATATTCTGACTGTGACTTAACCCATAATCTTGCAGGGATTGTGACCATATTATTGCCGGTTGTACTTAAAATTGCCCCGTAGCTACTCCCCCTCAAACTTGGATTTGCTCCATAATATTGTCGCCTGGGTGAAATTTAGGAGCATATCGTTGCCGTTTGGGAAGACATAACATAATATAAGTATTGCAGCTGTTTTTGATAGTTGAAGGGCAGAATGCTTGATCCATCCAGATGAGGTTATTCCCCTTACAGGCATTTTATAGAACGGATGTACATTTTCGGCCAGGACAATATCGTTGCCGTGTGTGAAACTGTAGCCTATCGTTGCCGCAGCGGCAAAATTATGCTACCAGAAACAACACCTTGGAGGAATCAGGCTCATTCACATCCGGGGCCGATTAGATCCTTGGTGATCCAGGAATCAAAACCATGTTGTTTTGCAGGTGATATAATTTAAATTATCCCCTATGTGGGATAAAGGCTACCCCGTTTGTGACAGTGAGCAACCACTCTTCCCCTAACGGAGGGTTGGTTGAGCGGCCGTAAAAGAGTGGGCCTATCTACGTCAGGTACCCTAACGACCTGGCTGAGGCTGACCGCGGGGCGGCCTTTTCTTTTTCCCAATTCCGCAGCCGATCATCCGAACAGACGAGCGCCCAGATCGGCACCCCAACGGCACCCGGAGATACCTTCGTACCGCTGCTTCCTCTCGGACCTGACGGGGTTGGAAGGTCTCCGCCGCGTCGGACCCATCCGGACGCTCCTTGTGAGCATACCCTTCCCCCGAACGACTGTCAACGTTACGCACCAAAATATGATCGCAGCAGGTTGGAATCAAACGACACCGCCGTAGCGGTGTCGGCTGGCGGAGAGGGTGGGATTCGAACCCACGGAGCCTTGCGGCTCACGCGCTCTCCAGGCGCGCGCGTTAGGCCAGACTACGCAACCTCTCCATGCAATAAACTGTTTTGTTTTCGCAATTCCGGTCGTGATTATATCATGTCGCCATTATCGATTGGGAAGACGCAAGACCCAAAGGTTGCGGTCTTCTGCTGAGAGGTAGACCATCTGTCGACCATCAGGAGAGATCTGCCAATCGTTATTCGCAATCGAAATCGAGGTTAGTTCCGGGTACGTGAGCTGAAGCGCTTCCCCCGAGGATGCATCGACCTGCCAGAGAGAGATGCCTGGCGCATCCATTTCCAGCGGTATCACTACGAGCATATCATCATAACGCCAGCGGTACGCCCCAAAGAGGTCGAGTTTGATCCCCGGCGACCCATCCGTGGGAACAACCCACAATCCGTTGGCTTCCAGATCGGAGGACAAGGCGATGTAGAAGACAATATAGCTGCCCCCGGGCGATAACAGTGCGCTGCGCGGTCGTTCAGCTTCCATCACCAAACGCGCGGCGCTGGTTTCGAGGTTGACATGCCAGATTCCCGAAGGCATGGATGGGCCGAGCCTTCCGGTTACATAGATTCCTTTTTCTCCCACGTCCCAACCGATCAAATAGCCGCCATTTACCGTGATCACTTCGTGGGCATTCTTGCCATCGAAATCTGCCACCCAGATTGTGCTTTGCCGCACATCCGGATAACGAATGCTGCGTGATCCGACCGCCCATGTGATAAATCGGCCACTCGGAGAGAAGGATACAATGCGACCCTCACTGGGGACAGCCCAACGTGTTCCATCCGCCCATCGCTCGACATACACCCGGCCTGCCTCCGGGTAAGCGACCAGAGTCCTCGATTTGGAATACACGCCCACTTGGTCGTTGACGATTGTGCTCTCGCCACCGGTAATCGGTATGCCGTACAATCCGGCGGAAGCATATTCCCCGGGTTCATCGAGGAATATGACCCACTGCGAATCCTGCGACCACATCGGAAGGGAACAACAGCCTCCCTCTGCAAGCTGGATCGGCTGAGGATCAGCGGGCGTCGGCTCGACGGGCAAGAATGGGGTAGCCGTTTCCGAGATGATTTCCTCGGGGAGACTCTCCGGCAAGGTCACCGGTCTCGCCAATCCTTTCGGTATACTCCACGAGGGGAGTCGAAATGATGTCGGCGTACTGGTGTTATGCGCACAAGCAGCGAGTATTATCGCGGAAAGAAGGAATCCAAGTCGCAGTTTCACCGTTTACCCCTCACCAATCCGGCGGCCAAGCATCTTTATAATCATTCAGGAGGGGATAGCCAAATCGAGTATCCGGTTGGTCCAGCATATTTTGCCACTTGCGAGGATTATCCATATCCATCTCGAAGATATGTGGTGCACCACCGATCAAGGCAAGGCGTTCCCAGTCCGCATCGATCAGCGGGAGTGGATTATAAGCGCGGGTATGACCTATCGAACGGATTTCCAAATGGATATGGGGTCTCGAAGCGCACGTCAGGTCCGGATCACCCACTTGGCCAACCACCTGTCCCTGTACGACTTTCTCACCCTTTTTAAGGTGAGACCGCACCAATAAATGCCCGTAGAAGGATGCGTAGCCATTATCGTGGTTGATCATCAAGTTGTGAGGCGCTGCGCCATGCCAGCTATCCACGCTGTAGACCGTGCCATCACCAATCGCCAGGATGGGCGTCCCACAAGGTGCGGCGATGTCTACACCGAAATGAAGACCCTGCCCCGCCACGTACGTTGAATTTCGAAAGCGATAAGCGAAGTCTGTGTTGCCATACGCCTGAATAAAATACCAGCTATCCGGTCCCGGCTCACCGGCGAATGGAAATGCAAACGGCGGGTCTTCCTGCTGCGCGGCGGATCCACTTTGCGCATCCAAAAAGCTGATTCCCCCGATCGCTGCGACGATTACAACCAACAGCAGCCCCCGGAAGAACCACACCGGATTACCGCGTCGTTTTTTCCCGTTCATAATTCGTTGATTATCCATCTGGCATCAACTCGGCTGGTTTTCTTGGTGGAAACAACGCCTCAAAAACGTCCGGCGCGTATTTCGCCACGCAATCAGAAGATAGCCCATTGTGTTTACATATCTCCGCGTAGAAATCGGCGCTCTTTCTCTTGCTGCGCTTCTGCGTTTCCACATCCAACGCCCAAAGCCCGAATTTCTGAGTCCAACCACGCTCCCACTCAAAATTATCGACCAGGGACCAGTGAAAATATCCCCGCACGGGCCAACTGAAGTTCACCGCTCGCCAGACCTTATGAACGTGCAAGGCGAGATAACGCCTGCGAAAATCGTCCTTTGCATCCTCCGTACCGTTTTCTGTTATGTAAACGGGCGTATTATAGCGCATTGTCCAACGCAGGGCATCCCAGAGACCTGCCGGGGCGTTGGCGACGTACGCGTTCGGACTGATATCGGCTCCCTCGGGAAAAGACCCGGCTTCGAAGGCTTTCTTGGGTCGAAAAAGATTGAAAGAAGATTGCTCGGTCGTGTAGTAATTCAATCCAAAGAAGTCCTGTGTACACGCTGCATGCGGCAGATTCAGACGAGTAGATAAGAATCGCACACTTCCACCGGACAAAGCTTGAGGAAACAAATTGTTGAACGATCGGTGCTTCATCCGGGCAATCCAACCATCCAGTGGATTGCGAGGGTTCATCGGTCGGAAACCACGAAAGTGATGCGCCACACCAACCAGGCTATTGGGAAACAAATCATGGATGGTCTCGTATGCCGCCACATGTGCATTAATGATGTTTGTGATTACCTCAGGAACTATTCGCAGACTCCGATCTCCGGGTGGCCAAACTCCTTGCAGGTATCCGAAATACAGGAAAACATTCGGTTCGTTGATCGTTATCCATAAGTCAACCAAGTCTCCCAACCCTTTAACGACCTTGCGTGCGTAACGTTTGAAATGGCGTGCGACTTCGGGATTCCGCCAGCCTCCACGATCTTGAATCCATTGCGGTGTGGAAAAATGGTGGAGTGTCACCATGGGTTTCAAACCCCGATCGAGTGCACCTTGAATGATCTCTCGATAATAAGAAAGCGCATCATCATCCCAGAGTGCCGGATTGGGTTCGATGCGGCTCCACTCGATCGAGAGCCGATGCGCATTTTGACCTGCTTCAGCTGCCCGGTCGAAATCCTCCCGCCATCTGCCGGACCACCATTCACAGGCCTTTCCTGATCGTTGGTTCTGATCGATACGATCTCCTTGATGCTCCCAAGCCCACCAATCATTATTACGATTATCGCCTTCGACCTGATGCGACGAAGTCGCAGTGCCCCATAGGAAACTGCGTGGAAAATGATAGGTGGCTTTTATCATGCCTGCCTCAAGAACAAGATCAAAGTGCTCACATCATCGACCGACATCGGTGTGGTAACCGGCCACATTGTAGTCTTGACTTGGATTTCCGCCAAGTTCGATTGGATAAAGCAGCCTGGGGGCGTTCATTCACGGTCGTCAAATTGGAGACGGAATACTCAAAGAAGAAACGTGCTTGAAATCTTCAAGGGACGATACGAGCTTCGGCCAAAACCTCAAAACTTTCGATTCTTCCCCCAAAACTATAAACAGTGCATTCAAACGCATCGGTTTCCCCAAGCTGGGTTGTCGAGGCTCGCTCCCAGATTCGAAAGCCAACTACATCACCAGTCTGATCGAGCCCTATCAGCAGAAGTCGTATCTTTACTTCAGTCTCTTTATCCCCAGCAATCGTTTCGAGTTCGCCTCGCACCACGATACTCAAACCATCCGGTTCTACTATTTTTGAGGTGACGTATACTTCCACATCCCGATAACGTAATTCAGCATCGTTTACCGGGACAGCACTAAGCATCGAAGCAACAGCAGAATCCATCTCTTCAGGAAATGACGGGAAGAAGCTCGCCAGGGGCATATGGCTATCCGTCTGGAGGCGATTCAATATTCCATACGCTGCGCGTTGATCCAACACCTCTCCTTCATCATCCAGAAGGTAGATCAAGCTGACCAGGCCTTCAACATCGTCCGCAGTATCGTTACGGATGTCCAGGAGACACCACAACCCGCCGGAAGATGTCGGGTAACAACGCACGGGCGAAAGTGCCAGCGGAACCGGTGTCGGTGTCGGCAGGAGTGCATCGACGGGCTGCCCACCTTCACCTGGGATGATCAATTCCATGCCGACGCTTAGGAATTGTGGATCGATGCCCGGGTTAGCCAGCAAGAGATCCTCCAGATCGACACCGTAGAGAATTGCGATGCCGATCAACGTCTGATTCGATTGAACGACATGTACGAGCGGCGTCGGCGTCGGCCCGAGTGGTGCTTGTGAAGCGATCGCCGTTACTCGTGATCGGGCGGTTGGGGAGCTTGTGGGTCGATAGGGTCTTAACGTACTCGTCGCGGATGGCGTGTTTCCACCCGCATAACCAGCACAAGAGGCAATCATCATGGATAGAATGAAAACGACAATTCGATAAACTTTATCTGTCACAGTGGGGCGATTATACCAATGGGGGGTAGCGTTGTGCGAAGAAAAACGCTATGCTAGACTTTCTCCTAAAGATCGAGGAACAACACGTGGCGGATTCTACAAGTACAACGCTTACAGAAGCTATCGCAGCTGCACGAGCAGGGAATCGATCCGAAGCTCGAGAATTGCTCGCCCGATTACTCCGAGCTGACTCATCGAATGTCGAGTATTGGATTTGGATGAGCGCGGTTGTGGAATCGCCTCGCGAACGCAAATACTGTCTTGAATCCGCCCTGCGACTCGATCCGACAAATCGTGCCGCTTTACGAGGTCTGGCGATTATCGGCGCAAGAAAACCCGATGAGGCAGAACTCGCTTCCACAACGCAGATGCCTCGCAGGAAGTTCAAATTCGGTTTGGAGGAAATCGAAGAGGAAACACCCAAAGAAGAACACCAACCCACCCTCGAGATCACACAGAAACCAAAACCAAAACCCCCTGCAGACGTGCCTTGGAAGACCATAGGAATAGCGGTCGCAGGCCTTGTACTCATTGGGGCAGTTATTCTCTTCTTGCCGCAGATAAAATCAACCATCCAATCGATCTTTGAAAAGGATTACTCTGGCACAGCCGCAGAACTGCCTCCACTCGACGGAACGATAACCAGCACTTTCTTGCCCGGAACCTCTACGGCGACTCCCGTTCCCGCCGCGACGCGCGTCATGCGCACACCCATTCCCACTGAATTTGCGAGTACACCGTTGGCCTTACTGGTAGATAACTCGCCGACATCGACACCCATGATCGGTGTAACCCCTCACGCTAACGAAGCTTATGATGCGGGAATCAGCGCCCTACTCAATGGAGATTACGAAACCGCCTTGGGTTACTTCGATCAAATCCTCGAAAGCGAACCGAAGGCGGCAGATGTGCATTATTTCCGTGGAGAAGCACTGCGGCTGAGCGGCAGCCCTGGCTCAGCGATATTGGCATACGATAGTGCCGTCAATGCCAACGCAGACTATACACCGGCCTACATCGGTCGGGCACGGGCATTCCTGGCGCGAGATGAGGACAGTAACGCGCTTGCCGATTACGAGAGTGCCCTGCGTCGAGAACCACTGTTAGCGGAGATCCACATCGATCTGGGAAAATACTACTCCTCCAGAAAACTCTGGTTGAAACTCGAAAGCACAATGCAGGAATCCATTGAACAGGGAGTAACCACACCCTGGATCTACATTTTCCTGAGCGAAGCGCAATTGAATCTCGGGAATTACAATGAAGCCTTGGATAATGCGGTGACAGGCAGCGCAGAAGACTCCTCCCTTCTGGAAGGTTACCTCGCCGTAGGACGCGCCTATGTATCTTGGGGCGTGAACAGCTTCGATGTTTCCAATTTTGGAGCTGCCCTTTGGCCGCTTCAGACCTACACCACCTACCAGTCTGAAGATCATCGAGGCTGGGCAGCGCTTGCACGAGCACAAGCCAGCCTTGGCAATCTGGAAGAAGCTCTGGATGCAGCAAACAAGGCTATTGAAATCAACGAAAAATATGCACCAGCCTTTATCGCTCGTGCGATCGTTTACTTGCGGCAAGGGAATTACCAGGCTGCATTGGATGATCTACTGCTCGCCAGCCGTTACGGCCAGGAGACCTACGATCTCCTCTTCCACCTCGCAGACGCGCACATCCATCTGGGGCATTACGAAGATGCCATTAATGCAACGACGGCGGCACAAACGACTACGAATACTGAGCCGATATATGTCAACGAACAGATAAAGATTGGCGAGGCGTACGCGCTCATGGCTAGGATCTATGAATCCAACCCCGAAGCCATCGACGATGCGATCATGCGCTGGCGTTGGATCCTCGAACTGGAACACGTTCGTCCAGAGACGTTAGAACTCGCTGAAATCCATCTCGCCGAGTTGCGCGGGGAAGGACCGACACGTACGCCCACGCAGACACCGACATCATCTTCGGCAACACCCGACGAATTGCCAAATGGGGATGCATCGCCTACACCGACGCCCTGACAAATATCCGACCAATGAGTTCGCCATGCTACACTTTTCCAACCGCTCCAGTAGACCAGTCCAATGAACGATAATGCGGATACAAGATCATGGCCGCAACACATATGGTGGATTCTGGCCGTCGCCAGCCTGGTCACCCTAGGTCTGTGGCTGACTCCTTCAGCCGGATTTATCCCGCAATGGGATGCCATTCTGATCGGTGCAGCATTTATCGCGTTTCTGGCGAACTTCCCCATCCCGGTCGGTCAGGTGCAGATCAATTTTACCCACGCCATCAGCCTAACACTGGGAGTCGCACTCGGTCCGGGTGCCGCAGGCCTCGCCGTTTTAATCGGACTTGCGATCGGTGAGACCTATCATGGTTTTCGGGAAAATTTTCGCTCAGATAAACCCCTGGATTTATGGCGAGAGTTCAAATCATGGACGCTCAGTCTCAGCCGGCAACTGCTGAGTATTTCAGGTGGTTTCGAGGTTTACCTATTGCTCGGAGGAAGCCCGCTCGTCACAGCCAATCAGCCACCATCGATTCTCTCCAGCACAGGACTAGGCATAACCTTTACACTGCTGTTTATATCTTTGCATTGGTTGGATCATCTCATTTTCGACTCGCCCAGAGCGTCGATCCCCGATTTTCGCATTCCCCTTTTCGTCACGATGATCCCTGTTCCTTTCGGCATTATTAACGCTGCTGCATACATTACGCTGGGATTCCCGACCTTAATTCTTTATGGCACAATCATTGCCCTATTCTCACCCGTCGTCAGTCGATTGGTCATTGCAGATCGCCATATCAAGCGCAGAATTCAAGAGATTTCTACGATCAGCAGTATCAGCCAGGCCATGCGTTCCAGTCTTGATCTGGACGATTTGTTATCCACAATCTATAAACAGGTTTCGCATCTCTTAAAAGTAGATAATTTTTATATCGCCCTCCACGACCTCGACGAAGATCTAATCACCTATCCACTGGCGATCCGAGACGGGGTCATTCAACAATGGCAGGCACGACCATTCATGGACCGTCTTACCGATCGAGTCATACTCCTAGGATTGCCTATCCTCATCCCGCATGACGCGCCTCAGGCACTGCGCACAATGGGACTTCCCGAAATCGATAATGCACCTGAAGCCTGGCTTGGCGTACCCATCCTCAGTGCGGAGCGAACAATCGGCTGCCTGGCCGTCTTCCATACCGTAGAGCAAAATTCCTTCGAAAATCAAGATCTCGAAGTCCTAACGACCCTCGCAGGCCAGGCTGCCGTAGCGATCGAAAATGCCTTGTTGTACGAGCAAACACGAAATCGAGCTCAGGCGTTAGCCTCATTAAACAAAATCACGGTGTCGATGAGTTCCACGTTGGATCCCGAACGTGCGCTTGAATTGGTGAGCCAATCGATCATCCGTGTGGGTGGAGGCGAGAAATCCGCCATCTTCCTTTACGAGAAAGATCTGGGTGAGTTATTCCTCGCACATGGGCTAAATCTCACAGACGAATTCATGAAAGCCTGGATGACCATCCCGTTGCAGGAAGAAGAACAAATCCAAGCCTTCATCCGAGAAAAACCGATCCTGGTTTCAGATGTGAAAACCTCCGATCTGTCGGAAACGGTAAAAGAACAATTTAAACAAGAGGGCATTCGAGCTTTCGCCGATTTCCCCCTGATTACACCATCCGGCACGATAGGGCAGCTTTCTGTTTACTTTACGGAGCCCGAAACCCTCAAAGACGATCAAATTGAATTGCTCAAGACATTTGCTGCCCAGGCCGCTTTAGCTGTGGCAAATGCGCGAGCACATGCCGCCACGGATCTCGCACTACGCAAGCAAGTCGATCAATTGGCCACATTGGAATCCATCGGCCTTGAAATGAATGCCACCCTCGATACGAAGGAACTCTTCGAAGCGATCTTGAAACATGCCGTCCGGATATCCAATGCAACCCAGGGTAATCTCGCCATCTATGAACCAGAACAGCGTGCATTACGGATCGTCGCCAAACGCACCGATCCGGACGTTTCTCCCAGCCTTGGGACCGGAGCTATTTTCAATATCAATGATGGAGCGCCAGGGATTGCCTACCGAACCGGCAAAATATGCAATATCGCCGATGCGACCAAAGACCCAGACCATCTCAACTGGATTAACAGGCATACACGCAGCCTCCTTAGCGTTCCAATAACACGTCAAAGTAATGTTCTCGGCATCATTACAGTAGAAAATACAAAGCCCTCCATTTTCAACGCTGAACATGAAAAATTCCTTACCCAACTCGCCGCGCAGGCCGCTGTCGCCATTACCAATGCGAGACTTTATCAGCAGCTTGAGACGAGACTCCATGAGCAATCTTTACTTTTCAAAGCCAGCACACATATCGCATCGACGCTTGACAGTGATGCGATTGCCATGGTGATTGCAGAAAGCATCTGCATCGCTTTAGAGAGCGACGGCGCAAAGGTCTCTCGCTGGAACCCAGAAGAGAATACACTCTCTCCTCAAGCAAGTCTCTGGAAAGATACAGCCGAAAAATCAGGATCGGTCATTCAAAAAGCAAACGAGATCGCTGTTATTGATACTGCCATCCGTGACTCTATAACGGTACAGTGGACACTTCAGGATGCACCGAGTCCGGCTGCAAAAGTCTATCTATCCACGTTTCATGGAGCTTCAAGCATCCTGGTCGTTCCCATCATCGCCGGAGAGCAGACTTTAGGGATTATTGAGGTTTTCTCCGCCAATGAACGACTTTACATCGAAAATACGATCCGCACCGCGCAAACGATCGCCAGCCAGGCTGCGATTGCACTCGAAAATGCAGAGTTGTTCCAACGCATTCGCGATAGTCACAACCGCCTCCTGGCGATTTTAAATTCCACAAGAGAATCAATGTTAATGGTCGACCCGCAGGGTAAGGTCATCCTTGCCAACACCCAATTTGCATCGCAAGCTGGCCTGGTAATCGAGCAAATGCTGGGGAAAAACCTCACGCATACAGACCTCGATATAGCCAAAACCCTGGGCTTCGATCCCGAGGAACTACAGGATTTCATCGTTCAACTTGAGCGAGGCGATGCCGATCGGGAGAAAGCCACCGTTTTCGAAAGCGCGAAATCACCGCGACGCACGTATCAACGATCCATCACCCCCGTTCGTGATGCAAGCGGGCATTTAATCGGCTCGTTACTTGTTTTCCGAGATGTCACAGAAGAACAGGAACTGGACGAAGCCCGAAAACAGCTGACGGAAATGATCGTCCACGACCTCCGCGGACCCCTGACTGCAATTCTGGGCAGTCTCAAACTGCTCGAAGACACCATTCCCGCCAAGCCGCCATCTCCGGTCGCTCGTCAGGCGATCACCATCTCCCATCGCAGCGTACAGCAAATGCTCAATCTGGTAAATTCACTGCTGGATATTGCCAAGCTCGAATCCGATGAAATCGATCTCAGCCTGGAAAACGTATCGATTAAACAGGTATGCGAAGAGATGGTGGAAACTTACGTCCATGAGGCCAATGAAGCCGGCATCATCCTCGATTATTCCTGTGCCAAGCGGTTGCCAAAGATAACTGTCGACAAGGAAAAAATTCGACGTGTGATCGGCAATTTACTCGATAATGCTTTGAGATTCACACCAACTGGCGGTCAGGTGGTTTTAACGACCCAAAAATCCGAGCAAGGGATTCTCATTCAAGTTATTGATACCGGTCCCGGAGTCCCTGAGGAATTTCAGGAGCGGATTTTCGAACGATTCGGACAAGTTCCTGGCCGAGTAGGGAAACGTCGGGGGACTGGACTGGGGCTTGCATTTGCTCGTTTGGCCGTCGACGCACATGGGGGCAGGATATGGGTCGATGAAAATCCGAACGGTGGAAGTATCTTTTCCGTATTCATCCCCAATAAATAAATGGTGTGGCTCCAAATCCAAATCACATATCGAACAATCGCTCCGGTTCCCCTTCGGTGTAGAACTTACGGAATGCTGCCGTCTCGTCGATCAGTGTCTCCAACTCGTCTAATAATCTCGCCGTAGTGACTGGATCGCTTTCCCCCATCCCCCTTACCACTGTCATTTCATCCAATCCGGAATCACATATATCCAAGTCGCCGCGTGCAATCAGCCAGGCAATGCCTTTGTGAATCGTAAATTCACGCTGCGCTGTTGCAGCGACAAATTCCCAGATGTTGATCTTCCCCTCTTTCGTTCGAAGTGCAAATTTGACCATACCCGTCAGGGTTTTCAGAAACGTCTCCAGATCATCGTCGGTGCTGCCAGAAAACAGGTAGACTTTCTGTGGTGAAACAAGCTGAACACCGTGATGCAACTCTTCCAGGCCCGGTGGTGGTGTCCAGATGGCAATCGCCTCTGACGGATACAATTCGTAGCGCGAGCATCCTTCCAGCTTCTGGCTTGCCCGGCCTTCACGCCAAACCTGAACACCGGATCGTTGCAGTCGATTGATCGTTTCGAGTGAATTCGCATCCACTCGATGATCGACAAACTCGATACGGCGCGATTTTCTCTCAGTGACTGGCGCTTCGGCTTCACGACTTCGACCGTCTACCCAGGTTAGCTGCACTTCTCTTAAGCCGCGGTATTCCGTAGATCGCAGATAGTAAGCAAAATCAAAGACCCCCTGGGGGATATGTTCCGACGCGCCACCCCACCAGATAACCCGCTGGGTTCCTCCCTTCTCATCGCCCACCGTAAGCACAAGATGTTCCCGCCCTCGACCGATTTGCTTCTTCTCCAGGATTTTTACGTCTTTCGAAGCCAAAACAAGCTGCGGATTTCCCGGTCCAAATGGTGCCAACCGTTCCAAGTCGTCCGCGAAATCCAGTGTTAGATCGTTCAAATCCATATATGCTTCGATCGTTACTTGCGGTTGGGTATCGATCGCCCGCATGTAATCAGCAACCGTCTCGCCCAATCGCCGGCGGAAGTCCTCGATGCGAGACGTCTCAATTGCCAGCCCAGCCGCCATCGGGTGGCCACCAAAACTTGCCAGAATGGATTTATGCGCTGAAATTGCCGCGGAAATGTCCACGCCTTCTATGGAACGGGCAGAACCACGAGTATATCCATCATCCTGAATGGACAAGACCAATGCAGGTCGGTGAAACTGCTCCACGAGACGGCTGGCTACGATTCCAATCACGCCTGTAGGCCAATGCCGATGTGCGATAACCAGAGCGGCGTGGTCAAGCAACGAGGGGTCATCCTCGATTTGCGCCAGCGCTGCCTGGGCAACTTGATCGCAAAGCAAACGGCGGCGGGCATTCAAACCTTCCAACTCAGTGGCGAAAATTTTGGCCTTTTTCTCATCCATTGTGGTGAGGAAATCGACGATACTGTTGGCATCCGAAAGTCGTCCAAGTGCGTTGAGGCGCGGTGCAAGGACAAACGCGATTTGTTCTTCGGTGATATTTCCAGATCGAACCCCAGCGATATCCATCAAGGCCTGTAAACCCAATCGTGGTGAGTTGCGTATACAATCGAGCCCGCGTTTGAGCAGATAACGCACGTCACCATGCAACAAGGCCAGATCCGCCACAATCCCCAATGCAACCAGGTCCAGCATGCTTGCAGCGCTGGGAATGTTGTTCACACCGGAACTCATGGCTTCGATCAGCTTATACGCCACGCCAACTCCGGGTAAATCGTGCAGCGGATGATTTTGCGAAAGCATCTTGGGATTAACAATGGCTACGGCATCCGGCAGGCTGTCAGGCAAATCGTGGTGGTCGGTGATGATCGTATCAACCCCGCGTGATTTTGCAAAAGCGACGGCTTCATGTGCCGAACTGCCCGTATCACAGGTAAGCAGTAGAGATATGTCCTGCTCGAAAAGCTGTGTCAATCGATCGACGTGAACGCCATGGGATTCGATTTGTCGTACGGGAATATAATGGGACACCCTGGCACCCGAAGCCCGCAGGGCTTCAACAAGCAGGGTTGTCGATGTTTGACCATCGACGTCGAAATCTCCCCAAACACAGATCGACTCCCCTGCAGCGATCGCCTCTTCCAGGCGGAGAACGGCGTCGCTGAGATTGGGGATTTCTTCCGCAGGCGCCGATTGATAAAAAGTCGGGTCGATGAAAGCTCGCGCCGCTTCGACACTCTCAATTCCGCGTCGCTGCAATACTGCCGAAACCAGTGGATGGCCGCCAACGGCGGCATGTATCAATTCGCTGGATTCATACCCCTCGGGTTCAATCCACTTCGTGTCCCTGAGCATCAGAACTCGATTTCCGCGATCTGGTCAAAGTCAAAATCCACGGCCACATCCACCTCAGCTTCGTCGTCCCAGGCCTGATACTCCCCGGCGCCAATCCCGCGCCCGCACAGGGATTTATAAGGGCAATACGTGCAGCGAGCCGTTTCCGTCGTACGCTCGAAATCCTGTTCTTCGAGTGAACGGATCTCATCGACCAGGGTCATCAGGGTTTCTCCATCTGCATCGTATTGTTCCTTGGAGTAGCTGAAGCGATGCGGTTCCTGGGGATAGTCGGCAAACCAATACATCATCTCGATCTGCTCCGGAAGTATGGGACCTTGAAAACCCACATCCTGCGCAGTCAAGACAAGCAAATAAGGATAGACCTTCGATTGCAGCCGATCGACGAGGAATTTCGGGGATGGATGACGCCGGCTTGTCTTCCAATCCACAATCAAGGCATGATTACCAGGATCCATCGCCAGCAAATCGTACTTTGCCTCGAGACGGTAGTCCGCCAGCGGCGCACTGACCAGGACCTCCGCACGGCGCATACCAGGTAAATCCGCGGTGGGATACTGCAAGTAGTTATCCCACCACCTTTGCAGATCGCCGCTCAATCCTTCTCCCAGAATCTCCGCAGGGATTCCGAGGTTGTGTTGCTGGATCATGCGGTGAAAGATATTTCCCAGATGAAGAAAACGCTCGCGTTCCGCTTCGGGCTCAGTTACGTTGGCAGGCCAAGAAAGCCGTAAGACATAACGCAGCAAAAATCTACGACGGCAGTCGACGTAATCCTGTAAGCTGGATTGGCTGAAAATGAAATCAACCGGCAGATTCATCGCGTTCAGACTCCCAAAGCGTTTGCAAGGCAATGAAAGGTACAGCTTGCTGCTGGTCACCTCGACGCCCGGTATTCCAGGTCATCACCAGATCTTTGCGAGCTCGAGTGATCCCAACATACAACAATCGCAGTCTTTCGGACACATACTCGAGCCGCGCAATAAGGGATGCTGCACCTTCCACATAGTCAAAGCCAGTATCCGCATCGGCGAGCAGTGACAATTGCGCCATCGCTTCTGCGTCCAAATTCAACGAATCACGTATATACCATTTCTCGGCAATGAATTGATCGTGTGCCAAGGCAGAGGGAAAATCGTAATTATTCACAGAGGCCAGGTATACCCGGTCCCACTCGAGCCCTTTCGCTTTGTGCACCGTAGCAACGACCACTTTACCTTTGTGTTCCTCCGGATCGAAACCCAAATCTTCCTGACTAAAACCGATAAACCTTCGTTCGTTTTTAGCGATCACACCAAGTTCATTACTGAACGCTCCCAAATCCCAATCCGTATTCACCTCCTGCGCCCGGCGCATGATGGATGCGAGTTTATAAACCAGCGCCAGATCTTCGGGTGCCTGGAAGAGACCCTGAGACAACGTCAGGATCATTTGATCGATGGGCAACAACACGGCTCGATGCCAGCGTTGAACATGCTTGCGAAATGAGGCCAACGATTCGATAACGGGAGTGTTGGATGCTGTTTGCTCTTCCAGCCAATCCATCTCCGCCCGCGGCCAGAGATAGTCTTCCGGTTGGCGACATTGTCGCAGCAATTTCGCTCCGATTTCCATTATTTCGCTGCGCTCCGGATCCTGGCGCGCTGCTCTATTCCAGACGCGGTAGGCTTTGGCAAGATGACGGGGAGAAGATGGATCGTGAAGATGTCTGAGAATAAGCGTCAATGCCCCGGCGGTTTCGCGTGTCGAACGAGAACTGCGTAGAATTTCGATGTATGGAATCCCGCGCTCCTTTAATTCATTAACGATTTGGAATCCGCGACTATTCGTAGGCACGAGAACGGCAACCGTCTGATCGGGGTTTTCAGGCAGCCATTCGGAGAGCGATTTCCCAATGGCCGCAACCTCCTCGGTAGGTGTATAGGCCAAATCGACGAGACCGATCGCTTCAGGTCGATCCTCCGGATTGGGCTGGGGATCACCGGGCGGTGTCGGCTCGATGTGAGGCAAGGTAAGCGCGCCGCGCACTTCTTGCCGGGGATGTTCGCCCTGTGTCCAATCGATAAGATTATTTGCCAGCGCCAGAATACTGCGGGTGGAACGGCCCGAATTGGGTAGTTCACGCGCCTGGACATCGGCCTCTGCGAGGAAATTCCGAAGGAATTGTGGGCTGGCTGTTGTGAAGGTTTCGAATATGGCTTGATTGGGGTCACCAACTCTCACCCAATTGCCACCGGGCCCGACCAACAGTCGAATGATCTCCTCCTGCAAACGACTGCTGTCCTGCGCCTCATCCTCCAGCACGTACGGCCAGCGGTGTCGCAAACGCTCCAGATAACTCGAATCCGCTTGCACGGCACGCAGCGCCTTAACGATGAGATCATCGAAATCCACGCCGCCTCGATAGTGAAGCGCTTGTTGGTAGTCGGCAAAAACATCACTCCCCATTCGAAGAAGCGCATAGACGCCATGCAGGTTCTGCAGCCTACTCTGGATTTCTGCGGGTGTAATTTGCAAATCCTTTGCGGTACGGATGAAATTGGTGGCCAGCCCGATGACCAGTTTCGGAAGCTCGTATCGTCGAATGTTATCGACCCGGTTCGCATCCACATCCGGATGGAGGAAGTCATCCAGCAGATGGACATTACCCTGCAGCCAGGCTTCGCAAGCCCCGCGGATGATTTGATCGCGGGCGCGATCGTCTACAATCTGGAAATTCTCCGAAAGACCGGCGAGTTCGGGTCGTTCTCGCAAGATATCGTGGGCCAACCCATGCAGCGTGCGGATTCGGTAGCCGATCCTGGGCATTAAGCCGCGTCCGATCATGAAAGCAGCAACTCGATGTGCAAAGTGGTCGACTGCAGAATTTACGAGGGTCACCACGAGGACTTCCTGATCATCCTGGAGAGCGCCTGCCGAGATCAACTCTGCAGCCAGGCAGGAAAGGGTATGCGTCTTGCCGCTGCCGGGAACGGCGGACACACCCATTCGGCCCTGACGATAGTTCAGGACCTCCGCTTGTTTCGGGCGCGGTTTAAACATCAGCGACTCCCCCGCTCCCAGGTTGGGCGAGAAATACTGCTTGCAAAGCCCGCAGCAGCGGACCACGCTGATTCAAGCCATCCTCTCCCAGATCACTCAGACCGAGATAAATCCCTTTGCGGCAGCGGTGCACGAGTCCCTGCGTCAACGCATGAAGGGTCTCACGTCGGGCGGAGTATTCTTCGTCATCGGTCCATACATCGCCCCGAGACCAGTTCCTGTTCAACACATACGGATGTGTGAGGGGCTGATAGAGTCGTTCCCACCACCCCGGACTACCGATTTCGAGCCAGAATTGGTAATCCACAGCCTGGTTCGCCATCAGAAATGTATAGGCTGGAGCAAGGAGGACGGCATCCTGCGGCCGTTTCTCCCAATCCTGGATGTAGTGAGATGCAAGCACCCCATCACGCACCATGGCGAGATAGAGATGCCCAGTCGATCCATTCCGGGAGGAGGACTCATGCTCGAGAACCCAACGGAATTTCTGTACGGATTCGATCAGTTTCTCTGCAACGCTCCCCGCATCGTAATCTCCCCAAAAATAATAGCCCGGTTGTGAAAGTAACTCTCCAAAAATTCGCCGCAAGAAGTGATCCAGCTCAAGCCCCGGACCGGCTTTGTAGGTCTCCAACCAGTTACGCAGTTGCTCATACTGCTGGCCGAAAGTAAACGTAATCCGGCGCTGCATTTCACCCCGAACCTGATCGAAGGGCGATAAAGCCGGAGTCCCATGCGACGAACGATAGAGAACCTTGCTAAGCAGATTGGCACGAATCAGATCGATTTCCCCAATCACATTCATTAATGCGCACGCAACCTCGAACGCTGAAGGCACGATCTCCCACAGCGGATGCGCGAGGGCGGCCAGGGTGAGTAAACACTGCGCTGCAGGTTCGTCCCGCAATGCCCGTGAAGGACGATGGGAGCGAGTGGGGATTCCTTTTTGGGAGAGATTTTCGATGAGCGAAAAGCGCAGTGCGTCGCCCATGAAGGGCGCGATGGCGACGATCTGATCCGGCTGTACACCGCGCTCGTGTATCAGGCTGGCAATTTCATCCGCAACCCACTCCAGCATCTGAGGATGATAGCGTTGATATTCGATATGCACATCCCCGAACGAAGCCTGTTCAAGCTCGTCATGATCCTCGGCCAGTTGACCTTTAAGGCTGGCGGCGAATGTTTGCATTCCCTGCGACGCCACGAAGGATTCATGAAAAGTCACCTGCTTGTCGGAAAGGGCTTTAAATCGGTACGCGCTCTGCGGATCGGCGCCGAGAAAGCGACGATAGCCTCCCACCTGATCGTAGATCAACAACGCCGATTCGAAGGACGGGAGCCACGCCTGCAGCAAGTCATGGCACACCGGCACATCCTCTTCCAGGTTATCGGTAATAAGATGGTGATACCGATCCTGAATATGGGATTGAAAAACGGGATGCGGCCAAAGCTGCTGATTGAAAACCTGAATCTGCAGGGAATAATCCAGCAAATTTCGTTCAAGACACGCCTCTCGGAAGCACGTCGCACATTCCTGGGCTTGCTTGTATATAATGGCTTGTTCCGCTTCACCGACCCAAGCTTCTCGCAGCCTTTCTCCGATTTCATCCAGATCGAATCCAACAACTGCGGATTTGTTCATATTGTCGATGATCTGACTGAAGATGCGGTTCCGCGGGATCGAAAGACCCTCGAAGAATCGTTCACGCTCGATGAGTGGACCGATGGTTTGAGTCATGTAATACTGTGCGGTTTCCAGCGTCAAGAATAACGGCGGCTTTTTCGGATTGGCAAACCCCGCATTTTCGGCGATCAGCGGCCAAAACAACTCGACCATCCGCCGCGCGAATCCACCAAGTGTAACAATAGTAAGCTCACCACCTGCCCTTCGCTGTGGGTGGGATACAAGTCTACGGTAGGGATCCGCCAGGCTGCGTTGTGGAATGAGGATAAATATCGAATCTGCACGAATCCCGGTTTCCAAGAGATGGTTTACTCGTGCCACAGCGGCTGTCGTCTTGCCCGTACCGGAAATTCCCTCCAGGAACAGTGACCCTGGAATCGGTCTTTCAACAGTGTTTTGCTGATCGGGGGATATTTGAATTCGTGTCATGCGTTCCCAGGTAATTGGTGAATCATACTTCAAAGATTTATAGGGATCTGCCGTTCTCTATCATACTCCATAGACGCCGCTCTGGGATAATCACATCTTTTCAACCTGAGCGGAAGACCGAGCGAAGCGAGGTCATAAGTCAAAGGATGATGGGAAGCTGGGGAAGACTAGCAGATCGATATCTGCCTATTACCGGTTGTGGGTGGATATCCGCAACTGATATCGATGGATGTGCTGGATTACGATAATATTCAATCCAATCTGCGTAATAAATACGTACAGACTCTAGTAACTCAAGCTGATAAAGCAAGGCTCCCCTTGAACCTATGTTGCACGTTCAAATCGCGCTTGGGATGGTTAAGTAAAAATGTCAGTTGTGAGTGTTTCTTGTAGCATAATTTTGCCGCTGCGGCAACGATATGCTACAAAAAACTAACGGCAAGGATATTGTGCTGGCCGAAAATGTACATCCGTTCTAGAAAATTGACCGTACAGGATGGAAAAATATCATCTGGACACGATTTTCCCATACTATAGGGCGAGGTTCCAACGGAAAACAGTACGGATATAGTTTTTCCACCCTACAAGCACTTTCCTCCTTTCAAGTTGATTTGCCTTCATTATTAATGTAAACTGATCACAGTATTTCTAGCCAGAGGGAGAATTTTATAACACGCCCGTCGCCGCAGATCGGGGGAGCCTGCGGCTTTACGTGTATCTACCGCGTGACTGGCCATCAACTTAGGGACGGGAAATGAAAGTGAATCACATACGAATTACGAGAAGATCGCGGCGAGTCGCTACTCTGCTTGCGCTGCTGCTCGGCCTGCTGGTCGTCGTGCCGGTCCTGGCCATATATATCGGCCCTGATCGGACCGAGCCGGTTTGGGTTCGTCAGCGCCTGCACTGTCACTACGTTGCCTCCACCAGTTACGGCGGAACGAATTATTATTGCACACTGGATTTGTACCGCCCACCAGGTAGCAGCTGCCCCTCTAACGTTGGAGCCTACTTTAATCCAACTGCATGCGTCGGCTGGCCATCCTATCCTCCCGTTGATGTCAGATGCGATGCCCCAGGCATATCATGCTCGATCAGCTCCTCCAGCAGCATCGAGAGCTGCACCGCCGGGCAGACCGGATGCACCATGGTAGAGCAGACAGTCACCCACCCTCCAGCGACGATCTCCGGGAACATCAACTGTCCACAGACCGGTGACAACAGCTACTGCACCGCCGCGGCCAGTCTCTCGCTTTCAGGGAATGAGCCGCTCAGCGGCTACAGCATCATCGCCCTGGAAGGCACTCATAATGGGACTTCAATTTTCTGTTCAGGGGATTCCTGCTCGATCAACCTGGTCGAAGGCGCCAACGTCTTCACCTTCTGGGCGCTCTCCGATTGGGGCGACAGCTCCCTGATGGGAAATGCTAACCGCAGCGTGGATACGAATCCGCCATCCATCAGCGGCAGTGCCAGCGGGGTCTCCGGAAGCGGATCCTGGTACGTCTCAACGGTCACGATCGATGCTTCCGCCGCCGATCCCTCACCCGGATCGGGATTAGCATCCTTTCAGGCTGAGGTCGATGGCGGTGGATGGAACGCCTACAGCGGGCCGATCACGTTGAACGATGGAAATCACACGGTCGAGCTGCTGGCTACGGACAACGCCGGATTAGACGATAGCGAGAGCATGTCCTTTCAGATCGACACCATCGCCCCGACGACGGTATTCACCGACCCCACGGGCACGACCTGGGCCACCGGCACGATCACGCTCAGCGGCGTGAGCAGCGATCTGAACCTGAGCGGCGCTGAGATTTCCTATAACGGCGGGAGCTCCTGGAGCGGCTTGAGCCCGGACGGGGGTGGAAATTGGTCGACCACCTGGAACACGCAAACGGTGTCCAACGGCAGCTACAGCGTGCGCGCCCGCGGTCGCGACCAGGCGGGCAACGTGGGCGGGGTAGCTGCGGTCACGATCATGGTCGACAACGGCGAGCCTCGGATCTACATCCCCGCTTCATGGCCGATCTGGCGGCGGGTGGCGATCAACGTCGTGGATAATGGCATCGGCGTCGATCGCGTACGCTTGACCATTCACGGTGGGGCATACGGTGAGCGGGTCTATAACTGGCACAGCGGCCCGGATGATTTCAAGTGGGACCGGCACTTCGGGGATATTGTGGCGCCCATCGGCGGCTATCCAGTGGAAGTGGAGGCCTGGGACCA